>JBFWMB010000006.1:0-97089 GCA_050251815.1 Salinivirgaceae bacterium | reverse complement strand
TATGGTCCGTTTGTTTGCAAACATTACTGCAGGGCACATAATTGTTCATAGTTTAATTTTTCTAATATTCATTTTTAAAAGTGCTTGGATGGGATTTGTTTCAGTTCCAATGGTTTTATTTATGGACTTATTAGAATTAATGGTTGCAATATTACAAGCATATATTTTTACACTCCTTTCGGCCTTGTTTATTGGCCTGGCTGTTCAGGAGCATCATTAATAATAATTTAAATTTAAAGCTATGGATGGAATTTCAATTGGTGCAGGCTTAGCCGTAGTAGGCGCAGGATTAGCAGTTATCGGTGCCGGATTAGGTATTGGTAGAATTGGTGGTTCAGCGATGGAGGCTATTGCTCGTCAACCCGAAGCTTATTCGCAGATTCAAACAGCTATGATTATTGCAGCAGCCCTTGTTGAGGGGGTAGCTCTTTTCGCAGTTGTTGTAGCTATGATTAAGTAATGAAATAAAATTTCCTGTAACGGTTGGTTGCAGGAAATTTTTAATTTAAAAACTAATAACAATTATCATATGGATTTAGTAACTCCAGCAATAGGTTTGGTATTTTGGTCAGTATTGATATTTCTGATTTTACTTTTCCTGCTCTATAAATTTGCCTGGAAACCAATTTTAGGAGCGGTTAATGATCGCAACCAAAGTATTGAAGAAGCTTTGGCCGCAGCCGACAAAGCAAAAGAGGAGATGGTAAAACTTCAGGCCAATAACGAAGTCGTGCTAAAAGAAGCCCGGGCCGAACGGGACCAGATCCTTAAAGAAGCCCGCGACTTAAAGGATAAAACGGTGGAAGAAGCCCGAACAGCAGCAAAACAGGAAGCCGATCTCATTATTAAGTCAGCAAAAGAGGCCATTGCTAACGAAAAACGGGCTGCCATTAACGAAATGAAAGACGAAATGGCGAACCTTTCGGTACTTATAGCAGAAAAAATTCTTGAAAAAGAATTGGGCGATAAAGAGGGACAAAAAGCCTTGATTGAATCCTTGCTTAAACAAACCAATATTAATTAAGCAGGCATGAATCAAAGTAAAATAGCAGTCAGGTACGCCAAAGCTTTTTTTGAGGTGGCCCGCGAGCAACAATTACTCGACGTGGCAAAAACCGATATGGAAAAAGTGACCGAAGCCTGTCGTCAATCAGATTTTAAACTCTTGCTTGAGAGTCCCGTGGTTAAAACATCGCGCAAAAAAGCCATCTTGCAGCAAATTTTTCAAAACACCCTAAACGACTTAAGCATTAAGTTTTTGGTGATGCTGACTCACAATAAACGCGAAGTTTATTTGCCTGATATTGCCCGCGATTTTATTCAGCAATATTTTGATGATAAAGGCATTAAAGCGGCTAAAGTGGTTACGGCAACTAAATTAGACACAGAAACTCAGACCCGATTGGAACAGGTTATTGCCGAATTGTTTAAAACCGAATTGGAATTAACAACCGAAACCAATCCCGAATTAAAAGGCGGTTTTATACTCCGGGTTGGCGACCAGCAAATAGATGCCAGTGTGAGCTCAAAGCTTGAGCGAATTAAACGGCAATTTATGGAGACAACAATTTAATTTTGAAATAAATAATAATTAAAAATATGGCAGACATTAAACCTTCAGAAGTTTCCTCCATCTTAAAGCAGCAGCTCGAAGGATTTAAATCGGAAAACGAACTCGAAGAAGTTGGAACCGTGTTAACTGTGGGCGATGGTATTGCCCGCATATTTGGTTTGTCGAAAGTACAGGCCAATGAGTTAATTGAATTTGAAAACGGGGTTAAGGGTATCGCGCTTAACCTTGAAGAAGATAATGTGGGTGCAGTAGTTTTAGGACCTACCGAAGGAATCAGTGAAGGTGATACCGTGAAACGAACCAAGCGTATTGCTTCAATCAAAGTAGGCGAAGGTTTATTGGGTCGTATTATAAACACCATTGGCGAACCCATCGATGGCAAAGGACCAATTGAAGGCAAATTATACGAAATGCCCCTTGAACGCAAAGCGCCAGGAGTTATTTACCGCCAGCCGGTAAAAGAACCCCTGCAAACCGGATTAAAAGCCATTGATGCCATGACTCCGATCGGACGTGGTCAGCGTGAGCTGATTATTGGCGACCGGCAAACCGGGAAAACCGCAATTGCCATTGACACCATCATCAATCAAAAAGAATTTTACGAAGCAGGACAACCGGTTTTTTGTATCTATGTAGCCATTGGACAAAAAGGTTCCACCGTGGCAAATATTGCCAAAACACTTGAACGCCATGGTGCTATGGCTTATACCGTAATTGTTATGGCTACGGCAGCTGATCCGGCGGCCATGCAGTTCAACGCGCCATTTGCCGGAGCTGCAATTGGGGAGTTTTTCCGTGACACCGGACGCTCTGCTTTAGTCGTTTACGACGATTTATCGAAACAAGCCGTATCATACCGCGAAGTTTCACTTTTATTGCGTCGTCCCCCGGGCCGTGAAGCTTATCCAGGTGATGTGTTTTATTTGCACAGCCGTTTGCTTGAGCGTGCAGCCAAAATAATTGAATCCGATGAGGTGGCCCGACAAATGAACGATTTACCCTCGGTTTTAGCTAATGCCAAAGACGAAAACGGAGAGCCTTTAGTAAAAGGCGGAGGCTCATTAACGGCTCTACCCGTAATTGAAACCCAGGCTGGCGACGTTTCAGCCTATATTCCCACAAACGTAATTTCAATTACCGATGGTCAGATATTCCTTGAGTCCGATTTGTTTAATTCCGGAGTACGTCCTGCAATTAACGTAGGTATTTCTGTTTCACGTGTGGGAGGAAATGCCCAGATTAAATCGATGAAGAAAATTGCGGGAACGCTTAAAATTGATCAGGCTCAGTTCCGCGAATTGGAAGCTTTCTCAAAATTTGGTTCCGATATGGATGCTGCTACCAAAGCTGTGCTCGATAAGGGACGAAAAAATGTGGAGATTCTTAAACAGGGACAATACCAGCCTATGTCGGTCGAAAAACAAGTGGCTATAATTTATTGTGGCGTTAAAGGACTTTTATCGTCGGTTCCGGTTGATAATGTGAAGGAATTTGAAGCCGAATATTTAGAGCGAATGGAAATGAAGCACAAAAATGTGCTTAACGAATTAAAAGCCGGAAACCTAACGTCAGATGCTGAAAAAGCAATTCAGGACCTGGTAATGGAATTGACAGCAAAATATAAATAATACCGTAAATTACGGACTTATAATAAACACTTATGGGAAGCCTTAAGGAGATAAGAACCCGGATGCAAAGCATCAAAACCACGCGTCAGGTTACAAGCGCCATGAAAATGGTGTCAGCAGCCAAATTACGGCGTGCTCAGGAGGCTATCATCCGGATTAGACCTTATGCCGATAAACTTTACGAAATATTGGGAAATCTTAGCGATAGCCTGGACACCCTGGAGGAAAATCCATTTGCAATTGACCGGGGAACAAAACGAATTTTATTGGTTTCGGTAAACTCGAACCGGGGTTTATGTGGTGCTTTTAATGCGAACATAAACAAGCGGGTAATGCAGTTGATTCGCGAAGATTTTAAAGTACAATTTGATACGGGCAACTTAGAAATTATGGCTATCGGTAAAAATAGTTTCGACTTTTTTCGTCGTCGTAATTTCCCGGTCAGTCAAAACAATCAGGTATACGATGATCTTAGCTTTGAAAATGTAGCTCCGGTGGCTGAAACCATAATGGAAGCTTTTGTAAAAGAAAAATACGACAAGGTTTACCTGGTTTACAATGAATTTAAAAATGCCGCAACACAGCTACTTAAGGTAGAACAGTTTTTACCCATTGTTAAAATTGAAGGAAAAGCAGTGAAACAAACAACCGATTACATTTACGAGCCATCGGTTGATGAAATTGTACACGAATTGATTCCAAATGCATTAAAAATACAGTTTTACAAAGCCTTGCTCGATTCTTTTGCATCGGAACACGGTGCACGAATGACTGCCATGCATAAAGCAACCGACAATGCAACCGATTTGCTTCGCAGCCTGAATTTACAATACAACAAAGCACGTCAGGCATCGATAACTGGCGAAATATTAGAAATTGTTAGCGGCGCAGAAGCTATGAATGGATAAATTGAAAAGATTTTATAGCGGGTTATGCCCTGCTGTTATGAAATACTTATAGAAACAAAAAATAGATGTCAAAAATATTGGTGACAGGCGGTTCCGGGTTTATTGGCAGTGCGTTGGCCGAAAAGCTTATTCGTAATCACGACAACTATGTGGTGGTTGTGGACAATCTTTCGACCGGCGATAAAGGAAAATTACCTCAATTGCCAACTACAAACTGGCGCTTTATTAAATGCGATGTGAACGATTATACCGAAATCGCTCCAATTATGACATCTTACATGTTCGATTATGTGTTTCACTTTGCGGCCGTGGTTGGAGTTCAGCGTACCCAGGAAAATCCGGTAATGGTTTTAAAAGATATCGAAGGCATTAAAAATGTGTTATCCTTATCGAAGAACACCACTGTAAAACGCATCTTTTTTTCCTCTTCTTCTGAGATTTATGGCGATCCGGTCGAAGTTCCACAAAACGTTTATACCACACCACTTAACAGTCGGTTGCCCTACGCCATTGTAAAAAACGTGGGTGAGGCATTTATGCGTTCGTACAAACAGGAATTTGATTTGGATTATACCATTTTCCGGTTTTTTAATACCTATGGCCCCAAGCAAAGCAAAGATTTTGTTATCAGTAGATTTTTGCTGGCTGCCATGCACGATCAGGACATTACCATTTATGGAGACGGAACACAGACCCGAACCTTTTGCTTTATTGACGATAATATTGATGCATGCCTTGCCGCTTTGTACGAAAATAAGGTGGTAAACGACGTGATTAATATAGGAGGAAACAGGGAAATAGCCATAAAGGAACTGGCTCAGATAGTGATTCGTTTAACCGGTTCAAAATCAAAAATTATACACGTTGATCCTTTAAAGGATGGCGATATGAAGCGCAGGCAACCGGATAATTCTGATATGAAAAAACTATTGGGACGCGAATTGTTAAGCGTGGAGCAAGGAATTAAGAAGATTTTAGAAGTTGGATTATACGAACAGAATAATTATAAAGAATGCAACAACTCGAAAGGTTAAGAGAGCGGGTTGAAAAAGCCATGCAGGAAATGTCGTGGCAAAAGGAACCCAAAGAATTGTACGATCCCATCTCTTATACCCTTCAAAGCAATGGTAAAAGACTTAGGCCCTTGCTTACCCTGTTGGCTTGCAATATGTTCTCTGAAAAAATTGATGATGCAATAGCTCCGGCACTTGGCCTGGAGGTGTTTCATAATTTTACCCTTTTGCACGACGACTTTATGGATAATGCTCCGGTTCGTCGTGGAATGCCTACGGTACATGAAAAATGGAATGCCAATACCGCCATATTATCGGGCGATGCCATGATGATTGAGGCCTACAAACTGGTTAGCAAAGCGCCGGGCACTATTTTACCCCAGGTGCTCGATGTTTTTTCTGAAACCGCTCTGGGAGTATGCGAGGGACAAATGTTCGACATGCAGTTCGAAAACCGAATGGACGTTACTGAGGAAGAATACCTTGAGATGATTCGGCTTAAAACCAGCGTATTATTGGCCGCATCGCTAAAAATAGGAGCGCTGATTGGAGGCGCATCCGATGCAGATGCCAATGAATTGTATTCCTTTGGTATTTCTGTTGGCCTGGCTTTTCAGCTTATCGACGATTGGCTCGACAGCTTTGGAGAGGAAGCTGTTTTTGGAAAAAGAATTGGTGGGGATATTGTGGAGAATAAAAAAACCTACCTCCTGATTAAAGCGCTAGAACTAGCCAATCCGGAGCAAAAAAAGAAGCTGATTCGCTGGATTGAAGCGGTTGATTTTACTGCCGAAGATAAAATTGCATCAGTAAAAGAAATTTATCAGGCTTTGGGTGTCGATAAACTTTCGCAAAACAGGGCCGAAAGCTTTTCGCAGGATGCTTTTAGCCACTTGGCAAAGCTAAATATACCCGATGAAAAAAAACAACGGTTAAAAACATTGGTAAGCGATTTATTAAAAAGAGATAAGTAAACAAGTAAAACATAACATAAAATTTCAGGCATAATGGCTAAGAATATTGGAAAAATTATTCAGATTATTGGTCCGGTGATAGACGTAAGTTTCGAGCAGGAAGGAAGCGAGCTTCCGAACATTCTGGATGCACTGGAAATTAAACGCGAAGACGGTTCTGTGTTGGTTTGCGAAGTAGAGCAGCATATAGGTGAAAATACCGTTCGTGCCATTGCAATGGATTCAACCGACGGTTTGCATCGCGGGGTTGAGGTTGAAAGCACAGGCGCTCCCATTACCATGCCCGTTGGCGATCACATCAAAGGACGGCTAATGAATGTTACCGGCGACGCCATCGACGGAATTGGTACTTTATCTAAGGAAAATGGATACCCCATTCACCGTGAGCCGCCAGAATACAAAGAACTGTCGACCGAAACGGAAGTTCTTTATACCGGAATTAAAGTAATTGATCTGATTGAACCCTACGCTAAGGGGGGTAAAATTGGATTGTTTGGTGGTGCTGGTGTTGGAAAAACCGTATTGATTCAGGAATTAATTAACAATATTGCCATTGGCTATTCTGGTATTTCGGTATTTGCCGGTGTGGGTGAACGTACCCGCGAAGGAAACGACTTGCTACGAGAGATGATTGAAGCTGGAATTGTGGATTACGGAGAAGCATTCAAAAAAAGTCTTGAAGAAGGTGGCTGGGATTTAAGCAAAGTGGATCCCAATGCCTTACAAAACTCAAAATTGAGTATGGTGTTTGGGCAGATGAACGAGCCTCCCGGGGCACGTGCCCGGGTAGCCCTTTCTGGTCTTTCTGTAGCTGAATCGTACCGCGACGGCGATGGTAAAGGAGCCGGAAAAGATATACTTTTCTTTATCGACAACATTTTCCGTTTTACACAAGCAGGTTCTGAGGTTTCAGCGCTATTAGGGCGTATGCCATCTGCCGTGGGTTATCAACCAACTTTAGCTACTGAAATGGGTAACATGCAGGAACGGATTACTTCAACAAAAAACGGGTCCATTACCTCGGTTCAGGCGGTATATGTACCTGCCGATGACTTAACCGACCCGGCTCCGGCAACTACCTTCTCTCACCTGGATGCAACAACAGTATTAAGCCGTAAGATTTCTGAGTTGGGTATTTATCCGGCCGTGGATCCTTTGGATTCCACTTCCCGAATTCTTTCGGAAGAAGTGGTGGGAAAAAAACATTACCAAACCGCACAGCGCGTAATTGAAATATTACAGCGTAATAAGGAACTTCAGGATATTATCTCCATTTTGGGTATGGATGAATTGTCGGAAGAAGATAAGCTGGTAGTTCACCGGGCGCGCAGGGTGCAACGGTTCCTTTCGCAACCTTTCCATGTGGCTGAAGTATTCTCTGGAATTCCGGGTGTTTTTGTGAATATCGAAGATACCATTAAAGGTTTTAACATGATTTTGGATGGCGAAGTGGATCAATATCCCGAAGCGGCCTTTATGTTTGTTGGAACCATTGAGGAAGCAATAGCAAAAGGAGAAAAAATGATTGCTGCAGCAAAAGCTAATTAATGTTAGAAACCAGAAGTTAGCGATTTGCGTTGTTAGTATTTATTCTGACAGCATGTCTTCTAATCTCTAAAATTCTAATCTCTAAATTCTAATAATAAACTAATGCATATAGAAATAGTAAGCCCCGACAAAAAAGTGTTTTCCGGTGAGGTAAAGCTGGTTCAGGCTCCCGGAACCAACGGTTCGTTCGAGATATTAAAGAACCATGCACCCATTATTTCTACCTTAAAAAAAGGACGCGTTAAAATAATAGAAATGGACGGTAAGGAACGGTTTTTTGACATTGAAAAGGGAGTGATTGAGGTTAATAAAAACAGGATAGTTCTTTTAACCGAAAAGGTATAAATACGCTATTTTCTTGATATAAGAGGCTGATTAAGTTTTAAATTAATCAGCCTTTTTTATGGCCCGAAATTCCGATAGTTAAAACCAGAAAACCCAGTGTATTTGTTCTGAGCCTTATTACTTGCATTCCATAAAAATTTCTTCTATTTTATTATCTTTGCCGTTTGTTAAATTTTCTATTAACATGGTTAAATTCCTGCTAGTTCGTTTTAGTTCCATTGGTGATATTGTGCTTACCACGCCGGTAATTCGGGGTTTAAAGCAGCAGGTGGAGAACGCCGAGGTTCATTTTTTAACCAAACCGCAGTTTGCCGGTGTGTTGGCTGAAAATCCATACATCGATAAGCTTTTGGTTTTAAAAGAAAAGCTCGACGATACCATCGACGAAATAAATCAGGAAGGCTACGATTATATGATCGATTTGCATCATAACCTGCGCACTTCAATTGTAAAAAGGAAAACCGGCCTAATCAGTTTTTCGTTCGATAAATTGAATTTTAAAAAATGGTTGCTGGTAAATCTGAAAATAAACCGAATGCCCAATGTTCATATTGTAGCTAGGTACCTGGATACGGTTAAGCTTTTTGATGTTAAGGATGACGGTAAAGGGCTCGACTATTTTATTCCAAAATCGGAGGAGGTTGTTCCGGAACAAATGCATGCAGCTTTTGCCCAAAAGTACCTGGTAGCTGTTGTGGGAGCAAATTATTTTACCAAACAAATACCCGCTGAAAAGCTTATCGGGATTATCAATCGCTCGGGAATCCCTGCTTGTTTGGTGGGTGGAAATGATGTGCTTGAACAAGCGGCACAAATTGAAAAAGGTCTGAAGGTTCCCTTTTTAAATACCGTAGGAAAAATCTCGCTACATCAATCGGCCTCGTTTATTCGTCAGGCAGCCGGGGTGATTACTCCCGATACAGGGATGATGCATATTGCGGCCGCCTTCAAAAAACCAATTGTTTCCTTGTGGGGGAACACGGTTCCTGAATTGGGTATGTATCCTTATCGGGCCAATGAAAGATCAAAAATGTTTGAAGTAAAGGGACTAAGCTGTCGACCCTGTTCAAAAATCGGATATCAAAAATGCCCCAAAGGTCATTTTAAATGCATGCAAAACATCGACAATCAGGAAGTTGTAAAACAAATTCAGCTAATTATTAATAATTAGCATCAGTTAAAAGACAGAAACCTATAAATCAATAAAAATGAAGACCATTTTTGGGAAGGAAATCGGCAGGGGAGATATTGAAATAATGGCGCCGGTAGGTTCTTACGAATCGTTAAGTGCAGCGATTCAGGCAGGAGCCAACTCGGTTTATTTTGGCATTGAACAGCTAAACATGCGCGCACGCTCATCGAACAACTTTACCTTCGACGATTTAAAACAAATTGTAAGCATTTGCAATGAGCATCAGGTAAAAACCTACCTTACGGTGAACACCATTATTTACGACCACGAAATGGCCCTTATGCGGCGTGTTGTAGATGCTGCGGTTGAAAATAAGGTCTCGGCCATTATTGCGTCCGATTTATCGGTTTTGCAATACGCATTCAGCAAAGGAGCTGAAATTCATGCATCGACTCAGCTAAACATTTCAAACATTGAAGCCGTGCGCTTTTTTGCTCAATTTTGCGATGTGATTGTCACTGCCCGCGAATTGAATTTGAATCAGGTGGCTTCCATTGCTGAGCAAATTGAAAAGGAGAACATTCGGGGTCCCAAAGGAGATTTAATGCGGATTGAAATTTTTGCGCATGGCGCCCTTTGTATGGCTGTTTCGGGAAAGTGTTACCTGAGCCTGCACGAGCAGAATTCGGCAGCCAATCGCGGAGCCTGCATGCAGACTTGCCGAAAGGCTTATGAAGTAACAGAAAAAGAATCGGGCTACCAATTGGAGATCGACAATGAATACATTATGTCGCCCAAAGATTTATTTACCCTTCCGTTTTTAGATCGGATGATTTTGGCTGGTGTGAGCGTGTTGAAGATTGAAGGTCGTGCCCGGGGGCCTGAATATGTTAAAACGGTGGTTGAAACCTATAACGAGGCGCTTGATGCGCTTTTTAACGGGGAATTTACCAATGAGCGGGTTAAACAATGGGAAGAAAAGTTAAAGCGCGTTTTTAACCGGGGATTTTGGGACGGTTATTACCTGGGACGAAAAACGGGTGAATGGAGCGAGGTTTATGGCTCAAGAGCCACCAAGCGCAAGATTTACATTGGTAAATGCACTAATTTTTTTAGCAAACTAAACGTGGCCGAAATTACCATGGAAAGCGGAGCGCTAAACCTTGGCGATGACATTCTGGTAATTGGTGAAACCACGGGGGTTGAGGAATTTACTGTTTCCGAATTGCGGGTCGACTTAAAACCGGTGGAGCAGGCGCAAAAAGGCGATAAACTTTCGATGCCGGTAAACGTTTTAATTCGCAGGGGCGATAAGGTATATAAGTGGGTCGACGCCACACCCGATTTAATGCAATAAATGTTTTTAAATGAGAAAAATTAGTTACAACCGAAATAAATGCATCAGTTGTGGATCCTGTGTCATCAGGGCTCCGCATATCTGGCAACTGAATTCCACCGATGGAAAAGCCGACTTATTGGATGGAGATTTAAAAAAAGATAACTATTTTCGTATGCTTTGGCCGGACGAGGAACTCTTGGTTCAGGAAATTGTTGCTGTTTGTCCAACCCGCGCCATTAATATCATATAAACAGAATTTTAACAGTTAATATTTCGATGAAAGAATTCGATAGAAAATTTATGCTCGACGCCATTGAATTGTCGAAGCAAAACATAAATGAGGGAGGGGGGCCATTTGGTGCTGTAATAGTAAAAGAGGGTCAGATAATTGCCACCGGTGCCAATCGGGTAACCGACGAAAACGATCCTACGGCTCATGCCGAAGTAAAAGCCATTCGCGAAGCCTGCAAAAAACTTAAAACATTCGATTTATCGGGCTGCACCATATACACCTCCTGCGAGCCCTGCCCCATGTGTTTGGGAGCCATTTACTGGGCACACATCGATAAGGTATATTATGGCAATAACAAAAGCGATGCGCGTAATATCGGTTTCGACGATTCATTTATTTACGATGAATTGGAATTGCCCATTAACAAGCGCAAGGTTGAGTTTATTCAATTACTACCCGACGAGGCCATAAAAGCCTTTCAACAGTGGGATTCAAAAGAAGATAAGCTGGAATATTAATCAGGATTCTCTTGTTTCAAAATCGTTTGTCAGCAGCATTTTTTGAACGCGATGTATTGGAGGTTGCGCCCGAGTTGCTGGGTAAAATCCTGGTTCGGAAGCTTCCTTTAATTGGTGAACAACGATTTGTTATAAGCGAAGTAGAAGCCTATCGTGGTGAGGACGATTTGGCTTGTCATGCCAGTAAGGGCCGAACACCGCGAACAGAGGTAATGTATTGGCCGGGGGGATATGTATATGTGTATCTGATATACGGAATTCATAAGCTGTTAAATTTTGTTACGGCCGGTGAAAATAATCCGCAGGCCGTTTTAATTCGCGGAGTCGATAAAGTTATTGGCCCGGGACGTGTTTCCCGTTTACTTGAGATTACAAAAGACTTAAATAAAACCAGCCTGCTCGATTCTGAAGAGATTTGGGTTGAGGATGCTCCAATGGTTGCCGATTATCAGACAGCTCCTCGTGTGGGCATCGACTATGCCGGTGATTACTGGAAAAACAAACCCTGGCGTTTTTACATAAAATAAAAGCCGGAATTAATCCGGCTTTTATTACAGTACTGTTCTTTTTTTTATTCTACCGACTCAACAATCGACTGGGTAACATCGTAAATGTAATCGCCCAGCTTTTCCGATTCCGAAAAAACATCTTTATATAGTGTGCCAATCTGGTACGAATATTTTTCGTTTTCAATATCCCTTACGTGTTCGTTTCGTAGTTCATTCCGCAGGCTGTTAATGTTGGTTTCAATCTTTTTAGCCCGGGTCTTGCTTACTTTATAATGATGTTCGTTCAGGTTTTCCATCATGTGCTCAAAGGCTTCATTAACCAGGGCAAACATTTTTTGAATATTTTCTTTCATTTCAGGAGTAAAATGTTCTTTTTTACCCCGGGCACGACTCATGGCACGGGCAATATTTAAACAGGAATCGCCCATGCTTTCAATCTCGTCGATAATGCGTAACATGGAGCTGATGCGTTTCGAGGAGCTTTTACTTAATTCTCCTTCGGCAATTTTAGTCAGGTATTTGGCAATGGCAACTTCCATTTCGTCGCTCTTATCTTCTCCCGTATCAATTTTGTCGAACTGTTTGTTAAAATGTTTATCGCGGGTTTCGTTCAGCATGTTCTGAAGTCGGGTAAACATTTTTTTGGTTTGCTGGGCATAGGCAATAATTTCTTTTTTTGCCTGTAGCAACGACAGTTCGTTGGTGCTGAGCAATCCGAATTTGATGTGTTTCAGGTTGAATTCCTGTTCATCTTCCTTAATGGGAATGATTTTTTGAACAAAAAGTACCAGGTACTTCACAAACCAAATCTGAATCAGCACATTGAGAATATTAAAGAAGGTGTGAAAAAACGACAGGGCTACCGGCACGGCAAGAGCACTCTCAAAGGGAGAGATACCTGAAATATTTTCAGTGAGGTTGGCAACACCTTTCAAAAACCAGGGCATAATGGAGAGAACCCAAACAACACCTATCAGGTTAAACAACAAATGGATGCGGGCAGCCCGTTTTGCCGTTGAGTTGGCCACAGCAGCCGCCAGGTTTGCGGTTATGGTGGTTCCAATGTTTTCGCCCAATACCATGGCGGCAGCCGTTTCAAAACCAATCCAGCCATTGTTGCACATGACCAGGGTAAGCGCCATGGTAGCACTCGATGATTGGATAATAACGGTTAGCAGGGTGCCAATAAGTAAAAATATAAGGTTTGAACCCAGCCCCATCCCGGTAAAGTTTTTTAGAAACTCTAATATTTCCGGATTATTTCCTATGTTGGGAACACTGGTTTTCAAACTCTCCAGTCCGATAAATAATAAGGCAAAACCAACCAGCACCTGTCCCCATGATTTGTTTTTGGTTTTTTTTGAGAAGATTAGCGGAAAGCCCAGCCCAATAATGGGAAAGGCCAATACACTCATTTTTACTTTAAATCCCAGAATGGAGATGAGCCAGGCGGTGATAGTTGTTCCAATGTTTGCGCCCATAATTACACCCACTGACTCAACCAGGGTAAGCAAGCCGGCATTTACAAAGCTGACAATCATTACGGTGGTTGCGCTCGACGATTGAATGATGGCGGTAATCATAACCCCGGTAAAAACGCCCATAAACCGGTTCGAGGTCATGGCAGCCAAAAAATTCCTGAGCTTTCCTCCGGCTACTTTTTGAAGCGCCTCACTCATTATTTTCATTCCGTAAAGGAATAATCCCAAGGACCCTAACAGGGTTAAAAAATCAAGAAGTGAATAATTCATAATAACGATAAATTTCGCAGCGAAAATAGCAATTATCGTTGAGCCTTGTAACAAAAATGTAACATTATCTTAATGTTGTTTAATATCATTTTTGCAAGGTGCGATTATCAGAAAAAGGGTTTGATGCGCTTACTGAATCAGGGTATTCCGTATTTGAGTAGTGGTAAGTTGAATTTCTTTATATTGTTCCTGGGTCATCACCATATCGGAATGGGAGCGCAGTTCAATTTTTTTTGCTAAAGTATCAACTACCAGCATTTCAGGAGGCAAATGGATATCGTGTGAATCGTAAACTTTTTTAAGTTTTTTAAGTTGCACAAGGTACTCCTTAATTTCCATCCGGTTTTGGTATTTTGATAACAGACTGTATATGCTGTTCAGGGAGTAGCGTTGAAGGGCTATGCGGTTTAGCAGCACCTGGTCGGGTTGGTCGTACAAATTGGTTGCAATGTAAAGGGTTTCAATCCATCCGCCCAGTAAAATTAGTGCGGCAGCATGGGGGCGCCCGGTTTGCCGGAGAAAATTATCGGCCGAGGCATAGGCTTTTGTAGCCACATCAATTAAGGAGTCGAATTCCTGTGCATGATTTTCAGCCATTAAATAAGTGAAATCGACAAACTCACGGGGAATATCAAGCAAATCGGACAAACGTTGAATGGCTGCCCGATACGACAAGGCCTGCTGTTCCTGGTTAAACATCCACAAATAGCTTAAATCGGCACCATAAATACCGGTGTTAATGGCGTACTTATCGCTCGAGTTGTATTTGGTTATGTTATTTATCGGATTTATCAGCAACGAATTATAATAGGCTGTTTTTTCGGTTACCAGGTAAGTGAATTCAACGGGTGAGAAAAGGTTATAAAAAACAATTTCATCTTCGCGGTAATTTTCGGGTTTAAAATCGATGGTTGCCGCATTAAATTTCTTTTCCTGTGTTTGCTCAATGCTTTTCTGACTATTTCCCGTATGGTTGCAGGCAAACCAAAAGGGCGTTAGAAAGAATAAAAACACAAGTATAAAAAATAACTTTTTCAAAGGGTTTCTGTTTAGTTGGCTTACACCATTTTTAACAAATAAAAGTAAAGAAAAGCATTGAATTAACATAGCCTGTTTTAAAATAAGCAGCACTATTCTAATCTACTATGTGCGCCCGTAAGGTTTCCACCTGCTGTTTTAATTCAGCAAAAGCTTGGGGATTAATTTCCAGGCGGGTGCCTTCTTTTATTTTGATGGTTTTGTTTATGGTGTCAATTTCTATGTCGCCGGGCGAAAGCTTGCTTTCGAATGAACCAAAAGCGTCGTTTAGCTTTTTTAATAAAAGCAGGTATTCCGACATTTTTAAATCGTCGTGCTGGTTTTGAACCATATTGATTAAGCTGTTCAGCGAATATTTTTGGGTAAGAATTTTACCCGCCAGTTTTGAGTCGGTTTCCTGGTAAAGATTTAAAGCAATATGTAGCGATTCAATCCAACCGCCCAAAAGAATTAATACGGCAGCATTTTCGCGCTCGCTGCCTTTAAGGTAGCGGTCGGTTGCTGCGTAAGCGTCGCGGGCAATGCTTTTTAAGGTGTCAATTTCGTTGCTGTTATGTTCCACCGAAAGCAGGGTAAAATCGACAAAGTCTTTGGGAATGCCCAGCTTTTCAGTTAATGCCTGAATGGTGGCCAGGTAATTAAAGGCCTGTTGGGTTTGATCGTAAATCCACAAGTAGCTCAGGTCGGCTCCATAAACCCCAAGATTTAAGGCCATTTTATAACTGTCGGTATAGCGCGTGGCGTTATTTACCGAATTCAGAAAATCGGCATTAAAACGACCGTTTTTTGCATCAATCACATGATCCACATCAACGGGTGAAAATAAGTTATAAAAAACCAAATCGGGAACAGTACTTTTTTCTGCAGAAGGTGAAGTTGCCGTTTCATCCGTTGTAACCTCAAATCGTTTGTCTCCGGTTTTTTTATCGGGGTTCTGGCAGTTGGTAAAAATTACAAAAGCCAGCGGTAGCAGTAGGTAGTATCGTTTTTTCATTCGTGGTAGTATTTTGTGTTCAGTTTTTGGTTGTTGTTGCGCCCAAAATGCTGCATAAATATAAAAAAAATATGTGATAATTCTGAAGCTGGCGAAATTGTTGTACGAACCTTAGGAAAACTCTCATCGCTTAAAAGGCCACTACATTTAGACAAAAGCCTTATTGTTTTGGAAGCAAGCTTTCCTTAGTCAATCAAACATAAGCCGGGTAATTTTGTTACTTTTGCGGACGAATTAAACAAGTAAAATAATGTCAGTAATACGAGTTACCAAGGAGTTTAACTTTGAGATGGCACACGCGCTGGCCAACTACGATGGCGCATGCAAAAACATTCACGGACATTCCTATAAACTATTTGTTACCGTAATAGGGGAGCCCACCACAAATACCGCAGACCCCAAGTTAGGAATGTTGATTGACTTTGGCGATTTAAAACAAATAGTAGTAAAGTCCATTGTAAATGTTTTTGATCACGCTTTTGTGCTCTACAATCAATCGGGTTTTGTATCCGAAAAAAATCAACACGAAATGTTTTCAAATACCATTTATGTCGATTATCAGCCAACCTGCGAAAACCTGGTGGCCGATTTTGCCCACCGGATTAAAGACATTCTGCCATCGCAATGCAGCCTGTTTAGTTTACGGCTTTATGAAACGGCCACCTCATACGCCGAATGGTTTGCATCCGACAATGCTTAGGCAATGGTGTTTTAAAAATAATTGCGGATTATTAAATGCACGGTTTGCCCGTGCGTTTTTGTTATATTTGTTACCCTAAAAACCTTAACAATGGCTGAAAAAAAACTCTTCCTGCTCGATGCATACGCCCTGGCTTACCGTGCTTATTATGCCTTTATTAAAAATCCACGCATCAATTCAAAGGGTGAAAACACCTCAGCGGTATTTGGTTTTGCCAATGCCCTGCTCGAAGTGCTGAATAAGCAGCAACCCTCGCATATTGGCGTGGTGTTCGATCCGCACGGGCCTACGTTTCGCAATGAAATGTATCCTGAATACAAAGCCAATCGCGAAGCCATGCCCGAAGATCTGCGGCATTCCATACCTTTTATTAAGGAACTGATTGCAGCCATGAACATTCCGGTACTTGAAGTAAAAGGCTTTGAGGCCGACGATGTGATAGGTACCCTGGCCAAAAAAGCAGAGCAGGAAGGATTCGAAGTGTTTATGATGACTCCCGATAAGGATTATGCCCAGCTGGTATCGGATCGTATTTTTGTTTTTAAACCGGCCCGCTCAGGGGGTGATGCCGAAATTTGGGATCGTGAAAAGGTAATTGAAAAGTTTAAGGTGACTCCCGAACGCATCATCGATTTGCTGGGACTGATGGGCGACAGCTCCGACAACGTACCCGGTTGTCCCGGCGTTGGCCCTAAGGGGGCCGAGAAACTGATTGGCGATTTTGGTTCTTTGTTGGGGGTTTATGACCACATCGACGAACTGAAGGGCAAACAAAAGGAAAACCTGATTGCCTTTAAGGAGCAGATTCTTTTGTCGAAAGAATTGGTGACCATCGAAACAAAGGTTCCCATCGACTTTGATGCCGCAACTTTTATTGTTGAAAAACCCGATACCGAAAAGATTAAAACCCTGTTTGAACGGCTGGAGTTCCGCACCCTTTTACCACGGGTTATCGGCGAACAGCCCGAAGAGAAGAAAGCCGCCCCGGGAGTTCCCGTACAGGGCTCTCTTTTTGATGCTCCGGCAGCAGCCTCGGTAAACCAACCTTCTACAGCCTCGTTTTCAAGTACTGAAGTGGACTACCGGCTGGTGGTTTCTCAAAAAGAACAGGATGAATTGCTTAACATACTGCTCCAGAGTAAGGAAGTGTGTTTCGATACCGAAACCACAGCCCTCGAAATCCATTCGGCCCGACTGGTGGGCATGGCTTTTTCCAATGCCGAAGGCAAAGCCTGGTACGTGTCGGTACCCAAAGAACAAAGTGAAGCGCAGGCTGTGGTTGATCGCTTTCTTCCGTTTTTCACCAATCCCGACATACTGAAAATTGGACAAAACCTGAAATACGACATGCAGGTAATGAAAAACTACGGCGTACACTTTGCCGGCCCCTTTTTCGACACCATGATTGCACACTACCTGATTCAACCCGATTTTCGCCACAACCTCGACGATATGGCGCGAAGCTACCTGAATTACGAGACCATCAAAACCGAGGAACTCATCGGTAAAAAAGGGAAGGGTCAACGTACCATGGATCTGGTTCCTGTAGAGCAGGTAAAGGATTATGCCTGCGAAGATGCCGATATTACTTTCCGGCTGTATCCCAAACTAAAAAAAGAGTTGGAACAATGGAACCTGACCCGTCTGTTCCATGAGATTGAAGTACCCCTGATTCCCGTATTAACCGACATGGAATACGCCGGTGTCAGACTCGATAGGCAGCAGCTGGCCGCTTACGCGGAAAAACTTAATAGCGAGGTGGCCGAAGTGGAACAGCAGATTTACCAGCTGGCCGGCGAAACTTTTAATATTGCATCGCCCAAGCAATTGGGCGATATCCTGTTCGAAAAGCTGCGTATTGTTTCAGATGCCAAAAAGACCAAAACCAAGCAATACGCTACGGGCGAAGAGGTGTTGGTAAAACTTACCGATAAACACCCGATTGTTCCCCTGATTTTGGAATACCGGAGCATTAAAAAGCTGGTGTCGACCTATGTTGAGGCTTTGCCCCAGTTGGTGCATCCCCAAACGGAAAAAATTCACACCTCGTACAATCAAACCATTACCGCCACCGGACGGCTTAGCTCGAACAATCCCAACCTGCAGAACATTCCCATCCGCGAAGCACGGGGACGGGAGATACGCAAAGCTTTTATTCCCAGCGATACCAAGCACGTGCTGTTTGCTGCCGACTATTCGCAGATTGAACTGCGCCTGATGGCGCATCTGAGCAACGACGAACACATGATTGAAGCTTTTGCCCGGGGCGAAGACATTCATGCTGCAACCGCTGCCCGCATCTTTGGTATTCCGCAAAGCGAGGTGAGCCGAGAGCAACGCAGCTTTGCCAAGGGAGCCAACTTTGGAATTATCTACGGCATATCCGCTTTTGGACTGGCGCAAAACCTGAACATATCGCGCAGCGAGGCAAAGAATATTATCGACAGCTATTTTGCCAGCTATCCCGGAGTAAAACAATTTATGGACGAGAGCATCCGTACCGTGCGCGAAAAAGGCTATGCTGAAACCCTGTTCGGGCGACGGCGTTACCTGGCCGACATTCACTCGGGCAATGCCATTGTGCGCGGGGCAGCCGAACGCAACGCAATTAACGCCCCCATTCAGGGTGCTGCCGCCGATATTATTAAGATTGCCATGATAAACGTGCAAAAGGCACTCGACAAAGCTCAGCTTAAATCGAAAATGATACTACAGGTACACGACGAATTGGTGTTCGATGTGCTGCAAACAGAATTGGATGAGGTAAAAGTGCTGGTTGTACGGGAAATGGAACAGGCAGTATTGCTGAAAGTCCCGTTAACCGTCGACTTTGGCGTGGGTAGCAACTGGCTCGAGGCGCATTAGTCGTGTGCAATGAGCAATTGACAATTAATAATTATCAATTAAAAATGAGCAATCAGTTCGCTGGGAACCAAATCTGAAATCCTTAATCGGACATCTGCAATCAAATATTATCCTATTCCCGGTTGAACCCTTTCCGGGTTCCGGGCTAGATAGGTGCGTTAATCCGTAGGTTGCACCTACGGCTATTGTTGTTTAACCCTTCGGGTTATTTAATTCAATCAATGATTAGCAGTCATCAGCCACCAGTAAGCGGTTTGCAGCCCCGGTTGTGGTAGGGGTAAACCTCCTTACGGCGGGCTGGCATCCGTGATGCTGTGATTCAGATTTTCAGTGATACAGAAGCCGGGAGGCAAGGTTCAAATTGGCAGCAGACCTTTCGGGCTAAAACCCCAAAGGAGTTATAGCTCGCTAGTATTAATTTGCTCCGAAGCATAAAGCGCTGCAAGCTTGCCATGAATTACCGGCTTCTTATGATCCGCAAAGGGTATCAAACCCCGAAGGGGTGCTACAATAATAGCCCCGGGTGTCAACCCGGGGTTTGGTTTACCCCATGCAAAGCGCTGCAAGCTGCAAAGGTTCCATGAAAAGCGTTGTTATCATGCAGCGCAAGCAGTCATCAGCCACCAGTAAGCGGTTTGCAGCCAGAGCAACGAACAGCTACCAAGAAATAAGCCGCCGAAACCGACGAAGTTCATTGGTAACCAAATCTGAAATCGTTAACGACGAAGTCCTCACGGAACGTAATCGCATACCTGCAATCTGCAATCAAAAATCTTCAACCACAAAGTCCCAACGAAACCAGCCCTGGCCGCAGAAACAAAAAACACCGGGGTATTCTGTTGTTGTGCTCAAAATACCCACGGTGCTTGTTGTTCCTTTGCTTCAATGTCCGCGTCCTTCCCTCGCGGTTCAGATTTCGACGGTTTCGTCTTCGGGATTTTCCGGAACGGCCTGTCGGTTTTTAACGGTTAACAGGTATTTTTCAATCTGCACATTTATAGGTTCTGTCAAAACCTTGTAGGCAGCATCTCCCTTAAGGGTGATGTGTGCATTCACATGCTGGCAAAATTCGCGGAAGGCCTCAATAAGCAGCGGACGTTCCTCCATAAATTTACCACCACCCTGTTCAACCGTTTCGGCAACCCGGGCCGCATAGCGATCCGAGAATAAATGGTTTTCTGCCGTTAGCTGATTGTACCAATCGCTTAGATGAACCAGCGCAAAGTCGGCTTGCAGCGAGGTGTCGCCAGTAACCTGTTCCTCCAGACTAAAAAGATTGTTGGTTTCCGTCTGGTAATTCTGGCGGGCGATTTTCACCCCAAAACGATTAAATTGCTGTTTTATACGTTCCGCTGCAGCTACCACATTAGGGTCGTAGTGCAGGGCATAGGCGTCAAGCATCTCCAGGATACCGCGGATGCCGGTGTCACGACGGCGGTCGATAGCTACCAGCTCTTTGGTGATTAGGCTGCCTTTTGCCAGGCTGTAAGTGCTTTTGGCACTTTCGAAACGGTTGATAAAAGCAGTTCCCGGTTCATTTACTTCAAGGCCAACCAAATCGTTAGCCAGAAGAACGTTTACGGCGTCGCGGCAGAATTGCATCAACTCGCCGGCACGCAACTGAAATAAATTGAAAAGTTTAATCATAATATAAGCGTTTTAAATTAATAAAAACTACTTGGCTTCTGGCAGGAGTATCAAAATTACGGCAATTCGTGATTACCACCAAATATATCGCCAAAAAAAAAGCAGGTAAAAAGCTGATAATAAGCAAAGACCAGTATAAATGCGGCCTCATCGGCAGCCTGGCTGCTTCACGGTAAGCCGGCTGCTGTTTGGCCCTTTCAATTATTTTGCTGAACACGAAGAAAAATATGGCTTTTTGCTGATTATCAATATGCTGCCCGCTGGCAGCACGTTTTTAAGCCGCTGAATTTCGTGCTGCCGGTGAGCAGGACGTTTTTCAGACCCTGAATTTTGTCCTGCTGACTGACAGGGCGTTTTTCAGGCCCTGAATTCCTTCCTGCTGACTGGCGGGATGATTTTCAAGCCCTGAATTTGCTGCTGCCGATCCACAACGGGTTTTTCAGCCCCTGAATCAGTTGCTGCTGCCCAACAAGGGGTTCTAAAGCCCCAGAACGACCAACGGTGGGACAGGCACCCGGGCTAAGGAGAAGGCATAAGCCGAATTTAGGCAAATCGTTTCTGAACCGGGTGTAGTATAATTACAGGTGTTACGAAAATAATACAAAATACAGGAAAAAACACCAGAAAAATAAACGCAGCTATTGTTTAGTTTGGTAAAATAGCATAAATTGCCAAACCATTTCCTTTGAAAAACAACGTGTAATCAGACGAACAACCAGATTAGGATTCAATACATACAACTAAAATTACACAGATGAAAAAAACTACGCTTTTACCCAGCGGACTGCGGCGTTTATTGCCGGGTTTGCTTTTGCTATTGTTATTTAGTTCCCAGGGATGGGGGCAGATTTTAAGTTTTGAGTTCTCTGCTTTAGCAGGAAATGAAGAAACAGCGAGCTCAAAATATAATGATGAAAATCTTTCTACTTCTACCATCTCAAGAGGTGCAGGGCTTACTGCTTCAGCTAATGGTGGTCGATTTAATGCGACAAGTTGGGCATTAACCTCTATTGAAGATGCTGTGTCTGGAGATGATTTTATGACTTTTACAGTTACACCAAGTCCAGGATATATGATTACAATAAGTTCAATATATCTACAATTGCAAAGGTCATCCACGGGTCCGAGTGCTATAGCACTTAGAAGTTCTTTAGATAATTTTGCAAGTAATTTAGACCAAATATATTCAATTACTGATGGCACATCTACCCAAAACTTCACATTTACTTTTTCCTATTTAGACATTAGTGAGCCTGTAACTTTCAGGATCTATATGTATGCAGAAGCCACATCTGGTTCTGGAGGAATTGGTGATGGAACAGGTGATGATTTAATAGTATACGGGAGTGTTAATGCTTTACCAGTTTTGACTATTACGTCTCCTAATGGTGGAGAAATATGGCAATCTGGAACTTCACAGGATATTATATGGACAAGTACTGGATATTCCTCAACAATTGATATTGAATATTACAATGGAACTTCATATGTTTTAATTGCAGATGATGAAACAAATGATGGAACCTACAGTTGGTTTGTTCCAGGAAGTTTGGAGGGAAATAATTATAGGATTCGAATTTCTGATAATTATTCAAACATAACCATTTCAGATGAAAGTGATGCTGATATTACAATTTCCACAACTGCAAGTGATGAAACCGACATTACCGCCTTTAGCTTTACGGAACAAACCGGAGCGGCAACAATTGATGCCGTAGCTCATACGGTTGCTGTTGACGTGGCTTATGGTACCAATGTTACCAATCTGATTGCCACCTTTGAACTATCGGCCGGGGCAACAGCTGCGGTTGGAGCCACAGCGCAGGAAAGCGGAATAAGCGCCAACGATTTTTCATCAGACCTTACCTATACCATTACAGCACAAGACGGACTTACCACCCAGGATTGGACGGTAAGTGTTTCGGAAGAAATACCCAGTACCGATGCCACCTTAACCGACTTACTAGTCGATGGCTCCACCATTGCCGGTTTCGATGCCGGAACGGTTGCTTACGATGTGGAGTTGCCCTACGGAACCAGCACGGTTCCAACCGTTACTTATTCCTTAAGCGATGCCACCGCTACGGTAATTCAAACCAATGCGTCCTCCTTGCCGGGTACTACCAGCGTTGAGGTTACTGCCCAGGATGGCACCACCAAAAAAGATTACCGCATCAACTTTACCGTGGCAGCACCCAGCAGTGAGGCCACCGTAACTTCGGCCAGCTATACGGTCGACGATGGGAACGAAACCCTTACCGACATACCTTACGGAACAACCCTGGCCACCTTTAAAGCAGCATTAACGCCTGCTACAGGTGCTGCTTTCGATGTTTACCTTGCCGATGGGACTACCCTGGCAACCGATCTCTTAAGCGGATACAAGGTGGTGGTTACCGCTCAGGATGGCACCACCCAAAAGACCTATACCCTGACGGTAAATGAGCCGGTTATTGATTTGTTCTTTTCGGAATACATCGAAGGTTCTTCAAGCAACAAAGCTTTGGAAATCTACAATCCTACCGGAAGTGAAGTCGATTTGTCGGCTTATTCCGTTAAGCTGGGCACGAATGGTGCCGACTGGGGAACAACCCTTGGTTTAAGTGGAACCATAACAGCCGGCGAGGTGTATGTTATCTACAATTCAAGTGCTGTACAGGCTATTAAAGACGTGGGCGACATTTCTTCAGGTGTGGCCAACTTTAATGGCGACGATGCCGTGGCTTGTTTAAAAACGATATACTTATCGATGTCATTGGTCAGGTGGGCGAAGACCCGGGAACAGCCTGGCCGGTTGCCGACGATGCCAGCGGTACAGTGGACCAAACCCTGGTGCGAAAGGCCGCAATTAATATGGGAACCATCTCCTGGACCTCTTCGGCAGGAACGAATGCTGATGATTCCCAATGGCTGGTATATGATCAGGATGAATTATCATATTTAGGTTCTCACGTTCAGTTTACCGATAATGTAGCTCCCGTGGTAAGTTTTTCACCCCTGAATGGATCTTCACAGGTTACTGAAACTACCGATATCACGCTAAGTTTCGACGAGGAAATCTTTAATGCCGATGGTTCGGCCATCAGCAACGACGATTTGGCCGCCAAGCTGTCCTTCTTCGAAACAGCTACGCCCGCCAATACGCTGCCTTTTGTGGCCACTTTGTCGGGTCAGCAAATGGTAGTTGATCCCACCGGCGACTTAAAACTGGGTATGCAATATACCCTGAGTCTGCTGGCCAATACCGTGGAAGATGCCGCCGGAAACGAAAATACCGAAAGCAGCACCACCTTTACCGTGCGCGAAGCCCGAACGGTGGCTGAAGTCGCCTCAGCGGTTTACGCCGTCGATAACGACAACAGCACCATCAGCAATGTTCCTTATTCCGAGGACCTGGCGACCTTTAAAGCCAATGTGCTTGCTCTCAGCGGCGCTTCGTACGATGTGTATCAGGCCGACGGACTTAGCCTGGCTACCGATTTGCTCGATGGCTATCAGCTAATTTGTGTGGCCGAAGACGGCTTGACCAAAAAAACCTATACCATAAATAAAATAGCTTTTGTAAACAACGAGACCGATATCCTGAGCTTTGCCGTTCCCGGCCAGACCGGAGAGGCAACCATCGATGCCGATGCCCATACCCTGAGCATCCAGGTTCCTTACGGAAGCGATCGCAGTGCCCTGGTGGCCACCTTTACCCTGAGTGCCGGAGCAACGGCAAAAGTGGGAACAACTCCCCAGGAAAGTGGCGTAACCGCCATCAATTTTGAAAGCACCGTAACCTACAGCATTCTTGCCGAAGACGGAATTACCAGTCAGGATTGGCAGGTTAGTGTTACGCCTGAGGCTCCGAATACTGATGCCAGCTTAAGTGCCTTGTTTATCGACGAGGTGGCTGTCGATGGATTCAGTGCTGAGGTATATGCTTATACTAAAGAATATCCCTACGGAACGGCAGACGTTCCTGGGCTTACTTATACCCTGAACGATGCCACCGCCTCGGCGGAGCTGACCGTGGCCGAATCGATGCCCGGAACAAGCAGCGTAAAAGTTATCGCTCAGGACGGAATTACCACCCAAACCTACACCATCCACTTTACCTGGGAAGCGGCAAGCACTGAAGCCTTTGTAAGCTCAGGCCACTACCTGGTTAACGATGCCGAAAACACAATTACCGGAATTCCTTACGGAACCAGCCTGGCAGCCTTTAAAGCCAACCTGACTCCGGCAACCTATGCCAGTTTTGAAGTGTACCAGTCTGATGGCAGCACTGTAGCCACCGATCTGTTAAGCAACTATCAGGTAATAGTTACCGCCCAGGATGGTACTACTCAAAAAACCTATGCGCTTACCCTGGATGAAGCCCCAACCAGTGAATTGTTCTTCTCGGAATACCTCGAAGGTTCTTCAAGCAACAAGGCCCTGGAGATTTACAATCCCACCGGAACGGATGCCGATTTATCGGCCTATTCGGTTAAGCTGGCCACCAACGGTGCAAGCTGGGGAACTACCCTGGTATTAAGCGGAACACTTGCTGCGGGCGATGTATATGTTATCTACAACTCAAGTGCCGTTCAGACCATTAAAGATGTGGGCGATATTACTTCGGGTGTGGCCAATTTTAATGGCGACGATGCGTTAGGCTTGTTTAAAAACGATGTCCTTATTGATGTCATTGGCAACGTGGGTGAAGATCCCGGAAGTGCCTGGCCGGTGGCCGGAGTAGCCAATGCTACCGCCGACAAAACCCTGGTACGTAAAGCACCCATCGAGATTGGTACCACCGACTGGGCGCTATCGGCCGGAACCAATACTGACGATTCCCAATGGCTGGTTTATGCTCAGGATGAGGTTGCTTACCTGGGTTTACACGTTCAGGCACCCGATACCGAAGGTCCGGTTGTTGCTTTTGAACCCTTGAACAATACAAACGAGGTGTTTGTAAATGTACATCCCACGCTCACCTTTAACGAGAATGTATTCGATGCCAGCGGCCTGGCCTTTGCCGAAGGGGCCGATGTAAGCGCGCTGCTCGAGTGTTACGAAACGGCCACTCCGGCAAATACCGTAGCATTTAGTGCTACTATCAGCGGAAGGCTTATTACCGTGATTCCGACCGCAGCTTTGGACAACAGTACCCAGTACACCCTGGTACTAAAAGCCGATGCGGTTCAGGATAAAGCCGGGAACCTTAATCTTAGTGCACAGGCAAGCTTTACTACAATCGACGCTTCGGTACAAAGCCTTAGCCTGACTTATCCCGTCGGTGGCGAAGTATTCTATGCCGGCGACGAAGTTACCATGACATGGAACGCTGCGAACATAGCAAACATTAGAGTTGAGGTTTATGTACCCAACTTCGATGTGTGGACCGATCTTTTGGCATCGACCGACGCTACTACCGGTAGTGTTGCCTTAACCGTGGGTGCTGACAGCTATTACGGAAACAACTATAAGGTACGCATCAGTGCCGTCGATAATGCTACGATAAACGAGGTAAGTGGCGACTTTGAAATCATAGCTGTCCCCCAAACGCTGGCTGCATTGCGTAATCAGGGAGCCGGGGCCAAAGTTAAATTTGCCGGAAATGCTACCGTTACCATGGTACAAAGCTATCGCAACCAGAAGTTTATTCAGGATGCTACGGCCGCTGTCCTTATCGACGATTTGGCTGGTAAAATCACTTCAAGCTATACCATTGGAGCCAATATAAGTGGTATTGAAGGCTCATTAACGGAATATGGAGGCATGTTACAGCTGGTACCCTCTACCGATCCGGGTGCAAGTTCGGGTGACGGAACCGAAATTATTCCCGAAGTGGTAACGCTGGAAGCCTTTGCGTCCGATTTTGAAGCCTATGAAGCAGAATTGCTTACGTTTGAAGGCCTAACATTTAGCCAGGCCGATGGTAGCATAACATTTGCCACGGGAACCAGTTATACCCTCAGCGATCAGACAAATTCGGCCAACTTCTACACCAATTTCTACGATGCCGACTATATGGGAACTTTACTTCCGGAGACATCCGGAAAGGTTACCGGAATAGCCCATAGCCGGACGACCGGAAATTATATTACGGCGCGTTTTGCTGCCGATATGTCGTTCCCGTCGAACGATGCCAGCCTGAGTGCAATAACTCTTGATGGTTCGCCACTGGAGGGTTTTGATCCTTCTGTATTTACTTATTCGGTAAGCCTGCCTGCAGGTACTACCGATGTCCCAGTGCTTGTTGCCACAGCTAATGAGGCAAATGCAAGTATCGAGATTAGTGCAGCCACAAGCCTGCCCGGCACTACAAGCGTTAAAGTAACTGCCCAGGATGGAGTTACTCAACAAACCTATAGCGTACAGTTTACTGTTACTCCTTACCATACCGACGCTACCCTTAGCAGCTTAAGCTACAATGGCACAACGGTGGAAGGTTTTGCAGCAGACCAGTATGAATATTCGGTGGTGCTGCCTTACGGAACTACAACGTTGCCGGTAATCACAGCTGTGGCTGCCGATGCTAAAGCCCAGGTTGTGCTTACCCAGGTGCTTCAGTTGCCAGGCGACGCTTCGGTAAAAGTAACCGCCGAAGACATGGTAACCACGCTAACCTACACCATCCATTTCAGTGTGGCTTTAAATACCGATGCTACATTAAGCGATATTCTGGTTGACGGGCAATCACTGACCGGATTTGCTCCGGGTACCCTGGAGTATGTGCTTCCTGTTTCTAACGAAAGCGTTCCTGTGGTTTCTGCCGTGGCCAATGATGCTAAGGCTTCTGTTGATATTGTTCAGGCAACAGCAGTTCCCGGATTTGCAAGCATTCAGGTAACAGCCGAGGACAATACCACCGTGCTTACCTACAAAGTTACCTTTGTGGATGCGTCATTAGGTCACGACGCCAGCTTAAGCAGTATAATTGTCGACGAAGTTCCCCTGGCAACTTTTGCTGCCGATGTATTTGTATATGAGCTGGAGCTGCCGTATGGAACGACCACCATACCAGAAGTTGATGCCACAACAACCGATGCCAATGCCAGCCTGCAAATTACCCAGGCAACGGAACTGCCCGGTGAAGCAACCCTTGTAGTTACTGCCGAAGACAGCGAAACCAAACTTACTTATACGCTTATGTTTACACTGGCACCAAATAATGATGCCACCTTACACGGAATTACCGTGAACGGTGAAGCCATCAGCAGTTTTGATGTAAACACCTTCGATTATCAGGTTATACTGCCCTACGGAACAACAGACTTGCCGGTTGTGGCAGCCAGTCCGAACGATGCTGCTGCTTCACTGGCCATAACTCAGGCAGCATCTCTTCCGGGTGCGGCAAGTATTCTGGTAACCGCCGAAGACGGCGAAACCCAGTTGACTTACACGGTTAGTTTCACCCTGGCACCCAATAGCGATGCTTCCCTAAGCACCATCACCATGGATGGAGTTCAACTGGAAGATTTTGAAGCAACAACCTTCGAGTACAAAGTTGAATTGCCTGAGGGTACTACCACCATTCCGGTAATTGCTGCTCTTGCCAACGATGCCGCAGCTACAGTTGAAGTTGTTCAGGCTTCAGCGCTTCCCGGTATAGCAGTAATTACGGTTACTGCCGAAGACGGCGTAACCCAGGCAACATATTCGGTCGATTTCACCCTTCCTGTGAAAGAAACCTATGCGGTTACTTTTAATGTACTCGATGAAGATGGAAATGCGGTTGAAGGCGCTACTGTTGAATTTAACAGCGAAAGTCAGCTTACCAATAGTGAAGGTAAGGCAGTATTTACCGACATCATGCCGGTAAGCGAAGCAATCTTTACCATCAGTAAGCCGGAGGCGTTTGAAGTGTATCAGGGTACCCTCTCGGTGGTTGATGCCGACCTTACTGTCGACGTAGTGTTGCTTGCTGTTGGAATCAACACAGAGCGTGCTTTGGTAAGTAGTATTTATCCAAACCCAAGTCAGGGTGAATTTACCATACTACTACATCAGGTAACTCTGGGTACAACATTGACAATTACCGATATAAGAGGAAGTGTTATTATGCACGCCGAATTACATCAGCTTGAAACTTGCATCGATTTGTCGTTGGCTAAAGCGGGAGTTTATATTTTAAGAATACAATCACCCGAACATCTTTTCACAGAACAAATACTACTTGCAAAATAGTTTTTAAATGTTGGGAATGGGGCCGGTTTTTTTTGAACCGGCCTTCTTTTTTTAATGCAACAGGGTTTGATTCCTGATCGTGGCATTAAACCCAGTAGTTGTTACCTATTTTTAAATTATCTTCAATTATTTTAGCGCCTTCTACAAAAAAAGTATCTTTGAGAAAAACCTATACCTATGCCGATATTAAAGGGAATTGTTGGCTGGCTTACCATCAAAAGGATGAACGAAATTGATTTGTTTCGGCAGTATCCGGGTAATGTACAGCACGATGTAATGATGAATCTTATTGAAACAGCCAGTGAAACCGAATGGGGGAAGAATCACGCTTTTGATTCCATAAAAACCTACGATGATTTTAAATCGCGGGTTCCGCTTCAGGAATATGATCAGATTAAACCCTACGTGGAGCGTTTGCGTGCCGGGGAAAAAAACCTGCTGTGGCCGGGCGAGATTAAATGGTTTGCCAAGAGTAGTGGTACTACCAGCGATAAAAGCAAGTTTATTCCGGTAACCCAGGAAGCTATTGAGCTATCGCATTTGCGCGGTGGAAAAGATGTGATGTACTTCAATGAGCACCTGTATCCTGACAATCGTGTGCTTAAAGGTAAAGGTCTCATAATTGGAGGAAGCCATAAAATAAATAACTTTAATAACGAATCCTATTTTGGCGATTTGTCGGCTATATTAATAGAGAACATTCCCTTTTATGCTGAGTTTTTTCGAACACCCAAAGCTTCCATTGCATTAATGGACAATTGGGAAGAAAAACTTGAGCAAATGGCGCATGCTACCATAAAGGAAAATGTGACCAACATATCGGGTGTTCCTTCATGGACTCTGGTTTTAATTAAACGAATACTCGAAATTACCGGGGCAGCAAACATTATGGAAGTCTGGCCTAATCTGGAGTTGTTTATTCATGGTGGTGTAAGCTTTACTCCGTACCGCTCGCAATACCAGCAATTGATTCCTAATCCGGAGATGCATTACCTGGAAACCTATAACGCATCAGAGGGCTTCTTTGGTATTCAGGACGACCCCAACGATCCGGCCATGATGCTTATGCTTGATTATGGAATTTTTTATGAATTTATTCCTATGTCGGAATTTTCCAACCCCAATCCAACCACATTGCGCATAAACGAGGTAAAGCCAGGTGAGAATTATGCTGTGGTAATTTCGACCAATGGCGGACTTTGGCGTTATATTATTGGCGATACGGTACAGTTTACCCGTACATATCCCCATAAATTCCTGATTACCGGGCGTACCCGTCATTTTATCAATGCTTTTGGCGAAGAATTGATTGTTGATAATGCTGAAAAAGCCCTGAAAGCAGCCTGTGCTAAAAGTTGCGCTGAGATTAATGAATATACTGTAGCCCCGGTTTATATGGAGTTGAATAAACAGGGCGCTCACGAATGGTTGATTGAGTTTGAGAAAGAACCTTCTGATATGGATTACTTTACGTATATGCTCGATGAGGCCCTGAAGTCAGTAAACTCAGATTACGAAGCCAAACGCTTTAAAAACTACACGCTTGATATGCCCATTGTTCACAGTGTAGAGAAAGGCACTTTTCACAAATGGCTGCAATTAAAGGGTAAGCTGGGAGGACAACATAAAATTCCCCGGCTGTCGAACAACCGCGATTATGTTGATGAGATACTAAAGATGATTAATTTTAAGTGATTGAATAAAAAAGCAATAATATTATTTTTTACTTTGATTATTTTCCGTACGGCCCTGGCGCAGCCGATTCTGGAAATTAATCAAAAAGCACAACAAGTTGTTTTTGATGCTTTTGGGAATATATACCTGATTAATGAGGTTGAATTACTAAAGTATAATAATTCAGGAGAGCTTTTGAACCGCTACAGCAATTCCCTATTTGGAACCATTCATTCGATTGATGTGGTTAATGCACTTCAAATTTTGGTTTTTTATCGTGAAGCCGGTCTGGTAAGCTTTTTGGATCAGGAACTGGGCGAGCTTTCCGATCCTTTTGAAACCTACGCCGTTTTTGGGACCGATATTTCACAAACCTGTGCTTCATCGAGTGGAGGCTTTTGGGCCTATAGTCCGGAACAGCAAAAACTCTTTCGGGTAAACGACCAAAGAAAGATTCTTGTAGAAACCCAGCCCTTAAACGATTGGATTGGTAGCCACACGGTGCGTTCCATTTATGAATACAATCAAAAGATTTATGTGAATTGTCAAAACAAACTTTTGGTTTTTGATTTGTTTGGAGCTTACCTCAGTACCATTCATCGGGAAGGTATCCAACGGGTCTTTTTCTCAGAAAAGCATTTGATAATTTACGATGGAACCCAACTTTATCAAATGCAAGCTCCTTTTTTACAGCTACAGGATCAGCTAATTACCCTTCACACAACAAGCGATGATCTTGCCTGGAACAAAAACAATATCGCTATGTTGTTAGAAGATAAAGTGCTTATATATAATATTAAATAGTATTTATTAAAAGTAATACTATGAGTGATTTCGATGTTTCAACCATTACTACCATAGTGTGGGATTGGAACGGTACCCTGCTCGACGACCGGGAAATCTGTATTCAATCCATGAATGATTTGCTGTACGAAAGGCATTTGCCCCAGTTAACCCGGGAGCGCTATTTGAAAGTTTTTGATTTTCCTGTTAAAGATTATTACCGGGCCCTGGGCTTTGATTTTGAAAAGGAGCCTTTTGATATACCTGCGCTTCAGTTCATGGAGAATTACCATAAGCTTCTACCTTCTGCTCAATTATTCGATGAGGTAAAACAAACCCTTACACTATTGAGGGAGCAGGGTTACAAGCAAATTGTATTGTCGGCTATGGAACAGCAAAGTCTGGTACAGTCGATTCGCAAACTGGGAATATACGATTATTTTGAGGCTATTGCCGGAATTGAAGATCATTTTGCGCATGGGAAAATTCATCGGGGAAAATTACTTTTTGAAAAGCTAGGTTTAAGCGGCAGAAACTGTTTGCTCATAGGAGACACGCTTCACGATGAGGAAGTAGCTTCGGAATTGGGCTGCTCTTGTGTTTTGGTGGCAAATGGTCATCAATCGGAAGAACGTTTGATGGTAAATGGAAATGTGGTGGTCTCTTCGCTAAAGGAATTGGTTGCTCTATTACCCAAAGTATAAGTTTAATTAATTGAGTATATAATATAGCCAATCATAAACTTAACACAAAGTTATTCAAACAAGTCTTCTTTGGGAACGTAGCCTTTCTTTTCGTCTTTTTTAGCTTGTGGAATTATATGCCACAATATACCAAAAGTACCGCCCACTTCGCTTAATCTGGAAGCCTGAATGCCATTGGGACGGTCGATAAAAATATCACGTCCTCCAGCCATTTGAATGTCGTATCTGGCTTCGCCAAAAACAGCCAGACGCTTATTGACATTATAGCGCAAACCAACAGCTACTTTTATTCCAAAATCGAGGGATCGGACTTTCTGGGTATAATGGTCGAATTCATTTGGGTGATTATAGTTGTGGTTTTCTGAAGATTCCGATAATTTAAAAGCCAGGTAAGGTCCGGCAAGAATCACGGGGCGTACCGCACCCTGGCCAATTTCGAAATGACTGAAAAAGGGTATCTCCAGATAAGTAATTTTTCGACTAAAGTAAGCATCGGGAAGGGTATCTACTTCGCGCCAGCCTTTTTGCGCCAACGAAAATTCCATTTGCAGGCCATTGTTTAGTTTATTGTTGAAGGCAATAACAAAGGCCGTACTGGGCAGCCAAAAATCTGCCTGAAGTTGTTCAAGTCCCGGCGGTTCCAGGTGGATGCCGTGGTTTCCATAGCCCTGACGTACGCCAATAGAAAGTTGGGCCTGAACAAGTGAGGCCGTAAAAACCAGAACCAATAAAATAAGGGTGCGATTCATGAACCGATAATTTTAGGGCTCAAAACTAACCATTTTTAAACTATTTATTTTCATCTGATAAAGAAATATGCCTGTAACAACTTTTGAAAGTGCTTTGAACACTAGAACCAGGTTTGTTTTAATCCCTCCGTACAGTTTTTACACATTTCAACTGGATTGTTTTTGCTCCACACCGTTTTTATAAACCAATCTGCTTTTTTGCTTTTCCAGAGCGTTGCCAGCGTCTCGTTGGTGAGGGTTCCATAAGCATGTTGGGCTTTTTTATCGAAGCAGCAGGGAATTAGTCGGTTGTCGGCAGTTAGCACGGCACCATTCCAGGCTCTTTTGCATTTAACCTGTTTGTTTTTGTTCAGGGAATAAGTTCCCGATGCATTTTTTATGTATCGATTGTACTTTTTGGTTTCGGGCATTAAAGGATGTCCGTTTTCGAAATCTTCAAGTTGCGGACTTTTTAACTTTAACGCATCAACCTGTAGCTTTTTAGCCAGTTGTTTTATTTCCGGAATTTGATGTTCATTGGTCTTAAAAACAACAAACTGGATGATAACAGCAGGCGTTCTTTTCTTTCGTTGTTTTTTAGCGGCAATCAGATTCTCAATTCCTGTTAAGGCCTGGTCGAGGCTGCCACCTACCCGGTACTTTTCATAGCTCTCCTGAGTTGTACCGTCAATGGAAACAATGAGCCGCTGAAGGCCCGAATCAACAAGCTTTAAGCAATTTTCCAGATTCAAAAACTGGCCGTTTGTCGATGTAGCCGTGTAAATACGGTTTTTAACCGCGTGATGAATGTATTGGTATATTTTTGGATGTAAAAAGGGTTCACCTTGAAAATACAATTGAAGAAAAGCCAACTGTTTATTGTTTTTATCAATCAGGTTGCGGTAGGATGTTTCAGCTAAGAAAAGGCGGGGTCGATTTAGGCTATTGTTTCCCGATGGACATTCCGGGCATTTTAAGTTGCAAAGATTTGTGGGTTCAATACTAAGCGATTCGGGTAAGCCCCAGCGAATAATGCTTCCGCTGATTCGCGACAGAAAATAGCTTAGGCGCAACAGCATTCCGTTAATCACCTTTCTAATCGTAAGGGTTTTGCAAAACTGGTAGGTATCGTAAAAGCTAATCATGTAACAAAAAAACCTAAGGATAATGCACCCTTAGGTTTATTATCAATTGTTAGAGGTATCTTAATTATTTTCTAAAATCTGGAACAGCTCATCGAGTTTTGGCGTTAAAATAATTTCTGTTCTTCGGTTTTTTGCCCTGGCTTCGGGAGTTTTAGCAGCATCAACCGGGAAGTAGGGGCCACGACCAGCTGCACTAACCCGTTTGGGATCCATGCTTGAATTTTGCAGGAGAATTTTTACTATCGATGTCGCCCGCTTTACACTTAGATCCCAATTATCTTTAATTTCGCCGCTTCCGCGCATGGGAACATCGTCGGTATGTCCTTCAACCACAATGTTGATGTCTTTGTTTTGCTCCAATACACCGGCAATTTGTTTGATGGCCTGCTGTCCTTTGGGGTCAACATCCCATTGTCCCGATTTAAAAAGCAGTTTTTCGTCCATGGTAACATATACTTTTCCATTGCGTTGCTGAATGGTAAGGCCTTTATTTTCGAATCCCAAAAGGGCATCGGTAATTTTCGATTTTAAGGCAAAAACCGCTGAATCTTTGCTATGCAATATGCTTTCCAATTCCCTCATACGAAGGCTTTGAGCTTCCAGTTCGGTCTTTTTCTGGTTAAGCGTTGCATCCAAAGCCAGCAAAATTTCGTCGCGTTCCTCCAAAGCCAGTTGTTTAGCCATCAGGTTGTCTTCCAACTCCCGTAACTCATCTTCACGCACCTGCAAGTCTTCTTTGGTAACCTGAAGTTCAGCCAGCAGTTTGCGTGTTTCTTCATCACGTCCCTTCTCAACCGATGACTGGGTGTTCGATAGGTCGTTGTACATGGTTTTATAAACTTTGAACTGTTTTTTGTAAAAAGCAGCCGAATCTTTTAATCCACTTTGCTGCGATGCCATTAGGGAAAAGCGCTTTTCCAGTTCCTCCAGCTCAGCTTCCATTTCAGTGTTTTGTACCGTTAACGATTCGTTGGTGCTTTTAAGCGAGTCGCGTTCGTTGACAGTAACTGCATTTTTTTGTTTTAATTCCTGAAATTGTCGGGTGGGAACACAGGCGTTTATGGCAACAAACCCCAGCGCAATAAATACAAAACGTTTACGTATATGCATGGTAATTTTATTTTCGAAACCAAAGATACAATTAATTCAAATTATTCCTTAAGTCAAAACTAAAATTGACAATTATAAATTATTATCGCTTAAACTTATTATTTTTATGGCATTAAAATCCCAGGGTTAACGCAACAAGCAGTAACGAGAGGGTGTTTCGGAAAAACAGTTACAGATCGCATGAGTTATAAAAATTTTATCATTCAGAGTCAGGATACGCTTCCCGCCAAGGGATTATTAATTAATACCCCGGTGGTTTTGCCTCAGGAAAACAAACTCGATGTTGGCCGAAAAAAAATGGAGTTGGGGTCTGTACGCACCTTCACTGTCGATTCCACACGAATTGAAAAACCAAAGGTGGTGATTCCAATTACCAAAACCATTCCTTTTGTTCCCGGTAACGACAGCATAGCACATCCGGTTTACAATGTGTTGGATGATAACTTTGTGTTGCCTGGTAATGCTGATTTTTTTTCCAGTTTATCGATTCAGCCCTTTGAACCGGAATTAGCTCCGGTACTTATTACAAAGCAAAAGATTGAAAAAGTTGCTGAAAAAAGTCTGGTTGAGGTTCGCGAACAGGTAAAACAAAAAAAACCAATTCAAGTAGCAAGTAAATCGGGTACATTCTTTGAATCAACCGACTGGATGCTTGGGCTAATAATTTTGGTTCTTGTAATATTTGGCTGGCTGCGTGTAGGTTTTGGGCGTTATGTGCAACTGGCTGTTCAAACCGCTTTTAACTTTTACTCCGCAAAGCGCGTTCGCGAAGAATCAAATGTATTGCGTAGCCGGATTTTTCATATTATGAACGTGCTGTTTTTTATCAATCTGGCACTTTTTGTTACCCAGTGGTTCGATTATCAGAATTGGGAGATGTTGGGGCTAAGAGGCATCTTTTTATTTATGGCCGTTTTAGCCTTTGTGATAGTTGTTTATAGTTTGCGTGGAGCTTTTATGGCTGTGATCGACTTTCTTTTTCTGGCAAAAGGTTCTTTTATTTATTACACAACTACCATATTTATTTACAACCGAATGATAGGTTTATTGTTACTGCCCTTAATTGCGATAATTCCTTTTATCGACCCACAGGTCACGCCCTGGCTATTTTATGCTGGATTTTTGGTTGTTGTATTCTTCTATGTTTTCCGGATTTTTAGGGGATTAAATTTTGGAATCAAAAATAGACTTTCAATTTTCTATTTGATTTTGTACCTTTGTGCACTTGAAATTTTACCATTACTGGTTCTCTACAAATTGTTTGAAACCTACGTATAAAGTAACATTTCGAGGTTGGTGTGTAACAAAAAAAAACTGAAAAATTGAAAATTAAAAAGATTCTTGTATCTCAACCTGAGCCGGAAACCGAAAAATCGCCCTATTTTGATCTGGCTGAGAAGCATAATCTAAAAATTGATTTTAGACCTTTTATTCAGGTTGTACCTGTTGATTCAAAAGTTTTTCGCAAAGAGCGGATCAATATTTTGGATCATACAGCTGTTATTTTTACGGCGCGTACGGCTGTCGATCATTTTTTCCGTATTTGTGAAGAGATGCGGATTACAGTGCCCGACACCATGAAATATTTTTGCATTTCGGAGGCTACCGCTTTTTACCTGCAAAAATATATTGTATACCGGAAGCGAAAAATCTTTTTTGGAAAGAGTTCATTTACCGAGTTGCTTGAGGTGATTGAAAAACACAAAGACGAAAAGTTCTTTGTGCCGTTGTCTGATATGCACAAACCGGAGATTCCCAAAGGACTCGACAAGCTTAAGGTAAAGTATAATATTGCCATTTTGTATCGGACCATTGCCAGCGATCTTTCCGATTTGTCGGATGTAAATTACGACATCCTGGTATTTTTTAGCCCTTCGGGAATAAAATCGTTGTTCGATAATTTCCCCGACTTTAAGCAGAACGATACGCGGATAGCCGCCTTTGGACCTACAACGGCTAAGGCTGTTAAAGAAGCAAATTTGCGTCTCGACATTCAGGCTCCGCTTCCTGAGGCCCCATCAATGACCATGGCACTTGATCAGTATATTCGGGATGCTAATAAGAATTGTAAAAAATAAAAGAACCTGTGCACAAGCACAGGTCTTTTTATATGATGAGGCCTGATAATCAGCATAAAAAACTCACCTTTAAAAAAAAGGAACGACTAAAAAGCCGCTCCACTATTCAGGCGCTTTTTGACACAAACCAAAATCTAAAGAATTATCCCTTTAAACTGGTATGGATGATTGTTCCATCATCAGGAACATCAACGATAAAAGCAGGAGTATCTGTTTCAAAACGAAATCATCGTTCAGCAGTTACCCGTAATTTTATTAAACGGCGTATGCGCGAGTGCTACCGAATCAATCAGGTGGAACTTTATCAGGCGATTGATGGTAAAAATGTAGAGCTTTCTTTTATGCTTATTTATCTTTCCAGCGAAATTGTTCCTTTTACCGAGTTTGAACAAAAAATAAAACAACTTTTGTTTCGTTTGAGTGAAAAAGTAAAAACAAATTATTTTCTTTAACCTTATTGGGTATTTTTACCTGAGGTTAACATATTTTATTCCGTTGAATTATTCGAAAACACGATTGATATGAGAGGCATCAGTAAAAAATGGAAAATTGGATTTGTAGTAACCATTACTGTTATTACCCTTGGCTTTATCTCCTTCGACGATGAGAACTTTCAGATAGCAAAAAGTCTGGATATTTATCACACGCTTTTCCGAGAGTTAAATCTATATTATGTTGATGAAACCGATCCGGCTGAATTGGTAAAAACCAGTATCGATAAAATGTTGGAGTCGCTCGATCCCTACACGGTTTACATACCTGAATCACAAATGGAAGATTACCGCTTTATGACAACCGGTCAATACGGGGGAATTGGTGCTTTAATTCGCAATGCCGACGATTATGTGATTATTACTGAACCTTACGAGGGGTTTCCTGCTTTTAAAGCGGGTATTAAAGCCGGCGATAAAATTGTTGAAATTGATGGTAAATCAGCGAAAGGGCGTAATTCAGAAGAAATTAGCGAGCTGTTAAAAGGAGAACCAAAAACCGAAATAAAACTGGGAATTCTACGTCCGGGAGTTGAAAAAATACTTGACAAGGTTGTAGTACGGGAAAAAATTAAGATAAACAGCGTTCCTTATAGTGGCATGCTTAATGATTCCATCGGATACATTCGTCTGGCAAATTTTACTGAAGACTGCAGTATGGATGTTAAAGAGGCTTTTAAAGAATTGAAAAAAAATCAGTCGCTTAAAGGTCTGGTTTTCGATTTGCGTGGAAATCCGGGAGGTTTGCTTATGGAAGCCGTTGCGGTTTCAAATCTTTTTATTCCCAAAGGACAGGAAATTGTAAGTACCAAAGGAAAAGTTACCCAGTGGAATAGGGCTTATCAGGCTACCAATGATGCATACGACACCGAAATACCATTGGCCGTGTTGGTAAACAGCGGTTCAGCTTCAGCATCCGAAATTGTTTCCGGTGCCATTCAGGATTTAGACCGTGGTGTGGTTTTGGGAACTCGTACCTTTGGGAAAGGTTTGGTACAAACAACCCGCGACCTGAGTTACAATTCCAAATTAAAAATTACCACGGCTAAATATTATATACCCAGCGGACGATGCATTCAGGCGCTCGATTATTCGCACCGGAACGAAGATGGAAGCGTTGGCCGTGTGCCTGATTCGCTGATAAGCGAATTCACAACCAAAGGAGGTCGCAAAGTATACGATGGGGGAGGCATAACGCCCGATGTAAATGTACAACCTCAAATGCTCAGCAAAATATCTATCAGCTTGTACACCAAAAGTCTAATATTTGATTTTGCAACACAATACCAGCAATCACATGAAACGATACCTCCCGTTCATGAATTTACAATTGACGAATCGATATACAATGATTTTAAAGCGTTTTTAGCTGACAAGGATTTCGATTACACCTTAGAGAGCGAGCAAATGATATCAAAGCTCGAAGAAGTTGTTAAACGGGAAAAATACCACACCATGGTTGCCGACGAGCTTGATTTATTGCGCAAAAAGCTGGCTCACGATAAAAACAAGGATTTGGAGCTGTTTAAAACCGAAATCAGCGATTTGTTACGCGAAGAAATTGTAAGCCGCTACTATTATCAAACAGGCCGGGCACAGGCAAATATCTCAAACGATCCGCTGATTGAAAAAGCACTTGAGATTCTTGGTAACAACGAAGCGTATAAAAACATTTTGCAACCAGCAGCTAAGTAATCCACAATAAGGCAACGCCAAAAAACCCGGAATTTTGTATTTTTGAAGTTTCGGGTTTTTTATTGCTGGTGATTAAATCACTTTAATTAACTTATTCCATACCATGTCACAGCGCGTATTAATTGTAAATCATTATTGGCCACCAACCGGCGGGCCTTGTGTGCAGCGTTGGGTCGATTTTTCTACCTGGTTGGCAAATAATGATTTCCAGGTTACGGTACTTACACCTGAAAACCCCGGTTTTCCTTATACCGATGCAAGTCTTTTGCAACGGGTCGATCCAAAAATTAGGGTTGTAAAAGTTGGGTATAAAAACCTGGTTTCAGGAACCATGAAAAAAGTTGGAAGCAATTTTATTACCCGTTTTGTCCGGGGTAATTTCTTTTTACCTGATCCTCGCCTGAATTGGAATAAGCATGCCGAAACTTTTATAAAAAAGCATTTAAATGAATTCGATGTAATTATAACCGCAGGGCCACCACATTCAACCCATTTTATTGGTAAAAAATTCCGAAAACAATTTAAATGGATTGCTGATTTTCATGATTATTGGACTGACGCACTTTACCTTGATCAGTTTCACCGGCTTTGGCCAGCCCAATGGATAGATAAATGGCTCGAAAAATCAATATTAAAAAATGCTGACGCGGTATTAGTTCATTGTCAGACAGCCAAAAACCGCTTTCAGCAAAAAACAAAAAAACCCATCCACATCATCCCCATGGGTTTTTACGAAAAGATTTTCCCCAACACTACTCCCAGCATCGAATCCAAAGTGATAAGTCATGTAGGTTCATTTTTCACCTTTTATAAAAGCGCAATACCGCTAATTAAATCTTACCTTGAAAAAGGTTATACTTTTCGTCAGATTGGACCGGTTGAAGAGGGTGTTTGGCTGCCCGAAGGAACTGAAGTTATTCCTTATGTTCCTCACGAACAGGCTATAGCGTATATGTGTGCCTCCGAAAAATTATTGCTTATAAACCATCGCGATTTTTTGCCTGGAAAATTGTTTGAATATCTGGGGTCGATGCGGCCGATAATTCTGGTTTCGCCCAAAGGTAGCGATGCAGAAAACCTGATAAATGAGAATCAAGATCGTACGCGCGAAGAGCGATTTAATGATTTCTCACGCAGTGGTATCGCAAAAAAATTGGCCGACATTATAAAAGACCTCTAAGCAGGCAGTTTTTCTTGCAAAAAAGCTCGACAGCAGATGATTTATGTTTACTTTTAAGCTTTATTTTCACTAAACCCGAAATATGGAAACAGCACCAAAAGAGCCGGTTGTTTTATCGATAGTTCCTTCTCCCTTATTGCCCCCGGTAGATGGCGGCCAAAAACATACGTATGGAATGCTTGATGCATTGGGGAAAATTACTTCGTTGGTTTGTATTACCGATACCAAATCGATAACTGCCGGACACTCGTTTGAACTGCTTCCAAAAATTGAACATCGGGTACGTAAATATTTATCATTTGGCAACTTTACATATATCGTAAATAAGATTAATGAAATAAAACCGATTGCTGTTTTGCTCGAAAAACCCTTTATGGGACCCATTGTTTACTTGGCTTCAAGAAAAACCGGAATTCCTTTTTTTATACATGCCCACAATATTGAATACCTTCGTTATCGCTCATTAGGTAAATGGTGGTATCCCTTATTGTACTTCTGGGAATCGTTTACCTATAGTAAAGCCAAAGCCATTTTTTTTGTTTCGGAAGAAGATCGGAGGTTGGCCATCGAGAAATTTAAACTACCTGACGATAAATGTCACATTTCAGCTTATGGAATTCCTCAAACCCGGGTTTTGGAACGTCCTGCCGAAAGTATCAGACAAACCAAAGCTTCGGTAGGGATTAAACCCGAGGAGAAGGTTATTATGTTTTTTGGTGCACTAAAGTATTTGCCAAATATCGAAGCGCTGGAGATTATAATCAATGAATTGTTGCCTCGTATGCAAAAAAGAATCAGTACACCCTATAAAGTTCTTGTTTGTGGAGGTGGCATATCGGCTGATTACAAAGATCAGTTAAGGGAATATTCCGATAAACACCTTATTTATGCTGGTTTTGTCCCCGATATTGATGAATATACCGGCAGTGCCGATGTGGTTATTAATCCGGTATTAAGTGCCGGAGGAATTCGTACCCGGGTGGTAGAAGCTCTTGGCTTTAATAAAACGGTAGTGTCGACCATTACCGGAGCTCATGGAATTGATGCACGCCTTTGTGGAAAGAAACTTAAAGTTGTAGCCGATAACGATTGGGACAGTTTTACCGAAAAAATTGCCGAAGCATTGTCAGAAGATGAAAATACACCCGATAGTTTTTTTGATCGGTATTCGTGGCAGGCTATAGCTAGCGAACTAAAGCAGGTATTGCAATCGTAAAACTAAAAATATTCTGGCCTTCAAAGGCCGCAAGTTGCTCTTCAACAAATTGTTTTATTCAATAACGTCTGCATTAAATCATTTGGTGCTATATTTAAAAAAAACCTATAGTTTTATGCTACCAACATCCATCAATTAGTAGTACTTTTACCCTCAGCATGAATCAGATTCAAAAGCGTATCGGTATTCTTAAAGGGCATCAGCAAAACGATGGTTTACTGATGTTTTTATACATCTTTTCGGAGCTGTAAGCTCGCTATTCTTTTCTTTCAGAACACTTACACGGTATTTTCTTCTTCTTATCCGTGTGAAAGTTTACATTTCTTGTAACAATAATTTCTAATCAAAAAATGCTGCGGGTCCGCAAGTACTTCATGTAATTATCAATAAATTTATTTTATGGATGCCTTTTACAGTTATCTGAACCTCTTACTTACCAAAAACAAGAAAGATTATGCCGCTTATCCTGAGTTAAACTGGTTAAATCCGTATGCTGCACACGATTTTCAGGAAAAACGCAATGAGCTGCTGAACCCTCCCGGGCATACCACGCTTTTTAAAGGAACCAAGCCTTATTATATGCAAATATCTGAGGGTTGCCGAATTTGTGGTGCGGGTTTGTGGAGTTGTTTATTTATTACCGGCAAATGTAATGCAAAATGCTTTTATTGTCCTACATCGCAGAATACCGATGAATTACCAAGTTCGCAAGGTTTGACTTTTCCTACACCCGAATCGTATGCCGAATATGTAAAGCATTTTGGATTTAAAGGAGTAAGTTTTAGCGGAGGAGAACCTTTGTTATATCCGCAACGGGTTTATGATTATTTAGAAGCGGTTCGGAAATTTGCTCCCGACGATATTTATACATGGATGTATACCAATGGTATTTTGGCTTCGCCCGATGTATTTCAAAAGCTGGCTTCTCAGAACTTAAACGAGGTGCGCTTCGATATTGGTGCAATAAATTACAGTCTCGACAAGATTAAAATGGCCAAAGGGCTGATTAAAAACCTTACCATAGAAATTCCGGCAGTACCTGAAGAAAAAGAACGGTTGATTGAGCTGCTACCCCTGATGATTGATGCCGGAGTTAGCAATTTAAACCTACACCAACTGCGTTTAACGCCATACAATGTTGAACGGTTAAAGAAGCGCCCCTATACCTATATTCCTGCTGAAAAACCGCTTGTGCTCGAATCGGAATTGGCCGCTTTGGAAATTAGGCATTATGCAAAAATGCAACAGTTGCCGATAGGCGTAAATTACTGTTCGTTCTTTTTTAAAAACCGGTTCCAGGCAGCCGGATTTCGCAGGCAAATTAGTAAAACACTTTTTCCTGAACAACCAACTCTTTCGCAACGGGGATATATCCGCAAGCAACACTCCGATGGAATTGAATACCAAATAGCACGCTTAACCGATGAGAATAACCTGTCGAAAAATGCTCAGTTATTATCATTAAATCACAAAAAATATGCTTTTGGTTCCGAAAGGCTTACTAAAATTAAGTTTAACAGCGAATTTATTAATAGTGCAGCTCAAGAACTCCTATCAAACGAACCGGAACAAATTCCTAACGATCCTGATTTATTTGAGCTGTGGAAACATGAGTGGATTGAGCCGGGTTTGCGTGATTATTGATCGAACCCTGAACGGAGTGAATCTGTATCGAACGCAACTTTATTCAAGAACCATAAAATAATAAACGGCTTTGGGTGTTTTTTTCTGACCATAGTTATCCGGCATCAATTACAATAAGCCAGATTATTCCGGTTTCATTAAAAAGATTACAAAAAATAAAATATTTTTGCCCAATTGAAGTTTATTCATTGAAAAACACATTCACTTTGCTACAAATCTACATCAAACATAAGCGCATATTTTTTTTGATGATGAGCCTGTTGATTTTGCAGGCCTGTTCTACAAAAAAGAATACGGTAGTAACCCGCTCTTTTCACAACCTAACTTCGTACTACAATGTTTACTACAATGGTAATGATGCCTTTAAAACCGGGGTTAAAAAAATTGATGAATCGTATAAAGATAATTACTCTCTGATTTTACCCATTTTTAAATACAGTAACAGCGAAGTTACCCGTGGTTCATTTGGAGAGATGAACCGGGCCATCGAAAAAGGTTCAAAATGCATTCGCAAACATTCCATTCGGGTTAAGCCCAAGCGAAAAGATTCAAAAAGACAAAGCCAAAAAGATAAGGATTTTTACAATCAGAATGAATTTGTAAAATGGATTGACGACTCATATTTGTTAATTGGGAAAGCCCATTTTTACAAGCACGATTTTTATGCCGCCATCGAAACCTTTAATTACATTATTCGCGAATACAGTAACAAACCCATTAAGTATGATGCTTACCTTTGGCTGTCGCGAACCTATGTTGAAATGGAAAAATTCGATCAGGCTTTGGAGTTTATTAGTAAATTCGAAAGTGAGAAAGATCAGGTTCCAGAATCGCTTTTGGGTGATGTGGCCTTAACCAATGCCGACATTCGTATGAAACAGAAACAATACGAATCGGCCATTCCCTTTCTTATTCAGGGAATCGGTTATACGTCGGATAAAAAAAAGAAAGCCCGCTATACTTATATTCTGGCTCAGTTGTATCAGTATAACGATGAAAAAAACAAAGCTTTTGAAGCCTTTGGTAAGGTGATTGACCAGAATCCCAATTACGAAATGACGTTTAATGCACGTATTAATCGGGCCAGTATTTTTAACGCCTCAGCAGCCGATAGCGGACCACTTCAAAAAGAGTTAAACAAAATGTTACGCGACGAAAAAAACATCGATTTCCGCGATCAGATTTATTATGCTCTGGGTAAAATAGCGTTGAACGAGTCGCGCACCTACGACGCCATCGATTTTTTCCTTAAATCGGCGCAGGTTAGCACGGTTAATACCAATCAAAAATCGGTTTCGTATCTGGCCGCTGCCGACTTGTTTTTTGAACAGCCCGAATATCGTAAAGCCCAGGCTTATTATGACAGCGCAGTGGCTATACTATCGTCCGATTATCCCGACTATTCCGAGTTAAAAACCAAAAATCAAAACCTGAATGCACTGGTTACTAATTTGCTGGTGATTGAAGAACAGGATAGTTTACAACGTATTGCAGCTTTGCCCGATGCCAAACGAAACGCAATTATCGATCAATTAATTGCTCAAATTATTGATAAGGAAATGGAAGAGAAAGCCGCTAAAGTTCAACAGCAGCAAGAGATGGCTTTTTTGCAGCAGCAGGGAAACACCATGCGAAACGAAGGAGGCGGTGCCTGGTATTTTTATAATCCGGCCATGTTAAGCATGGGGCAGCAAGAGTTTAGAACCCGTTGGGGCGAACGTAAACTGGAAGACAACTGGCGGCGAAAAAACAAAGCGACTGGTGATTTCGGACCTGCTTTAGCAAACGAAACGGCCGAAACTGAAAATGCCAAAAGCAAACTGAGCAATAAAACCCGCGATTATTATCTGGTTGATTTGCCGTTAACCGATTCTGCCATTCAGGCTTCGAACGCCAAAATTGAGCAAGCCTATTTTAATATGGCAACCCTCTACAAAGACAAGTTCTACGATTTTGGACTAAGTATTGACGGCTATTTGAATTTATTAAAAAAGTATCCCGACACCGAGAATAAGCTGATAAGTTATTACAATTTGTATAAGCTGTATTTTTTAACCAAAAACTACAATCAGGCCGAGACTTATAAAAACCGGGTGATTAATGAATTTCCGAACAGTGAATATGCCAAAGTATTGGGTAATCCCGAATATTTTAAAGAGCTTGAAAAAATCGACAATCAGGTTAAATTCATGTATCAGGCCACTTACAAGTATTTCATCAATAACAATTGCGACGAGGTGCATTACAATTACCAATATGTCGATTCCGCATTTTCTGAAAGCACCCTGTTACCCAAGTTTGCTTTACTTAGCCATTTGTGTGTTGGCCATACCGGCGATACACTGGCCTTAAAAAATCTGTTAACCTCGTTTGTAACCCGTTTTGCGGGCAAAGAAGAAGTTGTTTATGCAAACGAAGTGCTGGCTGCTTTGGAACGCAAACCGCGCGAAGTGATTCTTGAAGAAGAAGAACCGGTATTTGGAAGTGAATTAGCCGAAGTTTCAGCTATCGACTCTGCCGATTTGGCCATTTATAAAGTAGATCTTAGCCAAACGCATTACTATATAGTGGTAGTGGCCAACCAAAAAGTGAGCGCTAATTTGGTACAGTTTCGTATGCAAAATTTTAATATCGATTACTACGACTTCCTGAATTTTGAAGTGGAAAACCAATTGCTCTCGGCCGATTATTCGCTGGTAGTTGTTAAGTCGTTTAAAAATCGGAATATGGCCAACAATTATTATGAATCGGTTCGAATTGCCGGCGACGTGCTCAATGATTTTGAGGATGACAGTTACCGCGATTTTATTATCTCAGCCGATAACTTACAAACCTTTTTAGCGGATAAAAACGTACTCAAATACCAAAAATTCTTCGACAGAAACTATTTAAAAAAGTAATTATTGATCAAACTACTACCGTTTTATAACTTTGTTTCTTTCCTTTTGTTAATTATCTACACTGCGTGGTGTATTCTCTTTGATAAAGAGCAAAGTTCTTGAATAAATAATGCTTTAAATAGATGAACACACCAGTTTAAAAAAAAAATAGAATTATAAACTTTAGGATGTGTTAAGTGTCTGTCGAAAGGCGGGCGGTGTAATTAATAAAATTAACTTTATTATGATGAAAACAATCAATATACTGTGGGTTGACGACGAGATTGAATTACTGAAACCCCATATAATTTTTTTAGAATCGAAAGGTTATCGGGTCGAAACCGTAAATAATGGCGCCGACGCCATTGATATGGTTCGTGATATGGAGTTTGATTTAATTTTTCTCGACGAAAACATGCCCGGATTAAGCGGTTTGGAGACTTTATCGAAAATTAAGGATATGGTACCGGTTCTTCCTGTAGTTATGATAACTAAAAGCGAAGAAGAATATATCATGGAAGAGGCCATTGGCTCAAAGATTGCCGACTACCTGATAAAACCGGTGAATCCGAAACAAATATTAATGGCGATAAAAAAAATTACCGAGCAGCGCCGGCTGGTGGGTCAAAAAACAACAGCAAATTATCAGGCTGAGTTTAATCGGCTGGGAATGGAAATTAGCGATTGTCAAAACGCTCAGGATTGGATAAATGTGTACCGCAAATTGGTTTTTTGGGAATTGGAACTCGAAAAACACGCTGAGCAAGGTATGGATCAGGTGCTGCAAATGCAACATGTTGATGCCAATAAGGCTTTTGCCCGTTTTATTAAGAAGAACTATATCGATTGGTTTCAGTCAAACGAAGCTGAAAGACCATTAATGTCGCCTAATGTGTTTCGTGAGAAGATTTTTCCCAAACTCTCACAGCAAAAAAACCTGGTTGTTTTTGTAATCGACAACCTGAGGTACGACCAGTGGAAAATGCTCGAACCTTTGATAGCTCCTTATTATTCGGTAAAATCAGATGATTTGTTTTATAGTATTTTGCCAACTGCTACTCAGTTTGCACGCAATGCCATGTTTGCTGGTTTAATGCCTTCTGAAATTGAGAAACTGCATCCCGAATATTGGTTAAACGAATCCGACGAAGGCAGTAAAAACCAGTTTGAAGAGCAACTGATGCAAAAGCAGATGAGCCGTTTGGGTATAAAAGCAAGTTTATTTTATGAAAAAGTAAACAATATCGATAAAGGACGCAAGCTGGCAAACAATCTGAGTGGATTGTTAAACCATAATTTGTCGGTTGTAGTGGTAAATTTTGTCGATATGTTATCGCATGCGCGTACCGAAATGGATATGATTCGTGAATTGGCATCTGACGAATCGGCTTACCGTAGCCTTACGCTCTCGTGGTTTGAGCACAGTAGTTTGTTCGAGTTAATAAAACAGCTTTCCGAAAAAAATATTCCGGTAGCTATTACTACCGACCACGGCACCATTCGGGTTCACAATCCCGTAAAAATTGCCGGCGATAAAACCATAAGTACAAATCTCAGGTATAAACAGGGAAAAACGTTGTCTTATAACCCCAAAGAGGTTTTTGAAGTTCAAAATCCACATTCGGTTTATTTGCCAAAAGTAAATGTTAGTACCTCGTATGCCTTTGCCTGCAACGACGATTTTTTTGCTTATCCCAACAACTACAATCATTATGTAAGTTATTACAAAAATACCTTTCAACATGGGGGTGTTTCATTGGAAGAAATGTTGATTCCTTTTGTGCTGCTTGAACCCCGAAAGTAGCTTAATTCTGCACCGGTTTTCAAGAATAGTTTTTTCAAATGTAGTTTTGTAACGATTTAAAAAGGTGTGTTCGTCAATAAAACCTGGTGTTTGATAAACAAACGGTTGATTGGCAAACTTTTTTACGTAAACATTGGTTAATTAAATATTTTTCCGAAATTTATACAGCCAAATAATTAACCTGTTATGACTCAAAACTGGAGCAATAAAACTATATTGGTTGCCGAAGATGAACCAGCCAATTATTTATTTATCGAGAAGATATTAAATTCTACTGAGGTGAAAATCCTGCGGGCTGAAAACGGTTCTGAAGCCGTAAGTTTGGTTTCTTCCCATCCCGAAATAGATTTGGTTTTAATGGATATTTATATGCCAAATTTAGATGGTTTTGAAGCCGCAAAGCAAATAAAAAAGATTAAACCCGGCTTGCCGGTTATTGCACAGACCTTTTATCAGCAAGAAATTACCGAAAAAGAATTTGGAAATTCAGGTTTCGATGCCATTATTCGTAAACCAGTTAATATAAATAAATTACTGGCAATGCTCGAACGGTTTTTGGTTAGCGGATAAGTTCACGAAGAAGGCAATTGGGAAGTTTGTATTTTTGACTTCGCAGTTAACAATACTTATTTTACAACTCCCAATTTCAAATTTCGGAACAATAAACGTTCGTTCTTTCTGAAAACATAAACCAAACCATACTTTTCAGCCTGTTCTCGCTTCTCCTCTGCCGGTAAATCAGAAAAATTGTCCTCAATTTCATTCCACAACTGAGCAATTATCAGGTCGGCTTTATTTCGCAATTCAACTATTTTTTCTGCCGATTTGGTATGCGTTTCCTGCAAATGTTTCTGACTTTGGTGAATCTTTAAAAAATCTTCATAGTGCACTTTTACCCTTGCAATTGTTGGGTTTGTTATGGGAGTCTGCCCCGACGTTAAACGAGTGTACTCGCCTTTAATTAAGCGATCGCCCCATTCTATAAGGTCTTTTTCTGAATTTAACAGAGGCAATTTTCTTTCGTCTTCGTCCAATCCAAAAATAGCGCGGGTTTCCGGTTTAAGTTCTCCGCGAATTATGGCAAAGTTTAAAACCTGAATAAAATGCGAAACGTATAGCCGGGCCTTTTTAAAACTCTCCTGATGTTTCTTGTGCTTAAGGTATTGTCGTTCTTGAGCTTCCTTTTGGAATTGGAGGGCCTGTTTAAACTCAGGAAAAAAATATTTTAATTCCTGATGGATTGAAACACTAAAGGGTAAATTGAAAGGAGGAATTCCTTCCGTTTTTTGAAGTGCTTTTTGCATAGCCCTGATTCGGGCTACATCGGTGTTGGGTAATCGTCGGTAAGGCATAATCAGAGTTATCAACAATTTGTTAATAAATTACGAATATAGGATTTGTAATTTAAAAAAACAATACATTCGCAGTTGAAATGCGTTGACAAATAAAAGGTTATTCCTATAAGATGCTTTGGTGGCTTGTCTGGGACGATTTTTAAATTTTTTGAATTAACCAACTGAATCCTTAAAACGCTGCCATTTTGCTAATAAATTGCCTCATTATGCTGCCTGACATATACTTTGTTTCATATTTGAAAAAGATAACAAGCGAATTAAAGCGGAAAATAATTAGATTTGTTTTTGGATCAGCAAACAATTATACAACTTAATTTAAATAGAATCCTTATGAGCAGTTTTGTTAATTCCTCCATTGGGAAAAAATTCTTTATGAGCATTACAGGCTTTTTCCTGATGATGTTTTTAGTGGTACACCTGAGTGTAAATTTACTTTTGTTGTTCGACGACAGTGGAAATTTATTTAATCAGGGTGCCCATTTTATGGCAACCAATCCACTCATTAAAATAGTGGAACCTATTTTAGCACTTGGTTTTGTTTTGCATATTTTATATGCTACGTACCTTACGCTGAAAAACCAAAAAGCTCGCCCGGTAAACTACAAAAAAGCCGATTTAAGTAAGTCGAGTTCTTGGGCGTCGCGAAATATGTTTGTGCTGGGCACATTAATCCTGATTTTTTTAGTGATTCACATCATAAATTTTTATTGGCAGCTTAAAATAAGCCATACGGTTCCAAGTGTTATGGTAGATGGTGTAGCGATGGAGAATGCCTATGGTTTGGTAGGCGGTCTTTTTAAAGCGAGTTTATTTTACTGTTTGATTTACATTGCAGGAGCAATCTTTTTGGGAATCCACTTAACTCATGGTTTCTGGAGTGCTTTTCAAACCATTGGATGGAATAACGACATTTGGCGCAAACGAATTGAGTTTGTGGGCAATATATTTGCGATTCTTATTGCTGTTGGATTTTCAATTATTCCACTCTACTTTATAATAAAGTATTAAATGTGAGACTTTTAAATAGACCTTTTATACAAACGATTATTTAAAAACCATACTAAAATGACAGTTTTAAATTCACATATACCCGAAGGACCTTTGGCCGAAAAGTGGTCAAAGCACAAACAAAAAATTAAAGTAGTAAGTCCAGCCAATAAACGAAAACTTGAAGTAATTGTTGTAGGTACTGGATTAGCCGGCGCAAGTGCCGCAGCCAGCCTTGCTGAACTGGGTTACCAGGTAAAAGCTTTTTGTTATCAGGACAGCCCTCGTCGTGCACACTCAATTGCAGCCCAAGGAGGTATTAATGCTTCAAAAAATTATCAAAACGATAACGACAGCGTTTATCGCTTATTCTATGATACGATTAAAGGAGGCGATTATCGGGCCCGCGAAGCCAATGTATATCGCCTGGCTGAAGTTTCAGGAAGTATTATTGACCAGTGTGTTGCACAAGGAGTTCCGTTTGCCCGTGAGTATGGTGGTAACCTGGCCAACCGCTCTTTTGGAGGAGTGTTGGTTTCGCGTACATTTTATGCCCGGGGTCAAACCGGTCAGCAATTATTGATAGGCGCATACAGTGCTTTAAACCGTCAAATTGGTAAGGGAACTGTTCAAATGTTTCCACGCCACGAAATGCTCGACCTGGTTAAAATTGATGGAAAAGCCCGTGGAATTATTGCCCGCGACATGGTAAGTGGTGAAATTAAGCGGTATGGTGCCCATGCTGTTGTTATTGCATCCGGAGGTTACGGCAATGTATTTTTTCTTTCGACCAACGCTATGGGTTGTAACGCCGGAGCTGCCTGGCAAGTATACAAACGTGGTGCTTTTATGAGTAATCCGTGTTTTGTGCAGATACACCCAACTTGTATTCCGGTTCATGGCGATCAACAATCGAAATTGACCCTGATGTCGGAGTCGTTACGAAACGATGGAAGAATTTGGGTGCCCAAGAAGAAAGAAGATGCAGAAAAATTACAAAAAGGGCTAATCAAAGCCAATGACATTCCTGAAGAAGATCGCGATTTTTATCTGGAACGACGCTATCCGTCTTATGGAAACCTGGTGCCTCGAGATGTGGCATCCAGAGCAGCCAAAGAACGCTGCGATGCAGGTTTTGGCGTGAATAATACCGGCTTGGCTGTTTACCTCGATTTTAAATACGCCATTGAACGCTTGGGTAGAGATGTGATAGAGGCACGCTACGGAAACTTATTTCAGATGTATGAGAAAATTACTGATGCCGATCCTTACAAAGAACCCATGATGATATATCCGGCTATTCACTACAGTATGGGAGGTACCTGGGTCGATTATAATTTGATGACAAACATCCCGGGCTTGTATGCAATTGGTGAAGCCAATTTTAGTGACCACGGAGCAAACCGTTTGGGTGCTTCAGCACTAATGCAAGGACTTGCCGACGGTTATTTTGTGCTTCCCTATACCATAGGAAATTACCTGGCCGACGAAATTCAGGTTCCCAAAACTGATACCAATGCTCCGGAATTTGCTGAAGCTGAAAAAACAGTTGTTGACCGCTTAAATAAATTAATGGCCATTAAAGGAACAAAACCTGCCGATTACTTCCATAAAAAATTGGGAAAAATTATGTGGGATTATGTGGGAATGAGCCGAAATGAGGCCGGTTTGAAAAAAGCCATAGAATTAATCGCTGATGTAAAAACCGAATTCTGGAAAGACTTACTGGTTCCGGGCGAACAAAACGAAGTAAATCAGGAATTGGAAAAAGCCGGACGAGTAGCCGATTTTATTGAATTGGCCGATGTTATGGCGCGTGATGCGCTGGCTCGTAATGAGTCCTGTGGAGGACACTTCCGTGAAGAAAGTGTTAGCGAAGAAGGCGAAGCCCAAAGAAATGACGAGATTGGAACTTATGTTTCAGCCTGGGAGTATAGGGGTGAAAATCAGGAGCCGGTAATGCATAAAGAAAAGCTGGTTTTTGAAAACGTAGAATTAACTCAGCGAAGCTATAAATAACATCGGGTTGTTGGAAGAAGGGGCTTTCCCGTTTCCTCAATAACACATTAAAATTTTACTAAGATGAGCGAAAAAATATTAAAAGAAATAAAAGTAAAAGTCTGGAGACAAAAAAACGCCAGCGATAAAGGACGGTTTGAAACTTTTACCGTTAACAACATATCAACCGACACGTCCTTCCTTGAAATGCTCGATATTTTAAATTATCAATTGGTTGAAGAAGGAAAGGCGCCTATTGTATTCGATCACGATTGTCGCGAAGGCATTTGTGGAACGTGTAGCTTGTTTATCAATGGACGGGCTCATGGTCCCGACGATGATATTACAACTTGCCAGTTACACATGCGCAAGTTTAAAGAGGGAGAAACCATTACCGTTGAACCTTTCCGTGCAGCATCGTTTCCGGTAATAAAAGATTTGATGGTTGATCGTTCAGCCTTTGAGAAAATATTACATGCCGGTGGTTTTGTTTCGGTAAATACTGGAGGTGTTCCCGATGGAAACTCTATTCCTATTAGCTACGACGATGCCGAAGCGGCTATGGATGCTGCTTCGTGTATTGGTTGTGGCGCCTGTGTGGCAACCTGTAAGAACTCATCGGCCATGCTTTTTGTGTCGGCAAAAGTATCGCATCTTGCCCGCCTTCCGCAGGGTAAAGTTGAAGCTGCCCGCCGGGCTCGTGCCATGGTTGCAAAAATGGACGAATTGGGTTTTGGTAATTGTTCTAATACAGGAGCTTGTGAAGTAGAATGTCCGAAAGGAATTTCTATTGCTAACATTGCTACCTTAAACCGCGAATACCTTAAAGCAAAAATCGCAGAATAGCAACATTTTTATAAAGCAGAACCCGTTGGTTTTATTCCGACGGGTTTTTTTTATGTTCATTATCAAGTAATGTGTTTTAGCTTTTCTTCGATTTACAGCGATGTGATTTGTTCTGTAATTTTAAGGTTGTTTAAATCGGTTTTAAAGGCAATCCAACACACAAAATCCAGTGTGGTGTAACTCTTGTCCACTTCAACCAAATAATGCGCTTCATTGGCGTTTATATGATTTGGTTTTTTAACATGGTAGGTTGTTGTTCCGTTAAATACCGTGAGTTGTCTTAGCTGTTTTATTTTATTACCCGAGATGATGAAAAGTATAAGATTGTGGTTTTGAGCGTATTGTTCAGCCCGGATGGAATAATCAGGATAATCAATAATTGGTTTTCCATTAGCAGTAAACTCCTTGGTGCCGGGCTGTAGGGTGTCATTTTTGAAAGGTATCTCTGCCATAAGAATTCCGTTTTCGTAAAACTTTTGTTGAATCCCGTTTCGGTTATTGTTTAAATAGGGAGTAACCCGATATTTTTTGCCGCTTTGATAATACCAGGTGCTGTTTCCTTGTTTCATCCCATTGAGGTAATGTATTTCGCTGTGAACTGTTCCATCGGAATAGTAATTGTGTGCAATCCCGTGATGGACTCCGTTTAAAGTTTCAGCATCGGCTTCGAGCCTTCCTTTTTCGTCGAACCGTTTTTTTACTTCTATTCTGGGCTGATTATCCGTTGCGGCTTTTTCCTGGTTTTCAGTCTTTTTTTTGTCGTAAATAACATAAATAAGCAGAACCAGAATTAGGAAGGCAATAAGTCCTTTAATATCTTTCATTTGATTTGTTTTTTGTTTTTTTATTGAATGATTGTGGGAACCCTTTTAATGATTTTCTAAAAGAATTGTCCATTATTTACTTAATGGCAGATAAAACCAAAACGAAGAACCTTCGTTGAGCGTACTTTCCACTCGTAATTCCTGTTGATGGTTTGCTAAAAACTCTTTGCATAAAATCAGTCCCAATCCGGTAGTTCCTGCAACGTATGGCTTCTGATGAATTGAATTGGGTTCAAAAAGTCGGCTCAGTTGTTCAGCAGATATTCCAATTCCTGTGTCACGGATGGTAACCTTGACTTCGTTTTCGAAACGGGTGGTTTTAATTACCACAGAACCTTCAGGTTTGTTAAATTTAATGGCATTTGAAAGCAGGTTTCGCAATACGGTGTTAATCATGTTTTTATCAATAACAACCTGGAGGTTACTCTCTTCTAAGTCTTCAATAATTCTAAGTTGCTTTTGTTCAGCCTGTTCTTTTATTAGTAATATATTGCCCCTGATAATGTAATTAAGTGACACTTTTTCCTTTTTTGCCTTTAATTCTCCACTTTGATTTCTTGCCCACTCAAGCAGATTTTCGAGCAAACTTTGCGCATTGGTCCCCGACTCTTTAATTAATAACAGGTATTTTTTCATTTGTTGCGGGTTGGGCTGGCTCTTACTATCGGTAATAAGCGACACAAAACTGATAATAGCATTAAATGGATACCGCAAATCGTGACCAATAATGGTAAGAAATTTATTTTTTGTTTCGTTGGCCAACGATAATGCCTTTTTTTGAGCCTCCAGAGTAACCAGTTGATCTGTGATTTGTTGTTGCTGCAGGTCAAGTTTTTTGTTTTGCCTGGCCGTTTTGTACGACTTTCTCCAGATAATTATCAGGAGCACCAAAAGAACAATTAACCCGACGATTAATAAGTTTCGTATTAGTTTATATTGCTTTATTCGCTGTTCTGCTTCAAAAGTAATCCGATTGTTTTCAAATTCGCGGGTTAAAAGTTTTTTGTCGAATTCGTTTTGCATTTGAATTTGTGCAATTTCCTTTTCACGGCGCTTGGCATTCAAAGAGTCTGAGAGTTCAGCGGCTTTAAACAGCAAATCGGTTGTTTTATAATAGTTTTCTTCGTTATAATAAATCTGAATTAGAATTTTTAGTGCTTCCAGTTCAAATTCTTTGAGCCCCAGGTGATTTGCTATCTTTAAAGCTGATAGCAAGTGAAGCTTGGCGGTTTCATAATCGTTTTGGTTAAAGTAATAATCTGAAAGAGCAATCTTTGTTTCAACAACTCCCGGTTGGTGATTCAGGTTTTGATATAATTCAAGACTTTTCAGGTAAAAATCGTGTGCAATGTGGCCTTGTTTTTTTTGTATGTAAACTTTTCCAAGTTTCAGGTACGAATCGGCCAGCCCCTTCATGTTTCCCTTAGCCTGATAGATAGACACGCAACGATTTAACGATTCAATGGCTTTGGGAAGCTGGCCCTGCTGTGTATAAATATCGCTCAGGTATAAAAGCGATTCGGCTATTCCCGTGTTGTTTTTAACCTCTTCAAATAGGGCCAGACTTCGTTCCAGGTTTGCTAAAGCCTGGTCATAGCTTTTAATCTTTAAATAAATAACGCCAATGTTACCATACGAATTGGCCATTCCGTATTTGTCTTTTAGCGATTCTTTTAACCGAAGACTGTTGTAAAAATGGATAAGTGCTTTATCATATTTTCCCTGTTCAGAAAAAATAAGGCCTATATTGCCATAGGAATAAGAAATTCCGATGGTGTCGCCAAGTTTTTGTTTAATAACCAGGCTCAGGTTATGATATTCAAGGGCCAAATCGTATTTTAAAAGGCGGCGGTAAATTAAGCCCATGTTGTCGTACAGATGCGACATGGCTTGTTGATTGTTAAAAATTCGCTGAATTTTCAGGCTTTTGTTGTAATATTCTAGAGCCAGCTCGTTTCGTTCTTTATCGGCATACAAAGCACCCAGATTATGATAAGCATTGGCTAGCCCTTCCTGGTAATTGCAGTTTTGTGCAATTTTTTCTGCTTTAACGGCAAAATCAATCGATTCGGTGGGTTCATTGTACCGATAGATTTTTGACAACTGGTTGAGTAAATCGACATAAACAGAATCGTTCTTTATGGTAGGCAATAAGTTTTTAATGCTATCGCCCGACAATTGGGCGTTAACCTCAGGGTGCCACATCAGAAGCATTAGAAGCAGGTATATAATAAATCGAAGCATCCGAAAAAAAAGTTTTTAAATATACTAATTATCAGTTGCATTGCATTAAAAAAAAACCGCCCTAAGGCGGATTTTATATTTTCATGATGTCATCTTCTTTTAGTTTGATGCGTTCTTCTACTTTTTTGGTGTAGTCATCGGTCATCTTTTGTACCTTAGCTGCAGCATCTTTTTCCAGGTCTTCAGCCAGTCCATCTTTAAGCATTTTTTTTAATTGGTCGTTGGCATCTTTACGTGCATTCCGAATACTCACTTTGGTGTTTTCACCTTCGTGGCGGGCTTGTTTAACCAAATCCCTGCGCCGTTCTTCGGTAAGCGGCGGAACATTAATCAAAATAGCTTCCCCATTGTTGGTTGGGTTAAAACCCAGATTGGCATACATGATAGCTTTTTCAATGGGATCAATCATGTTTCTTTCCCAGGGTTGAATTTTAATGGTACGGGCGTCGGGTGTGTTAATGTTGGCCACCTGGGTGATAACTGTTTGTGAACCATAATAATCAACCGTAAGTCCTTCAAGCATACGTGGATCAGCTTTTCCAGCCCTGATGTGAATCAGTGTTTCGTCGAGGTGCTCCATTGCTTTGGACATGGATTCTTCGGTAAGATCTATTACCATTTGAATATCTTCTGTCATAAGGATTCCGTTTAAAGTTTCAAGGTAAAAATATAATTAATTACTCACTAAAGTTCCAATAGGTTCGCCTACAACTACTTTTTCAAGGTTGCCGTCGGTATTCATGTCGAATACAATAATCGGCATGTTGTTTTCCTTGCACATAGTAAACGAGGTAAGATCCATTACCTTAAGGTTTTTTTGATAAGCTTCGTCATAAGTCAATGTTTGGTATTTTATGGCTTTGGGATCTTTTTCGGGATCGGCGGTGTACACGCCATCAACCCGGGTTCCTTTGAGCATTACTTCGGCTTGCATTTCAATGGCCCGCAATGCCGATGCTGTGTCGGTTGTAAAATAGGGGTTTCCGGTACCAGCTGAGAAAATTACCACTTGTCCTTCATCAAGTAGCGAACGGGTTTTTTGTTTGCTGTAAAATTCAGCAATAGGTTCCATTCTTATGGCTGTAAGAACAGTTGCTTTACATTGTATGCTTTCGAGGGCCGATTGAAGCGCCAGGCAATTTACAACCGTAGCAAGCATTCCCATGTAATCGCCATTAATCCGGTCAAAACCTTGAGCAGCACCGCTTAAACCTCTGAATATATTTCCACCACCAATAACAATTCCTACTTGCGCTCCTTTAGCAACGATGGTTTTAATTTGTTGGGCGTAGGTTTTCAATTGATTGGGATCGATACCATGTGATTGGCTTCCCATCAAGGCTTCACCGCTCAATTTTAACAAAACCCGTTTGTATTTTAACATAAGGTTGTTTTTAAATTTTTAGTCGAATATAATACAATGTATCCATTTTATTGATAAAGGAATTTCTTTTTTTATCTCTCTTTGTCAATAAAAATAAAATATTTGGCAAAAAAAAAGAGCCCTGAAAGGACTCTTTTTTTGAATTATAAAGATTGTTATGATTTTAAGGCATAACGCTCCATGGCAACAACAGTAAGGCCTTTACTAGTGCCTGACAGTATTTGAGCAATGGAGCTTTTGTTATCTTTTACTGATGCCTGGTTAAGCAGTGTACTCTCTTTGAAGAATTTTTGCAAGCGACCCTGAGCAATTTTATCAAGCATATCTTCTGCTTTGCCTTCTAAGCGTGCTTTTTCTTTAGCAATTTTCAGTTCTTCTTCAATTACTTCTGCTGGCACATCGTTTTCGCTGATAGAAACAGGAGCCATTGCAGCAGCTTGCATGGCAACATCTCTACCAATTTGAGCATCAAAGCCAGCCTGGTTAAAACCAATAAGTGTGGCTAATTTGTTACCCATGTGGATGTATGATGCAACATATTCTGCTTCAGCTTTAGCATAAAAGGCTACTTCCATTTTTTCACCGGTAATACCACTTTGTGCAACTACAGCTTCAGCCAGAGTTGTTCCGTTAAAATCCAAAGCTAAAAGTGCTTCAAGGTTTTCGGGTAAGTTAGCTAAAGCCAAGTCACAGATTTTATGTGCTAAAGCAACAAAATCGTCGTTTTTTGCTACAAAGTCGGTTTCACAGTTTAAGGCTATTAGCGCACCTTTTTTTCCGTCGGCCGATACTTTAGCAATTACGGCTCCTTCGGTGGCTTCTCTGTCGGCACGTTTATTTGCAATTGCCTGTCCTCTTTCACGGATAATTTGAACTGCACGGTCAAAATCACCATCAGCTTCGGTAAGGGCTTTTTTGCAATCCATCATACCGGCACCAGTCATTTTTCTTAATTTTGCTACGTCAGCTGCTTGTATTGACATATTATAATGTTTTTATGATTATTCTTCGTTATCTATTGTTTCAACTTCATCATTCGACTCTTCAACTACTTCTGTAGTTTCTTTTTTAGCAGCCGATTTTTTGGCAGTTGTTTTGGTTTCACGCTTCGGAGCTTTTTTGTCTTTAGCTGGAGCGTCTTTATCTTTTTCTACTTTACGTTCAGACAACCCTTCTTCGATGGCTTTTGTTAAAGTATCCAAAATAAGTTGGATTGATTTTGCCGCATCGTCGTTACAAGGAATAACATAATCAACCAGGTTTGGGTCTGAGTTGGTATCAACCATTGCAAATACGGGAATTTGTAATCTGCGTGCTTCAGCAATGGCAATTTTTTCTTTTTGAATATCAACTACAAACAAAGCTGCTGGTAAGCGGGTAAGGTCGGCAATGCTACCCAAGTTTTTTTCAAGCTTAGCCCGTTGACGGGTAATTTGTAGTATTTCACGTTTCGACAAATGGCTCATGGTTCCGTCTTGTCCCATTTTGTCGATGGATGTCATTTTTTTAACCGCTTTGCGGATAGTGGGGAAGTTGGTTAACATACCACCGGACCAACGTTCAGTTACATAAGGCATGTTAATTTTGCTTACTTTTTCGGCAACAATATCTTTTGCTTGCTTTTTGGTAGCAACGAACAGTATTTTACGACCAGACTTGGCAATTTGCTTCATAGCCATGGCAGCCTCGTCAATTTTTACTACTGTTTTTTGTAGATCGATAATGTGAATCCCGTTGCGCTCCATAAAAATATAGGGAGCCATGTTTGGGTTCCATTTTCTTTTGAGGTGTCCAAAATGAGCACCGGCATCTAATAATTCTTGAAAACTTACTCTTGACATTTTAATTTTTTTAACTCGTTTACATTCTTTGAAAAAGCAATCGTTAAGTAGTTCTTAAAAAACAAACGAACTGGATAATATGTGCCCGTTTGAATTTTGTATCAAGAAATCTTAACAATTTAGATACTAAACGAAATTCTGCAGTGCTATTAACGCTTACTGAACTGGAATTTCTTACGTGCTTTTTTCTGTCCTGGTTTTTTTCTCTCAACTTCGCGTGGGTCGCGGGTAACAAATCCAGCTGCTTTAAGTTTACCGCGGCTTTCTTCATCAATGATAAGTAAAGCCCGGGTAATACCTAAGCGCAAAGCTTCGGCTTGTCCTTTAATACCACCGCCATCCAAGTTCACTTTTACGTCGTACTTGTTAGCAAGTTCGAGCAGGTTAAGTGGTTGTAAAACAATGTACTGTAAAGTTCCTGTTGGAAAATACTCTTTGTAGTCCTTGTTGTTTACCGTAATTTTACCTGTTCCTTCGCTCAAGTAAACGCGTGCGATTGCAGACTTTCTACGTCCAACTGCGTTAATCACTTCCATTTCTTCTATTTAATTGAATTTAAACTGATTTTTTCAGGCTTTTGCGCTTCGTGCGGATGCGTTTCACCTGCATATACATATAAATTCCTGTAAAGTTGACGGCCTAAACGGTTCTTAGGCAACATTCCTTTTACAGCTTTTTCTACCATAGCTATTGGCTTTTTGGCCATAAGCTCGGCAGCGGTTTCAATGCGTTGTCCTCCAGGGTGTCCTGTGTGACGAACATACTCTTTATCACTCCATTTGTTTCCGGTTAACTGAACTTTTTCAGCATTGATTACAATAACGTAATCTCCACCATCAACGTGAGGAGTGAAATCGGTTTTGTGCTTACCCCTTAAAAGGAAAGCAACACCTGTGGCAAGGCGACCCAAAACAGCTTCGTTTGCGTCAATTACAACCCATTTCTTTTCAACGGTTGCCTTGTTTGCCGATTTTGTTTTAAAACTTAACGTGTCCACGCTACTCCTAACTTTTTAATTAATACATAAATACAACGAGATATTATTCCCCAAATGTGGTCTGCAAAAATACAATTTATATTTTAAACCACAATTATTATCAACAATTTTTGTTAATTATTCCAAGAGTAGCTTTCTCATTGACTTATAATAGAATTTAAAGCCTTAGGTTTTGGGTTTTTTGTGGCTTATAAGGTATTTTATGAGCGGTTTTTGCTATGGCTTCGCTCTGAATAATTTGCTTTTTTATTTGGAGTAATGCATTTATCAAACATTTTTTTTACATTTACTTGAAATCTTTTAATAACCCGATTATGATGAACCGATACCTTAATTTAGTTATTTTAATTCTTGCTGTTGTATTTGCAGGATGTAACAATCAAAAGTCAAGCAAACAACTTGAACAAGGATTTGATGATGTGGTAGTTGACGATGCGGTTAAAATGATTGAGAAATACCCGATGCCCTCATCGTACGAGATGATTGAATTTTTAAACAATTCCGGTGCCGGCTATGTGTTCGACATTACCAACCCTGCCGAGAATGTGTCGAACTATATTTCTTATAAGCAAAAATCCATAAATTTGGGTATCTATGCGGCTGATTTAATATATACCATTACTTATCAGAAAAAAGATGAAACGGCTGTTTACCTCGACAATTTTGTGCAATTGGTAGAAGACCTTGAAATATCAAACCTGAATCGTGAATTCTTTCAAAGTGTTCAATCAAACCTTGACAATAAGGATTCCCTTTTGATTTTGATTAAAAATGCGCAATACGACACGCATAAAAACCTTGAGGACAACAATAAAAATGAAGTGGCTTTGTATGCGCTTGCTGGAAGTTGGGTTGAAGGAATGTATTTAATGAGTGCCACCCTTAAGTTTGCCGAAAACCAACAAGCCATATACGAGAAAATGATTCAGAACCGCACCTCATTAAACGACTTGCTTATGGTTATGAGTCCTTATAAAGACGACGACGGGTTTAAAGATCTTTACCAATCTTTGGCAAACCTTATGCATATGATAAATAATGCACATGAGGGTAGAAAGAAAGAAGAAAAATTAGTAGAGATAAAAGATTACATTACCGAGTTACGAAATTCATTTATATAGAACCAACCTGCCAATATAGCCTACTGGGTTTTGAAGCCCAATTTCAAAACCCTTAGCTTGTAATGGCAGGTTTTTTTATGTTCTTTTTTTAACTTAAGGTTAAAATATGAGGTTTTACCCTTGTTTTTGCCTCAATTATCGATTTTCTGAGGTTAGAGTTTCCTAAAAATATGTAATTTTGTCAGGCTTTTAAAACAAATCGTGTTGGTTTTGTTTTTATTGTAAGTTAAGCTTGTTACTGATGCCAAAACACAGACGATTTACTTGGTGTTTGGTTTTCTTTTCAGGCAGTTAAATCAAAAAATACATATAGTAATAAATATTATGGACATTCAGCAGGTAAAGCAACGGTTTGGAATTATTGGAAACTCACAGGGTTTGTTACGGGCCATGGATATTGCCATGCAGGTAGCCCCAACCGACTTAACAGTTCTAATTAGCGGTGAAAGTGGAACAGGAAAAGAAACGTTCCCGAAAATTATCCATCAATTCAGTAGCCGTAAGCACGGCTCATATATTGCAGTTAACTGTGGCGCTATACCTGAAGGAACCATTGATTCCGAACTATTTGGACACGAAAAGGGCGCGTTTACCGGAGCTACCGACACCCGAAAAGGTTATTTTGAAGTGGCTAACAATGGAACCATCTTTCTCGACGAAGTCGCAGAACTGCCGCTTTCAACTCAGGTAAGGTTACTACGCGTTCTCGAAACAGGCGAGTTTATTCGGGTCGGCTCCTCACAAGTAATGAAAACTAATGTTAGGGTTGTGGCGGCAACCAATGTAAACATGGTAAAAGCAGTTGATGAAGGAAAATTTCGCGAAGATTTGTATTACCGCTTAAATACCGTTCCCATTCAGGTTCCTCCTTTGCGTGAGCGAAAAGAAGATGTTTACTTGCTTTTCCGAAAATTTGCCTCTGATTTTGCTGAGAAATTTCGTATGCCCTCTCTTACGCTCGATACTGAATCAAGAAAAGTTCTGGAAAATTACCGTTGGCCGGGAAATATCAGGCAACTAAAAAATATTACCGAACAAATCTCAATTTTAGAAGAAAAACGCGATGTGTCGGCCGAAACCCTAAAGAAATACCTTCCTGTTTATGAAGGAAGTAAATTGCCGGCATTGTACAAGAAGGTTGACGAGCAAACGTTTAATTCCGAACGTGAAATTTTGTACAAAGTAATGTTCGATATGAAAAGTGACATGAACGATCTGAAACGATTGGTGCTCGATTTAATGAAACAAGGCGTTGAGAAACGAGACTTGAACGATGATCATGCACGAATAATCAAGAACCTTTGGGATGATAATGACATATCAATTCCTGACGCAACCGAACGACAACCAACGGTAATTATCAGTCGCGATACGGTTAACGATGAGCAGATTCAGGACACCGAAGAATTCATTGAGGAATCGCTTTCGTTGATCGACAAAGAAAAAGAAATGATTGTTAAGGCGCTTGAAAAGCATAAGGGAAAACGTAAATATGCTGCCGAAGACTTAGGCATCTCGGAACGAACCCTGTATCGTAAGATTAAGGAATATGAATTGGATTTATAAAAAGAAGAAAATCATGCGTCACACAGTAAGCATTATAATAACGCTGAGTTTAATTTTAAACACGGCTTGTAGTATAAAATATTCTTTTACCGGAGCCAGTATTCCTCCGGGAACCGAAACGGTTTCAATTGCGGAGTTTCCAAACATGGCAGCGCTGGTAAACCCCATGTTGAGTAATGTTCTAACCGAAGCCCTGAAAGATAAGTTTATGACTCAAACCAGCCTGCAGCTGGTTCAGCAAAACGGCCATTTGCAGTTCGAGGGCACTATTGTTGATTACAACACCAAACCCATGGCTATTCAGGCCGGAACCGACCAGGCAGCACAAAACCGCCTGACCATAACCATAAAAGTTAAGTTTGTAAACGAAAAAGATCCGAAAGCAAATTTCGACACCCAGTTTTCAAGATACGAAGATTACAGCAGTGACCAGAATTTGCAGGACGTAGAAGATTCCCTGATAGAAGTAATTGTGGAACAATTGGTCGATGATATTTTTAACAAAGCCGTTGTGAATTGGTAGCTACTTATGAATAAGGAAACCTTTTATACCTATCTGGCTCATCCTGAATTGCTCGACGACCGAAGTTTGTCTGATTTGCAGGCCGTTGTTGAAGAGTATCCTTACTTTCAGTCGGCCCGGATGTTGTTGTTGAAAAACCTCAACAATCAGGGAACCATTAGTTATGAAAGGGAATTAAGAACCAATGCCGTTTGGATCACAAATCGAAGCCGTCTTTTTTACCTGCTCGATAAACGGGTGCTGCTTCCTATAAATGAAGAAGTTGAGGTGCATCAACCTGCAACTTATAACGAGAGTGCAACTATCGACTTTACTGAATTGTCGGAACTTACCGATTTCGATAGCCTCTCTCCATCGAATAAAAAACAGGATACTTACGACAAAAACGATGAACTGGAGTTGCTTATTATGTCGGGAGCCGCGCAGGCCGGAACTTTTTTCGACGTGGGCGATCAGGTTGATTTGGAAGATTTCAAAAATATATTTAAAAGAAAAAAAGCAAACAAACCGGAATCTGAGAAACAAGGCGATACAGCTAAACCTGAACAAAACCGGCGCAGTGCGCTTATCGACAGTTTTATTTTAGAACAACCCAAAATAATTCCAAAACCCGAAAACAAAATAGCAGAAGAGTCTCCAACACCGGAATCCGAACCACAGCTAAACCCCGACATGATTACCGATACCCTGGCTAAAATATACATTAAACAGGGCTTTTACGATAAAGCCATTCATGCTTACGAAAAATTAAGTTTGAAATATCCGGAAAAAAATAGTTACTTTGCCGGTCAAATTCAGAAAATAAAACAAATTATTAACAATCAATAAATAAGAAACGATGTTTTACGCAATTTCAGTACTAATCTTAATTGTTTGTCTTCTCTTGATTTTAATCGTTTTGGTTCAAAATTCAAAAGGTGGCGGACTTGCTGCAAACTTTTCGTCGTCGAATCAGGTAATGGGCGTTCGGAAAACTACCGATTTTTTAGAGAAAGCAACCTGGACGCTTGCAGGAGCATTGTTGTTTTTAAGTATTATGGCTGCTGCATTTATTGAGCGCGAAGGTGGTGAAGATCCTCGTTCCATGATGCAGGAACAAATTGATGCCGCCCAGGATCCATCAGCACTTCCTGGTAATTTTCCCTTAACAGCTCCTACCGAAAGCGACGAAACTGAAGAATAAGCTTTTTTAGCAATCAAAAAAAATGTCAGCTTGTCACTCAGGCTGACATTTTTTTTAATAGCCACCAAAAACCTTTCTTTCTGTACCATAGCCTCACTCAGTAAAGATTATTAAATAGCGGAAGTGCCACCAAACGGTAATTCTGTCGTTTGTTTAGTGCATATTTGTCTTTGGCACAAATTATGACTCATGCCGCCTGTTGAATTAAATATAAGATGTTAAACTTAAAATAGACAAAAAATGGCAAAATTGAATGGTAAAGTTATTGCAGGAAAAGTACTTGTACATCCTTCAGAAGCCGAAGCAAAAACTGCTGGCGGAATTTACATTCCCGACTCAGCTCAGGATGCTCCCTTACACGGTACCGTTGTTTTAACCGGGGTAGCACTCAAAGACCAAAATATTGAGGTTAAAGAAGGCGACAAGGTAATGTACGGAAAATATGCCGGCACTGAGCTGCTTATTGACGGTGAAAAATACCTGTTAATAGCTCACAGCGACATACTTTACATTTTCTAATCAATTTTTGTAACTAATAAACAATTTGAAAAATGGCAAAAGAAATTAAATTTAATGTTGAAGCCCGCGACCTGATTAAAAAAGGTGTGGATGCTTTAGCCGATGCTGTAAAAGTTACCTTGGGTCCAAAAGGACGCAATGTGGTTATTGATAAAAAATATGGTGCCCCACAAATTACAAAAGACGGGGTTACTGTTGCAAAAGAAATAGAGCTGTCAGATGCATACGCCAACCTGGGTGCTCAAATGGTAAAAGAAGTAGCTTCGAAAACCGCTGACGATGCCGGTGATGGAACAACTACCGCAACCGTACTGGCCCAGTCGTTGATTAACGTAGGACTTAAATACGTTACTGCTGGTTCAAACCCCATGGATATTAAGCGCGGTATCGACAAAGCAGTTTCTGTAGTAGTTGAAAACCTGAAATCACAATCACACGTGATTGGCGAAGACAATGAGAAAATTGAGCAGGTTGCCAAAATCTCAGCAAACAACGATGCCGAAATTGGTAAGCTGATTGCCGAAGCCATGGAAAAGGTTAAAAAAGAAGGTGTAATTACTGTAGAAGAAGCCAAAGGAACCGAAACTACCGTTGAGGTGGTTGAAGGTATGCAGTTCGACCGCGGTTACATTTCGCCCTACTTTATTACCGATACTGAAAAGATGCAGGCCGAACTCGACAATCCTTACATCTTGCTTTACGACAAGAAGATTTCGACCATGAAAGACCTGTTGCCAGTACTTGAACCAGCTGCTCAAAGCGGACGTCCTTTGTTAATCATTGCTGAAGATGTGGATGGCGAAGCTTTAGCAACTTTAGTAGTTAACCGCATCCGTGGCTCATTAAAAGTAGCTGCCGTTAAAGCTCCGGGCTTTGGCGACCGTCGTAAAGAAATGCTGGAAGACATTGCCGTGCTTACCGGTGGTGTAGTGGTAACCGAAGAAAAAGGCATGAAACTTGAAAACACTACACTTGACATGCTGGGTACCTGCGAAAAAATCACCATCGACAAGGAAAATACAACCATTGTAAATGGAAATGGCGATAAAGATGCTATTAAGGCCCGCGTTAATCAAATTAAAGCTCAGATTGAAGCCACAACTTCTGATTACGATCGCGAGAAATTGCAGGAGCGTTTGGCTAAACTGGCCGGTGGTGTTGCCGTATTGTACATTGGTGCCGCCTCTGAAATTGAAATGAAAGAGAAGAAAGACCGCGTGGACGATGCCTTAAGTGCAACCCGCGCTGCCGTTGAAGAAGGAATTGTTCCCGGTGGAGGCGTTGCTTATATTCGCGCTACCAAAGCTTTAGACGGAGTGGAAGGCGAAAACATCGACCAAAATTACGGAATTGCCATTGTTCGCCGTGCTATTGAAGAACCTTTACGTCAGATTGTAGCCAATGCTGGGGGCGAGGGTTCGGTTGTGGTACAAAAAGTAAAAGAAGGTACCGGCGATTTTGGTTACAACGCCCGCGTTGAAGAATATCAGAACCTATTTAAAACAGGAGTTATCGACCCAACCAAAGTAAGTCGTGTAGCGCTTGAGAACGCCGCATCTATTGCAGGAATGTTCCTGACTACCGAATGTGTATTGGTTGAAGAAAAAGAAGAAAACCCGGCTCCAATGCCTCCAATGGGCGGTGGAATGGGCGGAATGATGTAGTATTCCTTTTGAAACACATATAAAAGCTCTCTTTTTAGAGGGCTTTTTTTATGCGTTTAAATTGAATTTTTTCCAATAGTTCGAATTTTATTTTTCTAAAGAGGCATAATCCAGGCCGGAAACCCTTTTTAAAACTCCTGGGGACTTATGGTAATTTACCTAAGTACCCATTTTAATTTAGGTACGCACCAAATTTGATTTCGGTACTTACCTGATTTCATTTTGGTACGTACCAGTTTTCATTTACATCGGGACCTTTTTTAATTCAGGTACGTACCTAATTCAATTTACATCGGGATCTTTTTTCATTCCGGTACGTACCTGATTCAATTAACCTAAGTAACTGTTTTGATTTGGTCCTTACAGTAAAAATGCTTTCTAAAAACTCCTGGCTTTAATGTAATTGAGGGTTTTGTTTTAACAAAGCAGGCTTTCACAACTTTAAATGCATAAAAAAGTAAGGAACCAATGACCTTGATTCATTGTTCTAACGCTGAAAATTCTATTTCCCGGGTAGTAAGGTAGTACTGACTATTTTAGCTTTTGAGAGGTTTTGAGTACCATCTTTTAAGGGGGTCATGAGGTTTTAAGTAGCCAGAATAAATACAAACGATTGCACCAGCGCTTACCTTTGAATTCGTGCTTTAACAGCTTTGCTGTGAGCATGGGTTTTTTAATAAAAGCCAAAGAGTGTTAACTTAAACCAAATTAAAATGAAGAACTACTTTAGAATTGGGAAAAGCGTATTGTTTTTACTGGCCGTTTTGCAGCTGGCATCTTGTAAAGATGATACAACGGAAGATGATGTGATTGCCAGTTTTACCTTTCAACTGGATGATACCGACTATAAAAAGGTGTCTTTTTTAAATGCATCGCAGAACTATGCAAGCCTGGTTTGGAATTTTGGTGATGATTCCCAGACTTCCACAGAGGAGAATCCGGTACATACCTATACTTCGGTTGGGGAATATACCGTTACACTAACAGCAACCTCAGCTGGAGGAGCTACCGACAGTTATAGTACTAATGTGTTGATTGCCGATCCAAATGGTGAGCTGACAAAACTAGTCGGCGAGACTTCGAAGACATGGAAGCTCTTACGCGATGTTAGTGGAGGTGTTTATCCTTTGGAAGTTGGACCATACGATCGCTCTACGATTTGGTGGGCAGTTGGAAGAGACAATGATGAGTTAGCTAATCGCCCCTGTATGCTAAACGATGAATGGACCTTTGGCCGTGATGGTTCTATGGTGTTTAATGCCAATGGCGATTATTGGGCCGAAGGTGGAGTATTTGAACCGGCAAATACCTGTGCATCTACCGATGCAATGCTAGGACCTAATGGTGAAGATCTTTCAGCCTGGGGAAGTGGAAACCACACCTTCGAACTGACAACCGGTACAAATCCTACCCTGAAAGTTATTGGATTGGGAGCTTTTTTGGGTTTATCAAAAGTGGCCACCGATGTTGAAGTTAAGGTTCCTCAGGAATCAGTTACCTATAATTTAATATCACTTTACGATGGAACAACCGATACCCTGGTGGTTGAAGCTGAATACAAATTTAATCCAGATGATGCAAGCCCAGGAGGCTACTGGCGTTTTGTGTTTGTACATTACGACAATCCCAACGATGAACCTCCTATCCCTGGAAACCAGCCCAAAGCGTCTTTTACCATGACCACTGATGGCAAAACTATTACCTGTACCAATACCAGCGAGTATTCCGATTCATTTGTCTGGGACTTTGGCGATGGAACTACGGCTACATCAGCCGATGCAAGTCATACCTATGCTAATGATGGGTTTTATACTATTACCCTAACGGCAACCAATGCCCTGGGCACCAATGCTACCTTTCAAACCGTTTTCTTTGCTTCGGAAACTGCGTTAACCGATGCTATCTTGCAGGGAAATGCCTGGAAAGTTTCAATAAGCGAGAAATCAGTATTTGTGGGTCCTGCCATGGGAAGTAGTGAATGGTGGAGTGTTCCCAAAAGTTTCCTTACTGGTGAAGGCACTGGTGCTGATGATTGGTCGTGTATGGTTGATGATGAATTTACCTTTGCAGCCGGTGGAGTTTACACCTATGAGACCAATGGAAGTGCTCGCAACGATGGTTATTTTGGAAGTCCCAATGGTTGTATTTCCGATGATGAGATAGCAGCCAGTGGAAATGGAGCTGCTTTTGGTTCGGCAACTCATAGTTATGAGTTTATTCCTGCTACAGAAAGCGAGCGCGCTAAGATTATACTTACCAATGGGGGTGATATGGCCGCATTCCTGGGTTTTTATAAAGGATACTATGGGGGCGAAAATTCCGATGGTGCCAATGCTCCTAATGGTGGAAATTTAACAAACCAGTATGAAGTAATGGGATACGCTAATTCCGGAACAAAGGAATACTTATTTGTTACAGTCGATCTTTCAGCCGATCATACTGGTGGATCTTCGTGGTCAACCATTTTGGAACGATAATTCATGTTGCAATTCAAGATCAGAAGCATGACTTCTGATCTTGAATTTTTATAATTTAAAAAGCAAGGCTTTTAGTCAAATTATCAAACTGATAGAATCGTATTCGTGCATCAGTTTAACAAACAGTTTTATTATTAATTGCCTGAAACTTAATTCGATTAAACGCTAATCAGTTATGTTTCTTTTTGTGGGTTCGGGGTTTAATTGCCTTGAGAATTGTTGATATACAACCGCTTTAAATATGTACCAATGCAAAAGCTAATTTTATTTTTCATACTTGCCGGACTTTCGCTGGCTGGAACTGCCCAGGAGCGACAAATTACCGGTTCCGTGTCCGATAGCGAAGGAGTCGGCATTCCAGGGGTAACCGTAGTATTAAAAGGGACTACCACAGGAACCATAACCGATTTAGACGGAAAATTCTCCATTAAAGCAGATAAGGGGATCCTGGTTTTCAGTTTTATTGGTTTTATAACTCAGGAGATAGAAATTGGAAACCAGTCGGTTATTTCTGTGGTATTGCAATCCGATATCAAAGATCTTGATGAAGTAGTGGTTATTGGGTATGGAACCCAGCGAAAAAAGGATTTAACTACTGCTGTTTCAATTGTTGGGGAGGATGAAATTAAGGAACGCCCTATGGTTTCTGCTGCTGAAGCTCTTCAGGGTAAAGCTGCCGGGGTACAGGTAATTCAACCCTCGGGAAAACCTGGCGTGGCTCTATCCGTAAGGGTTAGAGGTGCAACATCGGTTGAAGCCGGAAATGAACCACTGTATGTGGTTGATGGTTTACCTACTACAGACATTAAAGGGATTGACCCCAATGATATTGAGTCGATGTCAGTCCTTAAAGATGCTTCCTCTTCATCTATTTATGGTGCAAGAGCAGCCAATGGCGTGGTAATAATTACTACAAAGAGAGCTCAAAAAGGGCAAACTGCACTGAATTTTAGCACCTATTTTGGAATCTCAAACATCCGCAAAACCATAGAGGTTCTTAATACCAAGCAATACCGTGATTTAATGCTGGAGCGTGGTGAAGAGCTGGATCCCACAGATACCTATTTTAACGATTGGAACAAGGAGGTATTTGGTACTGGTAAAATCCAGTCGTATCAATTATCGTTTTCCGACGGGAATGAAAAATCGCAGTACTATCTTGCCTTAAATTATTTAAATAATAAAGGTATTGTTCGGCCAGCTCGCTTCGATCGTATATCGGTACGCTATAATCTCGACAACCAGATACGCCCCTGGTTAAAAATGAAATCAAGCGTTAACCTGTTGAATATAAAAACGGAAGATACTCCCGACAATGCCAGTTCAGGTAGGGGAGGTGTAATTATGGCTGCACTTAATACGCCTCCGTTTCTAAGAGTATATAACCCCGATGGAAGCGGGCAGTTCGACACGAATCCTTTTCAGGCTTCCTGGGAAAACCCGGTTGCCTACATGGAAGGTGCTGATCAACAGGCCATCGACCGACAACTGTTTGGTAATATCATGCTCGAGGCAAGAATTAGTGATGGACTGTTTTATAAAAACCGATTTGGAGTAGAGATTAATAACCACCAGTGGAATTATTATCTCGATCCCTTCCGGACCAATTTCGGACGGAATAACAATGGGGTTGGCCAGGCTGATAAATACATGAGCCAATCATGGATGCTGGAGAATACTGTAGATTATACGAAAGCTTTTAATAACCATAACCTCAATGCACTTATTGGTACCAGTATGCAAAAGTTTACCGGGCACGATTCCTATTTGTATGGAACAGATTTTCCGACTGATGTTGAGGTAACAACGCTTAATGCGGCCAATACCATTTCAGGAAGTACCTCGAAAGACGAATGGTCTTTGACCTCTTTTTTTGGTAGGGTTACCTACGACTTTAACAGCAAATACTATGCATCAGCCAGTCTTCGTCGCGATGGTTCATCAAAGCTAGCTCAACACTGGGGAACCATGCCTGCTTTTTCGGTTGGGTGGCGTATTTCTGCCGAGCCTTTTATGCAGAATGTTCGTTTTATAAACGATTTAAAATTACGGGGAGGTTGGGGAGTTAATGGAAACCAGGAAGGAATAGCAAATTACGCCCGTTATGGTTTGGTAAACTATTACCGAAGAACCCCAACCGATCCGCTTTCAGGACCAAGTTCCTCTCAGGTTACTTATGGTAACCCTGACCTTAAATGGGAGACTTCGGCACAAACCGGGGTAGGCATCGATATTTCAATGTTCAACTCACGAATTGCCATTAATTTGGATGCCTACCTTAAAAAAACAAGCGATGTTCTTTTGAATGTGCAATTGCCCAGCACCTTGCCCATAACCAGGATATTAACCAATGCCGGGCAGATTGACAATAAAGGTCTGGAATTAAACCTTCGAACCATTAATATGAGTTCTGAGGATTTTAACTGGATAACAAATTTTAATCTGTCGATGAATAGAAATAAGGTTGTTGCTCTCGATTATGTAGAATCGTATGATTTTGGACGCATTTATAGCAACAATCAGGACATAATTCGACTAAAGGAAGGGGAATCTTTAGGTTCATTTTTTGGATACATTGCCGATGGAGTAGATTCTGAAACCGGCGATATGATTTATAGGGATGTAAACAATAACGGGATTAACGATCCCGGCGACAGAACAATAATTGGTAATGCACAACCTGATTTTATTTTTGGTTTAACCAATACACTTACGTACAAGCGGTTCGATTTGTCTTTTTTCTTTCAAGGCAGTTATGGAAACGATATCTATAATGCCACCCGGATCGATTTAGAAGGAATGTTCGACAGTAAGAATCAGTCTTTGGCCGTGTTGCGCCGTTGGACACCTGAAAACACAGCTACTGATATACCCCGGGCCATTCCCAAAAGCAGTGGAAGTGTTTATAATGTTTGGAATTCTTCCCGTTTTATTGAAGATGGATCGTATTTACGCCTAAAATCACTTACCTTATCGTACCGAGTGATAGATAACGTTAAAGCAATTAAGAAGTTAACCGCTTATTTTACAGGGCAAAATTTGCTCACTTTTACGAAGTATTCCGGATACGATCCCGAAGTGAATGCTTTTGGAAACAGTGCAAGTGTACAGGGTATTGATTATGGAACCTATCCACAGGCCCGAACATTTATTGTGGGATTAAACGTTGAATTTTAATATGCTATGAATATGAGAAAGATAATATATGGCGGGCTATTTGTTCCGGTGTTTGGATTGATGCTCCTATCATGCGAAGATTTTCTTGAATTAAGACCATCCTCACAAAGTGTAGCCGAGGAAGTAGAACAAACCGATACCTTGGTGTACCATTCGGCCAGCGAGTTGGAAGCTGCATTAGCTGGCGTTTATGCTGATTTTAGAAACGAATACTTTGAGCTTGACTATTTTGTAAATGGGGATGCTCAATCGGATGATGCCTATGCCGGCGCCGATAATCCGGCAAACTTTCAGATTGATGCTTATAACATTGATGCTACCAATAGCAATGTAAGCCGCGATTGGGCTTATTTGTATAGTACCATCGGAAAAGCAAACCTGGTAATTAATAATGCCGAGGCAGTACCCGATGCCACCTTAACAGAATTTGATAAAAAGCAGATTAAGGCAGAGGCTTCAGCTATCCGGGCGTATATTTATTTTCAATTGGTACAATTATGGGGCGACGTACCCCTTCAACTGAAAGAGGTTACAACCATTAGTGCTGAGTTATTGCCCGAAATCTATCCGTTGTTGTTTCCTCCTCGAAAAGCAAAAGAGGAAGTTTATGCCCAAATAATTGCTGATTTGGAATTCGCCTTGCCTTTGGTGCGCACCAATGCAATAAATAAGGGCTATGTTACCACAGGTTTTGTAAATGCCCTGCTGGCAAAAGTTTATGCTACCATGGAGCCTAAAGATTGGGTTAAAGTAGAATATTATTGCGATGCCGTGATTAACGGAGGCTATAGCTTAGTACCAAATTTCGAAGATTTATGGAATAACGAGAATGAAAACTCTTCAGAAGCTATTTTTGAAATAAATTATGAGGGCACTTCGTCGAGTGGTAACTGGGGAGCAAGTATGTTTATCGGGTTCGATTGGAAAAAGTTTAATATTCCTTCAAATGATTTGGTACGGGCTTATGATCAGGAAAATGATGTTATCCGAAAAGCTGCTTCTATTATTTTTATGGATGTTTCAGGCAAGTGGAGTGATTCTCATTGGCCCCAAACAACTTATCCATTTATTTATAAATACCGAATTTATAGCAGTCCCAGTCCACAAAATTATATTTTTCTTCGGCTGGCCGACATAATCCTTTTAAAGGCTGAAGCGCTTAACGAGCAAGGTAATGTTAGTGGTGCAGCAGCATTGGTAAATCAAATCAGAAAAAGAGTTGACCTGCCAGATACTCCGGCAGAAACCCAGGACGATATGCGGCTTGCCATTGAAAAGGAACGACGGTTGGAATTGGCTTTTGAAGGTCATCGGTGGTTCGACCTGAAACGCACGGGCAGAGCTATTGAAGTAATAAATGGGGTTACAGATCAGGATGGAATTTTATTGGGTTATCAATTAAATGAAAATCGTTTACTTTGGCCTATTCCACAAGCCGAATTGGATAAAAATGCCAAGCTTATACAAAATTCAGGATATTAAATAACTTACTGATGCAAAAAAAAATATCGTTTTACATGCTACTTACTATTATTATGGCAGTATTATTTTCTGGAACACCAGGATGTTCTGATACGAATGTACCTGTTGATGTTCAGGATTCGCTGCCCCAAACCGAATCGGATATAAGTTTTTGGTTGACCCAGGGAGATCAAAAAGTATTGTTTCAAAAACAGCACACTGTATTAAACTTTTCAACCTTAACTGAAGCCGCTGTAAGTGTGGAGGTTAATGATGCTTTAGAATACCAAACTATGGATGGTTTTGGGTTTACTTTAACCGGAGGTAGTGCTGAATTGATTAATACACTCGATGAACCCGTAAAACAAGCCCTCTTGCAGGAGCTTTTTGGTACGGAGCAAAATGCGGTGGGAATAAGTTATTTGCGACTCAGTATTGGTGCTTCCGATTTAAGCAGCGAAGAATTTACTTATTGTGAATTACCTTTAGGAGAAACCGATCCTGAATTAAATTCGTTCAGCCTGGAAAAAGATGAACTTGATTTAATTCCCCTACTGAAACAAATACTTGCAATTAATCCCAACATAAAACTAATGGGCTCGCCCTGGACCGCTCCAACCTGGATGAAAACAAACAAAAGCTTTGTTGGGGGTGAGTTGTTGCCAGAGTATTATGCAGTATATGCCCAATATTTTGTAAAATATATTCAGGCTATGCAGGCGCACGACATCACTTTGGACGCTATTACGGTTCAAAATGAGCCCTTATATGGAGGAAATAATCCGAGCATGTTAATGAGTGCCGTTCAGCAATTGGATTTTGTAAAGAATCATCTGGGACCCGCTTTTACTGAAAACAACCTGGCAACTAAAATCGTGGTTTACGATCATAATGCGGATAGAACCGATTATCCAATTTCTATTTTAAACGATCAGGAAGCAAGGCAATACATCGACGGTTCTGCATTTCACTTGTATGGAGGAAGTATTGATGCTCTGTCAAAGGTTCATGCAGCGCATCCCGACAAAAATATTTATTTTACTGAGCAATGGGTTGGGGGACCAAGTAATTTTGGAGGGGATTTAAAATGGCATATTGAAAACCTGGTTGTTGGGGCTGCACGAAATTGGTGTAAGGTTGTATTGGAATGGAACCTGGCTTCTGATCCAAGTTATTTACCTCATACAAACGGAGGTTGCACCAATTGTTTGGGGGCTATTACTGTTGGCAACCGGGTAAGCCGTAATGTTGCCTATTACATAATGGCCCATGCATCAAAATTTGTGGTACCCGGTTCTGTGCGTATTTCGACAAATATGCCCGATAACCTGCCAAATGTTGCCTATAAAACACCAGACGGGAAAATTGTACTTATTGTATTAAATAAGGGCAATATGCCACAAACATTTACCATTAATCACAGAAATAAGGGAGTGCTTGTATCGCTTGAAAAGGAATCGGTAGCCACTTATGTTTGGGAGTAAAAGGAATAAAGAATTTTCATAATTAAAGTTAGGTTAATTAAAAAGCCGTATCGGAATTTTTCCTTTACGGCTTTTATTATAATTATGAGATGTATAAAATGAGATAGTATGGTTTTGCTTCCTTTAGGCAGTATACAACTCCACAGGAATTAAAATAAATACCTTTGTAAACCTTTCGTACATCAATATTTGGTATTATTTGACAATTATAGTTTTCATGGCATGGGCCGGTAAGTGTGATTGAACCGCTTTTCCCTGTATCCATAATTTGAAAGGTATTTCGTTCCCGGTTTTATTCATAGCAACTACAACAATGCTTCCATCGGTATTTATTGCAGCTGTTGCCATTAAATCGTCGTAGTTACTTGAACAGATAATACGTTTTGCTCCAGGGCGGATAAATTTGGAGAAGTGCCCCAGATAATAAAATGAATTCATGAAAATTACTTCATCGGTTTTTGTATTTCCGATAACCGGAGCATAGCAGTAATTGGCCACATGGTTTGGCCCGCCTGTTTCATCCAACACCATGTTCCAGTCAATCCAACCTACTGCTGAGTTGTTTAGGTCATTTATAATCGACTCTCCATAACGTTCTCCCCAACTCCACTGATCAAGTTTCTGGTAATCAAACGGAAAAACACAGCCTTCGGTAAATAGTAATTTCTTATCGGGAAAAGCTTCAGCTACTTGTTTTACATTCTCAAAATGGTCGCCGGTATACCAGTGAAATCCGGTTCCCCAAACATATTTTTTTGCTTCCGGATCGTCATAAACCGTTGATGCGCGCTGATACATAATGCCCCGATTGTGATCCCAAACAATTATTTTAACATCCGACAACTTGTTTTTCACGAACGAAGGACCTAAGTTGTTTTTTACAAAATCGCGTTCTTGAGCTGCGGTAAAAATACACGACTCCCAGGTTTGAACCGCCATGGGTTCGTTTTGAACTGTTACTGCCCATACCGGGATTCCTTCAGCCCTATAGGCTTCGATAAACCGAACAAAATAATCAGCCCAGGTTTGATAGTATTCTGGTTTTAATTCACCTCCCTGCAGCATGTTCTGGTTGGTTTTCATCCAGGCCGGAGGACTCCATGGTGAGGCCAAAAGCTTAAAATCGCTGCCAGTTCGTTTAAGGGCTTCTTTAATTAAGGGAATTCGGTATTGCAGGTCTTTTTCAATGGTGAAATGTTTTAATTCCACATCGCCTTCAACTTCAGCGTAGGCATACGATTGGCTCGAGAAATCACAACTGTTAATATGAGTCCGGAATAAGTTGTAACCGATGCCTTCATTTTTATCGAAATAAGCAGTATAGATTTTTTCCTGATTTTCGGGCGACAGTTTATTTAGGGTCTCAGCTGTTGCATCGGTAAGTGCACCACCAAAACCTTCAATGGTTTGAAATGTTTTTTTTGGGTCGACCATTAGGGTTGCAAAATGTTCGTCGGGTTGATCAAATGCTTCGAAGGTTAGTCGTTCCATTTTAGTCAATCGTTCATTACCGTCTTTTGCTGTGAGGTATTGTTCTGCAGTAACGATTGAAAACTCATGTTTGCGTTGATTTTCGGTTTCGTTTATAAGCTGTTGATTACCCTGATTGCTGCATCCTGGAGCAAAAACAGCTGCCAAAAGAGAATATCCCAGAATGTTAATTTTTTTCTTTTTCATTTTAATAAGTTTTATGTGTTTGTTTCGCAATTTCTTTTTTTGCCTTGAAAATCTAAATTAAACAATTGAATACGGCTTACTCAATTTAGTAATACTTAAAACTTCGCTTACGAAAAAGTGGGGGTACTTAAAAACTCTCAACGGATTATAACAGGCATTAAAACAGCGAATAATAAAAATATTTGATGGCTATTAATGCCAGGAACAATACATAAACCGGCATTTAAAGTTTTAGCAGGTAGTTTTGAATTGAATCGTTCGATTCAAGCCCAATTTTTTTTCTTAATCGGTACCTATCGTTTTCAACCGCCCGTTGGGTTTTGTTCATGAACTCGCAAATTTCTTTGGTGGAAAGATTCATTCGTATGTAGGCAGCAATACGAAGTTCTGATGCGGTTAAATCGGGATGACGTTCCTTTAATTTTGTGACAAATTGATTATAAGCTTTATCAATTTGGGGTTCAATTGTTTCCCAGTCTTTTTCTTCATTTAAGTCTTCATCAATGCTTTCTACAATTTTATGAAGACCCTCTTTAACACTTACCCGAGCCTTATTCGACAAGGTAAGCAGTTTGTTTTTTTGTTCAATTAATAGTTTGTTCTTGTTAATTACACTAAATGCAAGTTTTTTAAGCTCTGATTCTAGTTTTTCCTTTTCTAAGGCAATAATTTTGTTTTCCTGTTCAATCTGCTTTTGCAGAAACCGTTCTTTATGAACATTTATGCGATATTTGTATACAACATAGCTTAGTGCTAGCAAGATTAAACCAACAAATAATTTAAAAACCAAGGTATTCCAAAAAGGGGGTTTAACTGTAATAATTAATGACGATTCGTTATTACCCCATTTTCCATCGTTATTGGAGGCCATTACCCTAAAATGGTATTTTCCAGGTTTTAAATTTGAATAGCTTGCTATTCTTCTATTTGCATTGGTATGTACCCAATCTTCGTCAAAACCGTCTAAACGGTATTTGTATTCGCATTTATGCGGCAGGGTAAAATTCAGGGCGGCAAATTCAATGGTGAATATTTTATCTTTCCAGTTTAATTCCAATTCCTTTAGATGGGTAATACTGGTGTTTGTAATTACCCTTTTATTAATCTTTGTTTTTGGATGGATTTCGGTATTGAGGATGGTTAAGCGGGTAAATACAATTTTCGGAAGAATTTGGTTTAAATATATTTTTTCGGGAGTAATAATATCGGCTCCATTTCTGGTGCCAACAATTAAGCGTCCGTCGCTCAGTTTTATCATGGCGTCCTGATTAAACTCATTGCTTGTTAGGCCATCATCAGTAACAAAGTGATTAAAAGCTTCGGTTTTTGGGTTATACCGGTAAAGTCCGTTCGATGTGCCAATCCAAAGATTTCCCAAATTATCTTCCTGCAAATTCTGTATCGACACCGTTAATAGGCCTTCATTTTCTCCCACGCGGGAAATTTGTTTGGTCCTTTTGTCGAAGGTAAACAATCCGGCATCTTCGGTACCAATCCATAAATGACCCCATTGATCCTGTAACAGGCATTTAATTATTCCTTCGGTTGTTATATTGTGTACTGAATCGTAAGGGATTCGCTGGATTTTTCTGGTTTGATTATCAAGAATAAAAAGGCCTTTTCCCTCAGAACCAAACCAAAGATCCCCATCGTAATCTTCAAGAATTACCATGATATTTGGAAATTCGATTTTGTTGTTATCGGACGATGAAGGACCATGATTAATGAACTTACCACTATCGCAGATAAATTCATCGACCCCGGTTCCCAATAATCCCAGCCAGATTCTTTTTTTGCTATCGGTTAAAATTTCCCAAATGTTCGACGACGATAACCCGGATGTTTTGATGTTTTCGCTCAAATAGCTTTGTGAAACTTCTGTTTCAGGATTAAATACATGCAACCCCCCGGCATAGGTGCCAATAAGCAGGTTGCCAAACGGGTCTTCGCTAATGGCTGTAATTATGTTTGAGGTCAATCCTTTTTGGGCAAGTTCGCTTTGGTACATAACCCTTTTGGGCTGAGTTCCTTTTTCAAAACAATACAAACCATTGCCATCGGTACCAAACCAAACGCGTTTTTTTGAATCTTCATAAATGTCCAGCACCGAAAACCCACTTAAGACGTTCAAATCGTTGGATTGGAAAAGCGAACCATGAAATTTTTGCTGGTAGGGGTCGCTTTTGTTTACACCTTTATCGTAGGTTCCTATCCAGGCAATGCTATTGTCATCAAAATATATGGTGTACGTATGATCAGAATTTAATGCTTCTGGATTATTCTTGTTGTGTTTTAATTGCTGATAGGTTTTTGTGGTGGGGTTAAATATATTAATTCCATCACCCTCCGTGCATATCCATATATTTCCTGAATTATCGATAGCCATAGGACCCATTAAAACGTTGGTTGATAGATTTTTTGTTTCTTTTGTGTACAGTTCTGAGTGCCCTGTTTCAGGGTTATAGGAACACAATCCATGATAACTGGCTGAAATCCACAATAGCCCGTCACTCCCTTCAATAATATGTTTGTTATAATTGTTTTGTAGTTCGGGATGTCTGGTATAAGGTATTGTTTCAAAGGTATTTGTGGAAATATTCAGTCGTTGTATTTCATTAACTTCAGGAGCAATATAAATTGAACCATCAGCCGTTTCGGTAATATCGTAGATGTGGTTTGAGAGTAAGGTTGCACCAGCCTCATTGCTGGTTTGAAAGGTGAAAAACTGATTTGTATTGGGTTGATAATACGCCAATCCAAGATTTGAACAAACCCAGACTTTTCCGTCGGTGAGTGTTTTTATTCGATTTATACGATTGCCAATGCCGTGTTTTTCGTTATAATGGGTAAACGATTCCTGTTTTTTGTCAAACTTGTTAAGCCCATCGTTATATGTACCCACCCATAAATTCCCCTGTTTATCTTCACAGATATCCAAAATACGGTTTCCTGAAATCGAACCCGAATGGTCTCCTTTTCTATACACTCTAAATTCAAAACCATCAAAGCGGCATAATCCATTTCGGGTTCCGAACCAAATAAATCCGTCGGAGTCTTTGTACACACAACTTACGTTGTTATCAGCTAATCCATCATTTTTGTTGATGGTTGTGAATGAATAGCTGCTATTTATGTCCATATAGGTTTGACAGAGCGCTGAGTCGCCAAATACAATTAACCCGATAAGTATTATATATCTGTACATATCAAAAAAACAATAGGACAAAAGGCTTAAAGCATATTTAGATCAAAAATAGCAATTTTAAATTACTTAAGCAGTTGTTTTTATTTAGGTACTTACCCATTTTCATTTACATCGGGACCTTTTTTAATTCAGGTACGTACCTGTTTTGATTCAGGTACGTACCCATTTTAATTTAGGTACGTACCTAATTCAATTTACATCGGGATCTTTTTTCATTCCGGTACGTACCTGATTCAATTTACTCAAGTACCTGATTTGATTTAGGTACGTACCTGTTTTAATTTGGGTACTTACCTAAATTGATTTACTCAAGTATCTGTTTTAATTTTGAGAACAAAAGTAGTGTCGGTACAATGAGACTGTGCCCAATAAGACGCTGTTGGGAAACCAAGATGATTAGCTGGTAATTAATTGTAATTCGCCACAACATTTTCGCACCAAAATAAGTTATAGTGGCAAACAAGCAGAAATCGTGTGCATGCATCAGAACCCGCTTATTAGTGCCCTATTACAGCTAAGTGCTTTAACCGATGCGTCAATAACGGCACTGGAATCGTTAATTACGTTTAAAAAGCAGGCTAAAAACAGTGTCTTGCTTTCGATGGGTAGCATAGCTAAAAATATATTTTTCCTTCATAAGGGTTTGGCCCGGGTGTTTTATTACCGTGACGACCGCGACGTAACCGATTATTTTGCAGTCGGGAATCAGTTTGTAGGTGCTACAGCCAGCCTGTTCAAGGGAATTCCTTCGAATAAAGCCATTGAATTGCTCGAAGATTCGGAGGTTTATTCTTTACCTTATGCGCGTTTCGACCAATTGTGCCTGAAACATCCCGATTTGGAAAGGGCTGTGCGTAAACTAGCCATTTTTGGCCTGCTCGAGGAGCAGGAGCGCATCGAAAGTTTGCGTTTTCTGTCAGCAAAAGAAAGGTATTGGGAACTTGAAAAGAAGTATCCGGGAATTACCAACCGTGCCCCTTTAAAGCATATTGCCAGTTACCTGAATACTACCGATGTGAGTATAAGCCGTATTCGGGCCGGGAAGCAGTAAAACTTAACATAGGTTAAGTTTTATTTGTGTTGTATTAAGAATCTTTGCATCAGCAAAAAAAATTCTTAATCGATGAACGAAACAATTAAATCATTGCCTGCAGGGATAATTAAAGCTCCGCTGCATCTTACCCAAAATAATATTTATTCCTGTCTGGATGCAAATACAGCCTCACCCTACGATGTTAAAGCCCGTACCTACGAGTGGCTGGTTAGTCGGTACACCTATAATAAAATAATGTGGGGAACCACGCCATGTAATTACTTCGATTTTGCACAACAAATGCTTGAAATAGAAGCACCCTTGCGGTTGGATGTGGGTTGCGGTGGTCTTTCGCAAACGGCTGAATTATATGCTAAATTAAATGTATCTGCGGTTTTGCTCGACAGCTCGGAGCGTATGTTGCAATTAGGTAAAAGGCGAATTCTTAAACAGAATAAAAGAATGCCGATAAACTTGCTGTTTTTGCAGGCCGATGCGCTTCAACTTCCGTTTCATGAAGAGGTGTTTGATCAGGTAATGGGTTTTGGAATGGTGCACATGTTTAACGATAAATCAAAATTTATTAATGAAACTTTACGGGTGTTAAAGCCACACGGCACCTTTGGGTTTTCGGTGCTTACCACCGATCGGAGAATAAGTAGAAACTACCTGAATTTATTGTTTAAAAAAGGTGAAGTTGGAAAGCCGGTATCATCGGGAGAAATACTTGAGCTTTTTCATTCACTGGGTCATGTTTATACCTATTACAGGGTGGGAAGTATGCTGTTTATCAGCGGTAGCAAACAGCCTGAAAACAAATAGTTTTTGCATCAGGTTCCCCAACTGTCGCGGTCAAGACTTCGGTATTGAATGGCTTCAGCCAAATGATGCGGCTGTATGTTCTCACAAGCTTCCAAATCGGCAATGGTACGCGATACTTTTAATATCCGGTCATAAGCACGGGCACTTAAGCCCACTTTTTCCATGGCTGTTTTAATGAGTTGTGAACCGGTGGCGTCGAGCTGGCAATATTTCCGGATAAGTTTGGTGTTCATTTGTGCGTTATTATAAATGGTCGGAATACCAGCAAAGCGTTCCTGCTGAATTACGCGGGCTTTGCTTACGCGTTCACGGATGGTATTGCTGTTTTCAAGGGCCTCCTTGCCCGAAAGTTTTTCAAAGGGCACAGGAATTACTTCAATATGAATGTCGATACGGTCGAGCAAGGGACCTGATATTTTGTTTAAATATTTCTGCCGGATGCCTGGGGAGCAAACACAATCTTTCTCGGGATGGTTATAATAGCCGCAGGGACACGGGTTCATGCTGGCCACCAGCATAAAGCTGGCTGGATATTCTACCGAGAATTTTGCCCGCGAAATGGTAATTACGCGATCTTCGAGCGGTTGCCGCATAACTTCAAGTACGGTGCGTTGAAACTCCGGCAATTCGTCGAGAAAAAGTACGCCGTTATGAGCCAGCGATATTTCACCGGGCTGGGGATAAGTTCCACCACCGACAAGTGCTACATCACTGATTGTATGATGAGGGCTGCGAAAGGGGCGAAGGGTCATCAGCGAAGTGTCTTTTTCAATTTTCCCGGCAACGGAATGTATTTTGGTTGTTTCCAGGGCTTCCTGCAAAGTGAAGGGAGGTAAAATAGAAGCTACCCTTTTGGCGAGCATGGTTTTACCGGCACCGGGCGGACCAATCATTATAATGTTGTGATTTCCGGCGGCGGCAATTTCCATAGCCCTTTTCACGTTCTCCTGTCCCCGCACATCAGCGAAGTCGGTATCGTAACTTTTTGTACTGTTGTTAAATTCCTCGCGCGTGTCAACCCGCATGGGTTCAAGTTCCTTCATTTTATTGAGGAAATCAACCACTTCGATAATATTTTCTGCGCCGTAAACGGCCAAGTTATTTACCACAGCAGCTTCACGTGCATTTTGAATCGGTAGAATAAATCCCTTAAATCCTTCTTCGCGGGCTTTAATAGCAATGGGTAAGGCTCCTTTAATGGGTTGCAGACTGCCATCGAGCGACAATTCGCCCATGATGATATATTTATCGAGTTCATCGGAAATTATCTGACCCGATGCGGCCAGAATACCAATGGCCAGGGTTAGATCGTAGGCGCTGCCTTCTTTGCGTATGTCGGCAGGAGCCATATTAATAACAAATTTTTTCCCCGGAAAATCCAACTTGTTGTTTTTTAAGGCGGCATTAATCCGTTGCTGGCTTTCTTTAACGGCATTATCGGGCAAACCGACCAAATGAAAAGTCGCACCAATCGATATGTTTACTTCAACCGTAATGGTGGTGGCGTTAATGCCAAAAACAGCCGAACCAAAAGTTTTAACCAACATGTTCGCCTTATTTAGGGGTTACATTTGCTCATCGATGAATGAAGTTAAATACCATTTGCCTTTTATTTGGGTAAACACCCGCCGGGTTCTAAAACCACTGCCCTCGATAAAAACTTCTTCTATTCGGACTCCTGGTTGCTCGGTAATTACTACTTTGAATGTAGTCGTATCAATATTCTGGATTGGCATGCGATGCATAAGCCAGGTGCTTTTATCCCACGAAGCCTCATTGCCTTCAGGGTCTACAGAATACCCATTTATGGGGAACTTCACCCTTTTTATCTGAAATAAACTGTCGGAATGAAACTTTTTAGAAAAAGAATCGAAGCGTTCGTAAACCATTGGTGCTTTTGATTTGCTTTCTTCCGGCTTTTTTAGCTCAGGTTTTGCTGCTTCAACCCTGGTAATTTCCTTACCCGACTTGTGGCACGAAGCGAGAAGCAAAACCAAAGGTAAAATCCAAATAAAGCGACTTAAATAATTCATGATTTGCATAATTAAACCAAAATTAACAAATTATCAGTATTCTTTGTCATTGTATCAAATATTGTTCTCCCATAAGTTTAGCAGATACATACATTTGTTGCATATATTTGTTGATTGGACAAGTACAAGTTATATAAAATGTTGATTATATGGATAAAGGTCAGATGAAACAACGACTTTACAAAATAATATTTGAAGCGGATACCCGTTCCGGAAAACAATTCGATGTAGTGATAATTGTACTTATCTTGTTGAGTATTCTTGCTGTAATACTTGAGAGTGTTAGTTCAATAAAAGAAACTTTTGGGGTTTATTTAAAAGCCTTTGAGTGGTTGGTTACTTTTTTATTTACGCTTGAATACTTTGTTCGAATTTGGATAGTGAGTAAACCCCGAAAGTTCATTTTTTCTTTTTTTGGAATCATTGATTTACTGGCTTTTTTACCAACCTATCTTGATTTATTTATTTCAGGGGCTCATGGTTTAATGGTTATTAGAGCTTTACGCTTATTGCGTATTTTCAGGGTTTTGAAACTAAATCGCTATACATCCGAAGGAAATCTTATTGCGAAGGCATTACGGGCCAGTCGTTTTAAAATAAGCGTCTTTTTATATGCGGTTTTAATGATTGTAATTATTTTGGGAGCCGCCATGTATTTGGTCGAAGGACCCGAAAATGGCTACCAGAGTATTCCCAAAAGCATGTATTGGGTAATCGTAACTATAACAACCGTGGGTTATGGCGATATTACTCCACAAACGGTGATTGGTCAGTTTCTTGCCAGTTTTATTATGATTCTGGGCTATGCTATTATTGCCGTTCCTACGGGTATTGTAACAGCCGAAATGGGAAGGGTTCATCAGAATGAACATCGAAAAAGTATAAGGGTGTGCAAGCGTTGCTTAAAGGAAGGGCATGAAACTGATGCGCTATTTTGCTCTAAATGTGGTGCAACCCTTGATTAGTTTTTTAAGGGATAGCCTAATGGCTCGATGCGTTCAATCCTTTTTTTGACACGCTAACTTAGTGCACTAATGATTTTAATATATCACACAGAATTACTTTTTGAACTTCTACTGAATAGGAATCTACCACTGTTTTTCTTCCTGCTTTTCCGATTCTGATTCGCAAACCTTCGGATTCAATCAATGCTGATATTTTGCTTATCCACTCATTTTCGTCTGCCGCTAAAAAGCCGTTTTCGTTGTCAATTATCAAATCGTTGTTTACGCCCACTGGACTCATTACGGCAGGTTTTTCCAGGGCCATGTACTGAAGGCCTTTAAAAGCACATTTTCCACGGCTCCATGGGTCGTCGGGCAGCGGCATAATGCCAATGTCTATAGTGTTGAGTTCCTGTATTTCGGTTCGTTTATTCCATTGAGTGCTTATTATTCCCAGTTCAGGCCACGACATTTTAGCATCTACAATGACCTTGAAGGTGATATTATTGCCATATTTTTCTTTTAAGCGGCTTAACCAGGGCAAAGCATCCTGAAAATGTTTTATCGTGGTTGAACTACCAGTCCAGCCAATACACACCGGGTTATTTTTAGCAAGGGGTTGGGGTTTGTGGTAATTGGTGTCGATACTGGTTGGTATAATAATAACATCGTTGGTAAATATACGGGCATAATCGGCCAGGTATTTGTTACCGGCAATTACCAGGTCGCTTAGCTGTATAATTTCTCCGGTTTTCTCCGGTTTTTTTAACCAGCTTAGGTTGCTGTTGGCCTCACTGGTGTCGTTTAACCATATAGCATCGTCAAAATCGAATACCAGTTTGGCACGGCTGCGTGCAAAACGTTTTTCAAAAAAGGTTGTGCCAATAAAATGAGCTTCGCGATAAACCAGGATAATATCAAACCTTCCGGCCCTTAACCAATCCCGGGTTCTAATTAACAAGCCCTTAAGACCGATAAATAGTTTTACCAAATAATTGCCTTTTTGATAGAATATTTTGTCGTCGATACTATTTAACAGAAATGAATATGTAATATCGAAACCCTGTTCCCGAAGATGGGCCATGAACTGCTCAAATCGAAAGCGCTGGCCGGGCGAACGGCCTGGCCGGTGCGGAGCAATATAAAGTAATTTTGTTTTCAAAGTAATTTCTGATAGATGGAGTCAAAAATAGCAATTCCTCGGTCAAGTGAAAAATATTCGCATGCCAATTGACGGGTTTTATGCTTTTCTGTGGTATGGAGCTGCTCAAGTTCTTTTAAAGCAAAACCATATGCCGGTGAATTAAACTCGTGAATCAAGATTCCCAAAGGATTTTGTAGTATAATGCTTTCCACATCGCCCACGCCGCTGTTCGCAATTATCGGAATGCCCAATCCCATTAACTCGGCCAGCTTGGTAGGTGAGGAGGCTTTTTTTGAATAAGCCGGTTTAATAAAGAATATGCTGGCGTTGCTTATAGTAAGCAATTCAGGAACCTGTTCCCTTTCAGCAGGCTGAATACGGATTTTTTCAAGGGGAATTCCCTGTTGGGATGCCAGATGTTGAATTGCATCAGGCGAATCTTTGGTAATAAACAAAAAACAGCTTTCGGGCTTTTGTGTCAGCAGTTCTTTATAAAATGCCAGCATTTCTTCCGCCAGGTACCAGGTTCCCACAGAGCCTAAATAACTCAAAACAAAGATTTCCGGTGAAATGTTAAGTTTATTGCGCCACTTTTTGCTGATTGTGTTTTCGATTTGATTGTAATTAAAAAAATCTAAATCGGCACAACAGGGAATAACATAGATTTTATCCGGTATGAGCCCGGGAATATTCCATTGCAACATTTCCTTTTTGGCATTTTCCGTTAAGCTTACCACAGCATCGGCCGATGTTAAAAATTGTCTTTCGCGCCGTTTAAAAAAGCGGTAAACCAGGCGGTAAATCGGGTGATTTAGGTTCCAAAGGTTCCCGTCAACCCGTTCATCGGCCCAGAACCCGCGCATGTCGAAAATAAAATGAATCCCTTTTTTCTTCAGATGTAAACCAACAAAAGCAGTTATGTAGCTGCGGCAATGTACCAGTTCAATGTTGTTTTTTTTTACCAACATCTTTGCTTTTCGCCGAAGCCTGATGATATCGATCACAGTGGAAAGAATGGGAGGCTTTTTGGTATAAGGTATTGGAAACCAATGAATGTTGTGCTGCTGCAAAAGCGCGCTTATTTTTTGCTGATGTTGGACAAACGCATCGTTTTTTTCGGCACTTATAAGCCAAATCTGATGTCCTTTGGCCGAAAGGCCGCCCAGGTATGGAATAACTTGCGATTGCCCCAAGGGGTCCGTCATTCCATCGTACGAAAGGTATAAAACACGTTTATTCAAGCTTGAATACTTTTATAAGAGTAATAGATTGATGCCTATTCTTATTTTTTCAAAGTACTAAAGTACAATTTGAAATATAATTGTCAAAACCTAATTTTCAAGCTGAATTCACTAATTAAATTACTGTATAACAGTCAATCGTAGTCTCGTGATGTGGTTTTATGTTAAGTATGGGATACGGTTGTCGTATACGTATTTTGTATGATGCGGCATTTGCTGTTAAAAAAGATGAAATTAAAAAAGGCAGCTCCGTTGAAAATGGTTAATTTTATGGCTCAAAATAATCAACCGTATAATGAGTAAAAATATATTTATCCGTGTTTTCCGTTTTTATTACGAGGGCTTTGCAAGCATGACTGTGGGACGGAAACTCTGGGCCATCATTATTATAAAACTAATTGTAATGTTTGCCGTGTTAAAACTATTTTTCTTTCCGGATTTTTTGGAAAGCAAATTTGAAAATGACGCGGAGCGGTCGGACTATGTAATTGAACAATTAACATCACCAAAATAACGCCATATGATTGAGAATTTAGATTTGTCGCTGGTGGACTGGTCGCGGGGGCAATTTGCGCTTACCGCCATGTATCACTGGTTGTTTGTGCCCTTAACCCTGGGGCTGGCTTTTATAGTGGCCATTATGGAAACCATCTATGTTCGTACTGGTAATCCGGAATGGAAACGAATTACAAAATTCTGGATGACTCTTTTCGGGATTAATTTTGCCATTGGAGTTTCAACCGGTATTATTCTGGAGTTTGAATTTGGTACCAACTGGAGTAACTACTCCTGGTTTGTGGGCGATATTTTTGGAGCCCCGCTGGCCATTGAAGGAATCATGGCTTTCTTTATGGAAAGTACCTTTATTGCGGTCATGTTCTTTGGTTGGAACAAGGTTAGTAAGAAATTCCATTTGCTCTCGAGCTGGCTTACTGCTTTTGGGGCAAACCTTTCAGCATTGTGGATTCTTATTGCCAATGGTTGGATGCAGTTTCCGGTTGGAATGAAGTTTAATCCTGATACGGCACGAAACGAAATGATGAATTTCTGGGATGTGGCCCTATCGCCGGTGGCCATCAATAAATTTCTGCACACCATTACTTCAGCATATGTGTTGGCAGCAATTTTTGTAGTGGGCATCAGTGCCTGGTTTCTGTTACGTAAGCGCCATGTTTTATTCAGTAAGCGAAGTATTATAGTGGCTTCTGTTTTCGGTTTAACAAGCAGTTTGTATCTGGTTTGGTCAGGCGACGGTTCTGCTTATCAGGTGGCACAAAAGCAGCCCATGAAACTTGCAGTTATGGAAGGTTTGTACGAAGGACAGGAAGGAGCTGGCATCATTGTTTTTGGAGTATTAAACAACGAAAAAAAATATAACAACGATCAGGAAGCTCATCATTTTAAAATTGAAGTTCCTAAATTGTTGTCGTTTTTAGGTTACCGTAATGCCGATGCCTTTGTTCCCGGAATAAAAGATATTGTTGAAGGCGGATACACGTATGTGGATGAAAATGGTCAGACACAAACGGCACTTTCGGCTGAGGAAAAAATGATGCGTGGTAAAACTGCTTTAAATGCGCTGGCCACTTATAAAGAGGCGAAAGATGCAGGGAACGACAGTTTACAGCAAGCCAGCTTGCTTACTTTGGAAGAGAATTTCCAGTATTTTGGTTATGGCTTTTTAAACGATCCGGCCAGCATTATTCCCAATGTGCCCCTTACTTTTTATAGTTTCCATATTATGGTGGCGCTGGCCTTTTGGTTTATGCTTGTCTTTATTTTGGCTTTGTACTTTGTTTATAAAGAGCAGATTGAGCATCAAAAATGGTTTTTGCGCCTGGCTTTTGTGACAATTCCTTTGGCTTATATTGCATCGCAGTGTGGCTGGATTGTGGCTGAATTAGGCCGTCAACCGTGGGTAATTCAGGATATTATGCCAACGGTTGCTGCGGTGTCTCAAATTGATACCATGGCGGTTAAAGTTACCTTCTTTTTATTCCTGATTGTGTTTACCGCACTTTTGGTAGCTGAAATAGGAATCATGCGTAAGCAAATTAACCTAGGACCTAAAGACGAATAATTACCATAAAACACGAAATTATGATTGATTCAAATTATATTTTATTGCAGCACTATTGGTGGATTGTTGTTTCGCTTTTGGGTGCAATTCTGGTCTTTCTAATGTTTGTTCAGGGAGGTCAAACCCTGATTTATAGTTTGGGAAGAACCGAAGATAAACGAAAAATTCTGGTTAACGCCCTGGGGCGCAAATGGGAGTTTACCTTTACCACCTTGGTAACTTTTGGTGGTGCTTTTTTTGCTTCCTTTCCTTTGTTTTATTCCACCAGTTTTGGAGGAGCTTATTGGGTTTGGATAGCCATTTTGTTTGCTTTTGTATTGCAGGCCGTGTCGTATGAGTTCCGAACCAAACCAAACAATGTACTGGGCAAAAAAACCTTCGAAGCATTTTTGTTTATAAATGGATTGCTGGGTACCGTGTTGATAGGCACCGCTGTTGGAACATTTTTTAACGGAGCCGAATTTTCAATCAATAAAATGAACCTGACCAATCCCGATAATCCGGTAATTTCGCAATGGCAAACTCCGTGGTACGGATTGGAAGCTGTTCTTACCTTTCACAATGTAGCCTTAGGTCTGGCCGTATTTTTTCTGAGCCGGGTTTTGGCCAACTTATACTTCATCAACAGTATCGACGATGAGGTAATTGTTCCCAAAGCAAAGAAATCTTTAGTGGTGAATACCATACCCTTTTTGGTTTTCTTTCTTTTCTTTGTTATTTACCTGTTGGTTAAAGATGGTTTTGCGGTAAACCCGGTAACCAGTGAGGTATTTATGGAGAAATTCAAATACCTGCATAACTTTTTACAGATGCCCCTGGTTCTGATAATTTTTCTTGCCGGTGTAATAGGTGTATTGTACGGAATTGGAATCACGGTTTTCTGTAAAAAGAGTACAAAAGGAATCTGGTTTGCCGGAGCCGGAACCATATTAACGGTATTGGGTTTGTTGATGGTCGCCGGGTTTAACAATACAGCCTATTATCCATCAAATTTTGATTTGCAGAGTTCACTAACAATTTTTAACAGTTCGTCGAGTAAGTTTACTTTAACGGTAATGTCCGTGGTTTCGCTAATGGTGCCCTTTGTAATTGCCTACATTTGGTATGCCTGGAAATCGATAAATAACAAGCAGCTTACGCAAAAAGAACTGGAAGAAGACGACAGCCTGCATGTTTATTAAGCGCTGCTCGATTTAAACTTTAAAAAAGAAAATTATGCATTTAATACAAATAGTAAGTTTTTTAAGTTGGCCGGTTCTTATTTATGTGAGCTATCGGCTGGTGCTTTTTGCTCTTAAAAAGTTTGAAGAACCTGCAGAGCTGTAAGCTACCGACAAGCAGGAATATTCGTTTGCTAAAAGCAGATTAAAAACAAATAATTATAAAAGGATATGAATGTCCTTTTATAATTATTTCTTATCTTTGTTCCATAAATTTTAAAAGTAGGAATTATGGAACTTAATGTAAATGCAATAGTAGGCGAGGTGGTCCGATTAAACTACCGCGCTGCCGAAATATTCGAAAAAGAAGGAATTGATTTTTGTTGTGGGGGTAATATCTCCATTGCCGATGCCTGCAATAATCAGGGAGCTGATAGTTCAAAATTATTGAGCAATCTGCAACAGGTTCTTGATACCGACGATGCCGATTCAAAGTACATTAGTCAGCTGGCTATTGATTTGCTAGCCGATTATGTGGTGCAGCGACATCACAGCTACGTAAGCGAAAAGTCGGTTTTTATTCAACAAAAACTGGCTAAATTATGCGAAGTTCATGGCAATCATCATCCCGAATTATTTGAGATAAAAGAGTTATTCGATGGCGCTGTTGGAAATTTAACGGCTCATATGAAAAAAGAAGAGCTGATTCTGTTTCCTTACATCAAGAGAATGATTGCTTTTCAAAAACAGGGAAGCATTGAAGCATCAGCTTTAGGAAATATTCTGGATCCGATAAATGTGATGATGGCCGAACACGATGTGGAAGGAGAACGGTTTCGGAAATTACGCCAGCTAAGCAACAATTACCTTACTCCCGACGATGGTTGCGGTACTTACGAAGTGACGAACCGCGCCCTGGAAGATTTTGAAAAGGATTTGCACCGTCACATTCACATCGAGAATAACATACTTTTTCCAAAAGCCCTACAGCTTGAAGCCGAATTGCTGAAAACAAAAGGTGTTTAAGGAGTAAATATTCGAAATCAATTTGCTGTATAAACAGATGAGAATAAAAACCTTATTCTCATCTGTTTTTTTATGAATATAATTTGCGACAAAAATTCCTTTCAGCTTGAATTTTTGACAGAATTTTAAATACCATGAAATATTTTCAGTTTAATATTCAACACAAACCCAAAGTTTAATAAGCTATAAAACAAGGCAATAGGATTTAAATCTTTAAATTCTTTCGTTTGGCATTTTCTTTGAAAAAAGCAAATCATCAATTAATTGTTTAACTAAAAAATGGAGGATTGAGTTATGTCACTTGTAAGATTTTCAAACACAATTCCGACTTTGTTCGACCGTTTTTTTGAAAACGATTTGTTTGATTGGTCGAACCGGAACTATTCTTCAACCAACACAACACTGCCATCGGTAAATATAAAAGAAACCAACGACGACTTTGAGGTTGAAGTAGCTGCACCAGGTTTTTCAAAAACCGATTTTAAAATTGAACTTAACCACGATGTGTTAACGGTATCGTCGGATAAGGAAGTTACAAATGAAACCAAAGACGGGCAACAGTTTACCCGTAGAGAGTTTAGTTACCAGTCGTTTAGTCGCAGTTTTACCTTGCCTAACTCGGCCGATAGCGATAAAATAAAAGCCTTGTACGATAACGGCATTCTGAAAATTGTTATTCCCAAAAAAGAGGAAGCCAAACCAAGGCCTGCCCGTCAGATAGCAATTTCATAAAATTAGAATTCCGGCTGGTTAACAGCCCAGCCGGTTTGTTTTTTGTTGAACCTAAAATTTATATTCTTATGAAACACGTATTGGCAATTACCTGCCTGGCTGTTGTGTTTCAAATAAGCAGTTGCCAGGGTCAGGACGAAAAACAAAAGAAACCGGTGGAACCTGCCATAAATCCACAGACCAATATTTCGGTAAATAAAGAATACGACGACTCGGGTAATTTAATCCGCTACGATTCAACATATTCATATTATTATTCGAATATTGAAGGTGATACCCTGCTTGGAGACAGTATTTTTGATCGATTTAGAAACCATTTTAACCAAAGCTATTTCTTTTCAGAATCTCCCTTTTTCTCTGATTTCTTTTTTGAAGATTCTTTATTGCATTATGATTTTTATAAAGATGATTTTTTTACCAACCGCTTTCAGCGTAACATGGAACGCATGGATAGTATATTTCGGGGAATGGATTCCATAAAGAATCAATTTTTTAGGCAGCAATTTGAACACCCCGTTTGGCAGTAAAGAAGAAAGCCGGAACATTTTGGATTTGTTCCGGCTTTTTAAATGCTTTGGTAGTGAATTAAAAATGAGTAATCGGCTCGTCTTTTCCGGTTTCCAATTTAATAATATCGTGAACCAGGTTGTTGGCCAAACGGCTAGCTCCCAGACGACAAAGTTTTTTGTTCAGCCATTCGTCACCAAGAACCATTTTAACAATGGCAATATACACCAGGGCGTCTTCTGATGTAACCATACCTCCGGCAGGTTTAATGCCCACTTTACGTCCGGTTTTTTCATGGTAAGCTTTAATGGCTTCGCACATAATATATACCGCCTCTGGAGTAGCTGCCGGGTCCATTTTTCCGGTGCTGGTTTTAATAAATTCTGTTCCGGCCTCCATAGCCACAACGCTGGCATTCCAGATGTGTTCGGTAGTTTTTATTTCACCAGTTTCCAAAATGGTTTTCAGGTGCGAATGGCCTATGGCTTCGTTAATGGCTTTAACTTCGTTGAAAACAGTTTCGTAATCGCCGGAAAGCCAGGTGCCCAATGAAATTACAATATCCACATCGGTAGCTCCATTTAAAGCGGCTTGTTTGCATTCGAGTAATTTTACATCCAAAAATGTTTGCGACGAAGGAAAACCTGCACCTACCGAGGCCAAACCTACGGTTTTAACTTTTAAGTAAGTTGCCACGGTTTTTACCAGTGGAGGATATACACAGATGGCGGCAACGTTTGGAATATTTGGGAATTTTTCCTGAAACGAATTCACATTTTCTGCGAATTTTTGACCTTTTGCTAAGGTGTCGGTGGCATTTAGCGTGGTTAAATCGATTAAGCTAAAGGCCAGTTTCAGGTTTTCGGCACTATAAAGTTCTTTTGCCAGTTTTTTAGCTTCGTTTACTTTATTTGTTACTTGACTGTTGTCGAAAGGCAGTGGATATTTGTTTAGTAATTCCATAGTTTGTTCCTGAATTAGGTCTGTTAAAAAGAAAATATTTCTGTATTAAAAACAATTAAAAGAAAAATAGTTTTAAAAGCGAAGCAAAATTAGCAATTCTTTTTAAAGCTTTTTGTTTTTCAGATGCCTTTCCTTATCGCGCAGGGTCTTTTTTTGCATGTTTTTTTCAAAAGCATCGCTTAAATCAACTCCGGTTTGATTGGCTAGACAAATTAGCACCCAAAGCACATCGGCCATTTCGTCGGCCAGGTTACTTTTTAAGTCAGACTTTTTAAACGATTGATCGCCGTAGGTGCGGGCCATTATTCGAGCCAGTTCGCCCACTTCTTCGGTTAATACTGCCATATTGGTGAGTTCGCTGAAGTAGCGCACTCCGTAGGTTTTAATCCAATCATCAACTTTTTTTTGTGCCTCTGCAAAAGTTAGTTCAATCATAATATGAGGTAGTTAAATAGAAATCCAATTAAAATTGTTGCTAAATGAAAGTAAAAATTTGGAAAAAAGTTGTGGAAAATTAAAGAAATCTGGATGGAATTAAAAATAGCTGTAACATCTCATAAATGAAACCGTCCTTGTTTTGCATTTAGCAAAGTATTTTAATTAAAAAACGCATGTTATGAGAACCCTAAAAACACTAACTTTTGGAATGTTTGCTTTGTTTGTTTCAATAGCAGCAAGTGCGCAACAAAAAACTGAAGTTCGCGATGTAAAAGGATTTAGCGGAATTGATGTTAGCGAAGGAATTCGTGTGGAATTGACCTATGGCGATAAAGAATACGTTGAAGTAACAACCGACGAGGATGTTATGGAGCGTGTAATCACCGAGCTTGAAGGAAATGATTTACGCATTCATATGTCAGGTAATAACTGGAATGGTTGGAACATTAAAGTTTTGGTAAAAGTTACCGCAGTTAAAATTGAGCGGCTCGAAGCCAGCAGCGGCTCAAGCATTATTACCCAGAATTTGCTTGAATCAAAAAACCTGGAAATGTCATCGAGCAGTGGAGCCAGCCTGAAAGTGGCCTTTAAATCACCGGAAGCGACGTGCAAAACAAGTAGCGGGGCCAGTGCCGATTTGAAAGGGGAAACCCAAAGCTTTTCGGCCAAATCAAGTAGTGGTTCCAGTATTGATGCCGAGTCGTTGAAAGCCTATAAAGTGGATGCTGATGTTTCCAGCGGAGCCAGCATTGAAGTCACTGCAAACCAAGAACTAAAAGCAGAAGCCAGTTCAGGCGGAACCATAAAATACAGTGGAAATCCAAAAATGAAAGATATTGAAAAATCGTCGGGCGGAAGCGTGCGAAGCAATTAAAAACAATCAAGATTTCAAAAAGAACGAGAAAACAGCCCTTAAAAATTTATTTTAAGGGCTGTTTTTTATTGTGCAAGTCCGGCGTCTTCAATAATGGTATCAATAAGACGGATAAGCGGGTAATTTGCTTTATAAACCTTGCTCAGGTATTCCGTTAGGGTGTTGTCTGAAAGTTGCGAAAGCGACAAGGAACTCATGGCTACATAGCTTTTATACTTTAAAAGCTCAATGTGTTCAAAATCTTTAGGAAATCCTTTGGGTGCCGTTTTGAGTTTGTCCTGATCCCATAAACCGCTGAAATATTTTTTAAAATCGGAGGCGCCTAAAAGTTCCATCAATTCTTCAGGAACCTGATAAAATTCTTTACGTAAGGCCTTTAAAACCGGAGCCTCGGGCATAAATATGCCACCACCGGTAAAACTTTGTCCCGTGGGTTCAATGTGAATGTAGAACCCCGAAAGCTTATTTTTTCTTCCATTGGGAGCAATGTAAGCACCAAAATGATTTTTATAAGGCGTTTTATCTTTGCTAAAGCGCACGTCGCGATAGATACGAAACACACAATCTTTTGCCTGTAAACCATTTAGTTGCGGATTGGTTTGCGCAAAGTGGGCAATTAGTTGTCCAACATAGTCAGTAAAATCAGCCAGTGCTTGTTGATAACCCGCTTTGTTTGCATCGAACCAGGCTTTGTTGTTATTGTGTGCTAAATCGCTTAAAAAGGGAATCACATTTTTTGTGAGCATGGCAGTGGAAATCAAAAAAGCCCGTGTATTTCAGCATCAATCTTATTGATAATGTAACTTAAATCCTCGTTTTTTTCACTAAAGTTTAAGTTATCCACATCAACAACCAAAAGTTTTCCCAGGTCGTATTTTCCAATCCAGGCTTCGTAACGTTCGTTCAGTCGTTTCAGGTAATCGAGCCGGATGGAATTTTCATAATCCCGTCCTCGTTTTTGAATCTGGCTTACCAGCGTAGGCACCGATGCACGCAGGTAAATTAATAAATCGGGTGGTTGAACCAGCGAATTCATTAACTGAAAAAGTGAAAAATAATTGTCGAAATCGCGCGAACTTAAAAGCCCCATGGCGTGTAAGTTGGGCGCGAAAATATGAGCATCTTCGTAGATGGTCCGATCCTGAATAACCGTTTTGCCCGATTTTCGGATGTCCAGTATTTGATTAAAGCGACTATTCAAAAAATAAATCTGCAAGTTAAATGACCAACGTTGCATGTCGTTGTAGAAATCGTTCAAATACGGATTTTCTTCAACATCTTCGTAATGGGGTTCCCATTTATAATGTTTCGACAGTAAGCGGGTTAAGGTAGTTTTACCCGATCCAATATTTCCGGCTATTGCAATGTGCATAATACGTAGTTTTAATGCTTACTAAAGTAAGGTTTTTTGTTTTGAATTAAAATCAATTATGATTAGTCATTATTATACCAGTAATTATCAGACATAGCAATGGCAAGTCTGTCAAAAACCTTATCACCAAAGTATCTACGGTTTAATTTGTAGCAAAATTCATCCAAATAGGATTGAAGATA
>JBFWMB010000005.1:0-98277 GCA_050251815.1 Salinivirgaceae bacterium | reverse complement strand
AAACTGGTTAAAGCATATATTCCGGGTAATATTCCGAAAATATATGTTACTCAGGGACAGAAAGTAAAAGAGGGCGCAAAGTTGCTTTTGCTTGAAGCCATGAAAATGAAAAACGTTGTAGTTTCACCGGTTTCAGGAACAGTGAAAGTTATTCATGTAAATGAGGGCGACCGGGTTCCCAAACAACATTTGTTAATTGAAATAGAATAAAAAAAGGTAGCCATGTGCTACCTTTTTTTTAATGCTATAACTGCCTTGTCCAAATAAAATAGTTTTTGGGAAAATGCTCTTCTAAATTTAATGCGGTATCAAAAATACCAAACGATGCCGAACCGCTTCCCGATAAGGATGCATAAGTGGCTCCCTGCGCATACAATACATTTTTAACTTGTTCAATTTCTGGTTTTTGTTTAAATACCGATGCCTCAAAATCGTTAAGTAACTTTTTTTTCCATGTATTAATGGGTTGTTTAATGGTTTCTTCAACAGGGGTTTCTGGTTTTTTTGGGGTTACCAGACTATAAGCCTGTTTGGTGTTAATACCAACCGGTGGAATTACTAAAGCAAGATACCGGCCTTTTAAATCAACATGAATTTCACTTAACAATTCACCGCGTCCCTTGGCCAGTGCGGGTTGGTTTTTAATGAAAAATGGACAATCGCTGCCCAGCTGAGCTGCGTAATTTTCCCTTCGTTTGTTAGTAAGTTTTAAGTTGTATAGTTGGTTGAGCGCGTTAATGGTAAAGGCACAATCGGCTGAACCGCCACCTAATCCGGCACCAAAGGGAATATTCTTTTCCAGATGGATTTGGGTAGGGGCTAAATTAAAGTCGGCATCAAGTAAATTAAAAGCTTTAACAATCAGATTGTTTTCTGCTCTTCCATCAATGATTAATCCCGACGATGAAAACGCTAATTTTTCAGAACCAGCATAGTTTTCAATGGGTGCAATGGTAATTTTATCGCAAAGTGGAATGGGAAACATCACCGTTTCAATGGAATGGAAACCATCGGGTCGTTTATTAACAATGCTTAAACCCAGGTTTATTTTGGCGTTGGGATAGACTATCATTTTTTTTCAACAAAAATATAATTTTGGTTCATAAAGTTGTGGGTTATTTTTAATAAATAACCTTTAATCGGAATAGGGCGAACAACGTTCTTTTTCTACCTTTGTTTTCTTTAAAAAAATGAAGGATAGCATGGCAGAAAAACGGAATTACAACAAGAAGACCAATAACGATAAGCTAAGTACCGATTTTGGAAAAGTTCCGCCACAGGTGGTTGAGTTTGAAGAGGCCGTATTGGGTGCGCTGATGTTGGAAAAAGATGCAGTACACACCGTAGTCGATATTTTGAATCCCGATAGCTTTTATAACGATGCGCACAATAAAATATTCAAAGCCATATTATCCCTGTCGCTTGAGCATAAACCCATCGATATCCATACCGTTGCTCAGCAACTTAAAATTACCGATGAGATTGATGAAGTCGGTGGTCCGTTTTATTTGGCCCAGTTAACCAACAAAGTGGCATCAACTGCTCACCTGGAGTATCATGCCCGGATTATTGCTCAAAAATTTATTCAACGGGAATTAATTCGTGTAGGTTCCGATATTCAACGAAGGGCATTCGGCGAATCGGACGATGTGGCCGATATGCTGGATCAGGCCGAGCGCGACTTATTCAATATTGCCGAAGGAAATATAAAAAAAGAAGTATCGCGCATTGATGCCGTTATTCGCGATGCCATTCATCAGATTGAAGAAGCCGGAAAACGTCCCGATGGTTTAAGCGGAGTTCCCAGTGGTTTTACCGAGCTGGATCGGATGACATCAGGCTGGCAAAAATCCGATTTGGTAATTATCGCGGCCCGTCCGGCCATGGGTAAGACGGCTTTTGTATTGTCGATGGCCCGGAATACAGCAGTTGATCACAAACGCGCTGTTGCTGTTTTTTCACTCGAAATGTCGAGTGTTCAGCTAGTAAATCGTTTAATTGCCAGCGAAGCCGAGTTGGCAAGCGATAAGATTAAGAACGGTAAACTGGCACCCTACGAATGGACTCAGTTGGAAACCAAAATCCGGAATCTGGAAGATGCCCCCATGTACATTGATGATACGCCGGCTTTGTCAATTTTTGAATTAAGGGCCAAGCTGCGTCGTTTGGTCATGCAACATAAAATTGAGTTGGTAATTATCGACTATTTGCAGTTGATGACAGCCGGAGTTCAGGCAAGTCGGGAGCAGGAAGTGAGTACCATCTCGCGTTCACTGAAAGCCATTGCCAAGGAACTAAATGTGCCCATAATTGCCCTTTCACAGTTAAACCGTTCGGTTGAAATGCGTGCCGGCGATAAACGCCCGCAGCTATCCGATTTGCGCGAATCGGGTGCCATTGAGCAGGATGCTGATATGGTTTTATTTATTCACCGTCCCGAGTATTTTGGAATTACCGAAGACACCATGGGTAACTCATTAATCGGTTTGGCCGAGATAATTGTTGCAAAACACCGTAATGGTGCTGTGGGCGATGTAAGGTTGCGGTTTAAAAAAGAATTTACCCGTTTTACCGATGTGGAAGAAACCTTTGGTATTTCAGATTCAGTAACCAATGGAATGACCTTTGCATCAAAAATGAATCAGGAGGCAGAATCTAATTTAGGTTCTGGTATTCAGCCGAATGTGGGGTTTGAAAACGCTGGGCTCGATATCAATAACTCTTTTGAAGAAGCCGGCGAAGCACCTTTTTAGCATAAGTTTGTTTTATTTTCATTAATGGGTTAGTTACTTTATGACAACAAACGGTAAATTTTTAGCCTTGTTAAGCACAGGAAAGAAATTTTTCATAAATACTTTTTTTCTCATTGTTTTTTTCCTGGGTACAGCTGGTTCAATTCGGGCTGCATCCATCCTTATTCCTATGGATAATGCTCAAACCAATCACCTGAAAGCTTATGGAATTACTTATTGGGTGCTTCAAAATGAGATGGAAGCATTTTGGTTGTTGAACTATCGGGGCGGAAGTTTTATGATGGCCTACCACAGCGATATTGAAACAGAATGTGTGGTTCGCGGAGTAAGCTACGAAGTTATTGCCGACGTGCAATCGCAACAAATTCTTGCCGATATCTCGGGCGAAGATGTAAATATGGATGCCCTAAAATTGGAAAAAGCTCCTAAAATTGCTGTTTATAGTCCAAAAGATAAACTCCCGTGGGACGATGCGGTAACCATGGTTTTAACTTACGCTGAGATACCCTACCAGGTAATTTACGATGCGGAAGTTGTCAGGGGAGAATTAAGTAAATACGATTGGTTGCATCTGCATCATGAAGATTTTACCGGGCAATACGGTAAATTTTATGCGGCCTATAAAAATATGGCCTGGTACCGGAACCAGGTGTACAATGCGGAGCAAAGTGCACGGGAATTGGGTTTTGCAAAAGTATCGCAATTGAAATTGTTTGTAGCTCAAACCATACGTAGTTATGTGAGTGGAGGCGGTTTTTTGTTTGCCATGTGCTCAGCTACTGATTCGTATGATATTGCCTTGTCAGCTTCGCATACCGATATCTGTGAATCGATGTTTGACGGCGATCCAGCTGACCCGCATAGGCAGGAAAAACTGGATTTCTCCACAACTTTTGCTTTTCATAATTTTGAATTGAGTAAAAGCCCGCTCGAATATGAGTTTTCGAATATAGATGTGACCAACACACGCAAAGTTACTGAACCCGAAGATTACTTTACACTGTTCGAGTTTTCAGCTAAATGGGATCCCATACCTACCATGTTATGTCAGAACCATACGAATTTAATAAAAGGTTTTATGGGACAAACCACAGCTTTTAATAAAGCGGTGATTAAGCCCAATGTGTTGGTGATGGGAGAGTTTAAGTCGGCAGGTGAAGCGCGTTACGTTCACGGTGAACTGGAACAGGGTACCTGGACCTTTTACGGTGGACACGATCCGGAAGATTACCGGCATTTTGTTGGCGATGAACCTACAAACCTCGATTTGCATCCAAACTCACCGGGATATCGCTTAATACTGAATAATGTTCTTTTTCCGGCGGCAAAAAAGAAAAAACTTAAAACCTGATTCACTGTCTGAAAAGTTAGCGTTTCAATATCAGTCCTGCGAAAAGTCAATTTTATAAGCACCCATTCACAAACAATTAAAGCCCCGGAAAAAAAGGAGGCCGATCACAAATATTAATTGCTCGCTAAATCTTTTGGTGGAGCCTTTCACAAATGTTGATGACTCGCCCAAACTTTTGGTTGACCAATTCACAAGTATTATTTGCCCGTCCAATACTTTTGTGGAGCAATTCACAAATATTATTTGCCCGACAAAACTTTTGGTGGAGCTTCTAACAAGTGTTAATTGCTAGCCCAAAATATTTTTGAGCAAATCACAACTGTTAATTGCCCACCCAAGCTTTTGGTGGAGCTTCTAACAAATGTTAATGGCTCCGTCAAAGAAAAAGGAACCAATTAACAAATAGTTATTCATGTTGTTTGGTTAACTAAAATCATCCCATTAAACCCTACAAGGCAATATTTGCTCCGTTGCAACAGAGCAGGTAATTCTGTGGCCGCAGCGTGGTTCCGACTTTGGATGGCAGGGGTTTAAATCGACTTAACAAAGCGACAGGGAAACCCTAATGTAAAAAAACCTCTCAACTAATTTTGAGAGGTTTTTGTAATTTTTATACGTTTTAAATCAGTTATTTTATTTCCCAGGTATTACCGGTGTAAAGTAAGTCGGTCATGTTTTTAATTTTGGCCGATTTTTTAACCTGTTTAATCTGATTGGTCATGTTTTCGTCGTAAGTTGGAGCATTTACTGAACGGATAACACCCAAGGCTACCGGGTATTCAGGGTAGCGCATATTCGCCAGTAAAAGGTGAATTCCCGGGTTCAATTCGTAAGCATCGTGAATCAACAAATCATCAACGGTATAGTTTCCGTCGTTCAGGTTAACTGTTTTAAGCTTTAATCCGTCCAGAATAATACCTTTATCTCGGTTCTTACCAAAAATCATGGGTTCACCATGTTTCAGTATTATGGTGCGTTCATCTTTTTCTTCTTTATCCACAAGAGCGGCATGAGCCCCGTCGTTGTATATCACACAGTTTTGCAATACTTCAACCACAGAAGTTCCCTTGTGTTTTGCAGCTTCAATATAAATATCGGTCGATAGTTTTATATTGATGTCAATGGTTCGGGCAAAAAACTTACCCTGGGCACCAATTACCAGTTCACCCGGATGAAAAGGAGCCTCTATGGTTCCGTAGGGTGATGTTTTGGTTACCGATCCAAATGGAGAAGTAGGCGAATACTGTCCTTTAGTTAATCCGTAAATTTCGTTGTTGAATAGAATCAGGTTGATATCGATATTGCGGCGAATGGCATGAATAAAATGATTTCCGCCAATGGCCATAGCATCACCGTCGCCTGTGATTTGCCAGACACTTAAATCGGGATTGGCAACTTTTACACCTGAAGCTATAGCGGCACCCCTGCCATGAATGGTATGAAATCCATAAGTATTCATATAATAGGGAAAGCGCGAAGAACATCCAATTCCTGATATTACCGCCACTTTTTCGCGTGGTAATTCCAATTCGGCCATAGCTTTTTGGATGGAATTCAAAATGGCATGGTCACCACAACCCGGGCACCATCTGATTTCCTGATCGCTTTTGAAGTCTTTTGGGGTTAATTTATAAGTTACTTCAGCCATAATTACAATTCCTCCAATAGTTTAGTAAAGGTATCTTTAAGTTCAACCACGGTAAAGGGTTGTCCTTGCATTTTATTATATTTTTCACAGGTAAATCCGTCCACATTAACCTTTAAATGGTCGGCTAACTGACCCAGATTAAGTTCACAAACAATTTTCTTTTTGAATTTTGATAAAACTTCGTTGGTGTTTTTGGGCAGAGGCCATAGGTAATGAAAGTGAACAAAGGCAATTTTTTTATGCTCTTTTCGTATTTGCTTAACCGCTGAATAAATATGTCCAAATGTGCCGCCCCAACCAATAACGAGTAAATCAGCGTCTTTATCGCCGAGTATTTCGAGTTCGGGAATAAAGTCAGCAATTTTTTTAATTTTCTGATCGCGAAGTTCGGTCATTACTTCATGGTTTTTTGGAACATAAGAAACGGTTCCGGTAAGATCCATCTTCTCGAGTCCTCCAATTCGGTGTTCCAGACCTGCCATTCCGGGTATGGCCCATTTTCTTACCAACGTTTCTTTGTCGCGCAGGTAAGGCAGGTAATTGGTGTCGTTTGCATTGGCCAGGGGAACTTTAATTGCAGGAAGCTCGTTCATGTTTGGTAAACGCCAGGGTTCTGAACCATTGGCCAGGAATCCGTCGGTTAATAGAATTACCGGAGTCATGTGTTCCAGGGCAATTTTACAGGCCATAAAAGCATAATTGAAACAGTTTGAAGGCGTACTTGCAGCCAAAACCACCAAAGGAGCTTCCCCACTCCGTCCGTGTAGTGCCTGTAGTAAATCTGATTGTTCTGTTTTGGTTGGTAAACCGGTTGATGGACCACCCCGTTGAACGTTTACAATAACCAAAGGTAATTCTGTCATTACGGCTAAACCCGAAGCTTCAGTTTTTAAAGCCAAACCTGGTCCTGAGGTGGTTGTTACGGCTAAATTTCCGGCAAAGGCAGCTCCAATGGCTGTTGATATTCCGGCAATCTCATCTTCGGCCTGAAAGGTTTTAACACCCAAATCGCGACGGGCAGCTAATTCCTGTAGGATTTCGGTGGCCGGAGTGATGGGATAGGAGCCACAAAACAGATTTAAGTTTGATTTCTCGGCTCCGGCAATTAAACCCCAGGCTGTTGCTGTGTTCCCGCTTATATTGCGATAGGTTCCCGGGGAAATTTTAGCTGGTGCTACTTTATAATTTCTTGGGAGGGCCTCAATAGTCTCGGCAAAATTGAAGCCAGCGCGTAATACTCTTTTGTTTGCTTCGACTATCATCGGTACTTTTTTGAATTTTTCTTCAAAAAACTTTTCTGAGTATGATAGTGGGCGGTCGAATAGCCAATATACAATACCTAAAGCAAACATATTTTTTGTTCGCATGATGCTTTTTTGGTCCAGCTGAAATTCGGCTAAAGCTTCTTTGGTAAGTTCGGTAATAGGTGCTTCAATAAAGTTGTAGTCTCTTTTGTACAAAGCTATCGGGTTACTTTCGTAACCAGCACGGGCTATATTTTTTTCGGTAAAAGCATCGATATTTACAATAATAGTTCCTCCCTTTTTTACCCAATCGAGGTTTGCTTTTAGTGCAGCGGGATTCATTGCAACCAATACATCAGCATAATCACCGGGAGTGTTTATTTCTGATGCACCAAAATGTAATTGAAAACCTGAAACACCGCCAACGGTTCCTTGAGGAGCTCTAATCTCTGCCGGATAATCGGGAAAGGTGGACACATCGTTTCCAAAGAGAGCCGAAGTGTTTGAAAATTGAGTACCTGTAAGCTGCATACCATCTCCGGAATCGCCGGAGAATCGGATAACTACTTCATCTTTTTCAAGTGTAACTGCCTTTTTGCTCATGGTAACATGTAATAAATTTTTAACAATTTTTATTGAACAAAGTAAGTCAAAAATTGGTTATCTTCTTCGTGTTTATATTGTAGAACATACCTTATATTAGGTTTTGAATAACACGCTATTTTTAAGTACTTCGCAATAAAATATTACTATGTTTGCAAATACATTAGGAGTATTCTGTTAAATAGTATATCATATTTGTAATCATGGCTTTAATTAAGAAAGTACGGGGTTTTACGCCAGTATTTGGCGCCGATTGTTATTTTGCCGAGAATGCGACCATTGTGGGTGATGTAATTTTGGGCGACGAATGCAGTGTTTGGTTTAATACGGTGCTGCGAGGCGATGTAAATTCTATTCGAATCGGGAATCGGGTAAACATTCAGGATGGCGCAGTTTTGCATACCCTTTATCAAAAATCGGTTATTGAAATTGGCGATAATGTTTCTATTGGTCATAATGCCACTATCCATGGCGCTACTATTAAAAGCAATGTACTAATTGGCATAGGAGCTACGGTGCTCGATCATGCGGTGATTCATGAAAACTCAATAATTGCAGCAAATGCATTGGTATTAAGCAACACCATTGTTGAACCTAATAGTGTTTATGCCGGTGTTCCTGCAAAAAAGGTAAAAGACATTGAGCCTAAACAAACTCAGGAGATGATTCATAAAATTGCCAACAATTATAAAATGTACGCCAGTTGGTATAAAGAGGAGTAAGCTAAATAATTTCGGTATGAATTGTTTTTCCCGTCAGTTTTTTAATTAACAGATTGATTGTTTGGGTATCACCTGATGAAAAGAACTGATAATTTCCCTGTGTGGTTTTCCTATTATTGAGTTTATTGTTTAGTAGTAGGTTTTTAGTTCTTAAAGCTATTGCCGGTGCCGGATCAATAATTTGAATGTTTAAGGGAACAATTTGCTCAATAATTGGAATTAAAATCGGATAATGGGTACATCCCAATACAATTTGGTCGGCATTGGCTTCAATCATCGGAGTCAGGTATTTTTTCAGCAGTTGATATGCCTCCGGTGAATCAATTTGGTTCGATTCCACCAATTCAACCAGTCCTTCGCCTACCTGAATAAGCTGATCAACATGTTGGGCGTATTTTTCGCTGGTTTGTTTGAACAAGCGTCCCTCAAAAGTACCTTTGGTCGCCAAAATCCCAATTTTTCCGGTAGTTGTATTTTCTGCGGCGGGTTTAACGGCGGGTTCCATTCCAACAAAAGGTACATCGAATTTTTGGCGCAATACTTCAATAGCCGATGCGGTAGCTGTATTGCAGGCTACAATTATCAATTTGCAGTTTTTTGATAAAAGGAATTCTGTATTTTTTACCGATAAGCCAATGACTTCTTCCGGCGACTTTGGTCCGTACGGGCAATTAAAGCTATCGGCCAGGTAAATAATGTCTTCGTTGGGCAGTAGTTTTGAAACTTTGTCCCAAACCGACAGTCCGCCTACACCTGAATCAAATATGCCAATAGGATTCTCGTTCATGATACCAAAAAACAAAGACCATCAACATTGAATTGATGGCCTTGTTAAATGAATGCTTATTTTTTTATTGAATTCCAAGTTTTGTTTTTACCATCGGTAAAATGTCGATACTGGCATCTGAAAAATGAAGAATTACTCCGGTACCTACATCAAACACGTAAGTAAAACCTTGTTCTTCGGCAACTTCTTCGATAGCAGCTCGGGCTTTCATGATAATGGGTTGTAATAACTCGTTTTCTTTTTGAGCCAAATCCTGCTGTGCGGTTTGTTGAAAATTCTGGATGCGTTGCTGCATCTCGCCCAACTCGGCTTCTTTGGTTTGGCGAATCAGGTTCGACATAGAGTCGGCATTGGCAACATAGTCCTGGTATTTTCTTTCGAACTCTGTTTGCATTCCGCTAAGGGTGCTTTCCAATTGTTTGGCATATTTTTCAAGATCCACTTTGGCTTTCTCACGTTGTGGCATTTGTGATAAAAGCTGGTTTGAATCGATATGTCCAAATTTATATTGTGTTTGAGCCTGCATGCTGTTTGAAAAGCTTACTGCCAAAACAAGTACGGCTATTGCTATTAGTTTTCTCATTTGTTTTAAATATTAAAAAATGGTTTTGTTTAAAATGCGAGAACAAAGATATAAATTAATTCTTAAATCCGAGTTTTTCAAGCACCTCGTCGCTTTTGTCGTATTTGGGGTCGGAGAATAACATGCTGGCACCTCCTGCGGCATCAAAAATAACCGCATAGTTACCTTCGGTAGCAATTTCTTTTACTGCATTAAAAATATCGTTTTGGATGGGTTCAATCAGTTCCTTTCTTTTCTTAAATAAATCGCCCTCAGGACCAAAATATTTTCGTTGCAGTTCTTTTACTTCGCGTTCTTTTTGAATAATTTCTTCTTCGCGTTGCATTTTCATTTCTTCGGTAAGCAAAACCTTTTCAGCCTGATACTCTTTATATAGTTTTTCAATATTGGCGTATTTGGCTTCAATTTCACTTTGCCAGTCTTTACTCATAATATCAATTTGTTCTTGTGCCGATTCATAGGTAGGAATACTGTTTAGTATATAATCGGTATCGACAAAAGCAAATTTTTGAGCACTTAGCATAAAACTCATGCTAACTAATAAAACAACTAAGGTTATCTTTTTCATAATGCTTTATTTTTAGTGGTTTAAAACTGTTGTCCAATGGTAAAGGCAAACTGGCCTTTGTGGTGTTCGGTTCCATTTATATCGTAAACCGGATCGAAACCATAACCATAATCAATACCCAACATACCGAACATGGGCAGCCAGAATCTTAATCCCACCCCAGCGGAACGATAAACCGAGAAGGGATTCATTTCTTCAATTTCGTGCCATGAATTACCAGCTTCAAAGAAAGCCAGGGCATATATGGTTGCCGATGGATTTAAAGTTAAGGGATACCTGAGTTCCAATGTGAACTTGTCGTAAACATTGGCTTGTGGACTAGCGGTAAGCGAACCCCTATTATTGCTACCGTTATCGTAACCACGCAAAGGAATTACATCGGTTCCATAGTAATAGTTGAAACCCGACATACCGTCGCCACCCAATTGGAAGGTTTCAAAAGGTGAGTATCCCAAACTTTTATTGTAGGTTCCCAGATATCCGAATTCAATATTGGTACGTAATACCAGTTTGTTTACAATTTGCGTGTACCATTCCGATTTAAACTTCCATTTATGGTATTCAATAAATTTATAGCGTTTGGCATTTGTTTGATCTTTGATTTTTTCCTCAACTACATCTTGCTTCGAAAGGTTCCGGTTTGGATCATCGTACGATGAATTTTCAATGGCTTTTAATTCAATTTCGCTCAGCTCCCAGAAATTATCGGGTTTAAACCACGAGTAAGGAGGAGTAATCTGAAGGGTTAGCGAAATGTTTGAACCACTACGTGGATACAAGGGCTGGTCGACCGAGTTTCGGCCAAAAGCTGTGGTAAAGTTAAAGTTGTGTGAGGTTCCGTCTTTAAATTCAAAATAGTAATCAAAGTCGTTCAGTTTGTAACGCTGATAGCTCAATTCGTTGTATAGGGTAAAGTAATTGTCGGGCCAATTTAGACGGCGCCCCAAACCTATTGACATACCTGACACTTTCATGTTTTGGTCAGTAGCTCCGGTCCACATATTTCCTAAAGTACGTACCGAGTGATAAGCCGATATAGACAAGGAATTGGGCTTTTTACCACCCAACCAGGGTTCAACAAACGATAAACTGTACGACTGATAAAATTTTCCATTGGTTTGTCCGCGTATCGATAGTTTTTGACCATCCCCTGTGGGAAGTGGACTGTACGAATCCAAATCAAAAATATTTTTGATGCTGAAGTTGTTGAATGTTAATCCAATGGTACCAATAACCATTCCGCCACCCCAGCCTCCTGAAAGTTCTATCTGGTCCGATGCGCGTTCTTCAACAACGTATTCAATATCAACGGTTCCGTCGGCAGGATTTGGAACGGGCTTTACGTCGAGTTTTTCGGGATCGAAGTAACCCAGGTTGGCTAATTCACGATTGGTACGGATAATATCGGCACGACTGAATAATTCACCGGGTTTGGTTCGAATCTCACGACGAATTACATGTTCGTTGGTTCGCGAGTTTCCGCTGATTATAATTTTATTAATAGTTGCCTGTTTTCCTTCGTAAATGCGTATCTCTAAATCGATGGAATCTTGCTCAACCTGAACTTCTACCGGGACTGCCGAGAAAAATAAATATCCACGATCGAGGTAAAGCGACGAAACAGCATCTTCGTCACCAAATAAACGTTTATCGAGTACGCTTTGGTCAAACACATCACCTTTTTGAATTTTTAATTCGTAATCGAGCAGTTCGTTGGGATATTTTGAATTTCCAACCCAGCTAATATTTCGGACAAAATACTGATTGCCTTCGTTAATTTTTAAATAGAGGTTTAAGGTTTTTTCGTCATGTTTGTAAACCGAGTCTATCTCAACCGATGCATCGCGATATCCTTTTTCGTTGTATTTGGCAATAATTTTTGCCTTGTCTTCCTCGTAAGTGCTTTCAATGTATTTCGACGATTTAAAAATGTTGTACCAGGTTTTTCGCTTGGTATCTTTCATGGCACGCCGGAGTTTCGAATCGGAAAACACTTCATTACCTTCGAAATAAATCTCATTAATTTTTATTCGGTCATTCTTTTCCACATTAATGGTTAAATTAACGGAGTTGGGCATTAAGGAATCTTCTTCCTGAAGTATGGATACTTCGGTATTGTAAAAACCTTTATCGATGTAGAATTTTTTGATGCGCGACTTGGCTACGTTAAGTAAATCGTCGGTAACCTGACTTCCACGTACCATTTTCAGTTCGTCGCGTAAATCGTCGGTTTCGGCTTTTGAAACGCCGTTAAAAGTAAATTTCGATAAGCGGGGACGCTCTTTCAGGTAAATGTCGAGATAAATAAGGTTCCCTTCAATTTTTGTAACACTGATTTCCACATCGCCAAAAAGGCCATGTTTCCATAACTTATTAATGGCTTTGGTAATTTCGTCGCCCGGAACCTCAATGGTTTCGCCAACTTTCAAACCTGAAAGATGTACAAGAACATTTTGGTCGAGGTACTTTATTCCGGATATGGTTATGCCGCCAATCTCATACGTTTTAGGTTTTGCGTAGTCAATTTTTGTAATTCGGGATTCTATGTTTTCTTGTGAAAGTAATAGGAGGCTGGTAAAGGTGGTTAAAACTAAAGTTAAAAGCGTTCTTCTCATTCCGTAAGGTTTGTACTGCTATAGGTTTATATAATTAATTAGTTATTCTCAAGTTGTTCGCTGGTTAAACCAAACCGTCGTTCCCGGTTTTGGTAGTCGAGCAATGCTTTGTAAAGTTCTTCTTTGTTAAAATCGGGCCAAAGTACATTGGTAAAATAAAGTTCTGAATAGGCCAACTGCCACAAAAGAAAATTACTGATACGCTGTTCTCCGCTGGTTCGTATCAATAAGTCAGGGTCTGGTATTCCGCGTGTTGTTAAATGATTTACCAAAAGTGTTTCGTTAATATCAGCTACCTGAATTTTGTTTTCTTTTATTTGTTCCCCGATTGCCTTTATTGCTTCAATTATTTCAACTTTTGAGCTGTAACTTAATGCTAAGGTCAGGGTTAATCCGTTGTTCTGCTTTGTTTTGTCGATGGCTTCAGCTAATTTAAGATTGGCTTTAGCCGGTAAATCTTCGAGTCTGCCAATAGCATTTAAACGGATATTATTTTTTAAAAGTGTGTTAATTTCGGAATTAATGGTGGTAATTAGTAATTCCATTAAGGCATTAACCTCTATTTTGGGGCGATTCCAGTTTTCGGTTGAAAAAGCAAAGAGCGTTAAATATTTTATGCCTAATTCGGCGCAGGCCTCTGAGCTTTCTCGCACACCATTTACACCACTTTTGTGCCCAAAAATTCGAAGGTTTCCTTTTTGTTTTGCCCACCTTCCGTTGCCATCCATTATGATGGCCACATGCGTGGGGAGTTTATCTTTTATTAATTGCTCTTTTAACGACATTTATGAAAAATTTGCCACAAATTTAGTCAAATGCGGGACATTTTACCCGATAATTTATTTTATATGACAAATAAATTCCACAAACCGAATACCAATCGCTGTTTCCGTTATATCCGTACTGCTTAAATATATTGGTTTCGCTGGGTGGAGTATAGATGTAGTCAAGGTTGTCGGTGAATGTTTTGTTCATAGTAAAGTTAGCTCCGGCAATAAAGTTTTTAAATAGATTAAATTTAACGCCAAGCCCAAATGGTAGGGCTGGAAGGAAGGGGGTTGCGCCTTTGGGATAATACATAAAACCCAATCCGGCAAAAATATATGGGGTATAGTTGTACTTATTGTTTGCTGCAATAAAATGATTGAAATTGTATTCCAGGCTTGCATTTAAATCGTAAAAAGTATTATTAAACGAAGTTACTGTTCCCGGATTCAGTTGAGTAAAAACATCATCAGGTTTGGCTTCAGAGGCCAAGGTCCCATATTGCATTTGCCCTTTTAATGAAAAGCGTTTATTGATGTTGTGTTTGTAAAATGCGCCAAAAGCCAACTTGCTGCTTACACCCGGTATTTTATTCAGATCGCCCAGATAATAAGAGCCACCTACAGTAACACCAACTTCAGCGCTTTTTTGAAATTGAGGAAACGCCGGAACGGCATACGAAACAAACGCAATAAAAATTATAAAGTAATAATACTTGATGGTCATAAAAAGGGTTTTTTTGGGCGTTGGTAAGCTACCTTCGTTTTAAGCGGGGCAAACCTTTTTTATTCGCTTTTAATTTTTTAATGTAGTTAACCGTAACAAACTGGTATTGGTCAGAGCTTAAAATACCATGCGCACCTTGTGCTAAATTATCCAGTTTGTCTGAAAGCGGAAATCGTAAACCAACTTCAACGTTTAAATAGCTAAGGTTTGAAAGTCGGGTTTTAAAACCAATACCATAGGGAATAACCGGTGCAAAATTCATGAAGTTTTCAGAAGGAACGTTTACCCCATCAATTTGCGAATATTGTCCCACACTTAATATGCCACCTGCTCCAATAAAAAGATACGTAGGAATGTTAATGTTTTTTAATCGGTTTTCTCCCAGAACCTTATATACTGTCCGTTTCTTTCTTTCTTTAATAATCTGGTACTCATACCTTAAGGTAATTTCAGTAAAAAAAGTATTTGCTTTTCTTCCCAAAGTATAGAAATCAGGATCGTCAACTGGATCTTCAGCATAAAGTTGGCCCAGGGCTAGGTTGGCACTTACATATTGTTTGGGTTTTATGTTGTAGCGCAAACCGGCATTTCCATAGGCTCCAACGGTATTAAAAATTCTAACCCAGGCTAATTTTGAAGGATCACTTGGTGAGCCCACATCCGACATCAGGTTGGTACCGCCTAAACCATAGTACAGCTCGTATTTATGAACTCCCCACGACTGAGCGTATGAGGATGTGTAAATTCCTGTAATAAAAAGAAGTATGTACAGCTTTTTTATTTTCATGATGGTAAAAATACGAAAATTTGCAAATTACAAACCGATTGTATTAAAATTTTGGCAAGCCATTTCGTCCGGTGCGTAATTTATAACTTATAGTTACTAACGAAAACATATAGAAATCATTGTATTTAGCTTCACCTCTTTGATCGGCAGCTCCATAAGTTACAAAAGGCAAGGGATCGGAATCGTCGTTTGTTTGTATGCTTTTATCGGCCATCCGATAGGCTAATTCATTTTGTGTGCGGAGCCAGGTAGGGTCAACATAAGTTGTACTTACATCGTCGATATAGTCGGTAAAAGTATAGCGGGCTCCAAATTCTGCACCAATACTAATACTCCGGCTCAGGCTGTATTTAAACCCAATCCCGAAAGGAATGGCAAATTGAAAGCGGCTGTACTTTTCGCGACCTTCAACCAGTCCTTGCCCTTCCGTTCCCAGAGGCTGTAATGCCACCCATTTATTTGTTCCTCCTGGGCCGTCGTCTAATCCTTTGGGATTAAACCAAAAACCCGAAACTCCGGTAAAAAGATAAGTGTTAATGGTAAGGTAACGAAGCGAAAATTTTCGTCCGCGGCGCAACGAATAGCGGTGACTTGCCGGTTCTTTTATTACTGAGTATTCAAATTGTGTGGCAAATTCAACTATTGGAGAGCGAAACGACAGGTTTCGGTCTAAACGATACTTGTCTTTCGATTTATCATCGCTCCCGCTAACCCAACCGTACGATACGGTAGCTTTTACTGCTAGTGGTTCTAGAATTTTATAACGGAACCCGGCGCTTATTAAAGGCCTTTGGGCTGTAAAGTCGTAATCACTTATAAAGTGCGAAGCCTCACCGCCACCACCAAGATCACCCATGAATGTGGTAATGCCTAAACCACCAACCAATTCATAGCGTGTACGTTTCCATCGGTTCGATTGACTGTGACTTAAAAATGGTAATAAGATTATTCCTGTTAAAAATAGCAGGGTTAATTTTTTCATATATTTTCTTTTTTCCTGGAAAATCAGCTTATAAAAATGAAAAATTATTGTGTCCGGTCAAAAATAATAATAAATTTTAGATTGCGCTTGTAACCACTTTAAATTTTGAGATTTGACCATATATCATAGGATTAACCGTTTAATTTCTTTTGTCAATACCCCACATTAATTTATTCCGGATGGTTTTGTAAAAATGCTGATTGTTTAATTTAACCAGGCTCACGTTGGTTTCTGCTTTTTTTACCCGAACTTCAAGTTTTTCTTCCATCACGTAGGAGCGGGAATCGAGCGAAAGTAAAAATTTGCTGTCGCGGCTTTCAATTTTTAGTAAGATTTCGTGATGGTTCGGAATAACCAGTGGTCGCACGGTTAGGTTGTGCGATGCAATGGGGGTAATAATAAAATTATTCGACTCTGGTGTAACAATTGGTCCTCCGGCACTCATAGAATAAGCCGTTGAACCCGTGGGAGTTGCAATGATTAATCCATCGGCCCAGTATTGGGTTAGAAACACATCGTCAATATAAGCCTGAATAGCTATCATGCTCGACGTGTCGCGTTTATGAACGGTTAAATCGTTTAATGCAAAGGGAAAAGTAATATTTTGTTCCGGGAAAAGTTTAGCTTTAAGTACACTTCGTTCTTCGATTCTGAATTCATTTTTGTATAAAGCTTCAATAGCTTCAGGAATTTCACCGGGTGAAACATCGGCCAGAAATCCCAGTCTGCCCGTATTTACACCCAATAAGGGAATTTTTTGTAAATTGATTGCCGATACGGCTTCTAAAAAAGTACCATCGCCACCAATGGTGATTAGGTAGTTTAAATCGGCAGGAATTTTTTCAGATTGTATAATGGCGTCAACAGGGACTTTGAATTGTTTTTGAATTGCTGAAAATAGTTCGAAAAAAAAAGGATGTATCCAAAGCTGTGCTTTTTTTTCAATTAATATTTTAACCAATTGATTTAAAACATATTTGCAATTTTCAGTTGCCTGGATGCCAAACAATCCTATTTTCACAATTGTGGTATTTTATGATTAATTAAATTATGTTGCGAAGATAACATTTTTTATCGCCCTAAAAGGCCTTTCCAAGGTGAATAAAAAATCCATCGGGACCTTTGGGATTTACCGAATATTCAAAACGAAAAACCTGATCGTAATAGGTGACCAAATCGATTCCCAAACCAAAGCTGTACAAATATTGGTTGGGGAGTTTGTTCGATGGGTCGGGCGAAATATCGTAAACATAGCCATGGTCGAAGAATACATTGGTGTATAGTGCGTAATGAATTTTATTGAATTTTGCCCAGTTCCACGATTCAATTACTTTTACTCGAGTAGGTATTACTTCGTATTTTAAAAATGCCCGGTTAATCATGTAATGTTGACCATCAATCAGGTTGTATTCAAAAGAACGAAGGAACTCATCGTAACCCAATGCCCCTTCGATAAAATAGGGTTGTTTCTCGCGGGTCGATAGTTTTAATTTGCCTCCTGTTCCCGTATACCAACGATTGTAAATTTTAAAATAGGTATATGCAGCTGTTTGGAGATCCCATATAGCTATCTGATCGGTATTAAAAAGATTCAATCCTTTTCTGGCGAGCGAAAAAGTTACATTGTATCCTGTTAAAGGATAGTATTTATAATCTCTTTTGTCGTGATCCATCATGTAGGCCAGAGAAAAATAGCGAAGTTGGTTTTTATTATTTCCAAAAAAATTGGGATTCAGCGACACAATGGTATCAGCTATCGAAGCCTTAGTTAAGTTTGTACTTAGTTTGTGTACGGTGTAATGCTTGTTTCTAAAATAATAAGTAAAATTATAACTCTGATGCGTTAGCATGTAGTCGGAGAAATTGCTATACTGTTGAGGTTTGTCGTTTAGGGTAATGTATTGAACCTGCTTCTGTCTGAAGTAGGTTATGTCGGTGGTAAATCCATGTTTTTGATTTTTTGAAAGGTAAGGATTGTCGTAATAAATCTGATATTGCTCTTTGTATCCCAGGCGAAATTTTACTTTTACTGTTTGGCGCTTTCCTCTAAAGTTGTTCTTAACCAGCATCACGCCATAGTTAATGCGCGACCAGTCTTTTTCATTTAAAAAGGCACTAAAATTTCGGTCGGCATGTTCAAAAATCACATAAGGCCATAAATACCAGCGTTCTTCAAGCAAAATATAAACTGATACCTGTGTGGGAGATTCGCGAAAGGTATTTATATACACATAATTAAAGAGAGCGGTATTTAGTAAATTTTCTTTCGATTTTTCAATAAAAAAGTTAAAATTTTCTACAGCTATGGTGTCGCCCGATTTGAAAAGCAACTCACGCCGGATAACCGACTCTTTGGTTGTTTTGTTTCCGGCAATTACAAGTTTTGCAATAATAATTCTATTGGTATCGGCGGGTAATGGTTTGCTTTGAGCTGAACCCACCAATACAACAAGTAACAAAATTAGAAACGATGGTATCGGTAATATAGAATAGAATCTCACTAAGTGTTCAAATATTTTAGGAATGAATCGAGCCGCTCCTTTAGCATCACATCAATTTCTTTGCTTTCGGCATAGGTGGCTTTTATTTTGTAGCTGTAGCGTTCAAATGTTTGAATTACAGCCGATATGTCGTTTTTATTTAATTTTAGGGTTATCTCAACAAATTCGTTAGTTGGAGTGGTTTTAACATACAAACTCAGTATTTTAACATCGTTCCCTTCAACAATTTGTGCAATTTCGCTTAGCGAATAATCGTTGGTGCGTAATTCCAAAACAATAATTCCACCCGGATTATTTGCTGACATTAAGTGTGAAAATTCTTGTGCCAAATCGTTAATGGTAATTATGCCAAGGTATTTTTCATCGGTAGTTAAAACCGGAATAACAGTTAATTTGTATTTGGCAACCAAAACTGCGGCTTCGTATATATGTTGATTTTCGGTAATAAAAGGCCGGGGCAATGAAAGTTCATGATCCATAACCCGCTTGTCGGGATTATTCATATCGAAAATGTCGGTTTCCGAAATCAAACCCAGGTACTCCTCATCGACTACAATGGGCAAATGCGAAACCCGGAACACATCCATCCAGTTCAAAGCCTCGCTGGCAGTGTCGTTTTTGTGTATTGCAGGTACTACATCCGAAATTAAATCAATCGCAATCATTTTTCATTACTTTTTTTTGAGGCTCTGTAAAAATAGAGAAATTTGAACATTATTATATTTTTGTTTGATAAATATGACATTTGTTGCGATTAATTTGTTTTATAAGCTATGGCCAAACTAAGTTTTAAGAAATATGGTGCCGGAGAACCCCTGATAATTTTACACGGTTTGTATGGTTCATCCGATAACTGGGTTTCTGTTGCCCGTGAATTGATGGATTTTTTCTCGGTTTATTTGCCCGATTTGCGGAACCATGGCGATTCACCGCACCTTCCGGAACATAATTACCAGGTAATGACCGACGATTTGATTGAGTTTATGAACGAACAACAGATTTATTCGGCCAATATTATTGGGCATTCCATGGGTGGAAAAGTTGCCATGATGTTTACGGCATTAAATCCCGAACGGGTAAAAAACCTGGTAATTGTCGATATCAGTCCGCGCAGTTATTCATCCGATTCGGGCGACAGTCAGATAGCCGATCACCAAACTATTATGAAAGCCCTGTTTTCGGTCGATTTACAAAAACTAAAAAGCAGGAACGAAGCCGATGCTCTGTTGGCTAAACAGATTAATTCGAATCGTATCAGGCAGTTCTTGTTAAAAAACCTGCATCGTAATAAAGATAAAAGTTTTAGCTGGAAAATTAACCTCGATGTGCTTTACCAGAGTTTGCCCCAGGTTTTAATAGGTGTTGAAGATGAAGCCGCTGGTTTGGAAGATTTCCGTTATGCTGCTCTTTTTATTCGGGGTGGGCAATCAGACTATATCCGCGAGAAGGATGAAACGCTTATCAGAGAATGGTTTCGAAACGTGCGGATTGAAACCATTCCATTGGCAAGCCACTGGGTGCATGCTGAAGAACCCGAAGCCTTTTTGACACTGGTAAAAAACTTTTTACTTTAATTGCTGATAGCCGGATTGGCAATTTCAATGGGCAGCATTTCAGTTTCCTGTTCGCCATTTAGCTTAAGATACAGTTTGCAAATGGTGACCACATCTTTTTGGCAGTATTCGGCAATTTTTGCCAGGTTTTGTTCTTCCCAGTAGACCTGATTTACCTTGCTGCCGTCAATCTGGTCTTTTGGTGAGGGGATGTTGAAAATTGCAGCAAGTAAATCGAGTGAGGTGTAGTGTTTAACGTCGCCAAACTTCCATAATTCCAAGGTGTCGATGTGTTTAATTTCCCAGGGTTTTTTGCCTGCATTGTCGAGTAGTTTGGGCAGGCTCACACCGTTTACCAACATGCGGCGCGAGAGGTAAGGAAAATCAAACTCTTTGCCATTGTGTGCGCAAAGCAGGTGCTTGTCTTTGTTAAAATGCTGGTTTAATAAAGCTGAAAAATTGGTGAGTAATTCCTTTTCGTTATGTCCATAAAATGATTTTAGTCGAAAAATGCGCTCCCCGTTCTTCTTGGTTATGTAGCCGGCCGAAATGCAAACTACTTTTCCAAACTCTGCCCAAATAGCTGCCTTTTCGTATAATTCTTCGGCTGTTTTCGACTCTTTATCCATGTACCAGCGCATTTTTTTTGCCCAAAGTTCTTTCAAACGCTCGTTCAAATCGTTGTAATTCTTTTGCTGCGCTGCTGTTTCGATATCAATAAAAAGAATATTTTCTTCTTTTATTTTATCGGCCATGTCAATTTTCTTTTTGCAAATTGAGTTTTATAATGGTTGTTAATATATCAATTGCCACCTTGTTGTGCCCGCCTTGTGGAATTATCAGGTCGGCATAACGTTTGGTGGGTTCAATAAATTGAAGGTGCATGGGTTTAACCGATTGGTGATATCGTTCGAGTACCACATCAACGGTACGTCCGCGTTCAATAATGTCGCGGTTTATAACCCGAATTAAACGATCGTCGGCATCGGCCGATACAAATACTTTTATATCGAACAACTCGCGCAAAGCCTGGTGCCCCAGAATCAAAATTCCTTCAACAATAATTACTTTTTTAGGTTTTACTGTTTTGGTTTCTTTAGCACGGGTACAGGTCAGGTAACTGTATATGGGTTCTTCAACCGATTGACCGTTTTTTAATGCGTGAACATGCCTGGTTAGCAAGTCAAACTCAATGGCATCGGGGTGGTCAAAGTTAATTTTCTGTCGTTCTTCAAGGGGCAGGTGGCCATTGTCTTTATAGTAAGAATCCTGAGTTACCAGCGCAACTTCGTCAGCAGTAAGGCTCGACATTATTTTTTTTACAACTGTTGTCTTTCCTGAACCTGTGCCTCCGGCAATACCAATTACAAGCATGTTTATTTGTAGGTTTTGTGTGATAAATTGTGTGCTGCAAGATACAACTTTTAACTTTTAGCGTTCTCATTTTTTATAAAAAAGCAGTTTTACCACTTTTAAGAAATAGTTTATTAATTCATTCGTTAAATAATTGTTGCCTGATAAGGGTTTGCTATTTTTGCATCGGAAAAATCATTGATACAGTATAACTATTTATAGAAAATATTAAGAATGAATGAATTATATCCATTAAAATTTGAACCCGTATTAAAAGAAAAAATATGGGGAGGTAAGCGACTGAAAGAGGTTTTGGGTAAAAATGTTGGAACGCTCGAAAAGGTGGGCGAAAGCTGGGAATTGTCAGCATATGATGGCAGTGTGTCGGTGGTAAATAATGGTTTTTTAGCCGGAAACGATTTGCTGGAACTGGTTGAAATATATATGGGCGATTTGATTGGTGATAGAGTTTATGCGCAATTTGGCATAAATTTTCCGCTGTTAATAAAGTTTATTGATGCGAACGATTACCTTTCGGTTCAGGTGCATCCCGACGATGAAATGGCCCTTGAACGACATAATTCGTTTGGAAAAACCGAAATGTGGTACATTATGGATGCCGAAGATGATGCCGAACTTATTATAGGGTTTAACCAAAAGCTCGATAAGGAGAAATATCTTCAGGTTTTAAATTCCGGAAAAATTGGAGATGTGTTGCATCGCGAAAAAGTGCATAAAGGCGATGTGTTTTTTATGCCGGCCGGCCGGGTTCATGCTACTGGTCCCGGAATTTTATTTGCCGAAATCCAGCAAACATCGGATTTAACTTATCGCATTTACGATTGGGATAGGGTTGATGCCGATGGGAATCAACGGGAGTTGCATACAGAATTGGCAATTGAGGCCATTGATTTTGAACAACCCGAGCAACTCAAAACACTATATCGTCAGGAAAATAATCAGCGAAACGAAGTTCAGTCGTGTAAATATTTTACCACCAATTTATTAAAGCTGAATCAAAAAATAGTACTTAATTATGCATGGCTCGATTCGTTTGTGGTTTTTATGGGTATTGATGGCGATTTGGATATTCATTTTTCACCCAACCAGTCCCCGGTTCGTTTGAGTAAAGGAGAAACTGTTTTAGTTCCTGCCCTGATTGACGAAATCACCTTGCAGCCGCTTACACCTGAAACTAGGGTGCTCGAAGTTTATCTGCCTATGGAATAAGTATTTAAAACAATACTAAAGTCAATGCGTTTAACTTTAAGTAAGTAACTAAAAAATAACATATGGACACCAGGAAACTTCTTTTCTCATTATTATTTCTATTGTTTTCAATTTTTGGAGTAAAGGCTCAGGTTGCTCAAAAACTCGATGCATTTAATAAAGTTAAGGTATTTGGTAAAATTGAAGTTCGGCTCGAAAAGGCCGGCGAAGCTTCTATTCTTCTGGAATCAGGAACTTTTGATGTGGAAAAAGTAAAATTCGAAGTAAAAGATTCGACTCTTGAGTTAAGGTTGCTTTATGAATTTCCACCATCGATAAAAGTACAAGCCACAGTGTATTTTACCGATATTAACGAGGTTGTTGTAAATGCTGGAGCCAAAGTGTATAATAAAGGCGAAATTGAAGCAGCGGATTTTAATCTGGAAGCAAAAACCGGATGCGAACTCGATTTACTTATTAAAACCGATTCAGCCACAGTAAATGTAAATAAAGGAGCTTTTGTTCGCTTAACCGGAGTAAGCCGCTCGGTAAAGCTAAAAACGGCAACCGGAGGTTCATACATTGCTACCGATTTGGTTTCCGAAAATTTATTTGCTAAAATGCTTGGAGGCACGGCCGAGGTGAATGTTTCTGAAAAACTTAAGGCAAAAGTAATGTTTGGTGCAACCCTAAAATATTTACAACAACCCCGGTTTATCGATAGAAATACACTTTTTAAAGGAACTATTGGTATGCTTGAACCCTTTTAAATTATGGAAATACAAAAAGCAGAATTTGTAATTAGTAATACCGATTATAAAAAGTGTCCGGAAGCAAACATGCCCGAATATGCCTTTATTGGGCGTTCCAATGTGGGGAAATCATCGTTAATAAACATGCTGGCCAACCATTCCAAATTGGCTAAAGTATCGGGGCAACCCGGTAAAACCCAGTTAATAAATCATTTTATTATCGATAATAAGTGGTATCTGGTCGATTTGCCTGGCTATGGTTATGCCAAAGTATCGAAAAAAATGCGCACCAAATGGCAAAAATTTATTCAGGATTATTTGCTGATGCGAACCAATTTATACTGTGTGTTTGTTTTGCTCGATTCCCGGTTGGAGCCGCAAAAAATTGATTTGGAATTTTTAGAATGGCTTGGAACAAATGGTGTTCCATTGGCTTTGGCTTTTACCAAAGCCGATAAATTGTCGAAAACTGCTTTGGCTAAAAATATAGCGGTTTATAAAAAAGAATTGTTAAAACATTGGGAGCAATTACCCCAATATTTTATCACCTCGTCCGAAACCAAATTAGGCAAAGAAGAATTGCTTGGTTACATTCATCAAATCAATACTGAAAATCCCTGGGTGGTTGATTAAGTAAATGGCTTGCTGCAAATGTTTGGCAATAGCATAAAGTGTTTGACATTCAGACAGAAGTGTGGACGTCATTTTTATTTTTTTTGCGATAAAATGTTTTTAGAGTTAAACAACAGTAAATAACTTGTTATTAAAAAGATAAAAAAAATGCGGCGTGTCTCATTTATTTTATAATTTTGTGCCGTGTTTTAGTAATCTTAAAATTCAGAAAACCAATTCGTTATGTCTCTTACGGCTCCAATTAAACTTTTTTCTGGTACGCAAACCAAATACCTTGCCGAGAAAATTGCCGAATGTTATGGCACAAATTTAGGCAGAACTTCAGTACAACGTTTTAGCGATGGAGAATTCCAACCTTTGTATGAAGAAACGGTTCGCGGTTCCCATGTTTTTATTATTCAATCAACGTTTCAGCCTTCTGATAATTTGCTTGAATTGTTATTAATGATTGATGCGGCCAAACGGGCCTCGGCATATAAAATTGTAGCCGTTATTCCGTATTTTGGCTTTGCCCGCCAGGACAGAAAAGACAAGCCCCGGGTTTCAATAGGCGCTAAATTAATTGCCGATTTACTCGAAGCTGCGGGTGTATCAAGGGTTATGACTATGGATTTGCATGCTGACCAGATTCAGGGTTTTTTCAATATTCCAGTCGACCACCTGTATGCATCGTCAATTTTTACGCCTTACCTGCGCTCACTAAATCTCGATAATTTAACCATTGCAGCTCCCGATATGGGTGGAACCAAAAGAGCTTATGCCTATTCAACCTATCTGGGAACGCCAGTAGTTATCAGCCATAAAAGCCGCTCAAAAGCAAACGAAATTGGCGACATGCGTGTAATTGGCGATGTGATGGATAAAAATGTGGTTATTGTTGACGATATGGTCGATACGGCCGGAACCATTACCAAAGCGGCAAGTATTATGATGGACAGCGGTGCCAGAAGTGTACGGGTTATGGCTACACATCCTATACTTTCGGGTCCGGCTTACGAACGTATTGAACGTTCTGATATTACTGAACTGATTGTTACTGATACCATTCCGCTAAAAAAACAATGTGATAAAATTACCGTGTTGCCTGTGGCCGATTTATTTGCAAATACAATAAAAAGTGTTTACAATCAGCGGTCAATCAGCTCAAACTTTATTTTCTAGAAAAAACGGACAAAGAATATAAAGCATTTTCGATATTAGTTGAAGATGCTTTTTTAATTTATTTTTTTTGAACAATACGGTTTTTAATCAATTGAAATTTATATCTTTGCAGCCGCAAATTTTAATTGTCTAACGTGTAATGGGGGACTTGGTCTCAGGTAGCACATAAAGTTTTTAGAACATGAAAACCTTTGATTTAAAAGGAAACAAACGGACAGAGCTTGGTAAAAAATCAACTCGTGAGTTAAGAAAACAGGAATTAGTTCCCTGTGTATTGTATGGTGGTGCTGAGAATATTCATTTTTCAGTGGTATCTAAAGATTTCAAGGATTTGGTTTATACCCCCAATGTTTATTTGGTAAACCTTGAAGTTGATGGAAAAAAATTCCGTGCTGCTATGCAGAACATTCAGTTCAATTCAGTTACAGATGAGATTGAGCATGTTGATTTTCTTGAGATATCTGACACTAAATTAATGAACATCCAGATTCCGGTTAAACTTACAGGAGTTTCTGAAGGTGTGAAGCAAGGGGGTAAATTGATGCTTAAAATGCGTAAACTGCGTGTTAAAGGCTTCCCAAAAGATTTCCCAGATACGCTTGATGTCGATATTACAGCGTTAATGCTTGGTAAATCGATTAAAGTTGGTGAGTTAAGCTTCAAAAACCTGGAATTATTAGATCCTAAAAATGCCGTTGTAACAACAGTTCGTCTTACTCGTAGCGCTATGTCAGCAAAACAACAAGCTGAAGGAACTAAGTAATCGACTAACAAATGAAATACCTTATTGCAGGGTTAGGAAATATTGGACAAGAATATTCCGAAACCCGTCACAATATTGGATTCAAAGTATTGGACGCTTTAGCCGAAGCGTCCAATACTGTTTTTACAGACGGTCGTCGAGCTATGGTGGCCGAAATAAAACACCGTGGGCGTATTTTAGTACTCATAAAACCAACCACTTACATGAATTTGAGTGGTAAGGCCCTTCATTACTGGCTTCAGAAAGAAAAAATCCCTATTGAAAATTTACTGGTTGTAACCGATGATTTGGCTTTGCCTTTCGGCAAAATTCGAATCCGCGCTAAAGGAAGCGATGCGGGACATAATGGGTTGAAAAGTATAAATGAGTTGCTTGAAACCGACCAATATGCCCGTTTACGCTTTGGTATCGGAAATGAATTTTCAAAAGGTCAACAGGTCGATTATGTTCTTGGAGCCTGGGGTGATGAGGAACTTAAACAATTGCCCGAGCGCATTAAACTGTGTACCGAAGCCATTCTGGCTTTTCCTACCCTGGGTATTCAGCGTACCATGAATTTTTATAACAACAAGTAGATTCTTAATCGAACTACTTTCTATGGGTTTGCTTTGCACGATTTGCAGTAGAGCTGTTTTACTCCTTCGTTTTCAAGAACCAACAAGGTGAAATGTTTCCCGTCGAATAAGCTGCAAAAACGTTCCGGGTTCAAGTGCTGAGCTTTTCGCATGGCATAATTAAATTGGGGCGTATGCATGGTTTCCAACTTTTGACTGCACAACGATAAGAATGCGTAGACCAGGTTTTCAGTAGCTTTCGGATGACTTACCCACGGTTCAAGAGTTTTCAAAGCGCTTTCAATATCCTGATTTTCGATGTAAAGTTCAGCAAATTTCATCGAATTTTCCATTCCCTCACTTTGCATGTCGGTTATTTCTTTAATTTTTTCAATGGCTTTAGCACGCATTGACTTTGATTCTCCTACAGAATCGATGTAATTTATAATTCGGAATTGATGTTTCAGGTTTAATCCGTCAACCGTTTTTTTTGTTAAAGGCGTGTAATACAATCGATCGATGCGTGTTTGAAGCAGCGAGGCTTCTCCCAAATTACTAACTGGTTTTTGTGTAATATCAAGGTAAATATCGTTAAAGGCAATGTATTCGTTGTCCGGATCAAGCTCATACAGCTGTTTTACTTGCATTTGAAAAGCTTCTTTGCTTATTTGTTGTGTAGTATATTGTAGCCAGACATGGTTCATTTTCATTCCGGCGTAATCCTCAGTTTCGGGAATTAAAAGTTCCGATAACACTTTTGGCTCATAACGCCGGCTTAAAACCTGTTTGATAATGAATTTTTGTATGGAAAGCGCCAGGGCCCGATCTTCTTCTTTAATGGCTTTGTTAAAATTATGCAATACAAAAGGCCATTCGTTTTCACCACGAATATTGTGTGCTATTTGAAGTTCAATTAAAGCATAGCGATGGTTTTGCAGATAAGGTTCCAGTGCATCGTTCAATTGCTTTTCTTTAATATATTGCTGAATTTCAGTTAAGGATTTGTTGGCCAGATGTTGGTATTCTGAACTGTCGATGTCATTAATAAAATCGCTAAGGTTATATCCTGTAATAATTTCTGCCTTTATTGGTTTGTCCTGACTTTCTTCCAGTGCAGTTACGATGCTTTCTGCCCGCCTGATTTGTAGCATGCGATTTTCTTTTTCTCCTCCTTCAACCGATGAATAGGCAGTTATTTTCAAATTAAGAATGGTGAATTTGGGTTCGTTCAGAAGCTTAAGAAATGGTTCAATATCTTCAGAATTATAAGTGTATTTTTTGTTTTCGAAAGGAATTTTAAATGAACGCTTCAGGGTGTCGGCAACCGGCTGGTAGGCAAACCTTGAATTAATGGTTATGGTATCGGCCAATAGTGCCAGGTTTTTTGTAAATCGACCCTGGGGTTCAATTATAAAGGTTGGAAACAAAGTGGTGCAGTAGTTTTTATTTTTAATTACCACCAAGCCCAATTCATACGTATCGTTTAAATTTTCGGGGAGGTTACCCAAAGGAGTTTTAAAAGCAAACTTGTTTTCATCATCTATGGCCAGATTGGTTTTGAAAAGTTTTTTTGAATAGATTCTTTTGGTAAGCACACCCTGGTTTAAGTTGTTGTGGTCAATAATATTTGGTTTATTGCAAGGAAATTGTTCTTTTTGGATAATATCAATTGCCAGGCCGTCTTTTTTCTCGTTCAGGAGCTTTTGTAGCGTTCGTTCATCGTCAGTTTCCAGATAAATAATGCCATTTTCAACCGAAAGCTTTTTTTGAAACTCCGATAAGTTGTCCATGCGTTGAATTTTCTTGCAATTTCCGTTTTCGGGTTCTTTAAGCCCAAAGGTTTTTGTACTGAAAGGAACCGGCAATTGATGGGCTAATGCGGCTCCCTGATTGAACGATTTGTAGTTACCCAGAACCAAAGAAACATAAACCCGCTTAGCATCAGCATCGGTTTTGGCGCCAACACCAACTATAGGGTAAGCCAAATCTTCGATAAGCGCTTTGGTTTTTGAACTCGAGAACCAGCCAAAAACAATATCATCGGCAATTTTAGCATACGAATAATTAGTGGTTCCTTTGGCAATAAGTGTTTTGCCAGTGAGTTCCCTTCCGTGTTTTGAACCTCCGTAGGTGGCAATTCTGTCTTCGGTAAATTTATTTTCTTTTTCATTTCTCTCCACGGCATTATCATTAATTTGTGCCATGTAAACAGCCTGGTCAACCGCAGCCTTCTTTAGTAGTTCCACTTCGGTTTTTGGGTAGAGTCCTCTCGATTCAAGCACAGAATTAATTTCATCCAAAACCAGGCGACCAATTACTTCTTCAAATAATGTATCCAAAACAGCCGGACTCATTGAATGTATCTCGCGCCCGCCTATTTGATATTTTACATTAAGTTCCTGGGCTTTAATGTTTGTCGATACTAATAATGTGATTAATATTGTTTTGATAATCGCAATCCATCGGAAAGAATTACGAAAAGTTGTTTTTGGTAAGTTTACGTTTCTGGTTTTACTCAATATAATGCTCATAAATTCGGAAACAGCTAAAATCTCAATTATAACTATACAAAACTAAAAATATTATACGAATGCATTTGTTTTCCTGCAATCATAATGCAGCTGGTGTATTATTGGGGGTCTCAAATTTGGAAAATTAAAAATAATTTAGGCATAAATTATATTTTTTATAACGGAGTTGTTAATGCCAGCCAATCGAACTAATTTTGTCTTACTGGAATTAAAATTGCAATATTTTGAGTGATTCAGATTTACGTATCGATAAATGGCTTTGGGCAGTTAGGGTTTTCAAAACCCGCAGTTTGGCAACTGAGGCCTGTAAAAAAGGAAGGGTGTACATAAATGGCGACGAAGCCAAACCCTCGCGGATAGTAAAAATTGGCGATGTGATTGAGGTTAAAAAACCTCCGGTGCTATTTCGCTATAAGGTTACCGGGTTACTGAAAAATCGGGTGGGAGCCAAGCTGGTATGTAATTATATGGAAGATATTACTCCTGAACAGGAAGTAATTAAACTGGATATGATGCGACAAAATTTAGGAGGTTTTCGTGAACGGGGAGCAGGACGTCCAACCAAAAAAGAACGGAGGCTATTGGATGATTGGCAGCAAGGAGATTAAATGGCTTTTTTTTGCATTGATGTTTTTACTTGTTTTGTCCTGTGAATTGGAACAAACCAATTATCCGGCAGAACCTTATATTGAATTCAGAGAACTACAGGTAATCGATTCAGGTGATGCGCTTGGAACAGCACGTTATTTTAAAATTCACTATTACCTAATTGATGGTGACGGCGATATCGGTCCCATTTTCCGACCGGGTTACATCGGAAATTGTTATATAGAACTCTATCATTTTCAAGATACAATGTATAAGCTCGATGATTCAATCCTTGACACGTTAAGATGGTTAAAAATTCCTTTTGTCGGTGATTTGGGGCACGATAAGGCTTTAAAAGCCGATATTTTTATTGACTATGGTCCGTTTGTTGGCGTTCAAAATGAATACACCAATTTCTTTTTAACCCTTACTCAATACGACATGGCCTTAAATAAAAGTAATACCATTCATACCGATACAATAATTCTTGATAAATAGGGTTCTTCCTAAAGAATTGGTATTTTCTCCATACTGTTCCCAAACAATAATTATATTTGAACCTTAAATCGAAATTTTAAAACAATCAGATTGTGAAGAAACGACTTTATATAGCCTCAGCAGTTGTTCTTGGGGTTTTAATTCTAATGTTGGTTTTTGGTAAAAGCAGCGAAGTTAAAGAAGCTTCCATTGAAGTAAGTGCTGAATCAGGGCCATTTAGAATTGAGGTAAGTACCACCGGTGAGCTTGAGGCAGAGAACTCTGAAAAAATACTGGGTCCTTCCGGATTACGTATGATTCGTATCTGGAACGTAAAAATATCGAAATTAATTGCTGAAGGAACAGTGGTTGATTCAGGTCAGTGGGTTGCCTCACTCGATCGTACCGAGGCTACCGATCAGTTAAAAGATATTGAATCGGAACTTGAAGTAGCCGAAACCCGTTTTACAAATACAAAGCTCGATACCACGCTCGAATTAAGAGGTTTGCGCGATAACCTCATTAACCTGAAATTTGCTCTCGAAGAGTCAAAAATAAAATTGGAACAGTCAAAGTTTGAACCCCCGGCAACCATCAGGCAAGAAGAAATAAATCTGGCTAAAGCCGAGCGAAATTATACGCAGGCACTCGAAAATTATAAGATAAAAGTTGCACAGGCAAATGCTAAAATGCAGGAGGTGCAAATTAATCTCGATAAAACCATTCGACGAAAAGAAGCCGTAATAAAAGTACTCGACCAGTTTGAGATTATGGCGCCCAAATCGGGGATGGTTATTTACAACCGTAATTGGCGAGGAACAAAAATAAAAGAAGGCGATCAAATAAGTTCCTGGGAGCCGGTAGTGGCCGAGTTACCCGATATGAGCAGTATGATCTCAAAAACGTATGTAAATGAAATCGATATCAGTAAAGTAGCTACCGGCCAAACCGTTGATATTGGGGTTGATGCCTTCCCCGAATTAAAACTCGAGGGCGAGGTGATTGGTGTGGCAAATATTGGGGAACAATTACCCAATGGCGACGCTAAAGTTTTTGAAGTAACCATTAAAATTCACGGAACCGATAGCTTATTAAAGCCTGCCATGACAACCAGTAATTCCATTCTAATTGCACAATTCGATTCGGTAATCCATCTGCCAATTGATGCCGTTTTTGGCGATGACTCAATAAACTGGGTATACATTAACGAGGGCTTGCGCAAACTTAAAAAGCAGGTAAAAGTTGGACCGGCTAATGAAAATCGGGTAATAATTGAAAAAGGATTGAGTGCAGGTGATAAGGTAATGCTTACAATTCCTGAAAATGAAGAAAGCTTAAATCTTATTTCTTTATAAATCATAGAATTAATGGAACGTTACCTAAACGACATTGCCATTGCTTTTGAAGCCATATTAGCCAATAAAATAAAATCCATACTAACTGCTTTGGGAATTATTTTTGGAGTTGCTGCGGTTATTAGCATGCTGGCTATCGGAAATGGGGCACAGCAGGAAATTTTGGAGCAGATGAAAATGGTTGGTGTAAATAATATTATTATTCAACCGGTGATTGAGACTCAGGAAGTTGAAGCTGATGAAACACTGCAGCCATCGAATAAATATTCACCCGGACTTAACATGAGCGATATGGAAGCCATTCGTGAAGTAATTCCCGTAATTCGCACCTTAAGTCCTCAAATAACAAAAGACACTTATGTAGTTCAGACCGGAATTCGTCGTTCGGCAAAATTGCATGGTGTAGCTCCTGCTTTTTTCGATTTGTTTAATATTCAGTTACTTTCAGGAGCCATGTTTACTGATTGTCAGCAATTGCATGGCTTGCCGGTTTGCATTATTAGTGAAGATTTAGCCATACGGTTTTTCTCCTCTATTCAGGTAATTGGAAACAGCATTAAATGTGGTAATGTTTGGTTTAAGATTGTGGGTGTTGCCGAAAAACGCTCAGTGGGCGAAAGTACAGGCAAATTAGGTTTGAGTACCGGGCAGGATGTAATTTATATTCCGGTGCAAACCATGTTATTGCGGGTTGAAAACCGGGCTTTGATAACGGCGCTTGATTTAAAAAGTGATGATGAAGAGGAAAATAAAAGCACCTTAAAACCAAATTACCATCAACTCGATAAAATTGTGGTTCAGGTTGATGAAACTGAACATTTACAACAAACTACAAAAATTATTTCCCGTATCTTGGAACGCAGGCATCAGGGGGTTATCGATTATGAAATTATTGTTCCGGAGTTATTGCTTAAGCAACAACAGCGCACCAAAGATATTTTTAATATTGTTTTGGGGGCCATTGCAGGAATCTCACTATTGGTTGGCGGTATTGGTATTATGAATATCATGTTGGCCTCGGTATTGGAACGCATTAAAGAAATTGGAACCCGAATGGCACTTGGAGCAACCCGAAAAGATATTATCGTTCAGTTTATTGCCGAATCAACCATTATTAGTATTTCCGGAGGATTGATTGGAATTCTGCTTGGTTTTATCATGTCGTCGATGGTAACCCATTTTGCCGGTATTCTTACTGTGGTAAATCCCGGTTCAGTGATTATTGCTTTTGGTATTTCAGTAAGTGTTGGGGTAATTTTTGGGTACATGCCGGCTCGCAGAGCTGCTCAGCAGGATCCGGTTGTTAGTTTGCGTTCAGAATAATTGTTTAATGTAATACGCTTGGGTATGAGATTTCATCAATTGCAAATAATAATAATCCTACTTTTTGTGAACCTGTTTTTTGGTTCAGGTAAAAAGGGAATTGCTCAAAATAAGACCTTAACACTTGAACAAGTGTTGGTTTTGGCTAAAGAACAATCGCCCGATGCGGTATTGGCAAAGCACCGTTTTCGTTCAAGCTATTGGGAGTTTCGTTCATACAAAGCAAGCAGATTACCTTCGCTGGCATTAAATAGCACCTTACTGGGATTTTCTCGCTCTTACATGCCTGTTTCGCAAGACGATGGAAGTACACGCTATATTAGTGTCCAGGATAACACTTCATCGGTCTCAGCACAAATAAATCAGAATGTAGGTTTTACAGGTGGCTATTTTTATATAGAAAGTGGTTTGGCTCGTTTCGATAATTTGGTTACCGATACTACGGTTTTTCGTTCTATTCCGTTAATGATTGGCTACAGCCAACCCACCTTGCAGTTTAATCAGTTTCGCTGGGAGAAAAAAATAGAACCCCTAAAATACCAAGAAGCAAAAAAAGAATACATCCGTAAGCTGGAAGAGATATCAGAAAAAGCGGTGAGCTACTTTTACGATTTAGCCCTGAGTCAGTTAAACGTTGATATTGCCGAAATGAACTTCAATAACAACGATACCATTTTTAAAATAAGTCAGGGGCGCTACAATATTGGAACTATTGCTGAGAACGATTTGCTGCAGAGTGAATTGGCCTTGTTAAACTCAAAATCGGATTTGGCGCAATCAAAAATTAATTTAGCTGTCAGTAAATTTCGCTTACGTTCGTTTTTAGGATTTAACGATTTGGTTGATATTCAGCTGGTACTTGAGGATTCAGTGCCAGCTTTTGAAATTCAAACCGACGAAGCCATTCAGCAAGCGGTTGAAAATAGCGGTACCATTCTTTCACTTCAGCGACAGATAATTGAATCGGAACGCGATGTAGCCAAAGCAAAAGCTGAAAATCGGTTTAATGCAGAACTGTATGCTTCATTTGGATTAAATCAGGCATCGGGTTACTTGTCGGGAGCATATGAAAGACCCGAAAATCAACAACAGGCCAATTTAGGTATTCGTATTCCTATTTTGGATTGGGGACAGGGAAAAGGCCGCTACCGAATGGCGCAAAGTCAGCAGGAAGTAGTAAAAACACAGGTTGAACAAGCACGCATCGATTTTGAACAACAGGTATTACTTAAGGTCATGCAGTTTAATGAACAGGACGACCAGGTGTTAATTGCATCAAAAGCTGATGAGATTGCCAGAAAGCGCTACGAGGTTACCAAACAGCGGTTTTTAATAGGTAAAATAGGCGTACTCGATTTGAATATTGCCTCGCAGGAGAAGGATTTGGCGCAACGCTCGTACATTCAGGCTCAAAAAACTTATTGGACCTATTATTATAATATTCGTCAGTACACACTTTTTGATTTTCAGCAGCAACAGCCCCTCGAATTCGATTTAAAAGAATTGGAGTATTAAACCGGGAAAGGATTTTTAGTTAACTGAGATATTTTCAGCAAAAGTCGGAGCTTCGGGCTGAAGAGTAACCTTAAGCTCTTTGTCGTTCCCTGGTTTTACTTTTTGTTCCGCCGTTTTATATCCTTTAAAAACAACTTTCAGGGTGTGGGTACCTGATGGTGCTTCCATTTCAAAGTTTCCATCGCTGTCGGTATAGGTACAGTAGGTTGAGTTTTCGATATAAACATAAGCAAAAGCCACGGCTTGTGTTTTTCCTTCATTGTTTTCCTGCACTGTTCCATAAATCCTGGTTGGATTGTTTTTGGCGGAAAGAGCTAGGCTGAATGAAACCAGTAAAAGTAAGAAAGATGTAAAGTGTTTTGAATTCATAGTTTCTTTTTTTGTTTGGAACAAAGAAACCGGTTTAAGATTAGTTGGTTTTTATCGGAATGTTAACAAAAGATGAATTGATTATTTCATTAGTAAATTAAAAAAGAAAAGCTTTCGGGGAGAAAGCTTTTCGTGTAATAATCAGGTAGTATTTATGATTTTCTTTACCAGAGGAATGGTATAACAACAAACAACATTTAACAACTATTTAAAGATTACGTACCTGATTAATTCTTTAATATCAAAAACAATGCCAAAACATAAATATGTATTATTGGCTTTGAAATGTAATTTAAAAATGTCAATTAACTTGTAGATTAAACGCAATGAAGTTCAATTTGTTACATTTTAATTGATCTTTTTTTTCAATTTTGTTTTTTACAGGTACTGGTTAGCTGATTTTTAATTCAAGTTGTTTTCTGTTTTTAGTTTGTGCATTATATGTTTTCCCTAAACCGTAAGTAATTATTTGTTGTTTTTTTAATAGTCGTAACTTGGTTAATTATATTGTAAAATTAATTACAAATCATCGACCATTAAAAGTAAGGTGTTTATTAGCGACTCACCCAACTTTTCGGAACGATCGGGGGACCAACCAAAAATTGGGTCTGGAATATTGTTGTTTTGTTTAAAAGGCATTTCAATAGTTTGTGAAAGACATTTAAATTGTTCACCAATATTTTTTGAGCAAATGGCCAGGTTGGCTTTTTTGGGTTCGTTTTTCGGATAGCCTTCTACATCCTGAAAATCGGGACTTATTTGCTTCCAGGTATTTGAAAACTTTTCAGTTAAATGTTGCAGTTTTGCATCGTACGAGGGTATTCCTTCAATACCTGAAAGAAAAACATAAGGCAATCCTTCATCACCATGAATATCAAGATTAAGATCGACTCCGGTTTCTTCCATCTTATTTTTTATATAGTAAACTTCCGGACTTTTTTCCAGGCTAGGTTCAGCCCATTCGCGATTCAGGTTAATGCCTTTGGCATTGGCTCTGAGATTTCCGTGAATGCTGCCATCGATATTTATGTTAGGCACCAAATAAAATACTGCTTTATTGAGTAGTTGTATGGAAGCCGGATCATCGCTGTCGAGCAATCGATTTATAAAACCTTGCATAAACCATTCGGCCATGGTTTCGCCCGGGTGCTGACGCGCAATTACCCAGATTTTCTTTTTATTTGGGGCGGGTTCACCAGCGATTAAAAAGTCGATATCGCGACCTTCTACCGTATCACCCAGGCTGGTTAAAACACAACGTGGCGACAATTGCGCCTGATGAACCATATCGAGGTGTTGTTCGTAACTAAATGGTGCAAAATAAGCGATATACACCGAATTGTATTTGGGCATCAAATCGATAGTTAGTGTTTTTCCATCGAAGTTTGTTGGTATCTGAAACCAGGTTACCCGGTCGTACGATGCCCGGGCGTAATAGTTTTCAAATCCTTCGGGGAATGAAGCTTCGCCGGCGTTTACGATTTTCATTTTACAGGGATAGCCCTCAGCTCCCTGAAGACGAAAATAAAACCACTGAAAATAATCAGCATGGGTGTCTTTACTTATTTTTAATTGAATATTGGTGTGGTCATTTATACTAAGCACTTCAATATTTCCACCATCAAAATTTGAACTAATTTTCACGAGAATACTATTTTGTTAAACATTGTAATTCAACTATATAATATATGAATTATTCGAAATCCAATAATTTTTTATGTTGTAAAGTTTCATTGTCTTGTAAACTTATTTTTTGGCTAATAACCCAAAAGTCAAATATAATAAATTACTATACCTGTACCAATTTATGATTTAGTATTCAATTTGTCAGTGGTTTGACTAAAGTGAACTACTTTTACCTGTTTGTAATAAAAGTGAATGATGTCGAGAAATGAGTGGTTCTCACGTGCCATTTGCATAGCGCCTTCCTGTGAAAGTCCAACCCCGTGCCCATAGCCCCGTCCAATAAAAATAAGGTAATTTCCTTCGGGTTTAAACGAAAACCAGGTGGAACGCAGTTTTAAATCTTCCCTGATTTTACGTAATGATAGTGTATCGTTTTCGTAAACATAATATTTTGTCCGTAAAGGCTGTTCAAAATACAGGTTGTCAATTTTTGCGTCTTCAGAATCTATATCAAAACCATTGCTTTTCAGGTAATTGAGCCAATAGGTAACCAGCAGTGTATCTGTCCAGAATGTATTGCGTTGGTTTAAACTGTAGGGGTCCTCGGCTCCTTTCAGGTACGATTTTGATGACAACCATACATCTTCAGAATTTAAAGTTTGTCCGCCGGAGTTGGAATGAAAAGTTGCAGTAATCAGCTGATTGGCTGTGTCGGTAATTACCAATCCGCTGGTATGTAAAACGGCTTGTTTTATCAAAGGATTTTTAAGGCTCATGCCTTTGTACACCTGGTGATTTACATCGTCGTTTAGTTGGTAGTTGTTTTTTCCCTGGCGCGATATTAACTCGAGCAAATAGGTTCGGCTGATAATGGCTTGCGACTTGTAAAATTCATAAGGTGCATTGGGTCCCGATTCAGATTCAACAACACCTGCCAGGTAGCTGTCAATGGAAACATCATTTACAATGCTTACTTTTTCTCCGTTAGTGCTTATGTAAAAATCTCCTTCGTACATACGTGAATCAAAAAGTGGATTGGTAAGTTCTATTTTACATGAATTAATTCGACCCAAACCCATCATATATAGGTTTTTGAAATATCCTAAGTGGTTGTTTTGTTCCCAAAGTGAAATAGAATCGCCCACCAACGTAAAATACAGCTTATGATTTTTTTTTACTTTAATGGGTTTGTGATTGTCCGCAATAATTTGGTATTTGCCATCGAAGGGTTCAATGGCAAGGTTTTTTATGCTTTGGTGAGAAAAAAGAGCAACTTTTACCTGTTGCTGCTGGGCTTGTGTTCCTATTATCAGAAAAAAAACGAGCGAAAAAGTTAAACCAAATGAATTCATGAATTGGGGTAAATTTTTAAATTGAAATGCTTAGCCTTTTAAATCGTCAAAAATTTGTAAGGCTGCTCTGTCAGAAGCTCCCGGACCTCCAATTTTTTCCCTGAGAAGGCTGTAATCGGAAAGAATTTTATTGCGATACGTATGATTGTGCAATAAGGCATTTAGTTCTTTTACCAGGTATTCTTTTTTGAATGTTTTTTGTGTTAATTCCTGAACGGCTTCGTATTCAAGAATTAAATTTACCAACGAAAGCCATTTAACTTTGAGTATTTTTCGTCCAATGGCATACAGGAAATTTCCGATGTTTGTTTTGTAACAAACAATCTGAGGAACATTTAATAAACCGGTTTCCAATGTGGCGGTGCCTGAGGTAACGAGGGCAGCTTTGCTGTGTTTTAGTAATTCGTATGTGTGATTAAAAAGTATGGGAATGTTGTGGGCGCCCAAATGTTGTTTATAAAAAGCCAAATCAAGTCCCGGAGCTCCGGCAACAACAAATTGGTAATTGGGGAAAAAATGGCTCACTTCAATCATTACTGGCAGCATCAGTCGTACTTCCTGTTTACGACTTCCCGCCAGTAAAGCAATTTTTGGTCGTTCATCCAGCCGATGTTCTGCAGTAAATTCTTCAAAAGTCTGATTGTAACCTTCGTGAGCAAATATGGCATCATTAACCGGATTGCCCACATAGTTTACATTGAATTGGTATTTTTTGTAAAACTGGGTCTCAAAAGGTAAAATGGTGAACATCTTGTCCACATATTTTTTAATAAGTTTTATCCGATTGGTTTTCCATGCCCATATTTTAGGAGAAATGTAATAATGTACTTTAAAGTTTTCTGATTTGGCAAATTGGGCAATCTTAAGATTGAATCCGGCATAATCAATTAAAATAATAACATCGGGATTAAAATCAAGTATATCTTGCTTGCAGAGCTTTAGATTTTTAATAATCGTCGGCAGATTGGTAAGTACTTTTACAAATCCCATAAATGCCAGTTCGCTGATATGTTTTACCGGAGTTCCGCCATACCGGGCCATTAAATCACCGCCCCAAAAACGGAATTGAGCCTCAGAATCAACCGACTGAAGCGACTTCATTAAATTGGACCCGTGCAAATCGCCACTGGCTTCCCCGGCTATTAAATAATATTTCATAACAATGAGTTTAAGTCATATATAAAACAAGCACCATTATTCCGTAAAACAGTGACATCATAAGTACACCGCGAGCCTGGTTCAATTTGTTAATGCGGCTCCAGTAAAAAAACAGTCCGGCGCCGGGCATTAGACTAACCGAAAGAATCTTATATAAAATATTGTAAGCCTGGTAATGTTTAACTACAGATATAAGTGAATTTAATCCGGTGGTTTTGTAGGAATAAACTACAAATGCAGCCACCAGGATAAGGGGTAGCATAAGACCTACAAAAACACCCAGTGAAACAGAATCTTTTTTTTGCATGACTTATGAAATGCTAAAATTATAAGCTTCTAATTTTTTTATTGATTCAAAATCGGTAAAGTCGGTTTTAACCGGAACTATTGAAGCAAAATTATTTGCCAGTGCCCATTCGTCGGTGTCGGTTGAACCATTTTCACCGTTGCTGAAATTCCCGGTTAACCAATAGTACTCACCCCCGTGCGGATCGGTACGTTTGTCGTACTCTTCGCGCCAAACACCTCGAGCCTGGCGGCAAACTTTAATTCCTTTAAAATCTTCTTTTGAAATTACCGGAAAGTTTACATTAAGACAGGTATAATCGGGAAGCCCATTTTGAAGCACTTTGGTGAAAATTTGTTCCCCATAGGTTTTAACCAGACCAAAATCAGCATCCATCCGGTGCGAGCAAAGTGAAAAACCGATAGAAGGAATTTTATTTAAACTTCCTTCAATAGCACCCCCCATGGTACCTGAATAAATAACGCTTATTGAAGAATTAGATCCGTGATTAATACCTGAAACCAAAATGTCGGGTTTCCTATCGGCAATTTGGTTTAAGGCCATTTTTACACAATCAACCGGCGTTCCATTTACCTTATAAATGGTAAGTCCGTTGTTTTGCTCCAATAGAGTGGCACGTAGGGGCGATTTTATGGTAATGGCATGCGACATTCCCGATACTCCCTGTTCGGGGGCAACAACAAGTACATTGCCATAAGGCTTTACCATATCAATTAATTCTTTCAAGCCCGGAGCAAAATAGCCGTCGTCGTTGGTAACCAGAATAAGTGGTTTATTTGTAGTGTTTTTTATCATGATGGTTCTTGTCGTTATAAATTCGCAATCTTATTTTTATTTGGTACACACTTTAAACTACTTGTGCGTATCTCAACAATTGAAAACAGACTGATCTGTTTCGTTTTTGCAAATATAGATGCTAAATTTTTAAATGCATGGCAATGACTAATTAGTTTCGACCAAATTTTATATGAAAAGGTTATTTAACACGATCTGTTGCGTTTTTGTTTCAGTTTTGTTTGGTTAAGAAGGTGCCTGACCCGAACTTCATAAAATATTGAATTACCGTTGGGTTTTAAGCTCAAATTTTAAAAAAAACTTTACTTTTGTTGCTCGACAAAATAAAAAAAATAGGCATTTATGAAGATTTCTTATAATTGGCTGAAACAATACATAAATATTGATTTAGAACCCGAAAAACTTGCTTCATTGTTAACATCTCTGGGGTTGGAAGTGGGAAATGTGGAAACTTACCAATCAATTCAGGGCGGATTGCAGGGGTTGGTGATTGGTGAAGTTTTGACTTGTGTTCCACATCCAAATTCCGATCATTTAAGTTTAACCACTGTCGATTTAGGCAACGGTGTACCAACTTCAGTTGTATGTGGAGCTCCTAATGTGGCTGCCGGACAAAAAGTTGTGGTTGCTACTGTGGGAACAAAACTATACAGTGGAAACGAAAGTTTTGAGATAAAGAAATCAAAAATTCGTGGTGAAGAGTCCCACGGAATGATTTGTTCTGAAGTTGAAATTGGTGTGGGAACTGCTCACGAAGGGATTATGGTCCTGCCCAATGAACTTAAGAATGGTACTCCGGCAAGTCAGTATTTTAATATAGAAAACGATGTGGTTTTTGAAGTTGATCTTACTCCCAATCGCATCGACGCAGCTTCACATGTTGGAGTAGCCCGCGATATAACTGCAGCATTAAAACAAATTAAAACTATCGATTATACCTTGCCCGATATTTCGGAATTTAAGACAGATAATAAGAATTTACCCATTGATGTTCAGGTTGAAACTCCCGAAGCTTGTATTCGCTATGCCGGAGTTACATTAACTGGACTTACCGTCACTGAATCGCCTGATTGGTTGAAGCATCGCTTAAAAGCAATAGGGCTAAATCCCATTAACAATGTGGTTGATGTGACCAATTATGTGCTACACGAATTGGGTCAGCCTTTACATGCCTTTGATGCTGCTTTCATAAAAGGAAATAAGGTGGTAGTTAAGACACTGGAAAACAACACGTTGTTTACTACCCTCGACGAGGAGGAACGTAAACTCGATGCAAACGATCTGATGATTTGTAATGCCGAAGAAGGCATGTGTATTGCCGGAGTTTTTGGTGGTGTTGAATCAGGTGTTACCCCAAAAACTCAAAGTATTTTCCTTGAAAGTGCTTGTTTTAATCCGGTTTATGTGCGTAAAACAGCACGTCGTCATGGATTAAATACCGATGCTTCGTTCCGGTTCGAAAGAGGCGTTGATCCCAACATTACCATTTACGCCTTAAAACGAGCTGCCTTGCTTATTAAGGAAGTTGCCGGCGGAACCATTAGCAGCGAAATTGTTGATATTTATCCCCAGCCTGTTGCCGATTATGATATTACGCTTCGGTTAAAGCAGGTAAAACGTTTAATCGGTCTGGAACTTTCGTTAGAAGTGGTAAGCAAAATTCTGGAAGCGCTCGAAATTAAAATTGAAAAAGTGATGGGCGATGAACTTTTTTTAAAGGTTCCTCCGTATCGGGTCGATGTGCAACGTGAGGCCGATGTAATTGAAGAAATATTGCGTATTTACGGATACAATGCCGTTCCAATGAGCGAACAGGTGAATGCAACCCTTGCTTATGCTGCAAAACCCGATCCCATTGTGCAAAAAGAATTGATTGCCAATCAGCTGGTTGCAGTTGGCTTTACAGAAATGATGGCAAACTCGTTAACTAAAGCAGCTTATTACGAAAACTTGAATGTTTTTCCTAAAGAGCAGACCGTAACATTGGCTAATCCGCTAAGTCAGGATTTAAATTCTATGCGTCAAACGTTACTTTTTGGTGCACTCGAAGCAATTGCTTTTAACAGTAACAGGCAACATCCCGATTTAAAATTTTTTGAGTTTGGCAATGTGTATGCATTAAACAGCAATCAGGAAATACAAAACCCCTTACAAAAATACATGCAGGGCGAACGTCTGGCGCTTTGTGTTTCGGGAAACAGAGCTCCCGAATCGTGGCTGCTTAAACAAGAACCGGTTAGTTTTTATTACTTAAAGCGAAACGTTGAACATGTAATGGAGCGCCTGGGTATTGTAATGGAGAAGGTGAGTTTTCGTTACATTTCCAATGAATTATTTACCGAAGCTTTGGTGATGGAGTACAATAAAATGGAACTTGCTGTTCTGGGTTTGGTAAACCGAAAAGTACGAAAACAGTTCGAACTGAAACAAGACATATATTTTGCTGAAATTAATTGGGATAAATTGCTGAAAGCTGTTCGTAATGCAAAAGTAGAATTCAAAGAGTTGGCTAAATTTCCTGAAGTTCGCCGCGATTTGTCACTTTTACTTCAAAACAACGTAAGCTTCGATGATTTAAAGCAGGAAGCTTTGCGTACCGAGCGTAAATTATTAAAAGAAGTGTCGCTTTTTGATGTTTACGAAGGCAAAAACCTGGGTGAGGGAAAGAAATCGTATGCCTTGAGTTTTATTTTGCAAGACGAAACAAAAACACTTACAGATAAGCAAATAGATAAAATTATGAATAATATCATTCGTAATTTCGACCAAAAATTTGCCGCAACCTTACGTTAATTTCATGGGTTTTCAGCAAAAAATAAAAATTATTAAAACTGATATCACACAATTGCAGGTCGATGCTGTGGTAAATGCCGCAAACAATAGTTTATTGGGAGGGGGAGGTGTCGATGGTGCCATTCACCGTGCAGCGGGTCCCGAATTGCTGAAAGAATGCAAAACATTAAATGGTTGTGCTACCGGCGCTGCAAAAGTAACTTCCGGATACCGCTTAAAGGCTCCTTTTGTAATACATACCGTGGGCCCGGTTTGGCATGGAGGTAATAGTGGTGAAGCGGAATTGCTGGCTTTGTGCTATCAGAACGCATTAAAACACGCGGTTGCCAAGAAGTTAAAAAGTATTGCTTTTCCAAATATTAGTACAGGAATTTATGGCTATCCAAAAAGTGAAGCAGCCGAAGTTGCACTGACTGCGGTTAGCCGGTTTCTGTCGGAAGATTCCACCATCGAAAAGGTTATTTTTGCTATATTTGATGATGAGAATCTGGAGATTTATCAGCAACTTAGTCACAAATTTTAAAACAACGTATTTTGGGTTATTTAAAAATTGAAGCTACCGAAGATTGTCCGGATGTACTGATGGATGCGGATTTGGCAATCTTTCAAATTGCCGGAAATTCAACACCTGAAGATGTGAACAGGGTGTATAAGCCGATTATTGAATGGCTCGATAACGAAGGCAGTCATTTAGATAATTGCCAATGCAAATTATTTTTCAGATACCTGAGTACTTCTTCGCATCACATGGTTTTTAATGTATTGCGCAAGCTAAACGACATGTACAACCGGGGACGTCACATTTCGGTTGAATGGGCCTACGAAAATATCGATGAAGATATGTTGCGCCTGGGTCTCGATTTTGCTTCAATTCTTGAAATTCCTTTTGAATTTAGCCCCCGAAATTAATTGTTTATGATAAGTATTCTAATCATTGTAGTTACTGCAATATTTTCTATTGCAGCCTTTAGCCGGCCTGAGTTAATGTACCGATACAACCTGAATCCCTATCAGATTGTGCATCGCAGGCAATGGTACCGGCTTTTTACCCATGCTTTTTTGCACGCCAACTGGGAGCATTTAATAATTAACATGTTGGTGTTTTATTCCTTTGGGCAGGCACTGGAATACTATTTTCACCACTTTATAGGTGCTAGTAGCACTTTATTGTTTTTAGTTTTGTATTTCGGAGCCATTGTGGTGTCTTCGGTTTTTACCCTGTTTAAAGAAAAAGACAATCCCCATTACAATGCCGTTGGCGCTTCGGGTGCTGTGTCGGCTGTAACTTTTGCCAGCATCTTTTTTGCTCCCTTAAGCAAAATATATTTTATGGCTATTGTGCCCATTCCGGGCATTATGTTTGGTTTGCTATATTTGGGGTATTCGTATTACATGGGTAAAAAGAATATCGATAATATTGGTCACGATGCCCATTTTTGGGGCGCCGTTTTTGGTTTTGTTTTTCCAATTTTGATAAAACCGGGGTTATTTACACATTTTATTAATCAGCTTCTCCCGTAGATATAATTATTGAGCCATGCGAAAAGTCTTGTTTTTAGATAGAGATGGCGTAATTAATAACGATACCGGTCACTATTATATTTACCGTCCCGACGATTTTGTTTTGAACGAGGGGTTTGTCGATGCCATGCAAAAATTGACTTTGGCAGGATACGAGTTTGTTGTAATTTCAAACCAGGGAGGAATAGCACGAGGAACCTATTCAAAAACTGATGTTGAAAAGGTTCATTCAAAGTTTTTATCTTTAATGAATAAAGCCGGAATTTCCATCCTTGATATTTATTATTGCCCACACCACAGCGATTTTGAAAATTGTTTGTGTCGTAAACCCGGTTCCCTGCTCATTGAAAAAGCCATGGCGCGTTTTACTATTGATGCAAATAATGCACTATTTGTTGGCGATAACGATAAGGATATGGAAGCAGCGCGGAATGCCGGAATACGCGGAATCCGAATTAAAAGCAATCAAAGTTTGTTAACCATTTTGCCCGAATTACTGCATGGCCAATGAATACAAGATATGTGCATTTAATAAACATTACCTGGCCGAATCGGAATTGCCCATTGGTTTGCAGAACCGTGCTTTTCGCTATGGCGATGGTTTTTTTGAAACCATGCATGCCAACGGCCTAAAAACCCAATTTATAGCCGATCATTATCAGCGAATAGTGAAAGCGGCAGCTACCCTCGAAATGCATTTACCCGATTATTTCTCACTCGATTTTTTTGACAAACAAATCTCAGGTTTGCTTTCGCGTAATAAATTATTTCAGGCTGCTCGCGTTAAAGCTGTCTTTGTAAGAGGAGGAGCCGGTTTGTATCTACCCGATAAGAATGCAACAGATATTTTTATTGAAGCAAAATACCTGGGCAAAGGGCCCTATGAAATGCTCCATCAGGGTTTGGTTTTGGGGGTTTACAATACGTTTTCCAAACCTAATGTGCCCTATTTGCAAATAAAATCGTTGAACGCGCAATTTTATATTTTAGCTTCATTATATGCGCAGCGTCATTCGTTTGATGATGTTTTACTTGTTTCAGCCGACAATTTTTTGATTGAAGCCACTTCGTCCAATATGTTTGCCATCCGGGGGAATGAATTGTTTACTCCTTCGTTAAAGTTGGGACCTGTGGAGGGAGTCATGCGTAAACAGATTCTAAAAATTGCTTCTGGATTGGGGTTTCTGGTAAACGATGATGCGTTACTAATGGCTGAGGATCTGCACCAAATGGACGAAATATTTTTAACAAATGCTGTAAGTGGAATCCGCAGTGTAATTGGCTTTCAAAATCGTAGGTATTTTAAAAAGAAAAGTCAAATGTTGCTCGAAAGGCTTAATAACCAGGCTTTTTCTTAATTCATACCCGGATTGGTTGGGGCATTGGCCCAAATGGAATAAGAATCGCCCATCTCATTCAGCAATTCTTTCCAGGTATTTTGATTGGCATGCATAATTTTTGTTGAAGAAATCGGACTGACAATCCAAAACTTATCATCAATTTCCTGCTGTAATTGCTGGGGTGCCCAACCGCTATAACCAAGGTAAAAACGTATCTCACTGGGCCTTATCATCCCATTTTGAATGTGTTCTTTAAGTAAATCAAAATCGCCTCCCCAATAAATTCCATTGGTTACCGGAGTGCTCTCGGGCAATAAATCGATACGGGTATGCAAATAATGAATGGTCTCAGGGTTTACCGGTCCGCCCACAAAACAGGGAGCATTAAAGGTTGGAAAATCGGGAAATAATTCGTGGATGGGAACATCGATGGGTTTGTTTAGAATATAACCCAATGTACCTTCATTTTCACTATGTTCGGTAATTAAAACCACCGAACGTCCAAAATAAGAATCGGGTGAAAAAGGTTCCGAGATGAGGCATTTACCTTTTCCAATTTTGGCCAGGTAGTGGTTAATGTTAAATAAATTAATCTCGATTCCCATACTTTGGTTTTTTTTGTTACCAATCTTAATCCCAAAGTAAATTTAAAATTATTTTGAATTAAACAAGGGCGCATTGGCTATAAATTTTACCATTTTATACAACAGGGTATCTGTTGTAGGTGCTTTTCCAAAGGTTTTTAGCCAGATTATCCAAAGGGCCAGTAATAGAGGATACATTAAAACGGGCGATATCGTATCGTGCAACAAAACAGTGTATTCGGGATTGTGTAATTGGCCCAAAGCAATTATTACTACCCTAAGAGAATTTATCCAGGTAATCAGGAAAATTCCCAATAGCAAATACCAGATTTTATGAAAAAATCGTCCGAACTGAAGGATGATAAATACGATAAAAAACGCCAGAATTCGGTAACCCAGGCATCCGTAGGCAAATATTAATCCGGCGGTTCCTTCAATTCCCAGTGTGTTGTTGTACCAAAAGGTTTGATGTCCCAACCCGTGCAGTTGTTGATTGGTTAAGCCCATTAAAAAATCACGGTAGTATTCAGTAAAACCTGATTTTTCGATGGGTTCGGCAAAAAACGGAAAGTCAGAAATTAAACTGGCAATTACCCAGGCAATAGTAAATGAAAAAAGGTACTGCAGAATTTCTTTTATCAGTGAATCAGAAATCTTTAGTTGATTGATTGATTTGAATAAAGGCATGAAAAAGGATTATTTGTTTTCATCCTTCACTCGCTTAACCAAATATAAGGTACTGCCAATGAGTAGGAAAGTAAGCCCCCCGGAAATTGGCACTTTGGTTCCTCCCGTTGCGTCATCCGGATTGGGAGGAGTAAGGGCCTTCCCGCCTGAGCTCCAGCTATTCTGCTTTGAGAAACTACTTTTTTTAAAATTCCCGCTTTTACTGGTCGACGAAGGCTTGGTGCCATCGGCAAACAATAAACTTGGAAAAAATAGTAAAAAAAGTAAAGCAGTAATATATTTTGTTACTTTAACTATCATTGGCTAATTATTCTGCTCAATCTGCAAAAGTGATAAAAATTATTTTATTGAACAACTACTTTTTGCGTTATTATATTTTTTTCAACTTGAATTTTAATTATATAGGTGCCTGCAGCTTCTACTTTAAACTCCTGTAAACCTAAGCCATTCCACGTGTTGGTGTTTAATAAACGGCCTGTAAGATCATACAGATAAACCCTTGAACTTGTTTCAATTGCCTGACTGCTTTTTATGAAAATAGTTTTTTCACTGGCAAACGACCATATTTTTACGTCTAAATTTTCGTTGTTAATTGAAAGTGCATTCTTCGACAATACAAGTTCAAAACGATCTTCGATGTAATTGGTTTCTCCGGCAATAAATAATTCGTAATCCACTTCATTCAGGTTGGTGTATCCATTGGTAAGTGCATCATATACATAAATATTTATGTCTGATGGTATATTCCGTTTTTCGGAAATACGGAAGTTAACAATTCCCGAAGTCTGGTTTAATAGTCCCAATGGAAATACTAGTTGAGGGGTTTCGTTTAGTTCAGCCAGTTTATTGGCAGCAAAAGTGTTGATGGCCAGCTGATCTGTTTTGTTGATAAAGTAAACTTCTGCAAGTTCAGGCAAATCGCCCGTTAATTTGTAGGCATCATACTGTGCATCAAAATCATCGGTAGCATCGGAATAAAATAGCAATAAGGCATCGCTGGTAAGATTGTTATTTGCTGTTTCGATGCGTATCAATTGCTTCTCGGTTTCGGCTGTTTTTAGCAGATTTTGTGTATTGGTTACCCGAACCTCATTGGTCATTCCCAATGAGCCATTGGCCGAAGCATGTACAAAAAATCCCTGTCCGGCCGCAATGTATTGGGTTCCACCTCCGGTTCCGGAATGTGAACCTGAGTTCCAGGTGTCATAGGTTGAACCATTATAATAATAAGCGGTAGCATCTACATTGTTTAATGTCCATCCCGATGCCGCATCCCAATCAATGGTGCTGGGGTAAGGATTTCCTACCAGGTTCCAGCCGTAGCTTCCATCGCCCGGTGAGCTGTTGGTTACATTAATGCTTTGGTTGCCATTATTAAAAGCACCTGTGAAAGTTATCATTTGCGGACCGTCCCAGACCAGCAAACCTTGCATTGTAGCAATTGAAGGGCCTCCGTTCATGTCGATCCAATTTATATTGGGTTCCTCCCAGCCAAATACATAATAATTATTAAAGGTGCTGATGCTGGGTGGGGTAGGAAATGAAAGAAAACGCCTGCTTAATGGGTTCGGGTTGTAGCGTTCCATGGTTGAGGTTCCTCCTACAGAAATAGTTCCTGAACCCGGAATAACCAAAGCACCACTTGAACCGCTGCTCGTTGGGCTTTCGAGCAATAAATCGCGGGTAATGTTTAAGTGGCCACCATCGGCAATGGTAATAGTTGCACCGGCTTCAATTACCATATTGTCAACACTATGCGATGAACTTAGTTCCGGATAAGCACTTTGTCCTGATGAAATGATTACGCTTTGCAGTGAAGTTGGAACAGCTGTCGGAGACCAGTTGGTGTTAGTTGTCCAATCGGTGGTGGTTCCAACCCAGGTTGCTGTACCAAGTGTTGCAAAGCTAATTGGGTTGTCAGTAGTATCAGCCGAATGATACAGGGTGTAAGTTTCTGAATTGTTGTATTCCATCACTTTAAACCAATAGGTGCTTGAGCCATCTAAACCGCTTACGGTAACGGAACTTCCGGTGCCATTGTAAATCACTTGCTCGCCACTGCCGATGTAATTGGCATTGGCAAGGGGATCGAAACCATCGTAGGCTGAAAAGCTATTGGACGTATTTATTACCGCAATGCAGTTATCTCCGTTACCACGAGTCCAGGAAATGTTAATGGAATTTGAGGTAATGGTTCCACTGCTTATTCCCCAGGACTGTCCAGTTGGAATCGTTTTAAGGGTTGTTCCATTCGCAGGATTATTGGTTTCGGTGTTTGTATTATAGCTTTCAAAACCAGCTGGGTTGTTGTATTCAAACACATAAACCCAGTAGGTAGTGTTTGGTGTTAAATTGCTTACGGAAACTGAACTCCCTGAACCATTGTAAACGGTATAGTAACCTGATGATTCCAACTCGGTTCCTTTTGTGGTCCAATCATTGCTAGCCACATAATTGGTATTATCAACAGGAGTACTAATAGTTCCCTGTTCGCCTTCGCGCATAACTACCAGGCGGTTCTCTCCATTTCCATTGATCCAGTTAATGGTAAAGTTATCGGAAGCCAGATTGGTAAAGTTTATTTCAGATGCCTGAACCGATGGAACACCTTTGGTTCCGGTGGTAGCCGATGTTGTGGGAGCATCGGTTAATAAATAGTTAAGTGCTCCGGTATTATCGTATTCAAAAGCCTGAAAATAATAAGTTTCTGAAGCCAGGAGTCCGGTAATGCGAACCGTATCAGGTAGGTTTCCAGCATATACTACATAATTGCCGGTACCTAATTCAGTTCCTGAACCAAAGATGGCACTGGCTGTGTATTCAACTCCATCTGTGGGGCTTGCATCTACCGCATTGCCATGTTTTGCCAGAATAATTCGTCCGGTTCCGTTTCCGTTTATCCAGTCTAGCGAAATGGTGTCATTATAAACCGTATTGCCAAAAGCACTAACCTGCACGGTAGGTTCAGTTGACAAGGTAAATTGTGAGGCTGAATTATCAGGTGTTGTTAAATAATCAATGTCAGTACCTGTATTGTTGTATTCAAAAGCCCTGAAATAGTATTGCGTAGCGCTGGTTAAACCACTAATATCAACGGCGGAAGCTGTTCCTTTATAAACAGCAAAAATTCCTGATTCCAGCGCTATTTCAGACCCTTGACCAAAAACGGAACTTACCGTACAGGTATCAATTCCATCAGCCGGTACCTGATTGATAGGAGTAGTGCTGGCAACAATAAAGACATTGTCGCCATTACCACGGTTCCAATTTACCGTGAATGAAGTTGTATTAATAACTGAAAATGAAAAATTACCGGCTTGTAAGGTTGGTTCAGCTTTTATGGTGGTAGTATTGCTTGAACCTCCTGAGGAAGTTAGATAATTACAGGTAGATGCTGAGCCATTGTATTCATAAGCTCTGAAATAATAGGTAGCGTTTGGATTCAGATTGGTGATGGTGGCTCCGGTTCCAGAACCGTTGAAAACCACGCGATGATCGGTAGCATAGACTTCAGCTAAGGTAAAATCGTTATTGCCACTATAACTTGTTCCATCAACGGGATGGGTCAATATATCTGCGGATTCACGGGCAATAACAATTACATTGGTACCATTTCCCCTTGGTGACCAGTCCAACGTAAGCTGAGTGGCACCCACACTTGAAAAATTTATTGTTCCTGCCTGAGTAGTAGGTTCAGTTTCTAAGGTAGAGCGCGACGTGGGATTGTCGGTTCCATCAGCAGTTTGGTAATAAGGAATTCCCCCGATTGAGTTGTATTCAAATACCTTAAAAGAATAATTGGTGGCCGCTGTTAAATTGGTAACAATTACAGAACCATCAGCAGAGATTCCTTTGTAAACAACACGTCCACTGCCAATGAGTGTACCGCTTCCAAAGGCTGCATCAGCTACATAATCGGTTTCGTCCACCGGATTTTCGCTTGTGGTAAACGTACCTGCAACGGCAACAACCAAAAGACTGTCTCCACTGCCGTGAGTCCAATTTACCCGGTAGCTTTCAGTATCCAATTGGTCATATGTAACATTACTGGCTTGAATAATAGGTTTTCCTACCAGTGTGGTTACACTATCTGGGTTATCGCTTCCAGCAGAAGTAAGGTAATTAATAGAACTACCACTACCTGAATACTCAAAAACCCTGAATTGATATTCTGATTCCGGAGTAAGTCCGGTAACTGTTTCTGAGATAACATCACCCAAAGCAACTACAAAGTTACCGGTTCCTATTTCGGAACCGCTTCCAAATATCGCATTGGCGGTATAAGTAGTTCCGTCAACCGGAAGGGCTGAAAGGGTATCTCCCTCATAAGCCAGCACAATGCGTCCGTCACCATTTCCTGCTGTCCAGCTCACGTCGGTTTGGGTCGAGCTTGTATTTGCAAATGAAACAGCGCTGGCTTGTGTTGTAGGTTCATCTCCTGTGGTTGATTGTGTGGCCGGATTGTTGCTACTGCCATCGGTGTTTAAATAGGAAGTATAGGGTTCACTATTGTTGAATTCAAAGGCTTTAAAAACGTAATCGGTGCTGGCTGCTAAACCATCTACGGATACGGAAGTTCCTGTTCCCGAATAAACTACATACACGCCGGGAGCAATTGTTTCACCGCTCTCAAAGGTGCCGTTGGCAGTATAAATTGTGCCTTCGGTGGGTGTTTCGGTCAGGGTGGTTCCTGCTTTGGCTACTACCAATACACTATCCCCATTGCCCCGGGTCCAGCTTAAATCGATGGAGTTGTTTTGCACATTGCTAAATACCAGTTCGCTAGCTTGAAGCGTAGGTAGTGTTTTTGCACTGGCCGGATTGAAATCTGAAAAATCATCGGTTTTAAAAAGTATATCAGTCCCGGTATTATTGTATTCAAATACTTTAGCGTAATAGTTGGTGTTGGCATCGAGTCCGGTAACGGTAACACTGTTGGTGGAACCATTAAAAACCACATAATTACCTGTACCAAGTTGGTTTCCGGCACCAAAAACCGTGTTGGCGGTATAATTAGTCCCATCAGCAGGAATAGCATTTACTGCAGCACCCTGCTTCATTAGAACCACCCGATTGTCGCCATCGCCGTTAGTCCAGGTTAGCGTAAACTGATTGGCCTGAATGTCGGTAATTGTAATAGCTGTTGCCTGAGTGGTTGGAAAGGTTTTAAGCGTGGACTGACTGCCGGGATTATTGGTTCCCGGGTTGGTGTTGTAATCCGTTTCAGTTCCAGAATTATTATATTCACATACCATAAAGTGATACGTGGTACCCAGGCTAAGTCCGGTAATGTCAGCTGTTTCGGCTATACCATTGTATAGTACAAAGGTGTTGTTGCCCAGATTGGCTCCGGAACCAAATGCCAAATCTCCGGAATAAGGTGTTCCGTCAATGGGGAAATCAGCTATTGCACTGGCCTCGCGTGCAATTAGAACGGCACCATCCCCACCACCAGTGGTCCAACTCACCGTCATGGAGTTTTCTGTAATGTTGGTAAAAACCAGTTCAGAAGCCTGGGCTGGTTGGCCTTTAAGGGTAGTTGTAGAATTTGGATTTGTACCGGAAGGATAGCCGTCAATTTTATAGTTAGAGAGTGCACCTTCGTTATTGAATTCGTAAACTTTGAAGTGGTAGGTGGTTTCGGGAGTAAGACCGGTTACTGTTACGCTGGTGCCGAGACCTTTAAATACCACAAAATTACCAGCCCCGGTGGTGCCGGCACTACCAATAGCGGTATTTGCTGTATAATCATTAAAGTCCACAGGATCAACCTCGGTAGTTCCTTCTGCACGTACAACTACCATGCTGCCATCGCCGTTTCCGGCAGTCCAAGTTAAACTTACTTCGCTTGAACCTGTACTGGTAAAGCTTATATCAGAAGCCTGGGTGGTGGGTTCTGGCTTAAGGGTTATCTGTGAGTTGGGATTATCAGTTACTTCATCGAAACCATCGGTGCGGTAATCGCGATTGGTTCCGTCCGAGATATATTCATAAACTTTAAAATGGTAGGTAATTCCGGCTGTTAAACCAGTTACTGTTACACTGTTGTTATCACCCTTTGCCACCACGTAATTACCTGTACCCAGTTGTTGTCCGGAACCAAAAACAGTATTTGCAGTGTATTGCGTATTATCTACAGGGTCAGCATCTACAGGGCTACCAGCTTTTACCAATACAATCCGATTGCCCCCGCTACCAGATGTGTAGGATGCAGTTATAGCATCTGCCTGAATGCTTGAAAAGGTAATATCAGAGGCTTGAAATGGAGAGGAAAAATGAGAAAGGTAGTTTGTTTCATAAGAATTTAAATAGTCCTCAGTTCCACCACTACCATTATAGGTTACAGCATAAAACATATATTTAGTGGCATCCATAAGTCCAGTCACGGTTATGCTGCTTCCATTGCCGTTGTAAACTATATAATTATAAGTAGTAGTTGGAGGCATGCCTGAAGTAGCGGTTAAATAATCTCCATCTCCATAATTTGCGTCAGCTAAAAAACTATAAGTGTCAGGAATTGCATAAACGGTTAATTCAACTTCTTTGCATAAAATTAGAGTGTTTTCTCCATTGCCATTGGTCCAGGAGAGTGTTATTGATGATGGGGTAGCATTTGTTACAGCTAAATTAGAAACCTGAACTGTTGGTTCCTGACCATACATGGTTTCAGAAAATAGGATGCTTGTTAGAAGGGAAACAATAAAACCAAACCTCTTCATATCTAAATAAGTTAATTTACGAATCTTATATACGTGCGAGTTCAAAAATAGTTGAAATATTACATATATTAATAGTGTAGCCTGCTTTTTTGATAAAGTGAAGTTCTGAATTGACCAAAAATGCTGCTATCTTGCAATTTATTGTTTATGTTGCTTTTTTATTGGCTTACATCAATTTGTTATTTATGTTTGTACTTTGAAAATATAAATCCATGAATCGGAATTTTCGTTTATACTTTTTACTCTTGCTTACTGGTGTGCTGTTTAGTAACTGCGCCCGTTACAAAACCACCCTTTATTTTCAGGAAACCTTTCAGCGCGATGACTCTATTGGTTTACAGGTAAACCATACTATTCCTGAAGAAATTATTTTGCAAATTGGCGATAATATTTACATCAATATTTTTGGTGTGGAACTGGGACAGACCGAATCTTTTAAAAAATCATCGGCGGCATCGTCGGGAACGTTTAACGAGTTGTCGCTTTTTATTCAGGGTTACCTGATTGATCATGAAGGAAATATTGAATTGCCGGTAATCGGTAAAGTGCATCTGGTTGGTCAGTCGCTTACACAGGCCCGCAATACCCTGCAAAAAATTATCGACGAATACCTGATTGGTGCGGTGGTAGATGTGCGATTGTTGAGTTATGAGATTTCTGTTTTGGGTGAGGTGCAAAGGCCGTCGACCTATGCTTTTTATAAGAAAGATGTACATTTACTCGAAGCCCTGGCCAAAGCCGGCGATATTTCGAATTACGGCAACGCCAAAGAGGTATTGGTGATTCGCAAAACAGTCTCAGGTTCGCAAACCGCATTGCTCGATTTAACCTCGACCGATTTTATGGCCAGCGAATATTTTTGGTTGAAACCCGGCGATGTGATTTATGTGAAACCTTTGCGAGCCAAAATGGTCAGCATCAATTCACCTACGGTAAGTGTTGTACTTAGCGGACTTACTACCCTATTGCTATTATTAACTTATATATCGTACTAAATTATGGCTGAGTTCGACGATATCTACAAGGAGGAAACCATCGACATTAAAAAATACATTTTTAAGATACTAATCAATTGGTATTGGTTTGCCTTGGCTGTTTTTGTATCTGTTTCGGCCGCTTATCTTATTAATCGCTATAGCGACCGGGTATTTCAGGTGAGTTCAACCTTGCTTATTCGCGAAATGGGTTCCAATTCGTATTACAGCGACGAGATGATTCAAGGACTCGAATTGTTTAAACAGGGAACCAACCTTAAAAATAATTTTGGTATACTTCGTTCCTTCGATTTAAACCGTACCGTGCTCGATGAACTCGATTTTGAGATAACCTACTATGGAATCGGTCGCATTCGCGATCCGGAATTGTACCGCCCCGATCGCCTCCAGGTAAACCTTAATCCGGATCATTATCAGCAATATGGGGTTCCAATTTATGTTAGCATTCTTTCTGCCGATACATACCTTTTAGAAATAGAGGCCGAGCAACCCATCAGAAAAGAATTAAGTTTTGGCGAGCAATTTGAAAACGATTGGTTCAGTTTTAATATCACCATTCGTAATCCGGAGAATTTTCATCAGTCAACCACCGACAAGTATTATTTCTACATAAATAACCTCGATTACCTGGCCAATCAATACCGGAATAAACTGGGCATTGGCTTGTTCGACGAGGAAGGTACCATACTTACGCTTTCAACTACCGGCTATGTGGCCGAAAAGGAAGCCCGCTACCTGAATAAATTGGCCGAGGTGTTTATTCGTTCCGAATTGGAAGAAAAAAACCAGATAGCCCTGAATACCATCCATTTTATCGATGAGCAAATTAGTGCTGTTGTTGATTCGTTGAGTGTGGCCGAAGGAAACCTGCAGGCGTTTAGAACTGAAAACCGCATTATCGATTTGTCGCAGGAGGGAAAAACCCTCTACGACCAGTTTGAACGACTGGAATCGGACAAGGCCGTGCTTTTGATTGAATCGAAATATTACAAATACCTACTCGATTACCTGAACAGCAAACGCGATGATGAACATGTAATTGTTCCCACATCGGTCGGGGTGCGCGACCAATTGCTGGTGAATCTGATAATGCAGTTAAACAGTCTGAATGCCGAGCGCGTGGGTTTGCAGCTGCAATCGGTAAAAAGCAATCCCAAACTGGATATTTTAAATTCCAAAACAGCCGAAGTCCGCAAGATGATTGAAGAAAATGTAAAGAATCTGATTCAAACCAACCAGATTGCCATTGACGATTTAGCGCAACGAATTAAGGTGTTAAATGTTGAGATTGCAAAACTGCCTTTGAACGAGCGACGCTTAATTAATATTCAGCGCCGATTCGATTTGAACGATCAGATTTATACCTACCTGCTCGAAAAACGTGCAGAATCGGGTATAACCATGGCTTCAAACATCCCCAGTGCCAAAGTGCTCGATAAAGCAAGGGTTGAACAGGCTGCACTAATTGCTCCCAAAAGCCGGCTAAACTACATGATTTCATTGGTTATTGGTTTGTTTGTTCCTTTCCTCATTATCATTCTTCGCGATTATTTCAACAATAAGATATTGTCGAAAAAAGATGTGGAAGAACGAACCAAAGCGCCTATTCTTGGAGTAGTGGGCCATAACAGCAAGCAAACAGAACTGGTGGTGGTCGATAACCCGAAATCAGCCATTTCCGAATCGTTCCGAACCATAAAAACAAACCTGCAATATTTGTTGTTGAAAGAGGATGCAAAAGTAATTACCGTTACCTCAACCATTAGTGGTGAGGGCAAAACTTTTTGCTCGCTAAACCTGGCGTCTATTATTGCCTTAACCGGAAAGAAAACCCTGCTGGTGGGAATGGATTTACGTAAACCGCGGATTCACCGACATTTCGATATTGAAAATACCATTGGATTAAGTTCTTACTTAATCGGGAAAGAAAAAATTGAAGATATCATTGTGCCCACTTCGGTTGAAGGTTTATCGGTAGTGGTTTCAGGACCGGTTCCGCCAAATCCGGCCCGCTTGCTCGAAACGCAGGCGCTGATTGATTTTGTTACTTACGCCCGTGCAAATTTCGATTTTATTGTAGTCGACACACCTCCCATTGCTTTGGTATCTGATGCTTTATTGTTTGCACAGTTTTCTGACGTCAATGTGTTTGTTATTCGCCAGAACTATTCACATAAAGATGTACTCGACCTGATTAACGATTTGAACGAGAAACCCAATATACCCGATTTTAACATTTTAATAAACGATGTGAAAGTACCGGGCTATTACGGGAAAAAATATGGCTATGGCTACGGTTATGGCTACGGTTACGGCTATGGTTACGGTTATGGCTACGGCTACGGTTCTGGTTATTACGACGACGATGAGGAAAGCAAATCGCTATTTACCGCTTTAAAAAACAGGTTCCTAAAAAACTAAGATACATGGTATTTTATCCACATTTTAGTTCAAAAAAGTTGGGAATCGGAATTATACTTGCTGTCGGCCTTTTGCTTACGGGTAATTTGTTTGGACAAAACAATCGGGTTTCAGTTACTATGCCTGATATTCTTGTTAAAGGAATTGAAACTGAATTAGTTTTTAAAACTTACCCCGCCGATTCGCTTTTGTTTCTGGATGTTAGTATTGATAATATAGTCTATCGGATTGATTTGGTTAATGGACAGGGCTCACTAAACCATAAGTTTACTAAAAAATGTGAAATTCTAATTACTGAGCATCAGCTAAGCATTCCTGTAAACCCTATTCCGCTCTGGCTTTCAATACTACCACCTTTAATTGCCATATTGATGGCACTTATGTTTCGCGAGGTAATTACCTCATTAATCACCGGAATACTGGTTGGCACATCTATTATATTCACCTACCAAACAGGTTCTGTTTGGCTTGGGATTCCTAAAGGGTTTTTATCAATTATCGATACATATATTATTGATTCCTTGCGCGATCCCGGGCATATTGCCATTATTGTTTTTTCGATGATGATAGGGGGCATGGTGGCTATAATTACTAAAAACGGTGGAATGCAGGGTGTGGTAAATAAATTAACAAAATATGCTACAACAGCCCGTTCAGGTCAACTGGTTACCTGGTTGCTGGGCATTGCCATTTTTTTCGACGATTATGCCAATACCCTGGTTGTTGGAAATACCATGCGGCCCGTTACCGATCGTTTAAAAATATCGCGGCAGAAACTGGCTTATATTGTCGATAGTACTGCTGCTCCTGTAGCGGCCATAGCTTTTGTTACCACTTGGATTGGTGCTGAACTGAGTTACATTCAATCGGGAATATCCCACATCGGATTAAACCTGTCACCGTACGAAGTGTTTTTTAATTCGCTGGCCTATTCTTTTTATCCGGTGTTCACCCTGGTTTTTATCTTTTTTCTGATTTATCGCAGAGTCGATTACGGGCTTATGTATTTTGCCGAAATTAACGCCCGAAATACCCTTTCAACGGAAAATGAGTCTGGCATTGATAATAGTGAAAGTAGTTTTATTAAGCCCCGCTGGTATAATGCGGCTATTCCCGTATTTGTTGTAATTGTGGGAACCATTACCGGATTATTGTATACTGGTTGGGATGCCCAATTGGTAGCTAATTCTGAGATTTCGTGGGCAACAAAATTATCGACAATTATTGGCAATTCCGATTCTTACAAGGCATTGCTCTGGTCGTCGTTACTGGCTGCCGGAGTTGCCATAGTATTAACTGTGGGTCAAAAACTATTATCCCTTTCTGAAACTATCGATAGCCTGGTCGAAGGTTATAAGACCATGTTAACTGCCATTGTAATTCTGGTACTGGCCTGGAGTATTGCCCTGGTAACAGAACATATGCACACCGCCAGTTTTATTTCAAACCTGATTGTCGAAGCCAGCCTTTCGCCGGTTTTGGTCCCATTGATAACTTTTATTTTGGCCGCTCTGGTGGCATTTAGTACGGGTTCGTCATGGGGAACCATGGCTATTCTGTATCCGCTTTTGCTGCCGGCAACCTGGCTGATAACTCAGGAATTTAGCTTTACCCACGATAATTCACTGGCTATTTTTTATAATGTGGTAGCCAATGTGTTAGCCGGTTCGGTTTTGGGCGATCATTGTTCTCCCATTTCCGATACAACAATTCTAAGCTCCCTGGCCAGCCAATGTCCGCACATAGAACACGTGCGTACGCAAATGCCCTATGCACTTACTGTGGGTGCAGTGGCTGCTTTTATTGGCGTTTTACCCGGAGCCATGGGAATTCCATCGTGGATAACCTTTCCGGCCGGAATTGTAGTGCTGTTCTTTCTGGTCAAGCTTCTAGGGAAAAAAACCGATACGGCTTAATCAGTAAAGAGTTGGGAATTTTACTGGATTGGTTTCATGCATCATATTATAGATGGTTTCAAAAACATCTTCAGCATTCGGATTCGAAATGTAATCGCCATCGGTTCCATAAGCCGGTCGGTGGTCTTTTGCGCAAAGTGTTTTCGGGGCTGCATCCAGATAGAAATAAGCTTTCTGATCTTCCAGCACTTTTTTCATCATGTAGGCTGTGGCACCTCCGGGTACATCTTCGTCAAAGAACACAACTTTTCCAGTCTTTTTTATCGATTCAACAATCACTTGATCCAAATCGAAAGGGAGCAGGGTTTGCACATCAATCAAATCGACCGAAATATTAAACTCTTTCAGCTGTTCCACCGCATCTTCGGCAATGCGCACACATGAGCCATAGGTTACCAGGGTAACATCGTTTCCTGAATTTAATATTTCAGGTTTTCCCAAAGGAATTTTGAATTCACCCAGGTTGTCGGGACGCTTTTCTTTTAGGCGGTATCCGTTTAGGGGTTCAATTACCAAGGCCGGGTCTTCGCCCTCGAGCAGTGTGTTGTACATTCCGGCAGCCTGAGTCATGTTGCGGGGTGTACAAACATAAATTCCACGGATTGAATTAATAACCATACTTAATGGTGAGCCCGAATGCCAGATTCCTTCGAGGCGATGGCCTCGAGTGCTGATGATTAGCGGGGCAATTTGTCCGCCTTTGGTACGCCAGCTTAATGTAGCCAGGTCGTCGCTCATGGTTTGTAACCCATACAAAATATAATCGAAGTATTGAATCTCAGCAATGGGGCGCAATCCACGCATAGCCAGTCCAATTCCCTGGCCGATGATGGTTGTTTCACGTATTCCGGTATCGGTAATCCGCAGTTCACCGAACTTTTCCTGCAAGCCTTCAAGCGTTTGGTTTACACCGCCGATTTTTCCGGTATCTTCACCAAAAATTACCAGCCGGGGTTCCTTTTGGAAGAGTACATGGTAGTTATCGCGGAGAATTTCGCGGCCATTTACCAGGGGCGAACTGTCGGAATAAAGGGCAGGCACCGCATTCACTTTAAGTGCCGATTTGCTGTGTTCGTTATGTAAAAAGGTGCTGTAGCGTTCCTGGTTTTCGGCATAATTCCGGCTAAGCCATTGGGTTAATTCTGCCTGCAAGTCTTTACGGATGCTGCAATCGGAACAAACGTGGCGCAGTATCTTTTTTGCCGTGGCAAAATTGTCTTTACGAATGGGAAACGAAATGTTGCGCAACTGATTGGCGTAATAAGCTACCTTGTCAATCCCCTCGGTTTTGCATTGGCAGTTACGCTTTTCGATGATGGAAAGCAACAATTCTTTTTCTTTGATTATGGGCTCGGTAAACGCTTTCCAGGCTTTTTTCCGGGCCTCTTTGGCCACGGTTTCGGCTTCTTTTTCAATGGTTGTTAATTCTGACTCGTTGGCAATTTTTTCGTTGAGCAGCCACAAGCGCATTTGGGCAATACCGTCGTATGCTTTTTCCCATTCGAGTCGTTTATTCGATTTGTAACGCTCGTGCGAACCCGATGTGGAATGGCCCTGCGGCTGGGTAATTTCTTCGATATGGAACAGTGTGGGCTGATGATTGGTACGGCACTGTTCAATGCCTTCTTTGTAAATAGTAATTAATTCCGGATAATTCCAGCCTTTAGCTTTATAAATTTTAACCCCTTTTTTGTCAGCAGTAGGTTCCATCCCGGACAAAAGTTCGGAGATGCTTTCCTTGGTGGTTTGGTATTTTTTCGAAACGGAAATTCCGTACCCATCGTCCCAAACCGAAACAGCCAGGGGAATCTGTAATACTCCGGCAGCATTTAGTGTTTCAAAAAAATGACCTTCCGATGTGCTGGCATCGCCAATGGTACCAAAAGCTACTTCGTTTCCGTTGACTGAAAACTTTTTAAGGCCTTTTAATTCGGGATTGTTTCGGTAAAGTTTCGAGGCGTAGCCCAATCCAATAAGCCGGGGCATTTGTCCGGCTGTGGGCGATAAATCGGCAGCTGTATTTTTTGATTGGGTTTGGTCAATCCAGTTGCCTTCGTTATCGATTATGCGGGTTCCCCAGTGGTTGTTGAATGAGCGGCCGGCATTGCTTGGGTTGTTCTCCAGGTTGGTGTCGCCGTACAATTGGGCAAAGAATTCAAAAGGCGATGACATGCCTGTGGCAAACATAAAGGTTTGGTCGCGGTAGTAACCCGATCGCCAGTCACCATTTTTAAATTGCCTGGCCATAGCCAGTTGGGGAATTTCTTTTCCGTCGCCAAAGATTCCAAATTTGGCTTTTCCGGTCAACACTTCGCGACGGCCAATAATACTTACGTTACGGCTAATGAGTGCCAGTTTGTAATCACTTAATACTTCATCCTTTGTCAATCCTATACCCTGTAACGCTTTATTTGTAGTACTCATAATATTTGTGTTTTCGTCTTTAAACTTTTAAAACATTGAATGCCAATCCTGAATGTTTTATTAAGAAGCAAAGGTTACGTTAAATTTCGCTTGTAGAACGGTTATGTTTTCTGATTGTTCATTGCAAAAAACATGTTTTGAAAGCATGAACTTTTTTTATCTTTGCATCACCAATGTAAACAGGTTGGTTTTTTTTTACAGGTTTAATTCACTATAAATTTGAAACTATGGAAATTGTGCTTCTTGCTATAGCATTGTTGGGACTGGCGTTTTTGGGTATGGCATTTAATATTGTTTTCAGGAAGAAGCGTTTTCCGGAAACGCATGTGGGCCACAACCGCGATATGCGCAAGTTGGGCATTGTTTGTGCCAAAACCATGGACAAGCTGGAACAGAAAAAGGTTAAAGAAGAATTGCGTTTTAAACGTTTATCGGTGGTAAAAGAGTAGGTTCTGCTAAACAATTTCAGGGTTTATTCCTTTACCAGGTATAACTTTAAAACAAAAAAACATGTTTCAGATATTTGTAACCATTGCCATACTTGCCTTAGTGATGGGTGGCCTGTTTGCCGTTACCTTAAGCCGTAAAGAGGGGCGTGAATTAAAAAAATCGTGCGGCTGCTCCATTCCCGGTCCCGATGGAAAAACAGGAAGTTGCGTTAGCAGCTGCGAATCGTAAGCTAAATCGATTTTTTTATATAATCGTAGCGCAATTTTTTATTGCGCTATTTTTTTCTGTAAAAATTGCAGGGGATAAATTGAAACCGATTGGGTCCTTGTAAAATTACTTAAGTACCTATTTTAAAATTTTTCCGCACCTTTTTTGAAATTAGTCCAGACCTATTTTTAAATTGGTAAGAACCTTTTTAAATTTGGTAAGTACCTGTTTTGAATTCAAAAGTATATTACCTTGCAATAAGCTCCTTAAACTTTTCCGATGCAAAAGTCTGCATGGTATTACTTGAGTCGGCATAAATAAAATACACTTCCAGGTAATCGAGGTCTTTGCTTAAAGCAATGCTTTTATCGATGCCCATCACCATAAAGGCGGTAGCAAAGGCATCGGCAGTCATGCAATCAGCAGCAATTACCGATGCACTTAATAAACTGTTACGGGCCGGATAACCGGTTTTAGGATTGATGGTGTGCGAATAAATCATCCCGTCTTTTTCATAAAATTGCCGGTAGTTGCCCGAAGTGGCCATGCTTTTATTTGTGAGTAATACAACATCCTGCAATTCCCGATTACTTGCCGTAGGGTCTTCAATGGGTTTGTCGATTCCGATTTTCCAGTAGGTTCCGCTTGCATTGGTTCCTTTTACGCGAACCTCGCCACCAATTTCGACCATGTAATTCAGGATGCCTTGTTTTTCGAGATAGCCAGCGGCTACATCAACGCCCTGACCTTTGGCAACAGCGCTTGCATCGAGCATGGTTCCCGCAAATTGCTTGATTATTTTTTTATTTTTAAGCACTACTTTTTCGTAACCCACAGAGCGCATCAGGCTGTCAATAAGTGCTGAGTCGGCTTTTTTCGATTCATCGAAACCAAAACCCCAGGCATTAACCACAGGAGCCACGGTTAAATCAAAAGCCCCATCGGTGATTTTAGAAATCTCCATCGACTTTTCGAAGCATTGCATAAAGAACGAATCGGCAACCACGGTGGTATCGTTTTTATTTATGCGACTAATGATGGAATTTGGGTCGTATGTACTCAGCGAGCGGTTAAATTCGTTCAAAAGTGCTTTAAGTTCCGGTTCGTAATTGGTTTGGCTTTCGTAAGTAAAATGATAGGTAGTTCCAAAAACATACCCTTCGTTTTTTATGTACGTGGGTTTTTGGGTACAGCTACTTATTAAAATAGGTACAATCAGGGTTATAAGTAAGAATCTCATTGCAATAGGTTTTTATGGGCTTAAAAGTACAAAAAAAACCATCTGCACAGCGTGAGATGGTTTTTTGTATTTATGTTCTGGATTATGATCCAAAATCGTCGAATGCTATCATTTCATCGGGAACACCCAGATTGTAAAGCATTTTGTTTACCGCATCGTTCATCATTGGAGGTCCACAAAGGTAGTATTCAATATCTTCGGGTTCCTCGTGTTTGGTTAGGTAATTATCTAAAATTACCTGATGAATAAATCCGGTTGGTCCTTGCCAGTTATCTTCAGGAAGCGGTTCCGAAAGGGCCAGGTGCCATTCAAAATTTGGGAATTCGGCAGCTATGGCATCAAATTCTTCTTTGTAGAAAACCTCTTTCATGGAACGGGCACCGTACCAGAAAGTAGTTTTGCGTCCGGTTTTTGCTGTTTTAAACAAGTGGAAGATGTGTGAGCGCATGGGAGCCATACCGGCACCACCACCAATAAACATCATTTCACGTTCGGTTTCCTTGATAAAGAATTCTCCGTAAGGCCCTGAAATGGTTACTTTATCGCCGGGTTTGCGCGAGAATATAAACGAAGAACAAATACCCGGGTTCACATTCATAAACTGGTTTTTATTGCGGTCCCATGGGGGAGTGGCAATACGAATGTTCAACATTACAATGTTTCCTTCAGCCGGGTGATTGGCCATGGAGTAAGCTCGGAAAGTAGGTTCCGGGTTTTTCATTTTTAAATCGAAAATGCCCATCTTTTCCCAGTCTTCACGGAATTTTTCACCAATTTCCATGTCTTTAAAGTCCACTTCAATTTTAGGAACATCAATCTGGATGTATCCACCCGATTTGAAATCGAGGGTTTCGCCTTCGGGCAATTTAACCACAAACTCCTTAATAAAGGTAGCCACGTTGTTGTTCGACACCACTTCGCATTCCCATTTTTTGATTCCAAGAATCTCTTTGTGGACATGCATTTTAATGTTGTCTTTTACCTTAACCTGACAAGCCAGACGCCAGTTGTCCTGTTGCTCTTTTCGTGTAAAGTAACCGGTTTCAGTAGGAAGAATAGAGCCTGCTCCTTCATCTACCTGGCATTTACACATGGCACAAGTACCACCACCACCACAAGCAGAGGGAAGGAATATTTTATTGTTTCCCAGGGTCGATAGCAAAGTGCTTCCGGGTTCAACTACCAGTTCCCGGTCGCCGTCGTTAATGTTGATGGTTACCTCGCCACTTGGAGTTAGTTTCTTTTTGGCATATAATAAAATAGAAACCAGCAGTAACAGCACGAACAGGAAAATAGCTATGCTTGAACCAATGATTAATCCGTTGATTGCTAATATCGTCATAATACTATCTTTTTCAGTGTTATAATGTTATTCCCATAAAACTCATGAAAGCCAATCCCATAAGTCCGGTAATAATAAATGTAATGCCTAGTCCACGCAGGGGTGCGGGAACGTCAGAGTAGCGAATCTTTTCGCGTATGGCTGCAATACCAATAATGGCCAGGAACCAACCCACACCTGAACCCAGTCCAAAGGATGTAGCTTCGGCAATTGAGTTGTAATCGCGTTCCTGCATAAACAGCGAACCTCCAAGAATGGCACAGTTTACTGCAATCAGCGGAAGGAAAATTCCTAACGACGAATACAATGATGGAGCAAATTTCTCCACAATCATCTCGACCAATTGCACCATAGATGCAATTACAGCGATAAACATGATAAAGCTTAAGAAGCTTAAATCAACGGTGGCAAATTCTTCGCCTAACCATGATAAAGCACCTTCGCGTAATACATAATTGTGTAGCAGGTAATCGACCGGAACGGTGATTCCCAGCACAAAAATTACAGCCAAACCTAAACCTACTGAAGTTTTTACAGTTTTTGAAACTGCAAGGTATGAACACATGCCCAGGAAGTAGGCAAAGATCATGTTATCAATAAATATCGACTTGACAAATATATTTACTAAATTTTCCATAAGTCTATATTATTTTCCTTCGATTAAATCTCTATTTCTACTGCGGTGTACCCAAATAATAACACCTACTACAATTAAGGCCATGGGCGACAACACCATCAGGCCATTGTTTTCGTAAAATCCACCGTTTTTAACGTACCAGGCATCGGGAATTACGTGGAACCCAAAGATGCTTCCACTCCCGAACAATTCACGAAAAAAGGCTACAATCATTAATATTAATCCGTAACCGGCACCATTACCTATACCGTCGAGGAACGAGGGCCAGGGTTTGTTACCCAGGGCAAAAGCTTCCAAACGACCCATGATAATACAGTTGGTTATAATAAGACCAACGAATACCGACAATTGCTTACTAACATCGTAAACATAAGCCTTTAGTATCTGGTCGACCAGAATTACCAACAGGGCGATAACTACCAATTGTACAATAATCCGTATCCGGTTTGGAATGGTATTTCGGAGTAAGGATACAATCACGTTGGCTAACGCAAGTACCGCAATTACAGAAACTGACATAACAAAAGCCGGTTTCATTTTAACTGTTACCGCTAAAGCCGAGCATATACCGAGTACCTGAACGGTAATGGGATTCTCTTTGCTGAGCGGATTAAAAATCAGTTTACGGTTTTTCGGTGAAAATAAAGGTTCTTTTTCACTCATAACTATTTATTTTGATTTTTTAAGAAATTCTCGTATAAGCTCAAATTGTCTTTTAGCATGGCTTCAAGACCTTTACTGGTGATTGTTCCCCCCGAAATGGCATCAACTGCATGCAAGTCATCGGGTTTAGCTCCACCTTTTACTACCTGAATCGAAACAAATTTGCCCGTCTCGTCGAATAGTTTTTCTCCTTTAAAAGGTTCCTGAAAGAATTTTTGATTGATTTCGGCTCCCAAACCAGGGGTTTCCCCTTTGTGGTCGAAATTGGCTCCGAAAATGGTATTCATGTCGCTTTCCAGGGCAATGTATCCCCAAATGGGGCCCCAAAGTCCTTTTCCACGCACAGGTAATACATATTTCACACTTCCGTCATCATCGTGGCATACAAATACCGGTAATCGCTTATTAGCATCTGCTTCGGCCAATTCTTTGTTTAAGTCAATGGTAAAAGCATCCCCTTCGATGCGTTCACCCGCAGCATTAACAATATAACTTTCGGTAATGTATTTCTCGTATTCTGCTTCAATGTAAGCGTTTTTGTCGGCAGCATTGGCAGCATCCAAGCCTTTGTTCACCGAAGTCAGGATGTTCGATTTCTTTTCAATTTCAACATTCTTTTGTTGCGGTTTTTTGAGAACAATTGCCGCGCTCGAAAGAATGGCAGCCGCTATAATAACCATAATTGCGGCATACATGAACGTATATTTATTACTGTTTGTATCCATAATTCTTAAGCTTTAACTGATGCACGTTTTAATCTTCTCTTAATATTTCCCTGAACAACGTAGTGATCAATTAGCGGTGCAAACACGTTCAATAGTAGAATGGCAAGCATCATACCTTCAGGATACGCAGGGTTAAATACCCGAATAAGCACGGCCATTAATCCAATGAGGAATCCATAAATGTATTTTCCCCGGTTGGTTTGGGCAGCGGTAACCGGATCGGTAGCCATAAATACAGCACCAAAAGCAAAACCTCCCATCAGTAAATGGTAATATGCCGGTAGTTCCATGAATGGATTTACTGCCAATGCATTTAATAACAATCCCATTGCCAAACCACCAATACCCACTGAGAGCATGATTTTCCAGCTTCCTACACCGGTGTAAATTAAAATAAAGGCTCCGATAAGTATGGCCAGGGTCGAGGTTTCTCCAATGGAACCCGGAATAAAGCCAAAAAACATATCGGCTGGGCTTGGCAGGTTTTGAATATGTCCGGCGGCGGCTTCAGCTAAAGGAGTTGCTCCTGAAAAGCCATCGGCTTTGTCGGCAATCCAAACGGCATCGCCACTCATATGCGAGGGATACGCAAAAAACAGGAATGCACGGGCTGTTAAGGCCGGGTTTAGTATGTTCATTCCTGCACCTCCAAAGGCTTCAACGCCTATAATTACAGCAAAGGCAGTAGCCACGGCAACCATCCAAAGCGGTGTTTCAACCGGAAGAATTAAAGGAATAAGCATACCGCTTACAAAAAATCCTTCTTTCACTTCGTGTCCGCGCATCTGGGCAATTACAATTTCGATTCCCAAACCAACGGCATACGATACAATTATAATTGGCAGTACCTGTAAAAAGCCGTACCAAAAGGCAGTCCAGATATCAACACTCTGACCCAACGATAAAAAATGCTGGTAGCCGGTGTTCCACATACCAAACAGTAAAGCGGGAATCATGGCAAAAACCACAATTATCATCAGACGTTTGGAGTCCTTATGATCGTGGATGTGGACCCCGCTTTTTGAAGTTGTATTGGGAACAAAAAACAGGGTTTCGATAGCGTCAAAAAATGAACGAAACGGAGCAAGTTTGCCGCCCTTTTCAAAATTTGGCTTCAGTTTATCAAATTGTTTTCTTAATGATTTCATTCGAAATATATTTTCGTATTTATTACTATTCTTAATTTACAAAGCTTAGCTGGTTTCGCGGATCATTAAATCAAATCCTTTGCGCAGGGTTTGCTGAACCGGAATTTTTGAGGTACAATTGAATTCGCACAGGGCAAAATCCTCTTCGCCTACTTCATAAATGCCTAACGCTTCCATTTGGTCAATGTCTTCGACCATAATGGCTTTTAGTAAATAAACGGGTAATATATCCATTGGGAGTACTTTCTCGTATTCTTCGGTGAAGACAAAAGGCCGTTCACCCCCGTGAAGGTTTGCATTCATGCGGTATTCCTTACCTGGCATCAACCATGAAAAGAAGGTGCGTGAAGTACTGAATTTTTTGAATCCGGGTAAGGCCCAGCCAAAGAATTCGTAGTCGTCGCCCTCGGGAATCACTGTAATTTGGTTGTGGTAGAATCCCAAATAGCCGTCGTTTACTATGCGTGTGCCGGTAAGCACGTTGCCGCTGATGTAACGCAGGTTACCTTCTTTGCTTACATTTTCTTTTACGAACGCTTCGATGGAGCTTCCTAAAATGGTTTTGTAATAGCGGGGTTTTTCTACTTCCGATCCGGTTAAGGCAATGGTTTTGCTGGCATCAAAAATACCTTTGGCAAACAGTCGGCCAATAATCAGCACATCCTGTGGATTTACGTGCCAGGCTACTTCACCTTTATTTATTGGATCGATGTGGTGCATTTGTATACCAACGTTTCCTGCCGGATGTGGTCCTGCAATGCTGTTTAGCTCAACGCCCTTAACCGATGAGTATACCTTGCTTACCGGGTAAGCTCCGTTTACGGTTAAGTGAATTTTTCCTGTGGTGAGCTTGCTAAGTGCATCGATACCTTTCTGGAAATCGGCTTCCTGATCGTTCAGTATAAAATCGTAGTCAGGTGCCAAAGGTGAACTGTCGAAGCCTGAAATAAAAATGGCTTTCGGTTGGTCCTGTGGATTGGCAATCACATCGAACGGACGTTGCCTGATAAATGGCCACACACCTGATTCCAGTAAGAGATTAATAACTTGTTCACGCGATAATTCAGCTAAATTACCGGGGTTGAACGATACATAGTCCTGATTACCATCAGGCTCAATCACAAACTCCAGAATTTTCCTGCGTTCGCCACGAACCACACGCTTAAGCGTACCGCTTACGGGTGAAGTCACTTTTACCTCAGGCTTGTATTTATTGAAAAATAAAACTGAACCGGCTTGAACTTTGTCGCCCTCTTTCAATGCTGCCTTCGGTGTAAACGATGGAAAATCGGTAGGTTTTAATGCAACTAAACTATCGTTTAAATTGCTCTGGATTAAAATCTTTTCGGCCTTTCCCTTTAGTGGGATGTTTAGCCCTTTACGAGTTTTTATTTTATGTGGCATATTGCGGTGATATGTTTAATAAAATTCAGACAAAGATAACCAAAAATGTACACTATAAAATAATTTGACCTGGGTCAGAGTCAGGTTTTGGTATTGGTAAAAGTCATATTTTTATTGATCTAAATCAATTATGGATGAAATGTAAGTATGCGCTTTGGATACTTAAAATAGCTAAAATGCTAAATATGTGAATAGTTAACATTTTTTTTGGTAAACGGTTTTTTATTTTTCAGTCAAGAATGAACAGGAAAAACGCTTTTTTTGATGTTGTAAAAAATATTTTATAAAACTATTACTTTGTTTGCTTCATGGTTTTATCGATTTTTTATAGAGAAGTGTCAGTCCACTTTTATTTTTTGTATTTATTAATATATATTGCTGGAGAATAATTAATGATTAAGTATGAAAACCTTGGGAGCTCAATTTTTTGTGTGGATATTTTATTTTCTTTTTATGAGCCATGGATTTGCACAACCCGTTCAAAAAGAGGGGGTTTATTCAAACGCGCAAATTAAACCATCAATAAAAACTGCACGGGTATTTGTAAAAGGAAACGAACAATCGTATCCGGCAATTGAACTGGAAGGTGATGCGTTGTTGCATTTCTCTTTTGATGATCTGAGTTCTGAAGCGGTCGATTATTCGTACCAGATTATACATTGCAATGCTGATTGGACGGTTTCTGAATTATTCTCCAACGAGTTTATGGATGGGTTTAACGAGAATGCCATTTACGATTACGATTATTCGGTAAATACAAGAATTCCTTACGTTCATTATCGGGTCGATTTGCCGAATAGCGAGGTGCAGTTCAAGGTTTCCGGCAATTATATTTTCAGGGTTATCGAATCAGATAAACCGGAACAAACGGTTCTTATGCTTCGTTTCTCAGTATATGAACCTTTGGTGTCGGTTCAGGCTAAAGTGGAGCGCCCGGTTGCAGCCGATGTTCGTAACAATAGTCAGGAGGTACAACTCAGTATTATCCATCATCAATTGACCATAAACGATCCGTTTAACGAGGTAAAGGTGCTTATCTCACAGAACAACCGGCCCGACCGGTTAATTTCTGATTTGAAACCAGCCTTTGTTCGCGACAACGAGTTGGTGTATGGTTTTTCGGGTCAGCAGGTTTTTAAAGGAGGAAACGAGTATTACCTTATAAATTTTTCCGACATACATCGGGGCGGGCTTAATATTAATCAGGTGGCGTATGTAGATTCCATATATCATGTGCAGGTTAAAATGCATGAAAGGCGCAGTTATAAACATTATTTTTGGGAAGAGGATATGAATGGAAAATATCTTATCAATCTTAATTCCAGCGAGGATTCATGGAAATCGGCCGATTATGCCTGGGTGCATTTTGATTTGCTTATGCCCGAACCGATGCTGAGTGGAAAACTATTTGTTTATGGGAGTTTTAATCACTGGCAATTGCAGCCCGAAAATGAGTTGTCTTACAATTTTGATACAAAAACCTATCAAGCCCGGATACTTTTAAAACAGGGGTATTATAATTATGTTTTTGTTTACGCTGACACATACACCAAAGCTACTGATGAATCTGTGTTGGAAGGTTCGCACTTTGAGACCGAGAATGATTATTTGATTTGGGTTTACCATCGCAATATCAGCCTTAATTACGATCGCCTGGTGGGTTACCAGGTAATTAACTCTAAATATAACTAGGTGAATAGCTAAATTTTATTCCTGTGCCAGGCGCCCGTCGAGTTCCAATTGATCGGCAATTTTAGCCATGCCCTGTATCGTAAGGGTAATAATCTCGGTTAAATCCATCGCCATCAGTTGAGCCCCCTTTTCAATTATTGAGCGATCAATTTTTGCAGCAAAGCGCTTGTCGTTCCATTTCTTTTTAACCGATTTGGCATTCATATCGAGAATACTTTTCGATGGACGTACCAGCGCCGAAGTAGTTACCAGTCCGGTTAACTCGTCGATGGTGTAGAGTGTTCTTTCAAGCAGCGTTTCGGGTTTTATATCGGTACAAGATTCCCAGGCGTGACTCAGAACTGCTCGGATATGAGACTCCGGCCAATGGTTTTCGCGCAGTATTTTTTCAGTCATCTGGCAATGTTGCTCGGGATATTTTTCGTAATCCAAATCGTGAATTAACCCGATGATTCCCCAAAGCTCTTCATCTTCGCCAAAATGGCGGGCAAAATGGCGCATGGTAGCTTCCACAGCGAGCGCGTGTTTTATTAAGCCGGGTGTCTGATTGTATTCCAATAGCAGTTCAAAGGCTTGTTGACGATTTGGTTCCATAAGTGCCGGATATGAATTGAAAATACTCATGGAGTTAGCAAGTGTCTAATTCCCTGAGTATTTTACTGGTGTTTATTTTTTAAGTAAGGTTCCCAATAGTTCATCCAATTCGTTTGGATGAACACCCCGTTTAACGATGTTTCCATCGGGATCGATAAGAATGGCGTGTGGAATGCTGTTTACACCATATAATTTTCCCACCGGATTGGTCCATCCGCCAAGATCAGACACCTGCGACCAGTTCAATTTATCGTCTTCAATAGCCTGAAGCCATTTTTCACGATCCTTGTCCATCGACACGCCCAGTATGGTGAATCCTTTATTTTTGTACTTGTTGTGCATGGCTACAACGGTAGGGTTAGCCCTGCGGCAAGGACCACACCACGAAGCCCAGAAGTCGATAAGCAAATATTTTCCTTTAAAATCGCTTAAGTTTACCGGTTCTCCTTCGGGATTGTTTTGCGAAAATTCTGGTGCGGGTTTTCCCGGTTGCAGGGTACGTAGCGTTTCCAGTCTTTCGTGTAATTCTTTGGTGTATTTGTACTGAATCAATTCGGGTGAAATAGCATTTAGCAAGGCTTCCAGCTCATCCATCTCGAGGTAGTAAACCAGTTCGCGACGGATAATGTAAGGAGCCAAAACTGAAGTACCATTGGCACTTATCCATTCTTTAACCCTATTGTTTTTAACCGCATCAATAGAGTCGTATTGTTGTTCCAATTCCGCTTTTATGGTGGCATCGGTTTCGGTTTTAAACAATTGATACACTTCGCCCAACTGGGTTTCGAAAGGTTCTTTAACGTTCTGGTAAGCCAGCCATTGATTTTGGGTTTCTGAACCCGTAATTATTGCATTATCCAGGCTGTCGATATGAGCGGTAATTTTAATTTTTGAATTTTCGACAAACAGATTGATGTAGTTGCGTTCCTGTCCCAACTGAATAATATAGTTATCGGGGAAATCAACCGATCCGCTAAAACGGAATTCACCTTTGGTAAATGTCGATGAGTCGAGTACTTGCATACTTCCGTTTTCATAAACTTGCAAGTATGCTTTGTTGGGTGTTTTACCCGCAATTTTTCCGTGGATTTGAAACTCGTTAGTTTTTGGTGCACTGCACGAAACCAGTGCAATAAGCAGTAAGGGGATTAATTTGTTCATTTAGGTTTAGTTTAAGAATTAATGTACATCGAATCCATGAATCATGTAAAATAAATGATCCAGGGTTTTAAAAATTTCTGATAAATATTCTTCGCAGGCTTTTGGACTTCCCGGCAAGGTGTAAAACAGGGTTTGATTCATGGTTCCTGCTATACTTCGGCTTAATAAAGCATTGGGTTTTTCGGCTCCGTATTTTAAACGAATCATATCCATAATGCCGGGAATCTCTTTATCCATGTGCATCCGTACAGTTTCCACCGTAATGTCGCGTTTGCCGATGCCTGTTCCTCCGGTTGTGATTAGCAAATCGGTTTTACCGATTTTACATTCTTCCAGAATTAGTCCCAGTTCGTCGGCATTGTCGGGAATTATGGTATGTTTAATGGCGGCTTTTTTATTGGCTTTATAAAAAAAGCGGTTGAGTTCTTCCACAATCAGCGGTCCGCTTTTATCTTCGTAAATCCCCCGGTGAGCACGGTCGCTTAAAGTAACCACCCGGGCAGTGAATAATTTGGGTAAGTGAATCAGATCCTGACCGATATAAAAAGTCTGATAATCTTCGGGTAGACAAAGTACACCGGTGATTCCACTAAATACTAAAGTTTTTACCACCTGTAAATTACTTTCGGCTCCGGTAATGGCATCGAAGGGATTGAACGGCTCTTTATCGAAGGCGTCGAGAACCAGGATGGTTCCTACGGCAGTTTCGCCGGTAAATGATTTTAACACATCGGGTTCAGGTAGTAGATCTTCGAAAATCAAAACCTGTTTCGACACTTTATGGGGTGAGGTAGAAACGTCATCAACCTCGACATGTTGCTTGTGGCTTGTAATCCGGTAAATGGTGTTTACTTTCACTGCGGTAGGCTTTTAAGTGTTTATTATGAGCTTTTTATGTATTTAATACGGTCGCCGGGTTTAATGGAACCGCCTTTTATTACCTTGCAAAAGATGCCTTCCTTGGGCATTACGCATTTGCCAACAGCCTGAAAAATCTGGCAATCGTCGCCATGACATATTTTGCCAATTTGGGTAACTTCCAATTCGGTTTCGCCAATTATAAATTTGTCGCCCGGAGTGGTTTTGTAAAGCACAATTCCGCGGGTGGTTATGTTTTCGGCAAATTCGCCAAATTCAATGGGGCGTCCCAGTTTGGGTTCAAAACTCCGGATGCTTTCCTCGGCCAGTAAGCTCACCTGCCGATGCCAATCGCCGGCATGTGCATCCAGGGCAACGCCCTTTTCATTCAGGTCGATGCTCGGACGGGGAGTTTTTATGGTCCCTTTTTTCTCTGAAATATTTACTGAAACAACTTCTATGTGATCAGACATAACTTATAATAGATTAATAATTGATAAAATTGAACGGGAAACGGACCATTTTTGAAAAACCCAGACCGGCTTCGTACATATCCTCGTCTTCGTTGGGAAAATACCAGTTGATAATCAGTGATTTTCCGTTTTTAGCCAGTTCCTTAAAAAGTATCATCAAATCGAGTAGCGATTTGGTTGATGAGGTATTAAAGTAAGTCATCTTAAAGTTTACAATCGTTTCCTGATTGGGTTCTTTTAAATAGTTTTCTATCCAGACAAAAACAGGTTCAAAAAATTTATGGGTGTTTTCAGGGATTGAAGTTCCTGTAAACCAGAAATGTTTTTGTGCCGCATCGAGTATTACTCCGGGAGTGTCCTGTGTTTTGTCGAGAATGAGAGGTAACATACTTGTATTTTTTAAGACTTTAAATATATCAAAAAAGTTTTTGCATGCTTATTATATAAACAGCTATTCAATAGTTTTTTGAAAATGAGAGTGTACAAAAAGTATATTTCCAAGATTTTGGTAGCCGGTAAATATTTTTTCTTTTTCGTGTTTAAGAGATTCCAGCCTGAATCCAATTATAGTAAATCCGGCATTTTCGGATTTCTCATTGATGAGTGTTTTTGATGAAATGCTTTCATCCTGAATCAGCACTTCAATATTTTTTTCCGTAATTGGCAGGCGACCTTCTACTACCAGGTTTTTCATTTGTTTTTTTGCTTCTTCAAATTCCTGCTTTTTAACTAAATTGAATACTTTAATATCAGCTTTTCTCCAGTCAGGATGACCCAGAATAACAAAGCTTAGCAATATAAGTAAATTTGCATTTTCGGTATCAATGGTTCTAATCCACAGGTGGATGCCGTTTTTGTAGTTTATTTCTTTGCGGCTGCTGGCTAATACCCCGATATCAAAATTTCCGGCCGAAACCAGCGAAATGTTATCGATTATTTCATGAAGGTTTTCCTGGCTGTTTTTATCGAATTCAAAAATCACCAGATTATTTTCCATGCCCGAAATACCCGGTATCTGAATGGCTTGTGCTATAGCCGAGGTGTTTGACGGCGAAATAATTGTGTCGACATATAAATGGCTGCCTTTGCGCAACACTTTATTTATTAGCTTGGTAAGCTCCGTTTCTGCCTGTAAATGAGTTGCTTTTGAGTAATAACCGTTGATGTGATGCAGGTAGGTTCCAAAACCAAATTTGTATGATATCCAATCCAGCAATTTAAATGCATTCTCGCGTTCAAAGGAACTTTTTGAGATACAAATAGCACTGGGTCTCCACTCTTTATAGGAATCTTTATCCCTGTTTTTTTGTATAAACACATGGAGGTTTCGGCTTAGCTGGTAAACGGTATTGGCATAAATACCTTCTAAGCCACGTCGGTTTTTGTGATAGCTTTTAATGTATAAATACAATAATATCATTAAGGTAAAAGCCAATAGCGCATAAGGGGTGTTGATTTTGAACATGACCCAAACTGAAACAACAAAGCCAATAAGCGATAAGAACCATTTTGATTTAAACGAAGGACGGTAGGAAGGCGATGAGCCAAAATGATTTAAAAAACTGATCAGGCAAAGCGACCCATAAGTTACCATAAAAAACATTGAGATAATACTGGCAACAAAGTTAACATCACCTAAGGCAACAAATACAAAAGCAATTAAAATGGTGATTAGTGAGGCATTAAAAGGTTCATTGTCTTTTGTGCGTTCTTTAGCCAACCAGCGGTTCATTTTTTTTATTGGAAAAGCATTGTCTAAAGCCAGAGCTTGAAGTGTTCGCGGAGCAACCATAATTGAGCCCAGTGCTGAAGATATGGTTGAAGCAGCCAGTCCTAAGGGAATAAAAAATGCACCGCCTATAGCAATTTGAGCCATAATTAACTGATTGTTGGTCAAATCGTCGATGTTGGCCGAAAGGGCTAATTTGTAGACAATAAAGACGTAAAGAATCATCCCTATAAAAGTAGCCGCGGTGGTTCCTATTGGAATTGATTTGGATGGTTTTTTTAAATCGCCCGATAGACCCACACCAGCTGTCATTCCGGTAAATGCAGGAAAAATAATGGCAAATACTATAAAGAACTGATCCATATTTCGTAATTCTGCATTTTCAAGACTAAATCCTGAAATATTTGCGTGAGGGGTATCGCCTAAAAAAAATAGCACCAATGAGATTCCTAATATGGCAACCACAAAATAAAGAGCCTTTACACCCATGTTTGCTCCTTTTTTTAAAATTAAAACAGCAAGAACAAACATAGCTGGTATGCTGATGAATTGCCTTTGAAGTTCCATATTAAAGCGTTCGGCGATAAATTGAAAGAAAAAATCGAAGGCTTCCGTAAATGCTATCACATAAAAAGCTACACTGATAGCTTGTGAAAGAAACAATGCAATACCAATAGTCGCTCCAATATTTAAACCAAACGAACGGGAAATAATAAAATACTCGCCACCTCCTTCAACCCGCTTATTGGTTGCTAATTCTGAAATGGCCAGGGCGGTGGGAATGGTAACTAAATGGCCCAATAAGATAATTAAAATTACGCCCCAAAAACCCAGAGTACCTACGGCAAAACCAAATCTTAAAAAAAGGATAGCTCCTAATATGGTTGAAATGGCGGTAAAAAATACCGGTGCAGTTCCAAATTTTTTGTTGTTTGTTAAAGTGGACATAGTCTGTTTCTTGAATTTAGCAAATGTATTAAAATAATGCATGTATGCTAAAATCTAACTTTCATTATTTTCCGGTTTCCTGGTGTTTTGCATCGCAAAAAAAACGAAATATTGAACTGCGTCAGGGAGTTAATAGTTATGCTGTTAGCCTTTTTGCAACTGCAACTTATTGGGAAAACTATTGTATTCAACTTCTCGTTTAAGAACGCACAATTACTTTTATTTTTTCCTGGATGCTGAATTAGCAGTGAGCCTATTTTTTGGTTTTTTCAACCAGATGAACTGCTTCAATCACCATTCCTTTATCCACCGCTTTACACATGTCGTAAATGGTTAGCAGCGCAACGCTAACTGCTGTCAGTGCTTCCATTTCAATACCGGTTTGCCCGATGCATTTGGCAAAACTTTCGCAGTGAACACCAGTGTCGGTTAATTGAGCCTTAACATCGAGTTTAGTTATCAGCAGCGGATGACATAGGGGAATTAATTCCGAGGTCCGCTTCCCGGCCTGTATGCCTGCAATTTCGGCTATGGTAAGTACATCGCCCTTTTTTAGCTGGTTTTCGCGTATCAGTTCAATAGTTTTTGGCTGAAGGCGAATGACCCCGGATGCTTTTGCTGTACGGGTTTGTTGGGGCTTGTGTCCCACATCTACCATATTGGCTTTTCCCTGCTGGTCGGTATGGCTTAATTCTTTGCTCATGGTGTTTGTTTTCTAAAAATTATTATCCGCCAATGTTATAAAAGCTTCCTTTGTTATTTACTTTTCCGCTTTTGGGCTTTTTAAGCAATGCCTGATGGTAGGCTTCTTCAATTCCCAGTTCGCGAATGTTATAGCCCTTGTTGCTAAACAAACAAGGCATAATGTTTCCGTTGGCAGTTAAGCGCAGCCGGTTACAGATGGCACAATTTCCTCCATCGCCACCTTCAACCACACTGAAAGTTCCTTTGGCCAAATCCATCTCGTGGATGTAGCGCACCTGTAAGTTGTTTTCTTTGGCAAATTTAGTAACCATTAGCGCATCAGGCTCCTGGCCTGAGTTTTTTACCACGCAATTGAGTTTAATGGGAGTCAGTCCGGCTTTTTTTGCTGCTTCAATGCCATTCAACACATCCTGCAGATTCCCAACGCGGGTAAGTTGTTTAAAGCGTTCCGGATCCAACGTGTCGAGGCTGATGTTTACCCGTTGCAATCCGGCTTCTTTAAGGGCTTGCGCCAGTTCAGCGAGCAATACTCCGTTGGTGGTCATCGATAAGTCGGTGATGCCCTCGATGGAACGAATCATCTGCACCAAATTAACTATGCCTTTCCGAACCAGCGGTTCGCCTCCGGTAAGCCGTACCTTGGTAATGCCTTGCGAAACGCCGTATGTTATGGTTTCAACAATTTCGTCGAACGATAGAATGTCGTCATGCTTTAGCAATTCAACCCCTTCGGCAGGCATACAATAGGTGCAGCGGAAGTTGCAGCGGTCGGTAACCGATACGCGTAGGTAATTTATTTTTCGGCTAAAACAATCGTACATCGATCAAATCTCCTGCTTTTAATTGAAAAACTCCCCGCGGAATAATGGCCACACCGTGACTTTGCGGCAAGGCAAAAATATGTGCCGAACCATGATAATCGGCAGGAACAACCTGACTTTTGTTATTGATAGTAACCGGAATGTAAGCGCTTCGATCGGCCTTTTTGCGCACATAGTCGCTGGCCAACGGCAATTTTACGGTTCGGTCGAACCAATTGGCATTCATGCTTTTGTAGAGGAAAGGCTTGACCAGAATATCGAATTGAATAAATGATGAGACCGGATTTCCGGGTAAGCCAAAAACCACTTTGTTGCCTTTAACTCCAAAGGTGGTAGGTTTTCCGGGTTGAACGGCCACCTTATCAAAAAGAATATCGATGCCCAAATCGCTCATAATTTTAGGAACAAAGTCGAAATCGCCCATGCTCACTCCGCCGGTTAACAGCAGCACATCGCATTCGTTCATGCCTTTTTCGATGGCAGCACGCGTTAGCTGGTAATTGTCTTTTAAAATGCCGTAGTAGCGGGGTTCAGCACCACTGGCGCTTACCTGGGCAACCAATTGATGGCCGTTGCTGTTGCGGATTTGCGAAGGCGTTGGCTTTTGGTTGGGCTCTACAATCTCATCACCGGTTGAAATAATTCCAACCAGCGGTTTTTTATACACATCAACCTGCGTGCAACCCACTGAGGCCAGCACGGCTATATGCCGGGCATCGATAACTTGTCCTTTAGGCAACACCACATCACCGGTTTTTACGTCGCTACCCTGGTAGATGATGTTGTTTTTGGGATGCCCGTTAAAAGCCACGCGGTTGTTGCAGGTAGTTTCCGAAAGTTCCACCTGAATCACAAAATCGGCTCCTTTGGGAACCGGTGCTCCGGTCATAATACGAGCAGCAGTGCCCGGGCTAACTTCCTTTTGAGGTGTTTGACCTGCAGCAATGGTTTCAATAATTTCAAGGTCGTGGTTTATTTCGCTTTCGCGGATGGCAAAACCGTCCATGGCAGCTTTGTCGAAAGGCGGCATGTCCATATCCGAAAGTACATCGGAGGCCAGCATACGCCCCGCACTTTCTGAAAAAGGAATACTTTCAGTGGGAGTAAGCGATGCCTTTTGCAAGACGATATGTACGGCTTCTTCGAAAAGAATCATAGCAAAATGTATTAGGCTGCAAAAATGGTCAAACTTTTTGGAATAATAAACAGGTTATGCAAAAGGTTGCCGGTTGGAAAAAAAGTAATAGCTCAGTCTTGATTTTATTTAACAAAAATAAAATTGATGTAAATTTTTTTTAATTTTTTTTCGCCTTTGTTTTCAATGACTGCGGGTTTTTAAACAGGTCTAAATCAAAATTATAGCGATTATGTTTTTTCGTTTTTAGAATAAATATATGGAGCACGTGTATTTAATAATTTTAGTTATGTCAATCCTTAAGTATGCAGAACGAATGGTTCATATGAATGAGCTAATTCTTCATCGAAGTACAGGCGATACCATAGCTTTTTCAAAAAAGTTAGGAATATCGAAAAGGCAATTATTACTTGATTTACGTGATTTTCGCTTGATGGGAATGCATATCAAATACAGTAGGGAGTCTCAGTCGTATTATTTCAGCGATGAAGTGGGCTTTGGAAAGCTATTTAGAAAACATTTAAATAAGGGTACTTTTCAAAAGTGAAGTATTATTGCACCCTCCCTTTTTATTTTTAGCTGCTCAAACTATTAATCATTCAATAATTTAAACCTATATAGAAATGAAAAAGATAGCTGTTGTTTTTTTTAGTCTAATACTAGTTAGTTTTTTTGGATACTCTCAGATTGAAGTAGGATCTAATAATAAAGTTGGAATTGGTGTTTCTGGTACAGTCAATTCAAAGCTATCCATCAATCATGTTGGAAGCACGGGTTACACCGGTTATTTTTATAGTCTCGGAAATACCGGGGGAATTTATACCAAAATTGGTGTCCCTGCAAGTTCTTCATCATGGCTTTATGGTATTTATAGTGATGCCAGGCAAAGTCAGGGATATTTGATCGGAATATGGGGACAAGCGTATAGTAGCACAACCCGGAGTGGTGATTCCTTTGGAGTATTTGGTTCTGCCGGTAATGGTGCTGAAGGTAGAAACTATGCTGTTTACGGAAGGTTAGAGGGTACAAGAAATGGAGCTGCTATTTTTGGTACAACCGCTTACCAAGTTACTGTTCCTGATAAATATGCAGGATATTTTTTTGGAAAAACGGAAGTCAATGGTGCTTTTTTTGTAAAAGGCGTTCAGGTACAATCAGATATCAATTCAAAAAAAGAGGTTAGAGAACTTGGAAAAAACAACCTTGAAAAGTTAAAAAAAGTTAATCCCATTAAATTCAAATATAAAACACCTATTGAGATGGGTTTTATTACTTCAGCCGTTGCCGATACTTTGTCAACCGAAGTTTTGGAACAAATTAACGAAATGTCGGAAAAAGAACATATTGGACTATCAGCGCAGGAAATTCAAACCATATATCCTGAGTTAATAACACAAAAACCTAACGGATTATTAACTATTGATTACATAGGATTAGTGCCTATTCTTTTAGAAGCCATTAAAGAGCAACAAGTTGCCATTGAAAACCTTACTGAAGAGGTCAATAAGATTAAGCGGAAAAGCGATAAGCAGTAAGAAATATTGGGATTTCAATTATTTAAATTTTCAAGTAATGCAACGTAGTTTAATCTTAGTAAGTGTAATTGTGCTGGTAGGTGCTATGCTTACAGTTAATGGCCAGAATACAATTAGCTACAGTTATGATAATTCAGGGAACCGTAATTCCCGTACCATTACAGTGGCTAAATCGGCTTTAATTAATACTAACCAAGAAACTGAGGGTTCCCTGAACAATCAGGAGCAATCAAAAAAAAACATACATCAGGACGAATTAAACAATGTCCGGTTTAGTATTTATCCTAATCCAACCCGGGAGTCTGTCGAGATAGAAACAGAAAACCTTCCCCTGGAATCTAAAGGAATGGTGATGGTTTTTGATGTAAAAGGGGTATTAATTTTAAAACAGGATTTGACCCCGCACTCAACTAATTTGGATTTATCACAGCTTGCTGCGGGAACTTATCTTCTTAAAGTTTTTATTGATTCCCAGGTATCGGAATGGAAACTAATAAAAGAATGACCAACCACCTAATTGTTATAAAATGAACAGAACAAAATATACAAAAGCTTTAATAGTACTATTAAGCTTTATTTTATGCAGCCCATTTTATACCATTGGGCAAACAAACACATTAACGCTGACTGGAGATTATACTGCACCAGGTGATCAGCTCTATGAAGCACGGGATTGGGTACTATTAGATGCGGGATTTAAATATTCTGGCTGGTTATCCAGTACTTTAACTGTCAAAACAGATGAAAGTTTAATCTGTACACCAGAATACTTAACCGGTACTAATATTCCTGATCCGGCCACCCGAACTTTAAATACGACTTGTGAGGTTGGTACCACACCCGGGACATTTAATGTGTCTGAAAGTGGTACTGCCAATTATTCCATACCCATTTATGTAGCTCCCGGAACAGCAGGAATGCAACCATCATTAGCCATTAATTACAACAGTGATGGAGGACAAAGTATCTTGGGTCAAGGCTGGAGCCTGTCGGGTGTTTCGGCTATTTACAGGGTAGGCAGCAGCTATTATCATGATGGTTCGGTGGACCCGGTTGACTTTGACAGTAACGATGCGTTTACCCTTGATGGTTCCCGTTTAATATTAGACGGTAGTGTATACAAAAGTGAGCTGGAAAATTATTCCAATATTGTGCCTACTTATAGTGGGAATGCTATTACAAAATTTACCGTTACCACCAAGAATGGAACAACAATTGAATATGGTAGCACTGATGTGTCAAAACAAAGTACCATTATAAGTTTTGAAACCCGTTATTTTGCATGGTACATTTCAAAAGTTACTGATAGTTATGGTAATTACATGGAGTATACGTATGAAAATGATACGGATTATGGCATTCGAATAACAAAAATTAATTATACTGGGAATACTGCCGCAGGTATTAGCCCATACAACTCAATATACTTTTATTACGAAGAACGGGATGATGCCATAAGCTCCTATTTTTATGGTCAATATGGTACAGAGATAAAAAACAACCTTTTACTTCGGAAAATACGTTGCGAAACAGAAGGGGTTACAGCACGTTCTTATAATTTTAAGTATACATATAGATACGACGAATCGCTACTTACCGAAGTAACCGAAACCGGAAGTGATGGTAGTTCATACAACCCAACCGTGTTTAGTTACTATGATTATAGTGCCTATAACTTCACCCCAGATTACGAAGAAGTATTGTCAACAAGTAGTCTTTCACTGGAAAAATATGGTGATTTTAATGGGGATGGCCGTGCCGATTTATTTGCCATGAATGGAAATTATTTAAAGGTTTATACTATGAACAGTAGTGGCACATCATTTGGCTTGGCCTATTCGGGAATCGTTGGGTATGCTTCTGATATTGAGGTAGGTGATTTTAATGGCGATAATAGGGCTGATGTTGTGGTTTGCACATCGACGACCTCTGGAAAAATACTGAAACTTTATAAATCTACAGGTTCCCAACTTAGTTATGTGAGTGGAGCAGATAAAACCCTGGTTTCTGTTTCTGAGCTTAAAAATGGTGATGTTAACGGAGACTTTATTGATGACCTTTTGGTATCGACAAACAGCTCAACAGATAATGCTTTTATCTACTTTGGTGATGCATCTTCGCCATTAAGTGTTGGTAATGATATTAATTTTACTTTGGATTGGGGCAATGTATATCTTAAAGATATAGACGGCGACCTTAAAAACGAAGTTTGCAATATTAAGGACAATAAACTATCCATCTACCAGGTAAATGGCTCAGAGGTATCTTCATTTTACACTTACAATAATGGTAGTACAAGTACCGATATTGCCCTTGGTGACTTTAACGGCGATGGAAAAACCGATTTTGTTTACCGTTATTACTCTGGTAGTTTAGAATACACCAAATTGGCCATTTCAAACGGCAAAAACTTTAATACATTTAATTTAAGTTCGTTGGCTTCCGGTGTATTTTTCGCTCTTGATACCGATCACAATGGTACAGACGAATTATTGGTCTATAATCCTTCGTCTATGCCCATATCGCCGGTAGATGGCACTTCCGATCCCGAGTTACAAGGATATAGTTCCTACCGGTTTACAGGGGATAATTTTTCTTTTAGTTCCGGCATAACTTTAAACGTAAATGAGAATATGTACGACTTTAACGGGGATGGAATTACCGACCATATTTTTATCTACGACGATTCTTACTGGGTAAGCTATAGATGCAGAGGAGGAGAAAAAGGCAGGTTATACCAGGTTGCCGATGGACTTAATAATTTAACTACCATTGCATACAGTCCCCTTAACAATTCCAGGGTGCATTCATCCTTTACGACAAGTGCAACGTATCCTTATGTTGGATTCCGGGGAGCCAAATATGTGGTTTCAAACCTACAACAAAGCGATGGTATTGGGGGGTATTTTGAAACCACCTATACTTATGAAGGGGGTATGCAATACAAACCTTTAGGAATGTTTATAGGTTTTTCTGTCATCAACAAAACAAGTTCCGAAACAGGGATTACCAATAGAACAAATAAAACTTATCACGTTACCTATCCTTATACTACCGCAATAGAACAGCGTACCTACAAAGGAACCAGCCCCCTATCAGGAATCGGCATAAGTAGTTCGATAATGAATTACAATATCACCTCCATTGCCAACAACCGTTTAAAGAAAAATCCATCGACTTCAGAAACATATAATTATCTGGACGAAGTGGGCACTCATACCCAGTTTGCTTTCGATACCTATGGAAATATTACCCTGAAAGAAACGCATATTGGCAGCTCAGGGACTTTTACTACCTATTATGAAAATTACACAACGGTAGCCGGAGGAGCTGCCCCCAATGTACCGCAAACAATACGCACCGTGAAACAAAGGGATGGCAAAGCTAGTTTTGAAAATGAAGTAACCTTAAACTATAACAGTACCACCGGTTTTGTAAACTATAAGATTTTAGGAGCTAATAAACCCAATCCATTAACCATTGATTACACGATGGATGCTCTGGGTTTTGGGCTGGTTGCCAGTGAAAAAGTAAGTGGCTCGGATATTACCAATCGGGAAACACTTTACGAATGGGACAGTCATGGACGCTATATTATAAAGGTTACCTCACCGGAAGGCCAGGAAACCAGATATGCCTGCGATCCATTTTCAGGTAAGGTCTTAACCACCACATTACCCACTGGCTATATCGACGAAAACACCTATGATGGCTTTGGACGCTTAACCTTTAATAAAAGTTCAGACCAGTCAATTGCTTTAAACTGGAGTAACGGACAGGTAAACAATTGTGTGTATTATGCTCATATATCCGGGAATGGTACTCCTGAACAATACACCTATTACGATGGCTTAGGAAGGGTATTAAGGGGCGAAACCCAGGCGTATGAAGCCTCAAAAACCATAGTGACTCAAAAAGGGTACAACAACAAGGGTCAACTGGATTGGGCATCGGCCCCATTTTTTAATGGTGATACCGAATACAAAACATATTATTTTTACGATGATTATGGACGTATTCGAGAGGAAAACTATGCCTCCAATACTCAAAGAACCACCTATTCTTACGCTGCCAAACAAGTTACCATAACTAACGAGACCGCCGCACAGGCAGTTACAAAAGCGTTTGACGAGTTCGGAAGTGTAAGTTCTGTTAAGGATTCCTACAATAGTGAATTAAAATATGAGAATAGCAGTAGTGGCGGGGTGGATAAAGTAATCACTCTTGATGGTGATGTGACCACCCTATATGACACCTATGGAAGACCTGTGTCAGTAACCGACCCTGATTTGGGCCTTACAACATACACCTACTATGTTACCGGGGAACTTAAAACGCAAACCCGCTATGGACAGACCACAACATACACCTACAATAAAAACGGGCAAGTACAATCGGTTACCTTGCCCGAGGGAACCATTACCTATACGTATGATCCCACAAGCGGGTTGCTCACCGCCATTGACGGCTTAAACAACAACGATGTTTCTTTTTTATACGACCCCCTGGGCCGTATGACAAGTAAAACCGAAACCATTGATGGTACTGACTATGCGTTTGGCTACACCTATAAAAGCGGGGAGCCCAACAGGTTGGCCACCATGACCTATCCCGGGGGATTTGAGGTAAGCTACAACTATACCAACGGCTATCTTAACGAGATACGCCAGGTCAGCGACAATTCCCTTATCTGGCAATTGCAGGAAACCAGCCCCAGGGGACAGGTGGAGAAATATACCAATGGGAATAATCTGGTTACCACCAAAACCTACGACTATAAAACCAGCCAGTTGGATCGCATACAAACCGGTACCATACAGGATTTAATGTATGCATTTGACGAGGCTACCGGTAACCTTAACTGGCGTATGGATAACAAACGGGGTTTACGCGAAGATTTTGGCTACGACGCCTTAAACCGGCTCGACTCCATTGCATTCAACAGCAGTTCTTTCGTAATTAATTATGGCGCCAATGGAAATATTAGCAGTAAGAGTGATATGGGTACTTATGATTACAATGGCACCCGTCCTCATGCTGTTAGCACCATAACTTCGACCGGAAGCTATAGTCCCGAGGCTCAGTCGGCCACTTACACTTCGTTTGATAAGTTGGCTACCCTAACGCAAGGGACTAAAAGCCTGGCGATAACTTACGGATACGATTTGGGTCGCCGAAAAACAGTGTATAGCGATGGCAGTACCACCAAAACCAAAATATTTGTGCCGGGTGGCTTAGAAATAATTGACCATGGCAGCTCACAAACGGAAGAATATTGTTACATTAGTACCCCGGCAGGTGTTACTGCCGTTTACGACAAAACAAACGATGCCATGTTTTACGTACACCCCGACCATTTGGGCTCCATCCATTTTATTACCAATGCCAGTGGCAGTGTGGAGCAGGAACTTAGCTTTGATGCCTGGGGAAGGCAACGCAATGCCACCAACTGGACCTACAGCAATGTGCCGGAACCCAAATTTGAACGGGGCTATACTTTTCATGAGCACCTGCCTGAATTTGGCCTGATAAATATGAATGGACGAATGTATGACCCCCTGGTTGGCCGGTTTTTAAGTCCCGACCCCGTGACCCAGGCGCCACAAAACCTGCAAAACTACAACCGCTATAGCTATGTTTTGAACAACCCCCTAAAATATACTGACCCCAGCGGGTATATGGTGCAGTTTAAAAGGAGTGACGAGGAGGAGTTTTCAGAACCAAATCCTATGCCATTTCCTGATTTTGGAGGTGGTGGTTCAGCTTATGGTGGAGGAGGCTCTTACGGAATGCCAGGATTTTTTGGCAATGGTTTGGGTTGGAATGGGGTGTATTATGACAATATCTCTGGAACATACAGGTATACTAATGGTGAAGAAGCTTATGATTATTCTTATAGTGTAGGAAGTAGAATGGCTAACTATGGTATGACTTATTATGGTATAGGTGCTCAAATTGCAGCGGCATACATTAGAGCACATCCAAATTATACGGTAGGAGATGGTATCGTTACTGTAAATGGTGCTATAACAGGAGAATTCCTTTATAAAGGAGGAAGTATATTTACCATTCCTGACGCAAACGGAGGGGGTAGAGATTACATAACTGATTATCCGACGTATTATGAAAAAGGTATTTATTCAGTTGATGGTTCTGGTTTTATGTTTCTACCAATTAAAAATCCAGCTGCATATTTAGGTGGTATTGCTATGCATGGAAGAGCTAATGTATATCTGGGGAAAAATGGTATTACTTATGCTAATGTATCTGCAACAGCATCGACCCCATCAGCGGGACATGGTGATGTATCTTTTTACGGTACAGTAGATGTTATTTCTGGTGGTGATGTGGTTTCTACATATCAATTGAGAAATACTTATACCGGTCCAAGTATTATTGCTCCTGGATGGAGTAATGTTGGTAGTGTAGTTGCTCCATTACCGAATTATGGAGGTGCCGATGTAACATTAAGGTTAAATATAGGTTACATTTATTCTGCACCTGAAGGTAGGACTACGACATGGCCAGCGACCAGGAGTTTTTATATTCCAATACCAACTTATTAATAATGATTGCATTATGAGAAATATAATATATTTTATATTTATTCTGTTGTTTTTCCTTGTTTCTTGCCTAAATAATAAGGAACAGGATAATAAAACTAAACAAGAGATAAACGAAAAAGTACAGAACAAACAAGAGCCTGTTAATGAGATTAACACAGATTATTTAAGTAGTACTAAAAATATTGATTTTCAAAAGATTGATTTGTATGAGCTAAACAAAATGACTGTAAGGCTTTTAGAACAAGGTAAATTTGAAAGCAAGCTTAGTGTGAAGGATTCTTTATTTAGACTCGCAGTTTTATATTCATCTAAAATTATTGAAAGGGACAGCACCTTCATTTATGCATATGTAAATAAGTCCGTTGCCTATACTGGATTGAAAAAATATAATAATGCTATTGATATATTATCAAGTGTAAAAAAACAAATTTCAGTTTATCCAGATGCAACATTTAGGATGGGCATAATCTCTGAAAAAATGGGAAACGATAGTATAGCACAAAATTTCTATAAAAAAGCATTTGATGAATATCAAGAATATCTTATTTCACCAAATGCTACGGCAGCAGATGATATCAACTTTGAGTTCCTTTATTTATTGTTGGAAGGCAAGGGAAAGGCATTAAAAAGGATAGAAGGAAAATTAAAATCTTCTCCAAATAATCAAACTTATTTAACTCTTGCGAAAAATTTTCAGGAATTTAATCGAGAAGAATACATTAAAAATTTTCAATAAAATTAAAAAGCCTGGCAAGTCCGGGCTTTTTTATACTTAAAAATTTAGCTTTCCCATCCAAAAGGTCTTTCATCCTTTTCTTAGTAAGCATAGAATTAATAATTTTAATAAGTGCATTTTTCTTAAATTTGACTATGTTCTTTGAAATAGCTAATCACCCTAAATAACAACCCCCTAAAATATACCGACCCCAACGGTTCCCTTTTCTATTATAAAGGGGTATGGTTTGAAAACTACAATAATTGGATCACAAAATTAACTAAACCAAGCCTGCAAATAAATTGTTAACTTTACCCGACTTAAAACAATAGGTATCATGAACATCGAGACAAGGAAGATAAACCTGATTCACTGGATAACCCGGCTTACCGACGAAGAAGTTTTGAAACAAATAGAAAACCTTAAAAATAAGGATGCGGATTGGTGGGATGAATTGCCCGAATCGGTAAGGAATTCTGTTGAAAAAGGTATAGAACAGGCAGATAATGGAGAAATGATACCGCATGAAAATGTAATAAAGGAAGTAAAGGCAAAATACGGTTTGTAATAATGAAAATTAAATGGACACCCAGAGCTGTGTCAGACTTCAATAAAATATTGGTTTACCTTTATGAGAACTGGGGTATAAAAGAGCTTGAGAATTTTATTAACCAAACCGACAATGTATTACATAGAATAGCCCAAAACCCTCAGATGTTTATTGAATCCAAACAAAAAAAAGACGTTAGGAAAGGCGTTGTTACCAGGCATAATAGTTTATTTTACCGGATAAACCCACAGAAAAAAGAGATTCAACTGTTAACGTTTTGGGATAATAGAAAAGACCCAAAGAAACTTAACTACTAAAGGCCGGAACCCCGCTGTCGAACGAACTTTTAGTTCAACGAAGTAAATCTCTCGTATCGCTAATAGGTATCTATCCTTTTTTGTTTCCAGGCTCTGTGTACAACAAACCTGCTAAACGCAGCAATTCATCCAATGCTTTATCCGAAATACTTTCTTTTTCAGATTTGTCATAAATGGCCAGTCGGTATTTAAGTTTCCACCATTAAATTCTTTCTTTGTTTCTCTCACGTAAATGGCATTAAGCAATACAAGTGGAACAATCGTTGAAAAATATGCTTGCGATAAATGTTGCGAGACACCCCCGGTTTGCATTCCAAACCCCGCACATCCCCGCCTATGGTATAAAACGAAAAATATTCGCCCGGCAGGTAAAAAAAACCACCTGAAATTTTATGGGTTTTAATTTTTTTGTCCTAAATTAGCTTATTGTTAAACCTCTAAAGATTATACTATTATGAGTATTAATTACAGAGTGGTTGGGCGGGCTAACCCGCTTAACCGTGAGGCAGCTCCTAAGTACTACGCCTCACTTAACGCCAAAGGCAGGCGCAACATGCGCTACATTGCCAAACAAATTGCCGAACGCTCGTCCCTTAATCAAATGGATGTACTGTCAACCATTGAGGGCTTTCTGCAAATTATTCCCGACGTACTTATCGATGGCTATTCTGTCGATTTGGGCGATTTTGGAAACATGTGGCTCCAGGTTAAAGCCGGCTCGGCCGAAACTGCCGAGGATTACCACTCCAGCCTTATCGAAGGTTTGAAAGTAAACTTCAGGCCGGGTAAATTATTTAAAGCCGTTCTTGATGATGCCGAATTTGTAAAACTTAGTGAATAAACTTCGCCTAAGCTGACGAAACTCGTGTGTTCATGCTTTTTGTACTTGTAAGGAGCTTTTGAAGTAAGGGAACAAAGGCTCCTTCTTTTTAGTCCACCACTTTATTTTTCTGCCAAAATATAAATTAGGTACGTACCTAAATTAAAACAGGCACGTGCCTAAATCAAATCAGGTACGTACCGGAATTGAAATAGGTTCTTACCTAAATGCATTTAGGTTCTTATGTAAATTAAAACAGGTGCGTACCCAAATTAGTTCAGATACGTACCTAAATTGAAACAGGTACTTATGTAATTTAAAAAAGTCCCGATCGGTTTATTTTTATAGCTTTAGCCCGATAGTTGGTAAATAGTTAAAAAAAACAAAAAAAATCAGGATTTACCCAATTAAACTTACAAAGAATATTTGTACATTTAACTCGAAATGAGTCCATTGTTGATAAATTAACACGTCCTTATCATGAGAACAACATCCATAACCCGAATGAACCCTGTTCGTTTTTCGAAAAAAGAATTTTGGCTTTCTGTAGCTATTGTGTTACTTACTTTAGGCTGCCAAAAAGAAGCCCAGTTGCCCGTAGTCGATTTTGTATTTGCCGACGGGGCTAAAGCACCGGTCGATATTCAATTCGAAAACAACACCCAGTTTGCCGACAGTTATATCTGGGATTTGGGCGAAGGAACCTTTACCAAGGAGAAAAACCCTTTGGCAACCTACAACATCCCCGGAAAGTATGAGATAACTTTAAAAGCCTTTAACCAGGAAGGTAGTGCCCAACTAACCAAAACCCTGTCGATACATGGTATTACTTATCGGGTGGCAAACTACAGTTCCTGGTTAATCCCCGACATGTATGCCATTTGGGACGATCCTGAATATGATGTGATTCAGGAATTGGGTAGTATTCCTTCGGGTAAGAAATCGGCCTATTGTTATTCCGAAGTCTTAAGCATTCAGATTTTTTGCGTATGGGATGAATATACCCTGCTCTTTTTTGGAGAACCTTTCAGGCTCACAAACAATCAACATAACGAACTGGAAATTTATGATTACACCCAGGTTTATGAGGTGTATTATAAGTCGGGTGATTTTAGCACAGCAGTAAAAAATTTGGCAGAAAAGAAGCAATCGGGCATAAAAAGCTTTTCGAGCTGGCAAGCTACCCCGCAATAAACTTTACCGACGAGGCATTAAAGGCCACCCAAACGGTTTGACCCTCGGTATAGCCCCGGGTTTTTACCGCCTCGGCAGTAACCGACACATAAAAAATAATGCCGGCATCAACCACCACCTCGTAGCCAAAACGGGCCGGAATCACTTCCTTTATCACCCCCCGAAACTGGTTCTCGGTGTCCAAATCCTGTGGGCCGGTAGCCAGTAGCATGTTTTTTTGGCCTATCAGCACAAAGCCTTTGCGGGCTTTCAGGTGAGTCATCAACTGAACCGAAAGGGTGTCGGTAATGCAGGCCCGGGTGGTTTCCTTGTCGGGATGCGCCTCGAGCCGTACCGGATAAAAGTTCTTTACGCCACCAAAATTGGCCACAAAACGGTTTTTGGGCTGGGTAAATACTTCGTGCGGGGTACCGCTTTGAATAATGCGTCCCTGTTCAATGATGCCAACACGGTGGGCCAGCGCAATGGCTTCCTCGTAGTCGTGGGTTACGTGCACCAGGGTCTGCCCCTTTTGGTTTAAGCGGCGCAGCAGCGAGCGCAGTTCGCCCTTCAGGCTCACATCGACTGAGGCCAGGGGCTCGTCGAGCAGCAATACATCGGGCTCAAGGGTGAGTGTTCGCGCCAGCGCCACCCGTTGCTTTTCGCCTCCCGACAGGGTGGTGGTGCTGCGCTTAAGCAGGTGCTCAATGTTGAGCTCACAGGCTAGTCGGTTCAGGGTTTCGGCCTGCTCTTTCCGGCTTTTTTTTCGCAGTTTAAGCGGATACAGTATGTTTTCTTCTACCGAAAGGTGTGGAAACAGGGCAAAATCCTGGAACACCAGGCCCACTTTGCGTTTTTGTATGGGCAGGTGGGTAATATCGCTACCATTCAGGCTGATGCTTCCCTGGTCGGGATGCACCAGTCCGGCCAGGCTTTCAAGAATCACCGATTTTCCGGCTCCTGACTCGCCCAAAAGCATGAAATACTCGCCCGGCTTTACCTCGAAACGGATGTCGCGTAAGCTGAAGTTCCCCAGTTGGATATGTAAATTATCAACCTTAAGCACGTCGACGGGAATTGGACAGTAAGCGCAGCGCAATAAAAAACACCAGGCAAACGGTAATAAATACTATGGCCACGGGCCTGGCATACGAAAGGCCGTAGGCTCCAAAGCGCTCAAAAATCATTACAGGCGTAATCATGGGGTGGTAAGCCACAATAACCACGGCGCCAAACTCGCTCATGCCGCGGGCAAACATCATAATTAAACCCGAAACAATGCCCCGCCAGGCCAGTGGCAGACTGATGGAGAAAAATACCTTTACCGGCGATGCCCCCAGGTTGAGGGCGGCTTTTTCGAGTCGTTCGGGTACGGCCTCAAAGGCATCGCGCGCGGCGTTAATTAAAAAGGGCAGGCTTACAAAAGCCATAGCCAGCACTATACCGGCGCGGGTTCCCGGGAACTCGAGCCCGACCAGAGAGCCGGCTTTGCCCAGCATCCCCTGACGCGAGATGACCGTGAGCAGGGCAATGCCCGCCGCCGAATGGGGTATTACGACTGGCAAATCGATGATGCCCAGCACCAGTTTCTTTCCCCAAAAATCAAAACGTGCCAGCAGGTAGGCCAAGGGGACCGCCAGCAGGGCAAAAAGCACGGTAGCCAGCATGCTGGTCCAAAGGGTCAGGCCAATACTGTGGTTTACCTCGCTGTCGCGCAGGGTCTCGCTCAGTTCCGTGGCCGACGAGTGTAGGATTAATCCTGCCAGGGGAGCTATCAAAAACAAAAGTACCAGGGCGCCCAGTAGCGTAAATACCAGCTTAAAGTGTGTAGCGTTTTGCATGGGGCCAAATATATCGAAAAATTAACGATTCTCCGGCATCCGGGCAAAGGGTTTCAGGTAGTCGGGCAAGTGTTCAAAGCTTTCAGTGGGGGCCGGAATTACCGAAGGCTGACCGTTTTGTTCCATGATTTTTATGCCGGCACTGTCGGTAAGAAAGAACTCCAGGAACTTTTGTGCCAGTTCCGGATTGGGGGCCCCGCTAATTTGGGTAAGGCTGTAAACCATGGGTTCGCCCTGGTGGGTAATGGTTTCGCCGGGTTTCTTTCCACTGATGCTTACTGTGGCCTGTTTGTAATAAGCGGCCAGTTCGGGTTTTTTCAGGTTGATGCTGTCGGGCAGTAACAGGTATTTCAGGCCGTGCTGTTCGGCTACCGAGCGGTAAATAAACAGGTAATCGATAACCCCGGTCTCGAGCAGAGCCAGCAGGTCGGTCTCTTTGGGGCGAATGTGGTGCTGGTCTTTGGCCAGAATGGAATCGGACAGACCGGGACGTTGGTAGTAGGCTTCGGCCAGGCGGCTTACCAGCACGGTGCGGTAACCACACGGGTCGGAATTGGGATCCGACCGGCCGTAATGCACCTCGGGGTCCTGCAGTATTTCGAACCAGTTTTGGGTGTTTATCTCGGCTTGCCGGTGCGATTTTTCGTGATACACGATGGCCATTTCGTTGCTGGCAAATTTCAGGTTCCAGGTGGCATGATCGGGAATGAGTAAATTATCGATCACCTTGTAATCGGCTGAGGCCATAATATCGCAGGGCTTGTGCAAGTCGGTAATCTTGCGGGCGCAGGCCCGGCTTCCGGCTGCTTCCAGTTCAATACTTACTTGCGGATGCAGGCTTTGAAACGAATCGCACACCTGTTTCAGGGGAACCGACAGGCTACCGGCATGAAACAGAATGAGTTTGTTTTTTTGGGGGCTTTGACAACCAAAAAGTAAAGCAGTGGTAAGGCTTACTATTATTAGTCTATTCATTAGGGGTCTTGTTAATGGCATGGAAAAAATCGCGGGTCATTACATGAATGGCCTGATTAAAATCGGTTCGTAGTTTGTCGTAGGCGCAAATAAGTTGTTCTCCGTCTTCAGTAAGGCAGGTAGCTCCGCCCAATGCACCCCCGCGCGAGCGGTTCAGAAGTTTAAAGCCCAGGGCTTGTTCAACTTCTTCCACATTACCCCAGGCCTTGCGATAACTCACGCCCAGTTTGTCGGCAGCAGCCTTTAGCGAGCCGCTTTCATGAATCTGTTTAAGCAAATCGAACTTGTAGGCATTTAATATATTGCCGCGTTCCTTGTGATCGAGCTTGATGCTGAAATCGAGGAAAATGTTGTAGTATTTTGATCCTTTTGATCCGGCCATGGCTGTAAATTTTTATTCGAGAGACTTAATTTTCATGAGTTTGCGAAATGAAATTTTCTAGTCGAACAATGCCGCTGAAAGCGGGAGCGAGGGTAAATACCCAGCCTCTTGAGTCAAATATAAGAAAATTCTTTTTTATACCCCGTCTACTTGCGGCGGGGAGCTTCATTGCGAATTTACCTTTCGATTTTGCTTTTTCCAAATAGTGCATGGAATTAAGCGAAGGGAGTTTGTGTTAAAACGCCTCGCCGGGTTCCATGCACCTTTAGTAGTAAAAAGTGAGTGCTTATTTATATAAGCAGCGGTACGAGGTATCGCCTTTCAGCCTTACTTTAAATTTTACATCCTTATCCACCACAAAGGTTTCAAAAGGCTTGTAGGTGTTCCAGTCGCTCTGTCCGGGAAGTTGAACATCCATTTCGCCCGAGGTCACGGTCATGTGTTCCACGGTGCTGGTGCCAAATTCGTATTCGCCGGCAGCCATAACGCCAATGGTGGCAGATCCTTTGTCGGTGGTAAACGCTATCGACTTTACCTTTCCATCGAAATATTCGTTGGTTTTAAACATTACTGTAAGTTTTTAAGTTCCCAACAAAATTAAAAAAACAGCCCCGCCGAAAGCTGATCCTTGGGTACCTGCCTATATGTTTGTAAACATAGCTTCGTTTTATTTTTGTAAAAGACTGATAGCTAAGAACAAAAAGTATTATTGATAAAAATCATCAGCAAGCAGTTGATTTTCAAAAAGGAATAAATTGTAATATTGCGAAAGGAAAAAAAATGCATAACGCTGAGGCGAAAAAATGTTGAAAAGAGCCCACCGTCTTTTGCATTTTAATAAAACCAAACAGGCAAAAAAGGGTTATAAGAGTAATTTTTAAAGAAAATAAATAAGTAATAGATATGATGAATAATTTTTTTATTGTTCCTCCGGCGCAAAACGAACCGGTTTACAGCTATGCACCAGGAACGGAGGAGCGCAAGGGCCTGAAAGACGCCCTGGAATGCTACAACAATTCAGTGATTGAAATCCCTATGATAATTGGGGGCAAAGCCGTTAAAACCGACAAGCAGGTGGATATTAACCCGCCGCACAAGCGGAACCATAAAATTGGCTTTTACCACCGGGGAGGAAAAGAACACCTAAACATGGCCATCGATGCAGCGTTGGCAGCTAAAGAAAAGTGGGAGAACATGAGCTGGAAAAGCCGCGCATCCATTTTCTTAAGAGCAGCCAATTTAATTGCCGGTCCTTACCGATACCGGATGAATGCCGCCACCATGATTGGTCAGTCAAAGAACCCTTACCAGAGTGAGATTGATGCAGTGGCCGAACTGATCGACTTTTTCAGGTTCAACGTGCGCTACATGACCGAGATTATGGAGCAGCAACCCGAATCGAACGCCAAGAACTGGAACCGTACCGAACACCGTCCGCTCGAAGGGTTTGTGCTGGCTATTTCGCCCTTTAACTTTACCTCCATTGGCGGAAACCTTCCCACGGCCCCGGCCATGATGGGTAATACCGTGGTTTGGAAACCTGCCGAAAAACAAATCTATTCGGCCAAACTGATTATGGACATCCTGATGGAAGCTGGTTTGCCCGATGGCGTAATTAATATGGTATTTGTTTCGGGACGCGACACTTCAGAGGCGTGTTTCACACACCGCGATTTTGCCGGCGTGCATTTTACCGGTTCCACCGGAGTATTTCAGGATATCTGGAAAACCATTGGCGAGAACATTCATACGTACAAAAGCTACCCACGTATTGTGGGCGAAACCGGGGGTAAAAACTTTGTGGTGATGCACGAGAGCGCCCGCCCCAGTCAGGTGGCTACAGCCATTACCCGTGGGGGATTCGAGTTTCAGGGACAGAAATGTTCAGCCGCTTCAAGGGTTTATATTCCCAAAGAAAACTGGAAACAAATTCACGAAGAGATTAAGTGCGACCTGGATTTGATGAAAATGGGAACTCCCGACGATTTTGGCAACTTCTTTAATGCCGTTATCGACGAGAAAGCCTTCGATTCCATTACCGGATACATCGACCGGGCAAAACAATCGGACAAATGCCAGATTCTTTTCGGAGGATCTTACGATAAGTCGGAAGGATTCTTTATTGAACCTACAGTGATTCTTACCACCGACCCGCACTACGAGACCATGGAAGAGGAAATATTTGGTCCCGTGGTAACCATTTATTTGTATGATAAGGATAAGTACGAAGAAACCCTGCATCTGGTCGACGAAACATCGATTTACGGACTTACCGGAGCTATCTTCTCCAAAGATCGCGAAGCCATCGATAAGGCCTATCAGATTCTGAAACATGCGGCAGGTAATTTCTATATTAACGACAAACCAACCGGTGCCGTGGTGGGACAGCAACCTTTTGGGGGCGCACGCGGAAGCGGTACCAACGATAAAGCCGGTTCGGCCATTAATCTCTTACGCTGGGTTTCGCCACGTACCATTAAAGAGAACTTTTTGCCCGACAACAGCTTTAAATATCCTTTTTTGGATGAATAATACGATGAATTAATAAAACAAAGTTAAGGTGATTTGCTGCTGGAGCAGAATCACCTTTCTTTTTAAACCAAATAACAATTATGGAAGCATTATTAAAACGATTACATATTGAGCCCGTTAACCAGGGTTTAAGCACAGGTGCCGAATGGCACAAATCGCAGGGCAAAACCATCGATTCGTTTTCGCCCATCGATGGGGCAAAACTTGGAAGTGTGACTGGCGCCAACCGCGACGATTACGAGATGGTGATGCAAAAAGCCACCGAAGCGTTTGAGGTGTGGAAACGGGTTCCCGCACCACAAAGGGGAGAGGTGGTTCGTCAGATTGGGCTGGCTTTACGCGAAAATAAGGAAGATTTGGGCCGGCTGGTCTCGCTCGAAATGGGCAAGATTTATCAGGAAGGGCTGGGCGAAGTGCAGGAGATGATCGATATCTGCGATTTTGCTGTGGGACAGGCGCGTTTGCTGAACGGATACACCATGCAGTCGGAACGTCCGAACCACCGCCTTTACGACCAATACCACCCGCTGGGCGTAGTGGGCGTAATTACCTCGTTTAATTTTCCCGTGGCTGTGTGGGCATGGAACAGCATGATTGCAGCCATTGTCGGCGATGTGGTGGTTTGGAAGCCCAGTTCAAAAACCCCCTTGTGTGCAGTGGCTGTGCAGCAGATTATTAATAAGGTATTGAAAGAAAACCGGGTTCCCGAAGGTGTTTTCAATTTAATTATTGGTTCCTCTGCCGACTTTGGCGATGCCATGCTGGCCGATAAACGCATTCCCTTAATCTCGCTTACCGGCTCCACCCGGGTGGGAAAACATGCCAGTGCCATTGTGGGTGCACGTTTGGGCAAAACCATTATGGAACTGGGTGGTAACAATGCGCTTATTGTGTCGCAGCACGCCGATTTAAGCATGGCCATTCCGGCCATTGTATTTGGTGCGGTGGGCACAGCCGGTCAGCGTTGCACCTCGACCCGCAGGGTAATAGTTCACGAAAGCATTTACGATAAAGTAAAAGAATCTCTTTTGGATGCTTACCGCCAGGTGGGTGCAAAAATCGGTAATCCCCTTGACGAGAATACCCTGGTAGGCCCGCTGATTGACAGTGGCTCGGTACAGGCCTTTGCCCATGCCATAGAAGCCGTGCAAAAGGAAGGAGGCAAGGTGCTTTACGGAGGTGACGTGTTAAACGGAGGACAATTTGCCAGCAACAATTATGTGGTTCCGGCTTTGGTTGAGGCGGAAAACCACTATTCCATTGTTCAGGAAGAAACCTTTGCACCTATTGTGTATTTAATAAAGTACAGAACCATAGACGAAGCCATTGCTTTAAATAACGGAGTGCCGCAAGGTTTATCATCGGCTATATTTACACTGAATATGCGCGAGGCAGAGCAGTTTTTATCGGGCATGGGGTCTGACTGTGGCATTGCTAATGTTAACAGCGGTACTTCAGGTGCCGAAATTGGTGGGGCTTTTGGCGGTGAGAAAGACACCGGCGGCGGACGGGAATCCGGTTCCGATGCCT
>JBFWMB010000004.1:0-99684 GCA_050251815.1 Salinivirgaceae bacterium | reverse complement strand
AGGTGCTCTTTGCAGCTATTCTCATCAGGAAACTGCTCGATAAATTTGATTATATTCACATCAAAAGTTTTTTGATAAGATATACATTTTTTCTTAACTGGCATAATCGCGACGAATCAAAAAAAATTATTATAAGCAACGTATTTTATCCATTCAAAATGCACGACAGCACTCGACATTTTTACGTTTATTTGTATCAATTAACGTTGTTTTTAGCTTGCACATTCAAAACAAATGTAAAGCGCCTCATTTAAAAAGGGATGGTTTTTTTACGATTTTGTTTATTCGCACCTACTTGAAACAGAAACAATATCTTTAATCGAGAATTCGTAAGAACAAAAACTTATGGAAAACTTACAAAAAGCCAGGGAATTGTTGGAGCAGGAGAACCATACGTTTGTAATGGTTAAGGGAAACACGGTTTACACCTCGCAATTAAAAGGAATAAAACCCATGTACGATGCCGTAACAAAATACAAGCAACAGGCCAAAGGCAGTTCTATTGCTGATAAAGTTATCGGAAAAGCTGCCGCTTTATTAGCTGTGTACGGAGGAGTTAAACGTATATATGCCGAACTAACTACTCCCGGAGCAATTAGCGTGTGTAATAAATATACGATTACAATAAGTTTTAAACAGCAGGTGACAGCCATCCAAAACCGCGAAAAAACGGGCCTTTGCCCTATGGAACAGCTGGCACAGCAAACCGATGTGCCTGAAGAAATGCTTCAAAAAGTTGCACTTTTTTTAACAGAAATGGCTGCAAAGAAAAAAACTGAAAAATAATTTGTTTTCGAAATCGTTTTCGGATATGCTACATAACATAATAAGTCGCATTTGGAGCTAAACTAATGAATAAGCGGTTGCAAAATTATTTCAATTGGAGTAATTTGCTAGGCAAATCGCGCATCAATCTGGGTTAAAAATGAGTCAGAATACCTTAATTGGAAACTAGTTCACGCAGATTCAATCTGGGGAGGCGTTAGTATTAGATCTAAGAAAAACTGTGGAGTATTCATCTAAAGCGTAAATTAATGAATAAATTCTTAAACAGACTGGGAGTCAGGGTTAAGCTTCTTACCAGTTTTGTGCTGTTGGCTTCATTTGTCCTTGTGTTGGGCGTTACGGCTCTTTTTGTTCAGAAAAAAATTAAACAAAATCAAAATGAAACGCTGGCAGGTATTCATTTGTCAGATGCCTTTTTCGAAGCCAAATATTTTATGCGCTCCGACATGCATATTTTTACCGAATTAATTAAAGCCCCGAATATGGAACGCCTGGATTATTGGTGGGGAGAGCATGAGTTTCAGATACAATTTTTTAACGATCAACTGAAGAAGATTGAACAGGAATTCTATATAAAAGGAAGCTTTGAGAGCGACACCCTGCAAAGCCAGGTGTTGGCTATTGTTAACTCAATAAAAATACATTATGAGGACAAAATGCTCACCGTATTTAATAAGTTTCATGCTTTAAAAACAGTTGAATTCGATTTGAACCGTAAAAGACAACAAGCCGGTTTGGATAGCCTCACGCAGTCACAACTTAATCAGGAACTCGAAGTAATAGCTCAGAATTACCAGTTAATGAGCCAGGAAGTAACCGATTCTGGTTTGTCAATAATTACCCAGCTCGATGCCGGAAAAGACCAGGTTCGAAAATTAATAAAGGCCAAGGAGCTTGATGGTATAAGGATTCTAGGCCGCGTTTTTATTATTTTCTTTGGCATCACGGTGCTTGGCGTTCTTTTTTCAATTCTTATTGCAGCTTATACTTCACTTCTTATTACACGTCCGGTTCGCCGTATTTTGCAACACGTTAATAAATTGAGCCGGGGTGAGCATCCCGATTTAATGGAAATTAAGATGGAGGATGAGTTTGGCACCATTCAAAAAGCGCTTAACGATTTAACGCATTCGCTGGTAAAAACTTCTGTTTTTTCCAACGAAATTGGAAACGGAAATTTTGATGCCGAATTTAAACCGATGAGCGAAAACGATGTTCTGGGAAATTCACTGTTGCAGATGCGTGATAGCCTAAAATCGGCCCGAGAGGAGGAAAATAAACGTCGCATTGAGGATGAGCGCCGTACCTGGGTTGCCAATGGTTTGGCTAAGTTTGGCGACATAATGCGCCAATCAGGCGATGGACTGAAGAATCTGGGATACAACCTGATGTCGGAACTGACCGATTACCTGGGGGCCGTTCAGGGAGCCCTGTTTGTTGTTAACGACGAGAATCCCGAGGATATGTATTACGAACTTATTTCGGCCATTGCCTACGGACGCGATAAATACATGCAGAAACAAATTAAAGTGGGCGAAGGTCTGGTAGGTCGTGTGGCTTACGAAGAGAAAACTATCTACTTGAAGGAGGTTCCCGAAAATTACGTTAAAATTACCTCTGGCCTGGGGACATCAAATCCCCGTACCATCCTGCTGGTTCCGGTTAAATTGGAAGAAAAAGTGAATGGCGTTATCGAACTTATTTCGTTCAAAGAAATGGAACCCTATCAGATTGAGTTTGTTGAAAAAGTGGGAGAAACCATCGCTTCATTTATTGCATCGATAAAAATAAACGAAAAAACAGCGCTATTACTGTCCGAATCCCGAAGCAAATCGGAAGAACTTTCGGCTCAGGAAGAGGAAATGCGGCAAAATATGGAGGAACTTCAGGCCACACAGGAAGAAGCTGCCCGTCGCGAGGAAGAGCGAAACATGCTTTGGGAGGCCCTAGGTAAAATTAACGGCATTATTGAGACCGACTTAAACGGTAACATCCTGAATGCCAACCAACACTTGTGTAAGTTAATTGATCGGTCGCTTTCTGAAATCACCGGAAAAAACTACCCGGATTTGTTTTTGACAAAGCTGGGCGAAAGCGCAGAGAGTATCTGGAATAAAGTAACCACAGGCCAAATAGTAAACCTGAATATAGATTATCCACAGGGTGCTGAATTCATTGAGATGAAGCATCAACTTACGTTGGTTACCAATGCACAGGGAAATGGATTAAAAATTTTGATTGTGGTTCAGTCAAGCTAAACAGTTGTACAATCAATTTTTGAAAAGTAGTGACCATTGGGTTACTACTTTTTTTTGTTTACCGACCCATCATCGGTGTTCACCGATTTTTATGTGATTTTTTACCCAATGCCGTTTATTTTCGCAGCGGTGATTAGCCCTTTGCCCGATAGTTTATTAACAAACACAAAAAGAAATGGTCAAAATGGGTTAAAAAACCAGTAATCCATTGGAGTTAACCGTAACAACGAATGCAGAAATATTTTAAAACCATGAATCGATTGAAACTACTTTTTGTTGTTTGCCTGATAGGTGTGTCGGGCATTTTTAAAGCCGGAGCGCAAACCGATTCGGTGCACCGCTTTACACTGGAACAGGCACAGGAATTTGCCATCAACCATTTTTTTGTAAGTCAGAATGCTAAACTCGATATCGAGATTGCACGCAAAAAGATATGGGAAACTACAGCGCTTGGCTTACCTCAGGTTTCCGGAACCTTCAATTACCAGCACGTTCCCAATCCGCCTACCATGACTTTTCCCGATCAAAACGGAAATCCGGCCGAAATAAAGCTGGCACTTGAAAACAGTGCTACTTATGGTGCCACTGTTTCACAATTGGTTTTTAGTGGTGAATATATTGTGGGTTTGCAAGCCTCAAGAACTTATCGGACATTTGCCGAAGAAAATTACGAGAAAGTTCGCATCGACCTGAAGGAAACCCTTGCCGGAACCTATTATACCGTATTAATTTTGGAGCAGAACCGCGAAATTGTTGCTCAAACAGTCGAAAACCTGAAGCTTAACCGAAATCATGTGGAACGTTTTTTTGAACAAGGCCTGGTTGAAAGCACCGACGTGGATCAGTTAAACCTGGTTTTAAAACGTACCGAAAATAGTTTGCTTACCATTGAACGGCAGATTGAGAACATCCGCAAATTGCTTACAATTCAGCTGGGATTACCAGCTGGCAGTAAGGTTGTTTTGCTTGAGTCGCTGGAGGCTTTATTGGATAGAAACCTGGTTGCACCTACAAACTACACGTTTAATCTTGAAGAGCACATTGATTACCGCTTGATGCAGACCAACGAAGATTTGATGGATTTGAGTATGAACCGCGAGAAATCAACTTTTTTACCCTCGGTGAGTGCTTTTTACCAGTATTCGGATAAAACCAACAAGCCCGATTTTGATTTTAACATTACGCACGTGTTGGGAGTCAATGTAAGTATTCCTATTTTCTCAAGCGGAATGCGTATGGCTAAAGTTAGTCAGGCTAAAATGGAACTTGAAAAAACCCGAAACCAGAAAGAGCAGCAGTCACAAATGCTTATTTTAGGAGCTCAGCAGGCATTAAGCGAATATAATTCAGCTTTTGAAAACTACACCAACGAAAAACAAAATTTTGAGCTCTCACAAAAAGTATTCGACCAAACTACCCTAAAGTTTAAACAGGGAATGGTGTCGGCGCTCGATTTAACTACTGTAAACAATCAGTTGTTACAGGCTCAACTTAGTTATGCGGCTGCCGTACAGGATTTGCTAACTAAAAAAGTTACGCTCGACAAAGCATACAGTAAACTTTAACTCATAAAACCTTAGATACATGAAAACACTTTTATTTACGCTACCTATAGTGCTTCTTTTAGCTTCGTGCGGATCGGACGACGATGCCATAAAAAAGAAAATTATTATGAAGAAGCAGCAACTGGTTAAAATTGAACAGCAAATTGCTGCACTTGAAAAACAACTGTCCGATACTACGCCCGAAAACAATAACCTTCCGGTTGAAGTGAAAACTTTGGGCTATGAGCCTTTTAACCATTACTTTGTAGTTTTCGGAAATGTTGAAGCCGATAAGTACGGGATGATCAGTCCCGAAATGGCCGGACGTATTGCTTCCATTGAAGTTAACGAGGGCCAGCGGGTTACCAAAGGGCAATTATTACTCACCTTAAATACTGAAGCGATTGAAAGTCAGATAAAATCGCTGGAAACCAGTTTGGAACTGGCTACATCGACTTTTGAAAAGCAAAAGGCTCTTTGGGATCAGAAAATTGGCTCCGAAATGCAGTACCTCCAGGCCAAATCGGGAAAGGAAAGTCTCGAAGCGCAACTGAGTGCCTTAAAAGCCCAGTTAAAAATGGCACAGCTCAGAGCTCCTTACGACGGTGTAGTGAATAAGATTTATCCGAAAAAAGGTGAAATGGCCGGACCGGGAATGCCCGGGGTGGAATTTGTTAATCTGAAAAAACTGAACATACGTGCCCAGGTTTCTGAGAAATACCTGGCCCAGGTAAACCCAGGACAAATGGTAGAATTGTCGTTTGCCTCGATGCCCGAAATTAAAATAACCACCCCCATTGTTCGTGTTTCCAAAGTGCTGAATGCCAAAAGCCGCACCTTCGAGATTGAGTTAACGATTGATAATAGCAGCGAAAAATTGGTACCCAACATGGTTTCGACCATACGCATTAACGATTACAGTAACGATAAGGCCCTGGTTATACCCTCGCTGGTAGTTAAAAAAGACATCTCTGCCTCTTATGTTTACCTGGCAATTGCCGATGGCAACAGCTATGTGGTTGAAAAACGCAAAGTGGAACTGGGACATGCTTATCAGGAACATACCGAAGTCATTTCCGGTCTTAAGGCTGGCGATAAGGTAATCGTTAAGGGTTACAACCTCGTTAGTTCCGGTATTCCGGTTAACATAAAACAATAATTTACCGAAGAGCAATTTGTTATGAACGATTCTGTAAAAAAACCAAATAAGTTCAGGGAGTTTAAACTAACCTCGCTGGCACTGAATAATAAAAATACCGTTTACCTGTTAACGGTGATACTTATTTATTTTGGATGGACCTCGTACGTGGGTTTGCCCAAGGAATTGTTTCCCGAGATTGTGTGGCCGCAAATAGTGGTTAACACGGTATATCCGGGCAACGCTCCAGAGGATATCGAGAACCTGATTACCCGACCACTCGAAAAAGAACTCGAAAATGTACGAGGCATGAAGGAAATAACTTCTATTTCGGCGCAGGACGCTTCCATAATTTTTGTAGAGTTCAATACCGATGTTGAAATTGAGGATGCGCTACGACGGGTAAAAGATGCCGTGGATGTGGCCAAGAGCGAACTGCCTTCGGAAAATGATCTGGTGGGTCCCAATTCGTTCGACATCGACTTTTCGGAGTTTCCTATTCTTAACATCAATCTCTCGGGCGATTACAGCATTGAAGAACTTAAAAAATACGCCGAGTACCTCGAAGACGAGATGGAAGGTATTGCTGAAGTTTCAAAAGTTGCCATTGAAGGGGTGAACGAGCGCGAAATTAAAATCAATGTCGATTTAATAAAGCTTGAGGCCTTCGACTTAAGTTTTAACAGCATCATTGGAGCCATTCAGAGCGAAAACCTGTCGATGTCGGGCGGTGAAATATTGTTGGGACAAACCCGCCGAAACCTTCGGGTACTGGGCGAGTTTAAGTCGATGAAAGACATTGAGAACATTATTATCTCGAGCGACGATGGAAACATTGTTTACCTGCGCGATGTAGCCGAAGTAATTGACGGCTACCAGGAACCTTCGAGTTTTGCCCGTCTCGATAAGAAATCGGTGGTTTCGGTTCAGGTAATTAAAAAAGGAGGTGAGAATTTACTTTCGACCACCGAGAAAGTGTTTGGCGTTTTGAATAAGGCCAAAGCCGACAACATGCTGCCGAAAGATTTGAATATTTCAATTACAAACGATCAAAGCGAGTTGGTGAAAATGCAGCTCAGCAACCTCGAGAACTCCATGATTATGGGGGTTATTTTTGTAATTCTGGTGCTCTTTTTCTTTTTGGGTACACGCAATGCCTTGTTTGTTGGGCTGGCTATTCCCCTGTCGATGATGATTTCGTTTGTAATCATTGGGGCCATCGACTTCAGGATTAACATGATTGTACTTTTCTCTTTGATTCTGGCCTTGGGAATGTTGGTCGATAATGCCATTGTGGTGGTCGAAAATATTTACCGTTTTGTCGACAACGGATACGAACCCTGGGAAGCGGCAAAACGCGGTGTGGGCGAGATAGCCATACCCATTATTGCATCGACTTTAACCACGTTGGCAGCGTTTTTCCCGCTGGTTCTCTGGGAAGGAATTATGGGAGAATTTATGAAATACATGCCCATAACCCTCATTATTGTGCTTACCTCGTCGTTGTTTGTGGCACTGGTAATTATTCCGGTGTTCTCGGCAACCTTTATAAAAGTAAAGAACGGCGACGAGGAAAACACCCAACGTAAGAAACGCATTGGACTTTATGCCGCTTTGGGTATGATTTTGCTGGGCGCTTTATTGCTTTTCGGGGGCAAAATGGTATTGGGTAACCTGCTGGTTCTCTTTGGAGCCATCGGCCTAATGAACCTTATGTTCCTGAGCCGAATGGAATCGTGGTTTCAGCAAATATTTCTGGTTAAAATGGAAAACCTTTATACCCGCTCGCTCCGCTTTGCCCTGCGTGGAAAAAATCTCTTGTTGTTTTTCTTTGGAACCCTGATGTTGTTGATAATTGCCATAATCTTATTCTTTTCGAGAATGCCCGATGTGTTGTTGTTTCCCGACAGCGATCCCAATTACATCAATATAATTTGCGAATTGCCCGTTGGAACCGATATTACCGGTACCAACCAGTTTGTGCTGGACCTCGAAGACGACGTTATCAGTCATCTTGAACAGCAAGGTGCTTTGGTACCGGGAAATAAAGAGGAGAGCATTGTGGAGTCGGTACTGGCTACGGTAGGTAAAGGCGATCCCAACGATTTTACGGTAAATACCTCACCCAACAAAGCGTTGATAACCATCAGTTTTATCGACTATGAATTGCGTAAAGGAAAAAACACGGCTAAAATTATGCAGGAGCTCACCACTTACTTAAAGGGAGCTTATGCCGGTGTTGAGATGTCGTTTGGAAAAGATGAGGGAGGACCTCCAACCGGGAAACCTATTAACCTTGAGATTATCGGGCCAGAATTTGACCGCTTAGTACATTTGGCCGATACCATTAAGGCTTACCTCGATTTGGCCGGCATCGATGGAATCGAAGGATTAAAAATGAATATCAGTACCCAGCAGCCTGAGTTGCTTATTCATGTTGATCGCGATAAAGCCCAGCGTTATGGGCTGAGTACCGGTTTAATTGGATCTACCCTGCGTAATGCCTTGTTTGGGTTCGAAGCTTCCGATTTTAAGGTGGGTGAAGACGAATACCCCATTCAGATACGCTTAAAAGATGAATACCGCTACGATTTGGCGGCTCTGGAAAACATGAAGATTACCGTGTTTGGCGACGGTCCCCCGGCACACATTCCCTTGTCGAGTGTGGCTGAATTTGAATATAGCACCACCTTTAGCTCGGTACGGCGTAAAAACATGAATCGGGTAATTACACTGGCTTCGAATGTTATTGAGGGCTACAATGCAAACACCATCAACCAGCAATTGGCCAATCAAATGAAATCATTCCAGATGCCAGTGGGTTATACCTATGAATTTACCGGAGAACAACAGGAGCAAAACGAGTCGTCCGACTTTTTGGGCAACGCCATGTTGATTGCTCTGGCGCTTATCATGCTCATACTGGTAACCCAGTTTAATTCAGTTATCCGAACTGTAATTATTATGGCCAGTATTCTGTTCAGTACCATTGGGGTATTTGGTGGGTTGTGGACCTTCGATATGGATTTCATCATAATCATGACCGGGATTGGTATTATTTCGCTGGCCGGAATTGTGGTGAACAATGCCATTGTACTTATCGATTACACCGAACTGCTGAAAGACCGCAAGCGTCAGGAACTGGGCCTGCCCAAAGATGCCTTTTTGCCGGTAAGCGTAGCCACCGAATGTATTGTTGAGGCTGGAAAAACAAGGCTGCGTCCGGTGCTTCTAACAGCCATTACCACTATTTTAGGACTATTACCAATGGCTGTTGGCATGAACTTCGATTTCCAAGGCTTGCTAACCAGCTACGATCCCAATATTTATTTTGGTGGCGATATGGCTGCCATGTGGAGTCCCATGAGCTGGACTGTTATTTTTGGTTTAACTTTTTCAACCTTTTTAACGCTGGTGATAGTTCCGGTTATGTACCGGATGACCACTATTGCCCAGAAAAAATGGATGCTTGTTGCCGATAAACTTAAAGATAAAAGCAGTAGTATATTAGCTGCCGATCAGGAAGTCTAAATTTTTAGTTGGTTAATACATCAAGGTCCGGCAAGTATTTTTGTCGGGCCTTTTTTGTTTGTAGCCACAAAGTACCAGCATTTACAGAGCACTTGGGGCCGGCTTTGGGTTGGCCACACATAATGCTGTCTCGGTAGGCTTTGCCCTCCTTGTACAGGGAGCCATTCAGCGGCTTAAAACCGCGCTGCCAGGTAGCAGCAGGTTATTCAGCGGCTTAAAACCTTGCTGCACCACGGCAGCATGTATTTCAGGGGTTGAATTTCATGTTGCACTGCAGCAGCACATAATTCAGGGGCTGAATTCGGTGCTGCCGGTCAGCAGGGCATGGTTTGTTATGTTGCAAAATTACTGCTTTTGATTATTTAAAACGCCCTTCCCCTACAGGGGAGGTGGCGACAGCCGGAAGGGTCAATTGGTTTATCCCAGTTTTTGTATGGCAGAGTCGTTACATTTTTTAGGTATAAATCCAAAAACAGGTGATAGAAAATGAAAGCAGAATGTGGTTAATCTTTTTAATTCTCCACAGATTGTTGCATCTTTGACAGTTGTTTTTAATGCTTTGAATCGAATAAGGAATTGGCAGCTTCACAAAAAAAGATTGCAATTCGATCCGAAATTATTTTAACTTATATCAAATGAAGAAGATTATTCTGTTTTTACTGATTGGCTTTGCGCTTGTTGTGCTGGTTCAGGATTTTCTGGCCAGCAAAAAGAAAGCCGAATCGGATAAGCCGCGGCCTTATCTGGTGGTATTGTCGCTCGATGGTTTTCGCTGGGATTATCAGCAAAAAGCACAAACTCCCTGGCTCGATTCCATTACCCGCTATGGGGTAAAGGCAGAAGGTTTACAACCGGCTTTTCCTTCAAAAACCTTTCCCAACCATTATACCATTGCCACGGGCTTGTATCCGGGAAACCATGAATTGATTTCGAATAGTTTTTTTGCTCCCGATTTGAATTTGCACTATGCTATCCGTGATAGAAGCAAGGTTGAGGACGGCCGTTTTTATAAAGGGGAGCCCATTTGGGTTACTGCCGAAGCCCAAAAGGTAAAAACCGGTTCATATTTTTGGGTGGGTTCCGAAGCAACCATTAAAGGGTATGCGCCCACCTACTCAAAAAAGTATGAACACAATTTTCCTTACATGCAGCGGGTCGATTCGGTTATCGACTGGTTGCAGAAACCCTACAGGGAGCGCCCAAAACTGGTGATGTGGTATCTGGCCGAGGCCGATGATGTGGGACACCGGCATGGCCCCGACAGCCCACAAATTGTGGATGCCGTTCAAATGCTCGACAGCGTGATTGGTGCTTTTATGACCAAAGCGCAGCAACTCGACATTCGCGATTCCCTGAATTTTTTAATTGTTTCTGATCATGGTATGGGCGCCTTTGATTTGGAACACACCGTATATTTCAATGAGCATGTTAAATCTCATTGGATAGATACCACCTTTGGAGGCAATCCCTTTATGCTGGTTCAGGCGGTTCCCGAATATGTTGATTCGGTGGCGCTGGCTTTCAGTAATGTGAAGGGAGTAAGCATCTGGAAAAAGGAAGATTTGCCTGAGCGCTTTCATTTAAAGCAAAGCCGGCGTTTAAGCAACCTGGTAATGGTGGCCGACAGTGGCTGGAGCCTCACTTATAAGCGGGGACGGCGGTTTTACCCCGGGGGAACTCATGGTTACGATAACCAAAATCGAGATATGTACGGAATTTTTTATGCCATTGGTCCTAAGTTTAAAGCAGGGTACGATGCCGGAATTCTTTACAACACCGATATTTATAACCTAATGGCTAAAATACTGGAGATAAAACCGGCACCCAACGATGGTAACCCGGAACAGATAATGCATGTATTAAAGGAAACAAAAATGCCGGAAAATTAATCCGGCATTTTTTATCTTGTTTCTGGGTTTAATCTCTTATTCCAGGGTTCGTCCCGGGTAAGCGTGCAAGGCTTTTTCCAGGGTTTCCATGGCAAGTTTCAGATCTTCTTTTTTAAGCACATAAGCAATGCGCACCTCGTTGTGGCCTTTCCCTTTGGTGGTGTAGAACCCGCTGGCAGGAGCCATCATCACTGTTTGGTTGTTGTATTCAAAATCTTTTAATATCCACTCGCAGAATTTCTCGCTATTGTCAACCGGAAGTTTTACAATGGTGTAAAAAGCACCTTTGGGCATAGGACAAACCACCCCTTCCATTTTATTCAGGGCTTCAACGGTAAAGTTTCGGCGATCGATGTATTCGTTATACACTTCGTCGAAATATGCTTTTGGTGTATCGAGCGAAGCTTCACCGGCAATCTGTCCAAAACTTGGAGGACTTAATCGTGCCTGGGCAAACTTCATGGCAGTGGCAATTACTTCTTTGTTTTTCGATACCAGGGCACCAATTCGTGTTCCACAAGAACTATAGCGTTTCGAAACCGAATCGACTAAAATTACATTTTGCTGAATGTCTTTTAGCAACATAGCCGAAAAGTGGGTGTGGCCATCGTAGCAAAACTCGCGGTACACCTCATCGGAGTAGATGTATAAATCGTGTTTTTTAGCAATGGCAGCCAGCTTGCGTAATTCATCTTCGCTGTAAAGGTAACCCGTTGGGTTGCTGGGGTTGCAAATAAGAATACCTTTTGTGTTTTTGTTAATTAGTTCTTCAAACTTCTCGATGGGGGGCAGGGCAAATCCATTTTCGATGGTGGCGGTAACTGGAACCAGCTTAACCCCAACGGTAATGGCAAAGGCCGTGTAGTTGGCATAAAAGGGTTCAGGAATAATAACCTCGTCGCCGGGATTCAGGGTGCTTTGAAAAGCAAAAATCAAGGCTTCGGAACCACCGGTAGTAATCAGCATTTCGGTATGGTCAACATCAATTCCCAATCCCTGATAGTAGCCGGCCAGCTTGCGACGGTACGATTCATTACCTGCCGAGTGGCTGTATTCAACAACTTTGCTGTCAAAATTGCGAATGGCATCGAGAGCAACTTCGGGCGTTTTAATATCGGGTTGACCAATATTGAGGTGATATACTTTTCGGCCTTTGCGTTTGGCTTCTTCAGCAAACGGAACCAGTTTCCGTATAGGGGACGATGGCATTTGAATTCCTTTATCTGATATTTTTGGCATGATAGAACTAGTTTATCTGATGATTATTAAAATTTGTTGCTTTTTTACGGAACCCTTTTTTCGATTTGGGCTCCTCTACTGTACCTGTAATGGTTAATTTTAGGGGCTTATCAGCAAAATTGGTATAAACCATTACCGATTTCTCAAAGTATCCGCGAGCTGTGGCATCAAATACTACACTAAGAGTTGCTGTTTGGTTTTGTGGCACCGGGTTTTTGGTCCAGTCGGGCGAGGTGCATCCACACGAAGTGGAAACATGCCAGATTACCAGCGGTTTGGTGTTTTTGTTGGTAAGTTCAAAAGTAAATGTGGCTTTTTTGTTTTGAACCAACACGCCGAAATTGTGGCTGTTTGTGTTAAGCTCAATGTATTGGTCGGGTTTGGCCGGAATACTGTCTTTTACCTGCTGAGCCCAAAGGGTGGAAACAATAAAAGTAAAAACCAGGGTATGTAATAGTTTTGCCATTCCGGATATTTTTTTAAGTGTTCAAAATTACAACTTTAAAAGCAATAGCAAGGCTCAAGCCCACTATTATTTAACATGATTTTTGTAAGCAAATTTGGTGTAATGCAGCAGTAAATACAAAAAAAAATATTTGTTTGATTTAAAAAAGGGATGAGGGTGTCTAAGAAGCAAAAGATTTAAACCAACTACTTTCAAATTGAAAGGGATAGAACGCCGATAACGCTGAAAAAACTTATTAACGCTGATTAGATCTGTGAAAATCAGTCAAAACCCGCGTCATCAGCGTTCCTTTTTTGAAGTTTACTTCCACTTAGTAGGTTTTTGGGTAAGGTTTATACTTTTGGAACAACCTCATCCCATTCAATAAAGTTGATTAATACAATCGCTTAATTGGTTTTGTAATCGTAATTTATCGATTGAATGTCCTGATTGGCTTTAACAATTTTTTCTTTCAAACCTTCTTTGTATTGCACGGTGGCGTTAAAAACGGTGGTATCAGCCACGCCTAAAATTTGAGCGGCCAGAATTCCCGCATTTTGTGCCCCGTTAATTCCTACGGTAGCCACAGGGATTCCAGGAGGCATTTGTGCTATCGAAAGCAGGGCATCCATACCTTCAAGCGATGCGTTAATAGGAACACCAATAACAGGTAGTGGAGTCATGGCGGCAATTACACCAGGCAAATGCGCAGCCATTCCTGCACCGGCAATAATAACTTTTATTCCTCGGTCAGCAGCTTCTTTGGCAAAGGCTTCAACCTGCTCCGGGGTTCGGTGTGCCGACAGTGCATTCATTTCAAACGGGATGCGCAATTCGTTCAATAATTTGGCCGCCTTTTCCATAATAGGTAAATCAGAAGTGCTGCCCATTATAATACTTACTTTTGGTTCCATTTGCATTCTTTTTTTAAAAACAGTAATTGGTAAAAGGATAAATGTTTATTTTCGCAACAAATTAAACTAAAAAATAGATAATTTATAAATTAACTTCAGGCAATCGTTTTTCAATTGCTAAATCTATGTTGTATTAATCAATTAAATGCTAACAAAATACAAGCGTTTTGGTTTTAAATATGTTTTAGAATCTGTTAATTGGCTTTTAAAGATGCTGCAGAATGGTTTTTTCTTTTGCTGTATAAATTATCGATAGTCGTATTTTTGTAAAAATTCAATCAAAATAATAATGAAAGAAATTCAGGTACTGGATAAAAAGTTTAAGGTTTCTATTCCTTCCAACGAAATTGAAAAAGCCATACAAAGAATGGCCCAGCAGATAAACGAGGATTTGGCGGGAAAGAACGTACTCTTTTTAGGAATACTTAACGGTTGTTTTATGTTTGCCGGCGATTTGTTTAAATCCATCGATTTGGAATGTCAGATTACTTTTTTAAAACTGGCCTCGTATCAGGGAACTTCGTCGTCGGGAAATGTGAAAAGGCTGATTGGTATTAATGAAGATATGGAAGGAAAGACAGTGGTAATTCTCGAAGACATTATCGATACCGGAAATACCCTTGAGAGTATTATAAAACAATTGAAAGGTTATGAGCCGGCCGAGATTAAAATAGCTACCCTGCTGTTTAAACCCGAAGCCTATAAGGGTGATATACCCGTTGATTATGTTGGTTTTGAGATTCCCAATAGTTTTATTATTGGATATGGTCTCGACTACGATGGATATGGACGAAATTTAAGCGATATTTATACGATAGTAGAATAATTATAAACCCACAGCACTTACTATTATGTTTAATATAGTAATTTTTGGGCCTCCGGGTTCCGGAAAAGGAACACAGTCGGAGCGGATTATTGATAAGTATCAGTTGGTACATCTTTCAACCGGCGATTTGTTAAGGGCCGAAAAACGTTCGGGCTCTGAGCTTGGTAAAAAAATTCAGGCTTTGATTGACAAAGGAAATTTAGTTCCCGACGAAATGGTGCAACAAATGGTTCGCACCTTTGTGCACGAACACGCCCACACCAATGGTTTTATTTTCGACGGATTTCCCCGTACGGTAAAACAAGCCGAATGGCTGGAAAAGATGCTTGCCGAGTTTGATGCAGAAGTAAATGTGTTGCTGGCTCTCGAAGTTCCCGATGAAGAACTCCACAAACGGCTTCTCTCGCGGGGAGCTATTTCGGGCCGTGCCGACGATCAGGATGTTAAGATTATCAAGAACCGGATAAAAGTTTACCACTCCCAAACCATGCCGGTAATGGATTTTTACAAAGGTCGCGGGCAGTATGTGGGCGTTAATGGTGTGGGTACGCTTGATGAAGTTTTTGAACGTATTTGCCAAACCATTGATAATGCAAGGTAGCCCTGTGCAGATTTAGTTACAAATAAAAGTTATAAAAAAGGCAGTTGAAAAACTGCCTTTCTTGTTTTATAGTTTAAAATAGCTTATCGATTCTTTAAGGTGATTGGCCAACTCCGATAATTCGTCGGCACTGAGTGCCATTTGTTCTGATGCCTGCGCATTTTGTTGCGTAACCTCGTTAAACTGTTGGGTAGCCTGATTAATTTGTTCGGCTCCGTTCTTTTGCTCCAGGCTCGATGCCGCAATTTCCTGAATCAGAGCTGTGTTTTTGTCAATATCGGGAACCAGCATTTTGGCTTTGTTACCGGCCTCCGTCGAAACTTTCAGTCCTTTTTGTACCAGAACCGTAATTTCGTCGGCAGCAACCTTGCTTCGTTCGGCCAGTTTTCGCACTTCGGCTGCCACTACCGAGAACCCTTTGCCGTGTTCACCTGCCCGGGCAGCTTCAACCGCTGCATTCAGAGCCAGAATATTGGTTTGGAAAGCAATTTCGCTGATAAAGCCAATTTTTTCCGTTATTTGTTTCATGGCGACAACTGCTTCGCCCGATAGTTCGTTAGTTTCATTCACGTTTTTAGAGGTAGCCAGTGATATTTTTTCTGTGGTTACTGCATTTTCTGTACTTTGTTCAATATTAGCCAGCATCTGTTCAACTGAGGCTGAAATTTCTTCTGCTGAGGCAGCCTGATCTGAAGAACCCTTTGAGAGCGTCAGCGCATTGGTTTTTACCAGTTCGCTGCTCTGTACCAATTGGTTCGCATTTTGGTTAATGGTTTCTACCGTATGGCGAATTTGCGAAGCCATATCGCGCAAAGCATCGGCCAATTGACCCACTTCATCCTGCTGGTGAATATCAACACGGGCGTTTAAGTCGCCATTGCCTATACTTTTTGCAAAAGCAACACCTTTAACCAGTGGTTTTACAATGGCATTGTACAAAACAATTGAAACCGCAAGGGATAAAACCACCAATATTATACTGGCAATAATAATTATCCACAGATTGCTTCTGGCATTTTTTTGCATCAGTAGCACCATCGATTGATTCTCTTCAGTGTATTTGTTTTCAAGCGTTTCCAAAACCTGCATGATGTTGTTAGTCAGGGTAATTATTTCACCCCCTTCGTTAACCATAGGTTCTACTTCAAAAAATATCATGGCGTCGTTGTATGAATCAAAATCAATGAGTTTGCTCATGATACTTTTTATATGTGTTTCGAGTAGTTCCATTTCAGAAAACACATAGGAAAGGGTATCGGCATCAGCCTGGTTGTTCCACTGCTTTGAGAGTTGGAGTAATTGGTTTTTTACATTTACCAGTTCGGTATCGAATAGGTTTTGGAGACGGATTTTGTCAGGAGTATCTTTTTGTTTGTCGATGTAAACCCAACCCCTGATTAAGTTTTTTGATTCTGCTACCAGGCCTTTCATATTTTGAATAGCGGCCACAGTTGGCGAATTTACCTCACTAATCTGAGCGTTGTCTTTTTGACTGTTGATTAAGGTTCGTGCTGAAATCAGGCTATTAACAATAATAACCAAAACAATTATTCCGAATCCAAAAACCAGCCGTTGTGCAAGGTTCATTTTTATTTTCATTGTAATAATTTTTAGGTTTGTTCTGATGCATTACTGAAAAAGTTTTCGTATTAGTTTCTTGGTACTGTTCCTCGAAACGCATCAGTAAGTATTATAAAGAAGTCTGAAACCGAAAATTTGAAACCCTTTTTAACTGGCGATTTCAGTATATATTGTTTTATTATTGAATCCAAAAAACTGGATACCGAATTGTTTTTGAATGCAGGCTAGGGCACTGCTTGAGCATGTAAATTTTTAACAAAAACTGAATCCGTATGCAACCAATATTGAAAATTATAAATTTTGGTAACTTTTGGTTTTTCGGGTGAGTTAGAGAATCTAAGAAATGATAAGGGTTTTTTAACAACCGTTTTGTTCGCGAGACTATAGGCTGGAACCTTAAATACCACACCTTGAAAACCAAAGTTTTTTTTTCATTAATTCACATAAATTAAAACAACTTATAAACGTTATAAACGGGCAAATTGTTTTAAAAACGCTACGAAATGAACCGTGCTTTTAGTTGATGTTCACCAACTTATAAACATGATGAATTTGGCTTTTCTTTATGATGTGTGTCTATTTAACAATGGCATTTGAAAGCGATGTAAGCGAACTGCTGAATTTAATACCGAAGGCTTCGGCATTTGCATTGCTTATTTCAAATTTTAATTTATCGTCGCGTACCACAAAGTTAATCATGGAGCCATTTTTAATGGCGCCTTCGGTTTCGGTAATAACCAATGAGTTCTTTCCTTTGAGTTTTTCCATTACCAATTCGGCGTTTCTTGAGAAGTTGACGCTGTTGCTGAAATAAAGCAACTGGCAATCGGTAATTTCTTCTACCGATTTGAATTCCTTAATAACAATAGTCTGGTAGCCAAATTTTTTACCTGCGGTTTGCGATTTCAGGTTTTCGGCAATTATGTTGTCTTTAACAACACCAATTACAAAATCACCTTGCTTGCTGGCTTCGGGCCACCCAATATAGCGAATGAAATTTAGTGTAAACATCGATTTGTATTTGGCTACTTCGGCCGTTTGCCCATAAGTTAAAAGACTTGTAAATAGCAGAAATACGAAAAATACCCTTTTCATTGAATATAAAATTTAATTATTACCCTTTTTGCTGTCTGGTTAAACGTAATCTTTACAATTTCGTTACAAACTTTAAATGATATGAAATTTATCTCACACAATATCAATTACTTGTAAATTAAAATTGTGTAAATGAATACAACCCTATGAAGCCAAAGTTACTATATTTCATTAATAATCCATTTTTCGATTATAAAATTTTGATGTAGTGATGAAAAGTGCAAGGTTGGTAGGTCAATTTTGTTTATAAACCCATCAGCTTTTGTACAAATGGGTAAGAATTCCAAATTCAATCTAGCGACTTAATAATTAATAGGATTCATAAAGTTTCCATATTATCCGTGTATATTTGTAGCCAAAAATTTTAATTATGTCTCAGTCCAATTTTGTTGATTATGTAAAAATATTTGCCCGGAGTGGTAGTGGTGGAGCGGGATCTGCTCATTTCCGACGCGAAAAATATATACCCAAAGGGGGGCCCGATGGCGGCGACGGTGGTCGTGGTGGGCATATTATTTTAAAAGGAAATGCGCAGCTTTGGACCTTACTTCACTTAAAATACAGGAAACATATATTTGCCGGAAATGGTACCTCAGGTTCAGGAGCTTTAAAAACCGGGGCCGAAGGTGACGATGTAATTATTGAAGTGCCCTTGGGAACGGTGGTAAAAGATGCCGAAACTTTTGAAGAACTTTTTGAGATAACTGAAGAAGGCGAAGAGCGCATCCTGATGCCTGGCGGACGAGGCGGATTAGGTAATAATCACTTTAAAACCGCCACCAATCAAACGCCACGGTTTGCTCAACCTGGCGAGGAGGGTGAAGAAGGTTGGGTTATTCTGGAATTAAAACTTTTGGCCGACGTGGGTTTGGTGGGGTTTCCCAATGCCGGAAAGTCAACTTTATTGTCGGTGGTTTCGGCAGCAAAACCAAAAATTGCCGATTATGCTTTTACCACTTTGGTCCCAAACCTGGGAATTGTTTCGTACCGCGACGATCGCTCGTTTGTTATGGCCGATATTCCCGGAATTATTGAAGGTGCGCATGAAGGGAAAGGCCTAGGACTCCGGTTTCTACGTCATATTGAACGAAATTCAATGTTGTTGTTTTTGGTTCCTGCCGACAGTGAAGACATTCACAATGAATATAAAATACTGGTAAATGAGCTAAAACTATACAATCCGGAATTGTTAGATAAAAAGCGAATTTTAGCCATCTCAAAATCCGATATGTTGGACGAGGAACTTAAAAAAGAGGTTGAACAGGATTTGCCCGATATTCCCTATGTTTTTATTTCGTCGGTAGCACAGCTCGGATTGCAGGATTTAAAAGATTTGATTTGGAATGCCTTGAACCAGTAAAAAGTATGATTGAAAGCCTGGAACAGTTTGATCAGCAATTGTTTTTATTCATAAATGCCATACATTCTCCTTTTTGGGATAAAGTAATGGTTTTTTTAAGTGGTAAGTGGGAATGGGCTCCTTTGTATGCAATACTTTTGTTTTTTCTAATCAGGCGTGACCTAAAATTCAGTTGGCTGTCACTATTAAGTATTGTTGTATTGATTTTGTTAGCTGATCAGATTTCGGTAAAACTGTTTAAAGATGTTTTTCAACGCTACCGTCCCTGTCATAATCTGGAATTACAATCTTTTATACATTTGGTCGATAACCATTGTGGCGGTAAATATGGTTTTGTGTCGTCGCATGCGTCCAATAGCTTTGCATTAGCCGGGTTCATTAGTTTGTTTTTTAAAAACAAATACCTTGCGTCGGGTATGCTTTTGTGGGCTGCAGTGGTTTCGTACAGCCGGATTTACCTGGGAGTGCATTACCCGGCCGATGTAGTTGTCGGAAGTTTGTTGGGTTTGTCGTTGGCATTATTGATGTATTTTCTATATGATAAAACGCATGAATTGTTGGTTAAGCGGTAAAGTTAACGAATTGCTTCATTGCTCATTTACCTGTAGTTAAGCAGTAAATTTTTTGAAAAGGATTTTATTAACAACTAAAATGCGGTATCGTGATAACAGATTCCTACTGGGATGAATACCCATCGGCAGTTACTATTTGTAACCAGCAGGCCATAATTGTTTATATGAACCAAAAAGCGCAACAAACTTTTGAAAAATGGGGGGGAAAGTCTTTGATTGGAAAAAGCCTGATTGATTGCCACAATCCTAAATCGAAAGAAAAAATTGAAGCACTTTTAGCTACGGGTATCCCGAATACATATACCATCGAAAAACTCGGAAAAAAGAAACTAATTCATCAATCGCCCTGGTTTAATCAAGGCCAAATAGCCGGATTAATTGAAATTAGTATTGAGTTACCTGCAACAATGCCGCACTTTATAAGATAAATTACCTAGACTGATTTAAGTTAAGGATTTGTATTGTATTTAAGTTCAAATATTTCGTTTCTATCCCAGTTAAACCAACAGTTTAAAGCAATTTCACGAACCAGGTCCCAATAAACATCGCTGTTTATACCATGTACAGCGCTTAATTGTTTTAAATCGCGTTGAATTTGTTTTTGGTATTCTGGTTTCAGGGTTATGCTCAATTTTTGTCCCAAATAAGTAAACACCATGGTTGGTTCCGGATTATCTGTCTTGATAATTTTTATTAATCCGTGCCCCAGTGTGGCTCCCGTGCTTACCTGAATTCCATCGTTCAGGCAACTTACCGGAGGATTGGCTCCGGCGTACGAACTTATTTGTAATTCGTCGGCTCCGGCTCCAAAGTATTCCAACGCCCTGATTCCCATTTTTGCACCAATAATGGCATAAATTCCAATATGGCGGTGTAGTTCATTAGTAATTATACAGGCGGCCCATTCTCTGGCTCCAAATTTTTTCTGTGTACTCTGTGCTTGCGGTGCAATATCGCTTGTGTAATTTAATGCATCGGCCGGAAACTCTCTAAATACCTGAAATTTTTCCTGATATGAATTCTCACCGGAGAATAGTTCTATGATGTTTTTATGAAAGCCTATTTCGAGAGCATTTTCAGAGAGTTCATGGTAAGAGTTTGGAGCCAAATTATAATTGTAGGCATTACTTACGGGTTCTTCAATGTTCCATAAAACTTCGTTTATCTGTGTATTGGTTTCTGCATTCAATGTTAAAAATAAGTTCAGTGTATGTAAACTTGCCAGGTTTATAAAGGTCAGTGGTTCGGTGTTATAATTTAATATTCGTTTTAATACCGATTCGGCCGAATGTTCAATAAACCCGGGATATTCTTCGTTGCTCCAGCTAAATGAAACCGCATCGGGTTGTATGTTTTGATTTACAGTTTGTTTATTAATACCAACCAAAATACCTTCGTGATGGGTTTCGGTCAACATGCTTTTTACTTTCTGATACCCTATTGTTGCGGGTGTGGCTCCATTTGAAACTGTAATTGCCAGAACACGAACACCAGTATGGTTTAAGAGTATGTTAAGTGTATAAAGGTCGTCAATACTGGCATCGGTATCAATAATTACAAAATACTGTGGTTTCCACGGATGAGCCGTTGAAAATAAGGAATTTATGACAAACAGGATAATTATCAGAAATTTAAACATTGCAATAGTTTAATTTTTTAACATTGAATGTACCAAGTTAAGCATTGCAGAATTAATAAAAAGGTGTTTTGCTGGCAAAATAATTATAAAAACAAATTTTGTGTGAGTGAAATAAGTAATATTTGGTTGACGACAAAAAAGAATGACTATTTTTGCATCTCAATAATTAACAGCGTTAACTATTAATTGATGGAAAACTTTTGCAGGATGAAGGAGTTGTACCGGATTGTACAACAATTGGAGCTGGCAGTTCAGCAGGCACACGGGCTTTCGGTGAGCGAATGCTTAACCATGTGCAACATTAAAAACGGGACTCATTCTGCCAGTGAATTAGCTGATAACCTTTCACAGTCAAAATCGCGTATTTCAAAAATACTTTCTGGTCTTGAAAAAAAGGGTTTGATTCAACGCAAATTTGATGATAAGGATAAGCGCAAGACCATTTTTGCATTTACTTCGTTAGGACAAGAGAAAGCCGCTGAAGTTGAAAAATCGACGGTTAATTTTCCGGATGTTCAGATTGATTGCAAGAGTTGATGTATGCAATTGATTGTATGTTAAAGAATAAACAAATTAATTACAAATAAGGAATCAATAAATTTGTTAATACCGAAAGTATCTTTAATTTTGCATCGCTTTTTAAATAAGCATCGGGGTATAGCACAGTCCGGTTAGTGTACCTGCTTTGGGAGCAGGGGGTCGCAGGTTCGAATCCTGCTACCCCGACAGAGAAAAGGAGATTCGTTTAGGGTCTCCTTTTTTAGTTTGATAAGAGTGAGCAGGATGAGAACCTGGTTCGAACGGCGCAGCCCTCGTGACCGAAGGGAACAATCCTGCTACCCCGACAGAGAAAAGGAGATTCGTTTAGGGTCTCCTTTTTTAGTTTGATAAGAGTGAGCAGGATGAGAACCTGGTTCGAACGGCGCAGCCCTCGTGACCGAAGGGAACAATCCTGCTACCCCGACAGAGAAAAGGAGATTCGTTTAGGGTCTCCTTTTTTAGTTATTAAATGGGAGCAGGATGAGAATTGGGTTCGAACGGCGATGCCCTCGTGACCTGAACCCAAAAGTTATCTGAAAACTTCTGAAATTCTATTGATTCAGATTGAAAAGTATAGGAGGAGTCTTTTATTTGAGGGGTGTTATGAGAAAGAGGCCTTAAAAAAAGAGAAAAATCAAGCAATTAGTTCCGTGTAGTTAAATGGTTCCTGAACCTTTATTGAGGCCTGCCACTCTCGGTTTTCCTTTTTCAGGAACTGTATGGTGGGATGATATAACATTTTTTCATCGGGGTAGGGCTTAAAGAAATGGGTTCTTAACTCATGGCTATTTAACGATTCGTCAAGAAAGTGATGGATTTGTTGGTAATCGAGAATTAATAACATTCTGGATCCATTGGGGGCTTTGGGATTGTTATGGAGTTTTCGGGCAATTTTGTTGGGCGGAGTAGTAAGTATCGATAAGGTATCAGTAATTTCACCGGTTTGTTTATCACTATAAGTATTCCAGATGCCTCCGATATAAAATAAATCTTTATTTGCAGGGTATATAAAATGGGGAAAGGTAGTTCCGTTAAAATGGAAAAACTCCCAATATCCATCAATGGGTATAATGCAGCGCTGTGTGTAAATCAAATCTTTATGTTGCCAGAATACCTTCTCGCATGATGAGTTTAACAAGGGTCGCCCTTCTTTTATCTGTTGGCTTTTTTTGTCAAAATAAGTCCATTGAAGGGTCCATTGTATGTTTTTAAAGCTTAAAACACCGTGCTCTTTTACTAAGGCGGTAAGCATTGGTTTGCTCTTACCCACAGCTACAAAATATTCCTGCAATTCGTGGGTGCTGTTTGGATTGTCGGGAGCAACAAAACTGGTATAAAACAATTGGGAAATCTCATCGTTAGGATCCTGCTGAAAGTGTTTAAGAATACTTTCACGCACTTTTTTACTTCCTACCCAGTAACACATATCAGTTATAGTTTTCGGTTTTTTGTATGAGTTTATTATTTTTTTTTGCATCGCTAAAACGAGGATCGGGAATATATGGCAAACGTGCCATTTTTTCAACTTCGATACTTGGAAAACCAAATTCTTGCACAACTTTCCCTTCGATTAAGTAAACCCCGTAACCGGTAAAAGGATATTGTTTTGATACCAGCGGAAAATTTACTGTGTCAAAAAATTTCCCCTCTTTATCAAGAAAACACCCAAAGTGCATCCATTGTTTGTTTACGGTGTGAACATTTTTTATGGTTACCAAATCACCAACCATACGCACCCGGGCTCCAACTTTATTTGTTAACTCTTTAGCCAGGGTGTTGCCCCGGTATGTGGTTTTCAGCAAATCGATACGCGAAACCGACACAGGAAAACCTAATAGTTCAAACTCGTCGTAGGCATCTTCAATTAATGATTGTTTTAATTGAGGCAATTCAAATTCTTTTGCCGGCATCGAAAAGAGTTCTTTTTTTGCCTGATTGGTTTCCGGTTTTTTAAAATACAAATGCGCATCCCACAGCAAATTGCTTTTGGTTTTATGGGTAAACCGGAAGGCTCCAATTCGTATTAGTGTTTTTAATTGTTCAAGGCCAATGGTAACCCTGTCGATAAAGTCAATCAGGCTTTTAAACTCACCTCCTGAATTACGTTCATGTATAATTTGTTCTATTGTGTCGTATTCCATGCTTTTAATGTGCACAAAGCCCAGATAGATTATTTTTTCGTAAACATGCGTTTTGTAACGACTGTTGTTGACGCACGGAAGCTCGATAATAGCGCCTAAAACACGGGCTTCGTTAATGTACAGCGAAGTATCGTAGAATCCTCCAAAGTTGTTAATAACGGCTACCATAAACTCTAACGGATAATAGGTTTTAAGGAACAAACTCTGGTAACTTTCTACCGCATATGATGCCGAATGTGCTTTTGAAAAAGCATAACCGGCAAAGGATGCAATCTGCCTCCAGACTTCGTGGGTTAATTGATCGGAGTAGCCTCGTTGTTTGCAATTGTTGAAAAAGCTTTGCTGAATTCTTTGAAATTCTTTTTTTGAGCGGAATTTTCCCGACATGGCTCTCCTTAAAATATCGGCATCCGATAAGTCAAGGCCGGCAAAGTGGTGGCTTATTTTAATTACATCTTCCTGATAAACCATTACACCAAAGGTTTCTTTTAGCTGGTGTTCAAAAATGGGATGTAAGTATTTAAATCCTTTGGGGTTATGAAAACGCTTGATGTATTCTTTCATCATACCCGACTGGGCTACCCCGGGACGTATAATGGAGCTTGCTGCAACCAATCGTATGTATTCATTGCAGCGGAGTTTCTTTAAAAGCCCTCGCATAGCGGGCGATTCAATATAGAAACAACCAATGGCATCGCCATTATACAACTTTTGGTTTACATTTTTATCATTTTTGAACCGCTCTACCTGATGAATATCTACTTTTATTCCCTGGTTTTCAAGTACCAGTTCAGCACATTCCTGTATGTGTCCAATGCCGCGTTGGCTTAGTATGTCGAGTTTTTCAAAGTTGATCATTTCGGCTACATACATGTCCCACTGGGTTGTTGGGTAACCTTTGGGAGGAAGATCCAGGGCCGTATAATGTGTCAGGGGTTCTTCAGCTATGATGATTCCCCCGGCATGTATGGAGCGGATGTTAGGAAAATCCATAATTCTTGCGCCAACAGTAAGAATTTGTTGGGTAATGGAATCGGTAGTTATGCGTTCCGGGGATTTTACCAGCCGGTCTATTTCTTCTTTGGGCAAGCCATACACTTTTCCCAATTCCCGAAATATGGCTTTATCTTTAAAGGTTGTAGTAGCTCCTAACAAAGCAACATGGTATCTTCCGTATTTTTTAAAAACATAGTCGTGCACTTTATCGCGTTCTTTCCACGAGAAATCGATATCAAAATCGGGGGGACTGGTACGTTTGGGATTAATGAAGCGTTCAAAATACAGGTCCAGTTCAATGGGATCAACATCGGTAATTTTCAGACAATAAGCCACAATACTGTTGGCACCACTTCCCCGGCCAACATGAAAAATGCCTTGTTGCATGGTGTAATGAATAATATCCCAGGCAATAAGAAAATAGGCCGAAAACCCAAGATTATCGATAACACTTAGCTCGTGGTAAAGCCGTTGCATTGCTTGCGGATTGTTTTTTCCGTAGCGCTTATGCAAGCCCTGAATAGCCAGCTTTTTGAGCATTAAATTATCTTCGGCTTTGTTTTTATTGAAGTGGAACTTGTTTTTGGGTTTTTTGAAATCGATGCCTACACGACAGCTTTGTAAAAGCTTTTGGGTGTTTAAAAGTATTTGCGGGTAATTGCCGTAAATGCTTTTGATGGACTCCGGCAAAAAAAATCGTTCATTGGGGCCGGCTACCGATTCTTTATCCAGTTGCGAAATAAGTACATTGTCGTCGATGGCCCGTAGGCATTTATGGGTTTCGTAGTCTTCCAGGCTTCTTAGGGTAATGGGGAAATGAACCAATAATTTTTCCTGAAATTCTTTTAGCTCTGAGGTAATAAGCAAGGGAACCTGCTGGGGCTTTATTCCAATAAATTCATTTTTCCTTAATTGGGGTGCTTTCTTTTTTCCGTAAGGATACACAATGTACACCTGCTTAAATTCAGGAGGGTGTTCTGGCAACTCTGTTTTAGTCAGGTTGTGGTGTGTTAAAAATTCGTTTAATTCGGTAAACCCCTTGTTGTTTTTGGCTATGCCAATATAGAGCAATACGTTTTTTTTTCTGAATTCGATACCGGCAATGGGTTGAATATCGTTTTCGTTACATTCTTTTATAAAGTCCATCATTCCCTGCGAACTGTTAATGTCAGTAAGCACCAGCGATTCTACTCCGATTTGTTTGGCCTGAGCAACCAGTTCTTCTATTGATAGGGTTCCGTATCGCAAGCTGTAATATGAATGGCAATTAATGTACATTTTTAGTTTAGGTTTTGTTATTAAAAGGCAATTCCGCGCATTATGGCTTTTCGTCCGTATTTGTTCCGCATTTTGTCCCACTCCTGATACAGGTTTACCAGCTTGGGTGTGCTGTCGAATAAATCGAGCTGTTGGGTGCCATAAGTCAGGTGACTTAATTTTACACCAATCAGGCGCAAGCGCATTCTTCGGTTAAAGGCTTTTAAGAAGAGGTCTTTTGCTACCGCTGCAATATGGTGGTCGAACGATGTGTAGGGAATTCTTTTTTGCAGCGTATGTGTGTCAAAATTTGCATAGCGGATTTTTACCGTAACGCAAGAGGTTAAATTGTTGTTGCTGCGCAATTCATAACCCAGCTTTTCGACCATAATAAGTAAAAGTTGTTGTAAATAAGTCATGTCAATCTGGTCTTTATCAAAAGTTCGTTCGGTACTGATTGATTTTCTTTTGGTGTATGGTTTTACCGGCGATAAATCGATACCATTGGCTTTTTCCCAAAGTTCCCGCCCGTTTTTTCCTAACACGCGGGTCATTACATCTGGCGGGATAGTGCTTAGCGTACCAATTGTGTTTATACCCATGGTTCGCAACGAATGATAGGTTTTAGCGCCAATTCCCGGCATTTTTTTTATCGACAATGGGTTTAAAAAAGGTTTTACCAGCGAATATCCTATTTCTATTTCACCATTGGGTTTTGCTTCGCCAGTTGCTATTTTCGATATGGTTTTGTTTACCGATAGACCAAATGAGATAGGCAACCCCGTATTTTTTATAATTTGGGTACGCAATTCCTTGGTCCATTTGTAGCAACCAAAAAACTTGTCCATACCGGTAATGTCAAGGTAATGCTCATCTATCGATGCTTTTTCATAAACTGGAGCCCGCTCGGCAATTATTTCGGTTACCAGGTCGGAATATTTGCTGTAAGCATCCATATCTCCGCGAATTACAATAGCATCGGGGCAAAGTTGTTTGGCCATTCTCATTGGCATAGCCGACGACACACCATACAATCTTGTTTCGTAGCTACAACTAGCCACAACACCTCTGTCTGAGGTTCCTCCAATAATTACCGGTTTGCCAATAAGTTTTGAATTCAGTAATCGTTCTACCGACACAAAAAACGTATCTAAATCGAAATGCACAATATGCCGCTCCATCTGTCCAATTAAATTGATAATATAATTATCATTATTCCGATAATAATATAATCATTATTTTGTATATTTGCATCAAAGCGGAGGTGAAAAATGGATAATTATTTTGGCTCAAATATCAAGTTGTTGAGAAAGAGAAGAAAGCGAACCCAGGATGATGTAGCTTTTGCTTTAAAGCTTAAACGAACTACTGTAAACGCTATTGAAAACAGAATTAGCAGGCCTACCATTGAGCAATTGCAGGTATTTTCGAACTATTTTAAATTTGCCATTGATACCTTAATTAATGTGAATCTGGAGCAATTATCTGAATCGCAGTTAAGAAATTTGGAAGCAGGAACCGATGTGTTTATCAGGGGATCTAACCTGCGTGTACTTGCCACCTCAGTAAATAATGATAATGAGGAAAACATTGAGTTGGTGTCGGCAAAAGCAAAAGCCGGATACACTAGTGGCTATGCCGATACTGAATATATTTCGAAATTGCCGGTTTTTCAGCTTCCCTTTTTATCGAAAAATAAAAAATACCGGGCTTTTACCCTGGTTGGCGATTCCATGTTGCCTGTTCCGGAAGGTGCAATTGTGGTTGGCGAATTTGTTCAGGATTATTATAATATAAAAACCGGTAAAGCATATATTGTACTTACCCAGGATGACGGCATTGTTTTTAAGCTTGTGGAAAATACCATACCGCAAAACGGCACCCTTATTTTAAAATCGTTAAACACCCGCTACGAACCTTTTAGCATTCCGGTTAATGAGGTGAAAGAGCTTTGGAAATTTACCTTGTTTTTGAATTTTGAACTGCCTTCAAATATGTCTGAATTTCAACACCTAATGAGTTCGTTGGATGAGATTAAGACAGAAATTGTTAAGCTTGGAGAAGCAAGATAAGGCCCCTGATTGCTTGACTTTAGGTTGAAAGTCAGCACAAAAACCGATAGCAATAAGCTAATTCATGAAAAGCAGGTTAGGGTATTTATTAAACGAACGATACAAAAAACCTAAAAAAGCCGGCTTTATAAGGGCCGGCTTTTTGCAACGTTAGTTATTGTTTTTACTTGCAGCCACAGTCAACGGCATCGAGCAGTTGTTGACGCACTGCATTAAATTCTTCATAGCTTTTAAGATTGTCGGCGCACATAACTTCAGCCAATTCAGTTGCCGCATCAGCGCAGTCAGAACCATTACAATCAAAAGTTTGGCCGTCATAAACGTACCAGCAATTTGCGCCATCACTATCGCAACATGCTGTAAATGTACCACAGACTCCGGTTGACTCCTCGCATACATCGTCGAGGCTACATGCGTAAGCTGCAAAAACCAAAGTTCCTGTAAAAAGCGCAGGCAGTAGCCATTTTTTCATGATTGTTCTCATTTGTTTAGTTTTTAATTGGTTAAAAATAAAGGTAAGCATATTTTTTGCTTAGTAAATGCATTTTTCATTTTTTTTAGCAAGGGTTGAGCTAATTATCGGCCATTTTGTTTTCCATATGACCGCGGTAGATGTCCTGTTTAATTTGTCCCATTGTGTTTCGCATAACTTCTTCCATGGGGTTAGTTTTAAGCGGATTATTCTTATTGCGGGCACGACCAATCTGTTTTGAGAACCGATACAAACCAAACATCACCGATTGTTTTGAATCGTTGGTTTGGCTTGAGCCCAAAAGCTGGTTATTTGTATTGTACAAACGTGCATTGTATTGTATACTGTATTTGGGAAAACCGGTAGGCAAGCCGGTGTAAGCCGGAATGACACCATAGAGATACATAATAAAATGATTGTTGCGGGCAACCACGTCGTTTATTTCAATAAGTAATCTATAATCGGCTTCGTTGATGTTATTTGTTAAATTCGGATACAAACTTGCACGCAGGTCGGTACGAATAAGCTCCTGAATGTGTGATGATAAATCCTGAATAGCGATTATCTTTTTTCGGACTTTAGTGTTGAATTTAATGTCAAGATAAACCTTATCGTCAATGGGAGTAATTTGCTTTTCATCAATGTAATAATTGGCAGTTAAAAGCTCTTTGCCTCCCATTCTAAACCCGTGTTTTAACTCTTTTGGAGCATTTCCGATAACCTGGGAATAATAAATTTCTTTATGTTTTAAATGATTTAAGTATTCACGTGTAGTGAGTTCGGGTAGCGGTTGGCTTAAATCGTTATGAAAAGGTTCAGTGGTTGGGCTTGCAGGTGTTGCGTTAACTTGATAAGGGTTTGAGTTTGATGCCTGGGCAAGAGCATAGCCCGGATTCTGTAAATTTTGATTTGGATTTGCTGATGCCACTAGGTTCGATGGCAGTGCTGTTGGCTGATGGTGTTCGTGCGTGTTAAACCAAATAAATTGGCTGTTTCCTGCTTCAACATTTACCTGCTGAATCAATTCCCTGGTTTGGTTCCCCTGAACAGAGGCCTGAAAAGTTATGTTGTTTATTCCGGGTGATAATTTAAATCGGGTATAATAGATGCTATTGGGTAAGGTTCCCCAGTGCCTTAAATCGGCTTTTTCTGTTGCTTTTGCAGCAGCATCGAGTCCTTTATCTGCTAGGCCTTTTAAAGAACTTAGACCAACTTGTTCCAATCCTTTGCCCAGTAGTTTTTTAGCACCGGCTTTACCCGCTTGTTTTACGGCAAAGCGGGTCAGCATTTCTGCCATTTCTTTGTTTTTTCTAGCCTGTAACGATTTAATGGCAAGTGTGTTAACATCCTCACAATGAGTTAATGGGTAAGTGTTATTATCCACAACAATGGTTCCACGATCAAAAAACTCACTCCGTTTGTAATATTGCGGATATGCCATTTTTACACTACCCCCTTTACTTAATAGAGAAGCTGCTCCGGCAACTGCAGTAGCCGCAAGCGGAAAACTTTCGCCGGTACTGTGATTTACAAAACGAATTCCTCCTCCCTGGGTACTCATGCTAAAGTTTAAGGTAAGTTCTTTTTTTACCGGACCAAGACCGTTGTTCCAAAAAGCAATAATATTTCCGGCTTCTTCGATCTGTTCGTAAGTAATCCCAAATTCCGATTCAAATTTATCCAATTCGTTGGTTGCGTTTGTCAAAAAGGCTGTTCGAATCAGATCTTTTTTCAAGGGTGAGGGTAGGTCAATTATACTTTTATAATTGTAGGAATAGCAATCGTATGCCTGGTAATAATTGCTGAAAGCGTTTTGGTAATCGGCTTCTGTATCGTAAATTAATCCTTTTAGCAGGTAAATTAGGGCAATCTTATTCAGCCCTTTGTCTTTATCCATTCCTTCTTCCAGCAAACTGTTAAGAATAGAATCCATTTTATCGAGTTCAGTAAGCGCCTTAGCTTTATCATTCAGGTATAAATAATTAAAAACTTTGTAATAGTGGGTCATCAGTAATTCAGCATCTTCGCCCCGGTATTCGCGTTTGGTTGGATTCAGCATATAGGCCAGGGCTTCGTTTCCCATATTAAGCTTAATCTCATCGAAATAGTGTTGAGCCTGGGTAAAATATTCATTGCTTAATTCATAATTACCAGCGTAGGAATTAACTACGCCATTGTTTAGCAACCAAATCAAGCGGTCTTTTCCTTCGCGGTGTTCAATAAAAGCATTCATATAATCAATGCAGTTCTGGTACTGGTATTTGTTAAACGAGGTATAAAAACCATCCAGATTAAGACCCGATTGGGCATAAATAGCCATAGGTGCCAGCATAAGCAGGTACAGTAATTTCTTTCTCATAATGGGTTGTTTTTGTTACTTTCTGTTTGTAAAATACTTACAAATAATAAAAAAAGATATAAAAATCCAAAAACTCACAATATTTTTTATCAAGAAATAATTAATTGGGGTGATTGAATAGCACTATAAGTAACGGTTTAGTGGCTATTTGGGCTGGTTTTTTTTAAGAATAATTTTTTTTAATCCTAAGGTATCATGATTTTGTATGAGTTTTCTTACATAAAACCAAAATAAATAAAGAAAAGAATTGGTTTGATAAACAAACACAACCACCAAAAATTGATTATTTGGACAAAACGTTCGTTTTTAGAGGATGAATAAATTTGACCCATTAGTAAAGCAAGTTTTTTAAAAAGCAAAAGTTCCTCTTATACCAACACCATGGAATTCACTTCCTTTAAATCCAACAAAAACCCCAAGTTCACCGGCAAACATAATTTGTCCGAGCGAATACCCGGCCTCGTAATACGGGCTGTGATTATCGACCCATAGGGTGTTTAGGTAAAGGTTTTCGGTCCAGTACTGATTGCTTATAATGGGCAAGCGTTTAAGAATAAAAAATTGAGTAGTGTAACGCAATTGTGTCTCAAGATAATGTGTTGACGTACTGTACTCGTAATTATTTAACAAGAAAAAGCCATCCCTAAAGTTCTGGGTGGTAAAAAATTCAGCTACGGTTTTAAAATGCTTAAACGATGAAAAATGCATTTGGTCTTTGTTAAAGAAAACACCGGCATTTGCCCGATAATAAATCGACGAAACGGAATAATAATCGATGGATTGTTGCAGGCCAAATTCCAGTTGATGATACGCCGAGAAATCAGCATTTAATGGAATTGCCCAATTGTATGAAGTTTCAAATGTTGGCCATTTTGAATGTAAATTACGTTTTCGGCCATTACTGATTTCGAAATATTGCCTGGGGGTATAACTAATGGTATTGCTAATACGAAATAATTCCGACCGATCAAGATTGGATAGATTGATGGTTTTATTTATCGGAATATTGGGATTGTAGGTTTTGTTGGGATATAAAAATGAAAAATCGGTATTGTTTTGCAACTCGCTCGTTTGCTGATATTTGGTTTTAACTCGCCATTTCATTCCGTGTATTAGCTCTGTTTCATGGGTTAATTCAATAAAAGCATCGTTGTAAAACTTTATGTAGTTTTCTTTTAGAAAAAGATTGTAAACCGAACTCATAAATTCGGGGGTACCGGTATTGTTGTTAAAATCAGTGGCCAGGTAGCCGCCATCGAGAACTAAAACCCGGTTCTTTAACCGGTTGTACCAAAGGGTAACCTGCCCTTTTCCGAACAGGCTTTCCCGGGCAAAGGCATAGCCAGCCATTCCTTTAATTTGCAATGCCTTTGTGCTGTCGAGTTTGCTGTAAATTTTAAACGATTGGTTAAATGCCCACCCATCGACTGGGCTAAAGCGATAGTTTCGGAGGTTTAACAACCCCGGATAATACAAGTGGAATTTTTTGCTGCGTTCCCATTCGTAATTTCCAACTAAAGCCAGTTTAGCGATTTTTGAGGCCCATGAAGCTGAATCGTCCTTAGCATTTTTTTCTTCAAGTTTTTTATAGCTGATTTTTTCTTCGGGCGAAGCAGGGACCGGACGCACGGAGTCCCAGTATAAAGAATCCCGCTTTAAGGCATCTTTATTTATAATTTGCTTATAATTCGATGTGAGTTCCAGCGGATTCTCTTTTTTTTCTTCTTCGAGCAGTGTGGCTTTTTTAGCCATTAGCTTTTGCATCTCAATCATTTCGCGATTACTTAATTCGTCGCGGGTATAAAGTTCTTCAAGCTTTGACTCAATTTCCTGTACTTTGGGGTTTTGGGGAACAACTTCTTTTTCCTCAGGTTCCTTTGTTTGGGTAATTGCTTTACTAATTTTATCGTGGCTAAAGGCCGGATTAATAATTACCGAATCGTATTTAATGGTTGTAGTATAGGTGGCCTCAGCTTTTATGCCCATAAACGACATTTTGGCTTCCACAAAAAGGTTTACCGGAAAATAATTGTTTCCTTTTACCGGTCCGTAATGTTGTTTTATGTTTAATTCGGCATAGGGTGGATTTAAAACCATGTCGTAACTATACAAGCACCAAAGATCTTCAACAATATAAAGATAACCTTCCATCAGTAATCTGCTTTTACGTTTTGGAGTAACCTTAATTTTATCGATAAACCAGGCGCCATCCTGCAATAATCCTTCATAGCTATAGTTATAATGCGAAAATGCGTTTGGAGCAAAGGGGGAAATATAAAAATCGGGTTGGGATTCGTAAATGCTGTTTGATATTAATCCAATAACCGGCACGTTTTCGTCGGCCATAGGGAATGAGTTATTTACAGAAATTACTTCCTGCACATAATTATCGGGAGCATTAAATCGCATTCGGTTTAACGACTCATTCACATAGGTTTGTCCAACCTGGGGCTGTTCTCCGTTCACCTCCATACGTTTTTGAAGTACTTTAGGAATTTTTGTTGCCACGGCAGAACCTTTTATATAAACCTCAGAAGTAAACGATTCGGCCTGTTTCATAAATCCCGGAGCACGGGCAATGGCTTTTCGCATAATGGAATAAGCCGGATCTTCTGCATCGGCCCGAACGGTAACTCCGGCCAGAATGTACGATTGCATAGGTAAAACAATGTGCAATTCAACGGAAGTTGTTGTAATCTCAATTTCTTTACTAATTGGGGAATATCCCATCGACCGGAAGTTAACATGGTAGGTTCCGGGAGCAACTTTAATGGTAAATTTCCCCAGATGATTAGCACTGGTGCCTGTTTGTAGCTCATCAACATAAATGGTAGCGTAAGTAATTGGATCTCCGGCCTCGTTGTTAATTGTTCCTGTAATCTCCTGTAAGTAAGCGTGTAAAGGAATCAGAAATAAAAAAAGAAAGAATATTTTAAAAGCCATCGTAAAAACAGTTAACTTTGAAAATCTGCAATTTTGTTTGCAAAAGGTACAGTTTTTTTATGTATCGATTACAAACTTAACTGATGGAGCAATAAATAAAAAAGTTGTTTGAAGTTGTAACCTTTTTAAGATTTATTTGTCTAAGAGGTACTTTTAAAATCTTGATTATGATAATTTTTATTTTAATAGCCATTATTTCCTTTGTATCGTCGTTTCTGATTGTAGGAAGATAGCCATTGTATTCGAGTAGTAATTAAGAATAATTGCCTGTTTTTATAGCTGTTTCAACTTCGGTTGAAATGGCTTTTTTATTGTTTTTCCCTGAGATGTTTTATCAAATCCGGTTTATTGTTCGGCTCCATATGAATGGTTGCTTCAATGTTCATGTGCTCACGAATGGTTTCCTCAATGGTGTTGGCGTTTCTGTGAGCTTCTTCAAGCGTAATGTGAGGCGGCAATAAAATATGAAAGGTCATCTCAATATGGTCGCCGTATTTATGCATGTGAAAATGATGCGGGCAAACATCCATATGCAGGTCGCGGGTAATTTTATTGATTTGAAGAATCAATTTATCGTCTGGAATTTCTCCCATTAGCCGATCGATCGATTCTTTCAGGATTTGGTAAGCTGCATAAAAAATTAAGAGTGCCACAATAATTCCCAGTAACCCGTCAATCCACCAATAAAAGCGGCCCAGAATAATTCCTATAAGTACCACAACTGATGAAAGGGCATCGGTACGGTGGTGCCAACCGTCGGCTTTTAAAATGGGTGAATTGGTTTTTCGGGCGGCCCAAAAAGCATATTGCGCCATTCCTTCTTTTATCAGAATTGAAATTAGGGTGACAACAAGAGCTAAGGTCCCGAAATGTACCGCAGTTCCCGATTTTAGTTGTTCTATCGATTTTAAAATAAACTCGAAGCCTATCATTATTAATAGCATCCCAATAATTATGGAACTGACCAAATCAGCCCTTCCATGTCCAAACGGGTGATCTTTATCGGCTGGTTTTTTGCTTATGTAAGCGCTTATAATAACAACCATGGAACTTACCGAATCGGTTAAAGTATGCCAGGCATCAGCAATTAGAGCAATGGAACCGGTAACAATTCCCGCCCAATATTTTAAAACAAAAAGAATTACATTACCAATAATCGATATCCAACCCTCAATAAAGGAATAGTTTTTCTTCATTTTCTGGAATTTATGGTTAGTTGAGCAAATGAATCAATAAATTTCGGTTAATTATTTGAATTTCCCTGCGATTAACAACAATCATTTTTTCTCGTTCCAGTTCACCAAGTGCTCTTGCAAGTGATGGGCGGGTTACTCCAAAGAATTCGGCCAATTCTTTTTGTGATAAGGGAAGCTTAACCTGATTTTTATCGGGGGTTGCCAAGCTGAGAATGTATTGTGCCAACTTTCCTTTAATGGTTTTGAATGAAAGAAACCAAATGCGCTCGCTCAGGAATTGTGCCCGATTCGAAATGGCAGTTAAATAATTGCTTAAGAAATCTTTGTTTAATTGAAATAGCCGCAAAACGGAATCCTTAGGAATGATTAACAACGAGGATTCCTCATTGCTGATTACATCGACCGGATAACGATTGTTTTGACCAAACATAAATGCCGAAGCTATGGGGCGTGGAGCATAAATATCTTCTACTTTTAGCACCTTTCCTGAAAAGTCGAGCATCTCGCCCCGTACACTTCCTTCAATAATAATCGAAAGACTTTTCACTTCGTCGAATCGGTGAGCAAAAATCTTATTGGCTTCAATTTGTTTTATCTGAAAAGGGACTTTACTTAAAAGCTGTTCAATTTGGTCTGGTGCAATACCTTTAAAGATTGGACTATTTGCTAAGCGCTGATACATTGGTGATTATGCTGGTTTGTGTTTTTAATATTAAATGTATTTCTATAATTGGTGGTAAAAATATAAAAAACAGGTGTTAATGTAACAAATGATACAAAATAAAATACCAAAAAGTCTGAAATTTGCCGCATGAAATTGAACAAGTAAAATTTTAAGATATGAAACGCGAAATAGTAAAAATTGACAGGGATTTATGCAACGGATGTGGTATTTGTATTCCCAATTGCCACGAAGGTGCTTTGCAGATGATTGACGGGAAAGCTACACTGGTAAGCGAACTTATGTGCGACGGACTGGGAGCCTGCATCGGGCATTGTCCCGAAGGAGCCATAACTATTGAGGAGCGTGAAGCGGAAGCCTACGATGAGGTTTTAACAATTAAAGAAATGCTTAAAGCCGGAAGAAACACGGTACTGGCTCACTTAAAACACTTAAAAGATTACAACGAAAAAACCTACATCCACCAGGCTTTTGATTATTTAAAAACCCATGCAGCAAGCATTCCGTTTAATGTCGATGAATTGTTGCACGAGGTTCAACAACATGGAAAAAAGAATGAACCGCAAACCAATCCGTATTTGCATAACCTGGTTGTAAACAAGAGCGAAGCTGCTGCCGGTTGTGGTTGCAGTGGTTCAGCTTCCGCTTCGTTTATTCCCGAACCGCTGGTTGCTGAAAAATCCGAATCACCCTCTCAATTAAGCCATTGGCCGGTGCAATTGCATCTTGTAAATCCCAATGCACCTTTCTTTCAGGATGCCGATTTGCTTTTTGCCGCTGATTGTGTAGCATTTGCACTGGGTAATTTCCATAGCAAATACCTGAAAGGGAAAAAACTGGCGATTGCCTGTCCCAAACTCGACAGCAACAAAGAGGTGTATGTTCAAAAGCTGGCACATCTTATCGACCAAGCAAATATTAACACCATTACTTTAATGAAAATGGAGGTTCCCTGTTGTGGCGGACTTATACAGTTGGTTCAGATTGCCATGCAACAAACCACCCGAAAAGTTCCCATAAAACTTATCACGGTCAGTTCAAAAGGAGACATTCTGGAAGATCGCTGGTTGTAAGCGCTTACCTCATTTAGACTGCAAAAAAGGTTTTACAATGGCATTGCCTTCTGCATTGTGCGGGTGCGCGTATTATTTAAATTGTTAGTAAGTTTATTTACACTGTTTGTCATTGAAAATGTATCGATTATCACTTTTGGTTTATGTCAGTCAGGGTCAGATTGAACCTCTTTTATTGAAAATTGTTATTTATACAGCACACAATAGAAAGGCAAAGCAATAACTAATTTCATAAAGTATTTTATGAATCAGATAATTCGCACAAACAATAATGGTCAACTTTTGTACAATGCCTTACAAAAGGAATTTACCGTGGAATTTGGGAATGTTCATTTCAGGTTGCCCGAAGAAGATTATCTGTTATTCGAAAAGCTACTGAATAACCTCTCTAACGATTATTCAATGTATAGTTCGGGGCAAAAAATTATGATTCCGGTTGCTAAAACCGAATTCAACCTGATGCTTACCCCCGAAGAATTGATAAGCTTAAAAAACCTTTTTGGAATGGAAATCGAGCAATTAAAAGCATTTAAATTAAAGATAAATTATTCAATGAATTGAAGCCTTTGGCGGGGTTAATTTTTATGGGTTTATTTAATGTGTTTGTTAAAGAGTCGATATTAATCGGCTCTTTTTCGTTTTGTTACAGTTATTTATTAGCGTAGGTTGTCATTTGATAAGAAAAAAATTGAACAATTTCAATTGTGCAGTTACCATCCCGATCCACTGTTTTGTATAAACACTTTTTGAAGGAATGTATCTTTGCATTGTTAATAGTAAAACAAAAATAGTGATGACTAAAGTGGCAATTCCTATCGAAAAAGATTGTTTAAGCACACATTTTGGAATGTGTAGCCACTACGTAGTTTTTACCATCGAAAAATCGAAAGTAGTTGAAGTAGTAAAAGTAAAACCTGATTTTACAGCTATTGAGGAATTTCCGAAATGGCTTAGCGGAATGGGAGTAACCGATGTGGTGACCTATAAAATTAATCCCATATTAATTCCCGAATTTATTAAAAGTAAAATCAATGTTTTTGTAGGGACCAATCAGATTGCCCCCGATTTGTTGATAGCCGATTACATTAACGGAAAGTTGAAATCGAATGAAGAAATTTTAAACAGTTAACATATTTATTAATTTTAAAAATAAAAAAATCATGCAGTTACAAACCAATTTAACACACTTAATTACCGCCGCCGATCACAAAAAAGTAATTGAAGAAAACGAGAATGTAATGGTATGCTGTGGACGTATGGGCCCAATGTGTATCCCCGTTTACGAAGCTATGGAAGAACTTGAAGACGAATATCCCAATGTAAAATTTGCCGATATGTTGTTTGATAGTCCTGAAGCTCATGTTATCCGCAATGCTCCTGAATGTTCAGGTTTTATGGGTTTACCTTTTGTAGTTTACTATAAAAACGGTAAAGTAGCGCACGCATCGAGCAGCATTCTAACCCCTGAGCAAATCAAGCAGGTGCTTGACTCTAAATTATCGTAATCTAACTTTTATCGACATAATAAAAAAAGCAGTTAGCCAAACTTTGCAGGTTTCAATACGAAACCTGCAAAGGACTGCAAATTTTTTGGCCAATAAAATCCAAGCATTGAACTATGAATAATCAAATATACGATGTAATAATTCTGGGAGCTGGTCCGGCTGGATTGGCAGCAGGCATTTATGCGTCGCGTGCTAAGCTTAGCACCTTAATTATAAACGAGGGCGCTGTGGGCGGTCAGTTAACCCTGACTGAGGAAATTGCCAATTATCCCGGTGTTGAAACTACCAGTGGATATCAGTTGGTTACCACCATGAAAAAACAAGCCAAAGAGTTTGGATGTGTTTTAAAAAGCAATCGTTCCATAACAAAAATGGAACTTGAGGGCAGCATAAAATCTGTTACCGTAAACGATGCAGAAACTTTTCAAGGGAAAAGCATTATTTTAGCCACGGGTGGTACACCCAGAAATCTTGGGATTCCTGGCGAGGTTAAATTTAAAGGGCGTGGGGTATCGTATTGTGCAACCTGCGACGGCGATTTCTTTACCGGAAAAGAAGTTGTGGTTGTTGGAGGAGGAAACTCAGCGCTGGAAGAAGCGGTTGCACTAACCAAATATGCAACCAAAGTAACCATTGTTCACCAGTTCGATCATTTTCAGGCTTTTGAATATGCGATTCAGGAAGCCAAAGCAAATCCTAAAATTGAATTTGTACTGGAGTCGGAACCGCGCGAAATTATTGGCGATGAATCGGTGGAAGCCATTCGGGTGGAACACTTGCCCAGCGGTAAAATAAGCGATATTAAAACCGATGGAATTTTTGTATTTATTGGCTATGTTCCCAATACCGAGAAGGTAAAATCGTTGGTTGATACCAACGAACGGGGCGAAATATTAGCCGATGCTGAAATGAAAACGAATATTCCCGGAGTATTCGCAGCCGGCGACAGCATCCAAAAACGATTCCGCCAGGTTACTACAGCAGTAGCCGATGGAACTATTGCAGCCCTTTCGGCAGCAGCTTATATAAGGAACTAATAACAAACCATATAGTGTGTCGGATACTTATCCGACATTCCTTATAGGGAACAATGGCTTTGAGGGTTGGCCGTTGTTCCTTTTTTATTTTGCGGCTTATTAAAGAACGAATTTATATTTACTGAGGCAGTTCGCCATTTTTTTGTTGAAAACCATTATTTTTGCATCACCAAAATAAATAAATTAACATAATAAACATACAATGGGACGCGCGTTTGAATATAGAAAAGCAGCAAAGATGAAGCGTTGGGATAAGATGTCGAAGATTTTCCCAAAGTTAGGTAAAGCAATTACAGTAGCCGCTAAAGAGGGCGGACCCGATCCGGAAACCAATCCTAAATTGCGAACTGCAATTCAAAATGCCAAGGCTCAAAACATGCCCAAAGACAACATTGAAAATGCTATTAAAAGGGCCGCAGGGAAAGATGGTGCCGTATATATTGAAATGAGTATCGAGGGCAAAGGTCCGCACGGAGTATTGGTTTTTGTTGATTGCATGACCGATAACACTACCCGCACTACAGCCAATGTTAAATCGTATTTTAATAAAGCTGGTGGAAGTCAGTCGCCCAATGGTTCGCTTGAGTTTATGTTTAACCGTAAAACGGTGATTGAATTTGAGAAGCCTGAGGGGATGGATCTTGAGGAACTGGAACTGGAGCTGATTGATGCCGGGTTGGAAGAGGTTGACGAAAACGATGGAACCGTTTATGTATATGGCGATTACACTAATTTTGGTTCGTTAACCCATGCTTTTGAACAAAAAGGACTTGAAGTAAAAGCTACGTTGCAGCGAATTCCCACCTCACCAGTTGAGTTTACTGAAGAGCAGTTGGAAGACATTGAAAAGTTTCTTGACCGTATGGAAGACGACGACGATGTACAAGCTGTTTACACAAATATTGCCTGATACTCTTTGCTGAAAAAATTTTTAGGCCTGGATTTTCCAGGCCTTTTATTTTTCCTGTTCAGGATTTATAGGAATTGTAAAATAAAAGGTAGAACCCATTCCCGGAACCGATTGTACCCAGATGTTTCCTCCCATCATGGTTATCAGGTTTTTAGCTATAGCTAATCCCAAACCACCTCCACGATAGGGGCTTGTGTCGCTGTTGTCGGCTTTATAAAAGCGATTGAAAATTTGTTCAATTTGTTTTGGTTCAATACCAATACCAGTATCGTTTACGCTAAATATCACATAATTCTGATCTTTCTTAAACGATAAGGTAACCTGTCCAACACGAGTGTATTTGATGCCATTATCAATTAAATGGGCAATAATTTGCTTGAGTCGCAAGGAATCGGCAAAAATATTCAGTTCTTTATCAAGTTCGTTATAATTTAAAAACAATTTTACTTGTGGCTTTTCATTAAGCTGTTTGTGTTCCTGAAAATCGTGGTAAATGTTTTTAATAAGCTCACAAGCATTAACTTCCTGGTAGTTTAATTCAATTTTGCCGGTTTCAATCATCGATATCTCAATAATATCGTTAAGAAGAAGCAACAAGCTGTTTCCGTTATTGTGAATAAGTTTCAGGTATTCATTTCGTTCTTTTTCTTCCAATTGATTTTGCATTAGCAAATCTGAAAAACCAATAATTGCATTTAGGGGTGTGCGAATTTCGTGACTCATGTTGGCCAGAAATGCAGATTTGAGTCGGTCCGATTCTTCAGCTTTATCCTTTGCTTCGCGGTATTGTTCGGTTCGTTTCTGAACTTTTCGTTCCAGTTCAACGGCAAAACGTTCTATTTTTGTTTTTTGAACGCTTATTCTGTCACGCTGGGTTTTTAGCTCTTCGTTTTGTGCCTTCACTTCTTCGGTTCGTTCATTAACCAACTGTTCCAGTTTTATGTTTGCCTTTTTAATGCGCTGGGTGCGTTTTCTGATATACCATAAAATGAGAATTATAACAAGCAACGATTCAAGTATGTAGAACCAGGTTTGTTGATAGATTGGCGGATAAATACGGATACACAATTCGATGGAATTATCGGCCCAGGCCATTTCATTGTTGGTAGAGCGAACCTGAAGCTTGTATTTACCAGGGCGTAAGTTGGTTAGGGTAACTGTATTTTGATTTTTAAGTGGAATCCATTCGGGAGTATTTGGTAATACCCGGTAGGCATACCTTATTTTATTGGCCGACAAGTAGTCGATGGCCGAGAATTCCAACTGAATGTGCTTTTCGTGGTGGCTAAGTTTTAAACTTTTGGTTTCAGAAACGGGTAGTTTTATCGGAATTCTTTTGTGTCTTTCTTCGTTGGGTTTTACCAATTGTCCGTTTAAATAAAGTTTGGTAAAGTAGAGTTGTGGAACTTTGGCATAACTTGCCAAAGCATCCGGGTCAAAAACGGTAATGCCATTTACGCCGCCAAAAATAAATTTTCCATCCCGGGTTTTAAGCCTGGCTGGATTAAACTCATTGCTTTGCAGTCCATCGTTTACATTGTAAATAGCTAAATCAAAATTATGTTTGTTTAACCGACACAATCCTTTATTTGTTGTAACCCAAAGGTTATCATCATGTTCAAGTACGGAGTAGATAACCGAATTGGGCAAGCCATTCTGTGTGTCGAAAAGCAAAGCTTCTTCGGTTTGAATGTTGAAGCGGATTAACCCTTTGGGAGTAGCCAGCCAAAAGTAGCCATCGGTATCCTCATGTATTTGGTTTATTTCAGTATTTAAAAGTATGTGCTCAGCGGTGTCATTGGTAGGATACCTGTAAAAAAGCGATTTTTCATAATCAAAACGGAATAATCCCTTTCCCGTTCCCACCCATAATTGATTTTTCGAATCGGAAAAAATATCCCAAACTACATCCTGATTAAATGATGTGGCACTATCTGCAACATTGTTTGTATATTGTTTAAATTGCTTATTTGTGTAGTCGTAAGTTGCCAGTCCACCGTAGCAGCCAAGCCAAATCTGACCGTTTTTATCTTTTTCAAAAGTCAATACTTCGTTACTGGGTAGCGATGTGGAATCGTTTGGTTGATGATAAAATGAGTCAAATGTGCCCGTTTCATAATTGTAAATTCCGGCACCGTCGGCAAAGCCTAACCACATATATCCACTGTTGTCGTAAAATAAGCTCCAGATGCGGTTTTCGGCAATGGTTTTTTTGCCCGGCCCAGCTTTGAAATTTTCAAACTCCTGATTTTCAGGCTTAAATATCGACAAGCCATCGAGTGTTCCAATCCAAATATGATTGTTGTGATCTTCGGCCAACCCATATACTTCATTTCCAATTAGTGAATTCTTGTTTTTGTCATGATTGTAATGGTAGAAAAGGGTTGGAGCATCAGAAAAATAAGCTAATCCTTTGCTGTATAACCCCAACCAGATATTTTCCTGTTTATCTTCGAAGATGGTGTAAATACGGTTTTCGGGCAAACTGTTTTTTACCAGGTTATTTGCTTTAATGAGTTCCTTATTTCCTTTGTCATCAATTTTAATCAGTCCTTCGGTTATGGTGGCAATCCAAATATCGTTCGATTTATCCTGCATTAAATATGTTGCCGGAGTTAGAATATTTTGATACAAACTAAAACTTGAATCCGGAATATGGAAACGATAAACTCCTCCGGCAGTTGCCAGCAATAAATTGTCTTCGTCAATGGCTTTTATGTGGTTAATTATATTGTGTGTGTAGCTTTCCGTGTTATCCTGCTTGTTGTAATAGGTACTAAAAGTTCTGGTGTTTTCATTAAACCGACTTATGCCACCCCCATAGGTTCCAAACCAAATGTGTCCCAGAGAGTCTTCCTCAACACAAATTGCTGAAAAATAGGGAAACGATTTGTTTGTTTCTTTGGTACTGGGATAGCTGTCGAATGTCTTACTTTCGGGATAAAAACGACTTACCCCGTTTAAGGCAGCAATCCAAATGGTACTGTCGCTACTGGTAAAAACATAGTTTAGTGCATTACCCACAATGCCTGTTGAATCGTTGTCGTTTGAGGTATAATAATCAAAAAGTTCTGTTTTTTGATTGTATACATTTAATCCGCCACCATTTGTGGCAAAGTAAAGGTTGTCGTTATAATCGCCGCATATTTTATAAACGGTTCCATTATTCAGGGTGTAATGGTTATCACTTGCTGCAATAAATGTAGTTAGGTTTTTACCATCGAATCGGGTTACGCCGTCGAACGAACTGAGCCAGATAAAACCTTTATTATCCTGATGAATGCTGAGTACACTACTTTGCGGCAAACCATCGTCAATCGTCAGGGTATGAAATTTTATATCCTGAGCTTGACCTGCTAATGCCACAATTAGCATAAAAATTAGAAATTTCACCTGCTTTATCATGTGTAAAATATCACCCCTATTTACGTTAAAGGTATTAAATAGTTTGCGTTTTAATGAAAATCAGTTTTTTATATGTTTTGAATCCGTAACAAAACAATAAATAGATTGGTGAATATACAGGGTATTTTTGCGAAATAAAACAGAAAAGCAATAAAATATTTACTGTTGTAATATGCTGAAGGGCTTGCAAATAAATGGATGAGGTGGTTTTTGTGTTATAAAAAAGGTTGAATGATTACTATTTGTAAGCAAAGTGAACGAAATAAATTCTGCTCTGGTATCTAAATGTTTGTGGAAAGTTCATGCTTTAGCACAATGGATTCGGGAGTAACTTTAGCCTGAATGGCAATTATTTCAACTCCATTATTAATAACTAGTTCAAGGGCTGATGCATAATCAGGATCAACATTACGGGCAGGGGCAAAACCCACCACATCGCTGCGCTGAATAATGTAAAGCATCACTGCCCGGTAGCCTTGTTTTTTTACTTCGATAAGGGTTTTTAAATGTTTTTGTCCGCGAGTGGTTACAGCATCGGGGAATAGAGCCATGTCGCCATCTTTTAGCGTAACATTTTTTACCTCAACAAAGCATTTCTCCCGATTGTTTTCGCAGTAAATATCGAAACGACTATCGTTGAATTTCACTTCGCGTTTAACCAGTGTATATCCCTTTAGTTTTTCGATTTCCTGGTTTTTAATTGCTTCATAAGCTAATGCATTGGGCCAACTGGTATTCACACCAACCCAGTTTTGATTTATTCTAATCATTTCCCAGGTAAATCTGGTTTTGCGTTTGGGATTATTTACCGGAGTAAGGTAAACATCAGCTCCTGTTTCGAGACAGCTTAACATGGTTCCCGAATTGGTGCAATGGGCAACTACCGTTTCACCATTGTCGAGTAGCACATCGGCCAAAAAGCGTTTGTAGCGTTTTATTAGTTTTCCATGAATAAGTGGGGTGCTAAACTGCATGGGCTACCACGATAGTTTTTCCCAACCCACGCGGTCGAGGAACGATTGTATGCTGTATTCCAATTCTTTTAGCGATTCGGGGGCCCCGTAATAATCTTTTACTTTTTTTTCTTTGCCATCGTTAAAAAAGTAAACATAGCGAGTTAATAATTCGGGAGCGTCGCTTGTATATTCGTCTTTAAAATCGAAAAAGTTTGCATCGTTAAACGATTGAATAAGGCTGTTAAACTCTTTGTCGGATAAAGTACGCATGTATTTACCGGTTTTATCGATATTGCGTATTCCGTTGAGATACATTTGTTTATTTGAATAGAGTTCGATGGAATATTCGGGTTCTGTGGTACTGTTTTTGGCAGATTGGGCATATGAAATTAGCAGGGTCGCTTTTTCGTTCCCATCGGCCGATGTGCTTTTTTTTGTGGTTTCGCACGAAGCCGCTAACTGCACTATGAGTAATAAAAAAACAATTTTCTTAATCATTTTAGTTGTGTTTATTATAATGCTCAAAGATGCAGAATAAAAATTTTATTCACAACAGGTTTTCTGACAGTTTGCGCAACTATACATAAGCTTGTTGCGTTTTTGATTTTATAAAACTTTGCTGTGATTTTGCTTTTTGTTTTCCGAGTGAACCTTGGCGCACAGTAAATTTCAGGTATGCAAAAAACAACATGCCGAATTTTTGAAAATTGGAGATGCGAATTCGTTGTTGTTTTAATTTTTCAGCAGGAGTACGTTTTATCTTGTTTAAGAGTAGCAAATAATAGGAATAGGCCAGATACACCCCGAACCTTGAATTTAAAGGTAAAGAGGCAATTCCTTGAAGCGCCTGATTAAAGTCGTTTTCAATGTCGTTTTCAATCTGTTTTTTATCGGACTCAGTAAAAAAAGTGAAATCAATCTTTGGAAAGTAGATGCGTCCGCGTTCGTCGTAATCAGCTTCCATGTCGCGTAAGAAATTAACTTTTTGAAAAGCTTCGCTAAGTTTTCGTGCCGGGTGTACCAAGTCAGCATATAATTCAGGTTTTTGGTGACAAAACACGCGCAAACACATTAAACCCACCACTTCGGCTGAACCATAAATATAATTTTTGTATTCGCTCTCGGTAAAACGGGTCTTGTTTAAATCCACTGCCATACTGTTTAGAAAAGAGTCGATTAAATGATGCTCTATTTTATAAGTAGTAACAGCCCACTGAAAACTATGAATAATTGGATTGGTGCTTATACCCTGTTCAATAGCTTGAAAAGTATCGGTTCTAAATTGTTGCAGCAGCACTTCCTGATTGTGATCATAAAACGTGTCCACAATTTCGTCGGCAAAGCGCACAAAACCGTAAATGGCATATATAGCCTGACGTATCGACTTATCCAGTAATCCTACTCCCAAAGAAAAAGAGGTACTGTAATTATTAGTGGTTTCTTTACTGCATTGCAGTGCGTTTTTAAGATACAGATCCATAGTTATTAAGAATTTGTTCAACGGTTAGTTTTGCACTAATCATGGCCATGGGCAAGCCAGTCCCAGGAATAGTTGAAGCACCGGTATAAAACACGTTAGCGAATTTTTCGTCGTGGTTTTTCGGTCGAAACCAGGCCATTTGCTTTAAGCTGTGGCCCAGTCCTAATCCACTTCCTTTGTATAAATTAAAACTGGCTTCCCATTGGCCGGGAGCTATTATGGTAAGGGTTCGGATTTTTGATTTTATTTGGTATCCGGTAATTTCTTCAAAATCGCTGATAATGGCATCAGCAAATTGTTCTTTGTTGCTCCAATCGGCACGCATCCTAAGATCAGGAACCGGACAAAGAAAGAAAAGAGCCTCGCCATCGGCAGGAGCAGCATTGGCATTATTTTTAGATGGAATATTTACATAATAATAGGGTTTGTCCGCTTCAAAGTTCTCAGTGTAAACTTTATTTGCATATTCCTTAAAATTATTACCTAAAAAATAATTGTGTTGTCCCAGCTTGTTCAGTTTTCCTTCAACCCCCACATACATAGTAAAGGGAGCCATAGTCCATTGCATTTTATCGAGTTTGGGTTCTGTGAACGCAGTTCTTTTAAAAACGGAACCTCTGAAATGGGCTGCATCACTATTAATTACAAATAAATCGGCCAACCATTTTTTTCCTTGAGTATCAATTAGGTATTCCAATTGCTGATGTTTGTTGGTATAGTAACCCACAATTTCAGTATTGTAGTGAAATTTAACGCCTTTTTCAGTAAGGTAGTTCACCAATCCTTCAACAATGTTGTACATTCCGCCTTTAACGTTGTGGTAGCCATCGTGAATAAATTCGGTGTACGATAACAAGGTGTAAATTGCAGGTGTGTTAAAAGGCGTGCCACCCAGGAAAAAAGCTACCAGTGATAATATTTCTTTTACTTCGTTACTGGTAAAATGTTTTTCGAGTTCCTGCCAGAATGAGCGAAAAAGTTTTGGAAGGTGTTTGGGCGGAACACGCATCATGGCCCAAACATAGCTATAAAAATTGTTGAAGTTGCGTTTTACAATGCTGTCGATGGTGTCGTGAAAAAGTTCACCTGCACCTTCAATATAGTTCTTAAATTTTTGTTCAAAGTTGGGTTCTATTTCATTAAACTGTTTAGCCAGTTTTTCGGGTTCCCGGAATAATTGGTATTGTTTTTTGGTGTCTCTGAAAAAAACATGATAAAGCGGATTAAGTTCCTGAAATTCAAAAAGTGGTTTAATGTTGCAATCGCGAAGCAATTCGTTAAACTCATAGCTCATGCTGAAGAAAGTTGGCGCCAAATCGAAGGTGTAACCTGAAGCTTTAAGCTGGTTTAGCCGACCTCCGGGTTGGTGGTATTTTTCAACCATCTCAACTTTATAACCTTGGTTAACAAGCCTTACTGCTGAAGATAAACCTGCCAAACCCGTACCTACTATGAGTATATTTTTTTCCATTTTAATTTTTTGAATAAATTTATGTTTATTAAAACCAAAAGTTATTTGAAATGTTTAATAAAAAAAACAAAAAATTAAACAAAAGCAAAAAGAATATGCAAAAAGCTATAGTTATTGGTGCAGGAATAGGAGGTCTTGCGTCGGCAATACGTATGGCAGTAAGAGGTTTTCAGGTTACGGTACTTGAGCAGGCTGAAAAACCAGGCGGTAAGATTGGTGAAATTCGTCAAGGTGCTTACCGTTGGGACACCGGCCCGTCGCTATTAACGCTACCTGAACTGGCTCGTGAACTTTTCACGCTTGCAGGAGAAAACCCCGACGACTATTTTCAGGTTGAGCAAATCGATCCCATATGTAATTATTTTTATGCTGATGGAACCTATTTTAGTGCACATGCCAACGCTGAGGATTTTGCATCAGAAATGGAGAAGAAAACAGGAGAACCGGCATTGCGTATTTTAAAATTCCTGGATAAGTACCGCCGATTATTTGAGATTGCTGCTCCTGTGTTTTTATTTAACTCATTTCATAAAATCAAAAATTTTAATAAACCGGAGTTTAAGCGAACCCTGTTGCATCTGCATAAGCTTGATGCCTGGCTTACCATGAACTCACGAAACAGTAAATGGTTTAAAACCTTATATGCACGGCAATTATTTAACCGCTATGCCACATACAACGGTTCCAATCCGTTTGAAACTCCGGCAACCTTGAATATGATAGCCCATTTGGAACATAATTTGGGCGGCTATTTGCCAAAAAAGGGCATGTATCAGTTGGTTGAAGCCGTTTATCAACTGGCCTTAAAACTTGGAATAACTTTTTATTTTAATACAAAAGTTACCCGTATTTTATATGAGGAGAAGCGGGTTAAAGGCGTTGAGAGCAACCACCAAAAATGGCTGGCCGATGTGGTAATTTCCAATACCGATGCAAGAAGTTTTTATCACCATTTGATGCCTGAGCAATCAAAGCCAACTGCTGTAAAAAACAAAGCTCTGTCGAGTTCAGGAATTATTTTTTATTGGGGAGTAACTAAACTATCACCCAGGTTGGGAGTACATAATATTTTGTTTAGCGAGAATTACGAAGCAGAATTCGATGCAATTTTTAAAGAAAAGAGTCTGTATTCCGATCCTACCATCTATATTTATATTAGTTCGAAACAAATTCCTGAAGATGCCCCTACAGGCTGTGAAAACTGGTTTGTTATGATAAATACTCCGGCCAACTACGGACAGGATTGGGATCAAATGTTGGCTATTGCAAGGCAGCGGGTGATTTCAAAAATTAACAAACAATTTCAGATTCAGATTGAAAACTATATAGTTTCGGAACAAGTCGCAACGCCAATTACAATTGAGCAGAAAACCGGATCGTGGCATGGTTCGTTATATGGCAATGCATCGAACGGCCGGTTAAGTGCATTTAACCGCCATGCTAATTTTAGCCGAAAGTTTAACAATTTATATTTTGTGGGTGGAAGTGTTCATCCCGGAGGAGGCATTCCACTTTGTTTATGCAGTGCTAAAATTGTTGACGAATTAATTGGTGATGCGCAAAGTTAAATTATTGGTAACTTACCCCTGTTAATACTTATTGGTAAAACTAAATGCTATATGTATGCAATTACTTCCTAATGTAAATAAAGTCCAGCGATTTTTAATTATTTTTTATTTGATAGGAACTTTAGGATTTATGCTGCCCTTAACACGTTCATTTTTTATTCAGCTTATTCCTCTGGCCCTTTTATTAAATGTTTTCTTACTGGTATATTTTCATAAACCAAACAGCCTGCAGAATTATGCGGTAATGATTCTTATTGCTTTTCTGGGTTTTGCTATTGAAGTTGTTGGCGTTAAAACCGGTCTTTTATTTGGAGAATATTCCTACGGAACAGCTTTGGGTCCAAAGCTTATGGGAGTTCCTTTGCTAATTGGAATCAACTGGTTTTTTTTAACTTATGCAGCTTCGGTAGTTGTCGGAAAAATGTTTAGGAATACATGGTCTCAGATGCTGTCAGCTTCATCAATGGTGGTTATCTACGATTTTGTGATGGAACCTGTAGCTGTTAGTACCGGAATGTGGTACTGGCAAAGCGGTATAATACCGGTTCAAAACTACCTAATGTGGTTTATTACCGCTGCGTTTTTTGTTTTTTTATTCTCAAAGTTTGTCAAAAATAGTCGAAACCCGATGGCTTTGCCCATTTTGGTTTTGCAGTTTTTGTTTTTTTCTGTATTGCATCTTTTCATAACCTTTTTTTAACTCATGTTGGCTCCAAAACATAGTGCCTGGCGAATAAAACTATTGAATTGGTACAGTAGCTATGCTATAAAACGGCATTTTACCGAAGTAAAACTTACTGGCGAAATTGTAAACCTGAACCGGGCATTCCTGGTTATTGGTAATCATACGAGCTGGTGGGATGGTTTTTGGATGCTTTATCTGAATGATAAAAAACTACACAAAAGGTTTCATGTAATGATGCTTGAGAAAGAATTGGAAAAGCGAAAATATTTTAATCATTGTGGTGCTTATTCCATTAATCCTGGACATATTTCTGTGAGGAAATCGTTACATACAACGCTCGAGTTGCTTTCCAATAGTGAAAACCTGGTTGTTTTTTATCCCGAAGGAAAAATTAACGCATCGACAAGTGTTCCCAAGAAATTTCAACCCGGAATAGGTGCATTGCTAAAACAGGCCCCGGCTCAGGCCCAAATCCTTTTTACCGTTTGTTTAACCGATTATTTCAGTCAACAAAAACCAACGCTGTATATTTATTTTAAAGAAGTGTCTTTTAGGGAAGTGGAAACGTTGGAGAAATTGGAGGAGCGCTACAATAGTTTTCATAGTGCGTGTGTTCAAGCTCAAAATCAATGGAGCTCATGATTTATTTAGCTATTATTTATTTGGTTTTTTTGGTTTTGCGCCTGATTGTTTTAAGCGTTAATTTTTTTTGGAGACCCTACCTTAAGAAAGCTACCTATACAGGAAAGAAAACAGTTAGCGTACTTATTCCGGCACGAAATGAGGCCGAAACTTTACCCCTGTTATTCGGAAAACTATTGGCACAGACACATGTTCCTTATGAAATTTTGGTTTACGACGACGATTCAGACGATAACACCTGGGAAGTACTGCAATTATTTGCATCAATCTCAAAGGTTATTAAACCCATAAAAGGTGAAAAACTACCCGATGGCTGGCTGGGGAAAAACCATGCATGTTACCAATTGGCTAAGCAGGCATGCGGAGAATATTTTTTGTTTTTAGATGCTGATGTAACTCCCGAACCCGAATTAATTGAACGCGCTTTGGCTTTTGCTGAAAAAAAACAACTGGCTTTATTAAGCCTGTTTCCCGAACAGGAAACACAAACCCTGGGCGAGAAGGTTACGGTTCCCATTATGCTGCAAATTCTTTTAAGTTTACTGCCTTTACCTTTGGTTTCTATTAGTAACAAACCCTCGCTTGCAGCTGCAAACGGTCAGTTTATGCTTTTCGATGCCGGTGTATACCAAAAGTTACAGCCTCACGCCTGGGTAAAGAAAAACCCGGTGGAGGATATTCAAATCATCCGTTTTTATAAAAAACTTCACCTCAGGGTCGCCACCTTATTGGGAAACGAAACCATTAAGTGCCGGATGTATAAGAGTTACAAAGCATCGCTTCAGGGTTTTTCGAAAAATTTTACTGCTTTTTTTGGACACAATAGCTTTTTTTTAGTGTTGTATTTATTTACCACAACTTTTGGATGGATCGCTTTATTTTGGCTTACACCCATAGGGTTAATACTTGGTTTGGTTGGAATAATACTACTGATACTACTTCGCAACCTAATTACAAAAAGTCCCTGGCATCACCTACTCTTAGTTCCTATTCAACAGCTTAATTACTGGATTTTGGCTTATTATTCGGTCCGGGGGAAGAAAAAAAATGCACTAATATGGAAAAACAGGAAAATATAAATCTTTTTTGGTTTCGGCGCGATTTACGTTTGACTGACAATACTGGACTTTATCAGGCATTAAAATCAGCAAATAAAGTACAGCCACTTTTTATTTTTGATTCAGCTATTCTTGATGATTTAACCGAAAAGCGCGACAGAAGGGTCAGTTTTATTTACGAAACCATAGCTCAGTTAAAAAAGGAATTGGTGCAGATGGGAAGCGACGTATGGGTTTTTTATGGAAATCCCCTTGAGGTTTTTAAAAAACTTTTGTCAGCGTACAAAATCGCATCGGTTTATGTAAACCACGATTACGAACCCTATGCTATCAGGCGTGATGCTGAGATAAAGGAATTATGCGAAACCCTTGGTACATCGTTTTTAAGTTTTAAAGATCAGGTAATTTTTGAAAAAAACGAAGTGGTTAAGGACGACAACAAACCCTATACAGTTTTTACACCTTACATGCGACAGTGGAAAAAAAGACTGGCTGAAAAACCAATTACAGCAGTAAATACCAGTGATTTTTTCTCCTCTTTGAATCGGGTAGAACAGGTACAAAACCTGATAGCCATAGCAGCGCTTGGTTTTCAACCGACAAAACATGGGGTGGGACATCCTTTAATTGACGAAGTTAGCATAAAAAACTACCACCTGACTCGTAACGATTTGTCGCTCGAAGCCGGAACAACGCAGGTGTCGGTACATTTACGATTTGGAACAGTAAGCATCAGGCAATTGGTAAAAAAAGCAATAGCCTTGAACGAGACTTACTTGAACGAATTGATTTGGCGCGAGTTTTACATGCAAATACTTTGGCATTTTCCGCAGGTGGTAACCCAAAGTTTTAAACCGGCTTACGATAAAATTCCATGGAATACCCGTACTGCTGATTTTGAAAAATGGTGTCAGGCTAAAACAGGTTATCCGATAGTTGATGCAGCCATGAACCAACTACTGCAAACCGGGCAAATGCACAATCGGGCGCGAATGATTGTGGCCAGTTTTTTAACCAAACACCTGTTGATCGACTGGCGTAAAGGAGAAGCTTTTTTTGGGCAGCATTTAACCGATTACGAACTCAGTAGTAATAATGGCGGTTGGCAATGGGCTGCTGGTTCAGGTTGCGATGCGGCGCCTTATTTTCGTATTTTCAATCCGTATACCCAGGCCGAGAAGTTCGATGCACAGGGAATTTACATCAATCGCTGGGGCGGAAACCAGGGCCTGGAACCCATAATAGCGCATCAAAAAGCCCGCGAGCGGTGTTTAAGCGTTTATAAAAATGCGCTTAACCAGTAAATTTATATTGGCGTTTAATTGTAAAAGGTCCAAACCAATCCGTAACGCAGTGTGCTTGGGTTGGCCGGATAACTTGGAGCTAAAAAATAATTGGTTTCCATCATCTGGTAATTTAAGTGCTCATACCTGATGTAAAAACGAAGGCGCTTAATTTCAACATTCCAAAAAACGCCAACAAACGGATAATTTCCTATTTGCTGCTCGTTTTGGTTGTGAAACATGGCTAAAGCCGGCGAATAAGCTTTTCCGTAGTAACTGGTCCAGTAATATACGTCGGCTCCCAATTGAAATCGCATGCGGCCTTTGGTATCTTTAAAATATACATCTGGCGCATAATACAAAGCAAAATAACCCGACAATTCAGGTAAAGGAAGTATTCGGTCGTTGGTTGTTTTCTGGTAATTTAAGCGGGTTATGGTTCCAAATTTCCAGAACTCAAACCGATTGTTTACATAAATATCAAACGCCGAAAATGCGTTGGAATATTGCTCCGGTAGCGCGTCGTTATTCATATAAATGTAATTGCTTAATACCGCAAAGCGGCCTCCCAGTTTGGTTTTATGATGCGGCAAATTCATGCTGAATTTCAGGTTGGTTCGGAATTGGGCATCAAAATTATTATTCCAGCGGTAATGATTCGAATAATATTTTTGCATCAAATAGTCGGGAGTTTCACGCAGCTGACTTCCTTCAGCCTTAAACACCAATTCTTTTTTCCCTTTTCCAAATTGCTGGCTTATAAAACCATCCAATATAAAATCGTTTTGTCGGTAGCCCGATACATAAAACGTGTAATTGGCAGCAAACTTAAATTTTTTCCCTTTTAAGCGATAAATGCCGGCTTCAAAATATTGACTTTTGTTGTTGGTGTGGTTCGAATAATTGAACAGGGTATCTTTATTAAAGTAGGCATATTCTTTTTTATCCCATCCCACACCAAAAAAGGCACCAACAAAAGGATAGCTTTTGGGGTTTTCTTCAAGATTAATGCGCAGAAACTGTTTTTTACTTCGGTAGAAAGTAGAATCGAAAGTAGCCGCATTGGAATAATTGTTGGCATAAAGATGCAACTGTTCCAAATTGTTATTAATATAAGTGTCGTCTGTGTCTTCGTAAATTTTAATGCTTTTATGCGACTGATAATTGTACTGCAGGCTAAACCAGAATGCACCACGTTCAGCAGTATCGGGGACATTGGTTTTAAAAAAGCCCACTTTTTGATCGAAAAATAATTGACGGTCTTTAAAATAAGTTGAACCACCGGTAAGCCGGGTGTTTATTTCGTTGGTCGATCCAAAGGTAGTATCAGTAATAAAATACGTATCACCAACCCCACCATTTTCCAGCGAACTGATGCGGCTAAACACGTAATTTGCATGGGTTGCAAACCTTCCCTGTGTGTAAGATCCCCCAAAGATTCCTGTATTGTTGCGCGTGGTTTGTTGAATATATTGCCCTTCGCCGGTATAATTCTTAAAATGAATAAATGCGTTCAGGTATTTATTAATGTTTTGGGTGTGTAGCAAATCAATATTTTGTTCATCCTTTGGGCCCATATCAACCCTAAATTTGGTAAACGGGACCTGAACTTTATAATAATTGGCATTGGCCGATTCAAAAATATAAGGAGTGAAGGATTGTAAAAAAACAAAATCGGTTTCCGGATTGGGTTCAAAAAATAAATTTGATTTCACGGCATTTCCGGTGTTCCCCAGGTACGAATTGTTGAAACTGTTTCGGTAAGCCGGATGAAAAATATGCAAATCAGTTAAACTCGAGTCGTAGGCATGCAATTCCAGCTCATGGGTTTGGTGTTTGTAGTTCCAATACTCAATGCGTATGGTGTCATCAACCTCGAGCAAATGCCCGTAAAACGAAAAGTAGGTCGAATCATTTCCCCCCTTTAAAAAATTCCATTTGCTTTGAGTAGCAGCCAGAGTATCTGCCATGGGTATGCTGTCAGTGGCCAATGTATCTGTCTGAATAGTTAAACTGTCAACAACCGCAACAGCAGACGTATCTTTAGTGTAATCGGGGGTCGACACTTTTACCGAATCCGTAATTGCTGTTTGTGCCGCAACTCGGGTTACAGCCAAAACAACCATAAATGCAGTAAGTAAACTATGTGTAAGCATTTTTGTCATTGGGGGCAAAGATAGATAAAAATTAAGCCGAGGCACATACCTATCAAAAATTTTGCCCTTTTCTTGGACCAACAGATTTCAGCAACGTTTTTTAACAGTACTTCCAGCCTTTTATCCATACAATCAGGAGTTTCAGCTTTAAATAAAAATTAAAATTTCCATCGCACCTGTACTTTTATTTCACTCCGTGTATTTCCTGCTATCCGATCTATTCCCGAACCCAATTCTGTTTTATGGCTATACCAGGTTTGCGAATACCTGAGCCAGAGTGTCAAATTTGCTGAAGGTTGGTAGCGGGCCATAACATAAAAGCGCGTGCCTTTATCGTAAAGTGCTGGTATTGAAAAAGCATACAACACATCCGATTCATAAGTGTAAATTCGTGAATTGTACGAATCGGTATCGAACAGGGCATAACGCAGCGACAGGGTTAACGGAAAGGGAAACGGTGCGCTGCTTACATCCTGATAAAGAACAAAACCTGATTCGGCCGGTTCGGTTCCTATTTGATAATGGCTAAGTTCCACCCGATTTTTAAATTGCCATTGGCTGTTAATCTGATAGTTGATATGGTAGCGTAAATTCCATTGGTCAACTTCTACCAAATCCGTTATTCCAATCGTTTCATCCGGTGCATTACGTTGTTTAACTTCATGCTTTGCGCGCCAGTACATACTCAAATTTTGTTTGGGAACATAATCGGCCTGCACCAGATAATCGGTTCCTTTAGATGGAGCATCGGTATTTCCGGTTAGCCAGGGGAATTGATAAAAATCGTAATAGGCAGCTAGTTTCCAGTTTTTTATGGGATGCATCTGCAAACCCAGGTAAACTCCTTTTTCATTCTGGGTTTTCGAACCTTCGGCAAAACCGCCGGCATAAAATGCCTGATAATCTTTTGCATAGTTTCGGTAAAGGACCGATGCACTGAGTTGAGGAGCCAGTTTCATAAGTGCCCCGGCCAGTAGCGCTTTGCCCGAATTTGCCGAAATAGCACATTCAGCAAAAACATGCAGGTCTTTAAACAGGAATTCTACATCTGCCGACAGATTTTGGTTTTGCTTGCCGGTAAATTCAAAGCGGTTTGCTGGTGTTTCTGCTTTAATTATGGGTTCGCTGTAAGTATAGGTAAGTCCGGAAATCCCAAAAGAAAAGTTGTTTTTTAGAAACGAAACATTACCCCCGGCCACGGTTTCCTGAATGGCATTTTTATCGGCCAGTTGTGCAGGAGTTGCGTGAATTCCTGAGTTTAGCAAGGAACTGGCATAAGTTTCGTCAACAATAAGGGAATCGGCAGTTTGCAGGTTGGCATCAATGCTTTTGTGTGATGCAAAAAAGCTTGCATTAAAATTTCCCAGGTTCATGGTTAATCCTGCTCCACGCATGTATCGGTTTTCATCGGTCGATGCGAAACGACTCAAAACCGGAGCGCGTTTGCGAATGTCCATTACATAAACCGATTTACCGGTGCTCATGCCCGACCAAAGGATTAATCCCTGACCCATCTTTGCCTGAAAATCGCCTAAAACCAGTTTTTCAATTTTGCCCACATCACTTAATTCAAAATGGATGGAATAATAATCAAAGCCTTGTTTTTGCGCGCCCGAAAAAAAAGTTTCGCCCGGATCTTTTTCAGCAGTTACACCAAATCTGAGGTGATTTTTATATTTGAATTGATAGCGGGAGAATATGCGCATTCGGTTACCCGGATAAAATTTATTGGTGTCCTGGTCCCATTGATCCGATGAAAAATCGCGGTAACCATCAGCTGTTTCAAGAACAGCTGAAGCCCGGGCAAAAAGTTCATTCCGGCCATAGTTAAACGCATTGTTCCAATCAAAGGATTCGGATTCAACTACCGGTTCAACAGTAACAAAAGGTAACATCCTTTGAATGCTAAGCTGGTCGAATCCCGGTACCAGTTGCAATTCATAAATGGTATGAATCCCCTGATTATATTTCAGATAAGCCAGCAGGCTTTTAATCTGAAAATCGGTGAGCATATGCAGGCGATTCAGTTGCTCGTGTGTTGTGTTATTTAAATTGATTGAGTTTTCGATAAAATTGTAAAGCTCTTCGGTTATCTGGGTGTAATCGAGTTCCGCATCACTACCCGATGCAATCTCTTCAATCAAATCTTCGATGGAATGATTGCGATCGGGAGTTTCCTGAGCCTGAATAACCAGTGGAATCAGACCGGATAAAACAACGATTAACACCAAACGTGCCATCAGCCAAAAGGATGAAACACCTTACGATACCGCACTAGTGTATAAATATTCAACAACAGATAGGAGCTAACAAAAAAGAGTGCCGAAAGCACTACTGCCAGCGTAAAAACTCCTGAACTCATGCTAATGTATTGGCTTATTCCCGCCACCGAAGCACTTAAATCGACATTAAAAAACAAACTTATACTGTTTATTACTACCAGCAACACAGCAATCGATATCAATCCCGAACCGGCACCTTTTAAATCGGGCAAACTTAATTCCATATGTGAGGCCACCGATACGGCCACATACAAAAACACCCAAAACTGCCAGCTTTGCATATTGCTGCGGGTAAACAACGCCGGAATAACTGCCAGTCCGGTTTGGTACAATTGCATAAACTGTGTTTTAATATCGGCCAGCGAAACAATGGCCGAACCTTTGGCAGTCACAAGGCTCAGTAAATCGGGGTTGTTTGGAACCAGGTATTTTATCAACAGAAAAAGCACCAGCGATCCCATTAATATGGGTCCAATGCCAATAAAGAAATTTCCGATTTGATGCCAGAAATTATTTGGGTTGTAAGCGTGGTTCACATAACCCAGACTGCCATCACCCGAATTGGGACTATACAGCCGCATTTCCGTAATCTTATGTCCAAATGGAATGCAAAGCAGGGCATGACCCAGTTCATGCACCGGTGTTCCCAGCCAGCCGGTAAAATATACATCGAATTTGTAGCCAATGCTTTTAACAAAGGTAGTGCGCGTAAACCGGGCCAAAAAATAAAGTAACAGACCAAAAAAGAAAAAAATACCCAGCAACGAAACCAGTTGTGTAAAAGCATTTAATAGAACAATCTGAATAAAATTCCAAACAGAGCTTAGTGTTTCCATAGTTAAAATTTATAGGTTAAAGCAATTTGTGACGATAGGGGCAACGATTCGTGGCTGATAAAGGCCAGATCAGTTGTAAAGTTTTTTATCCGGTAACCCATTCCGGCAGTAAATGCATTGGGTTGAGTCATGAGCCCGGTTCTCAGAAATAGCGATTCAACCGGTTCGTATTGCAGACCACACTTAAAACGTGCTTTGTGCTCGATATTTTTTTCGGTTTCAGCCGAAAGTAATACCCAGGGACTAAAATAATAAGCCAAACCAAAGCGCATAAGCGTAGGCACACGTTCATCCTGATAATCGGCTAATTTAACCCGCGTGGGGTTGTACAAATGTAAACCCAGCGAAAATTCGGGAGTTAATTGGGCAATTAGCCCGGTTTCGAAAAGAAACGCGCCACGATTACCGTAGGCCTCTGATTGGTGATAGAACAAATAATCGAACTGGAGGGAGGCCGATATTATTTCGCCCAGTTTGCGGGCATAAGCCAGCCCCAGGTTGTTTTCGGAATACAAGGCATAACCATAACGCTGGTACGATAACGAAAAATTTCCACTTTGAGTAGGCAAAACAAAAGCACCGCGTTGTGTTCCCGTTTCGCTAAGCAAAAAATGATTGTAATAGTCCAGGCCAATGGTTGGTTTATCGATAGTTGTCAGCCCGGCCTGATTCGAAAAGGCAGCCCAAAAATCGTGAAGCATGACCGATGCATTGCCCATTCCGGCAAACGAACCACTTTGTGCCTGGGTATAAAGGTTTAGTAACAGAAATAAACCCACTAGTGTATTTTTAACTGTCAGGTTCAATGGCTTTTAATTTGTCGGTTGAAAAAACAGTTAAATATACAAATCTATATACAGTTAACCTTATTTCAATACCTGAAATTTTAGCTAAATATACCGGCCTATACATTACCCGGTTGCTGTAGAAGACTATTAAAACATCTGGTGTTTTTACGCCATAGAAAAATTGAAAGGAAAGGGGATAACATTCAATAAATTATGTATTTTTGGATTAACAATAACAAATTATTACCCAAGAATAACCAACATGAAATCTATTTATACGCTTTCCATTTTGCTTGCCCTATGTTTTCATGCCGTGTTAGCCCAGGTTCAGGTACAGGTTTTTCCCAATGTTGCTTACCAGGTATTTTCGCCTAAAATAAGCAGCGATGGCAGCAGTATGGTTTATGCATCGAATATCAACGGTACTATGGAACTTTTTCTTTGCAAAAATCAGGGAACAAAGGAGCATCCGCTTTGGGGAGTGCCTGAAGCTTTGATTTTTGAAGGCGGTTCGTTGGGAGTAGGCGTACAATTAAGCCATCCCTGTTTAAATGCTACCGGCGATGTCCTGTTTTTTACTTCGGTATTGCAGGAAAACCTGGGAGGAACCGACATTTATTTTTCGAGGTGGGCCAACGGAAAATGGCAACAGCCTCAAAATATTGCGAATGTAAACTCCATGTTCGATGAAGAAGCCCCTATGATTTCGGTAGACAATCGTTATTTGTTTTTCTCGCGAAAGCATCCCGGAGAGAAAAGTGGAGAATTTGTTTCGAAAATATATTATGCCAAACGACTCGAAGATGGCAACTGGGGCGTTCCGGTAATGCTTCCTTCAAACATTAACCTTGTGGATGAAAACTATCCTTTTTTATCGGCTGATAACAAATTAATGTTCTTTGCATCCCGGCGTAAAAGCGATTTGGAAGGCTATAATTTGTACGTTTCAAAACGCTTTGCCGAAAACTTATGGGGGGATCCCGAACTGTTGCCTGGTGTTAATACGGACTTCGACGATGTAAGCCCTTCATTGGCAGTAAACAGTCAAGTGATGTACTTCAATCAACTTCAGTTTAAAAAGAAAGAATGGCTGGGTGCGGCCTACCAATTACCGGTGCCGGCACAATATGCCGTGAATCCGGTTTTTGAATTCGAGGGTAAGGTGCTCGACAAGAACACTCAGGTTCCTCTTGATGCCACCATTTTGTTGCGATACACCGACACCCGCGAACAGTTTTTATCCCTGGCAACTACCATGCCCGAGGGAGCTTATCGCTTTTACCTTACTCCGGGACGTGAATTCGAGATGGAAGTTTTTTGTCCCTATTACTCACATCAATTCATGACTTTCGATGCCGGATTTAAAACCATCATTCCCAAAGAACCGTTGGTAAATCAGTTTGAATTATTCAACCAGGTAATATTGATATTAAATGTTTTTGACCGCGAAATATTTGAACCCCTGCAGGGAAGCATTAGGTTTATGGATGAAACCAATCCGGGGACAGTTAATTATATGGGCAACGGGCGATACCAGATGGAATTACGTGTGGGAAAGAATCACGAACTGGAGATTCTGGTTCCGAATTACGAACCGTATATCTTTACTTTCGATTTAAGCAGTGCAATTCTGTTTAATGAGTTTGAACGCGATGTGGAGCTGGAACCTTCAAAAACACAATTCGAGATTAACATTGCCGACATGGAAACCGACGAAGCAATTAATGAAGTAGAAATTGTAATTACCAACCTCGAGAAAAATGAGACCATTGTTAAAAAAGTGCGAAAAGACGAAAACGGAAAATTTGTGGTCGATTTAAGGGCCGGGGATAAATACGAGATAGATGTAAACGGACCCAAGGGTTACGCTTTTTACAACACCAAAGTCGATATGAGCGATACCGAAAACAAAAAGCTCGATGTGAAGCTTAAACCACTAAAAGCCAAAACCAAACTGGTGCTTAACGACATTACCTTTGAAACCAATTCGGCCGATTTGAATACCAGTTCGTACGAGGAATTGGACCGGGTTATCAAATTGCTTATCGATAACCCTGAAATTAAAATTGAAATTTCAGCGCACTCCGACAATGTGGGAAGCGATGCTTACAACATGAAGCTTTCGACGAAAAGGGCCCAGTCGGTAGTTGATTACCTGATAAGCGGACAACTTCCCCTCGATAGGCTTATTGCCAAAGGTTACGGAGAATCGATGCCTATAGCTTCAAACGACACTGAAGAAAACCGGGCCAAAAACCGCAGGGTGGAACTTAAAATTATTGATGTAAACGAGAACGAAAATCTGCAGGAAAATGAATAAACGCTTTTTTTTAATCTTGTTATTTGGCCTGATGTTTATATCGGCCATCCTGGCTCAAACAGAAACCCTTAAATACAAAGATGTTTTTAATTCGGTTGTGAATGATACGGAAGAAAAATCGTACGAATTATTGCAAAAACATCAAAAGCAAGACCCTTATCATGTAAACACGTATTATCAGTTGGGCCGTATTGCACAAAAATGGATTATGGATTACGATCCGCTTACCGAGTTCGACAATTTCAGCTTTTTCGCCTATCACGCCAACCTGTATTATTCTTTATGCAAGAATTACCTTGACGAAAAAGAAACCCGCAAAAATACCGGCTGGTATCAGGATGTTAAACCAGCCGAAGGAAACAAAAAAGTAGAGCACCAGCAAATTGTTGACGATTTAGACCAAAAAATTGCCGCGGTTAAAATTACGGTTGAAAAGGTGAATAAAATAAGGGAATATTATTTTAGTGCCGTACGGAATTATTCAAGGAGCCTGAATGGTTTTACGACAATAGTTGAAAAAAATGCCAAGTTAAAAGACATTTATTTAACTGCCGACGAAAAATTAAAATCCGATATCAGGGATGTAGGGCTGTATTTCGACTCTACCTTATATTATTTCGAAAAGTATAAGGAAGCCCTGGCCGATTTCCCCATAAAAAACTACAACCAACAGCTTACGATAAAAAGCATTGAGACTTATCGGCTCGAAGGTTTAATCAAATCAAATTTTTTAAAGAATCAGATAACCCTTTGGGATTATAAATCGTGGTCTGACAAGGTGTTGACGGTAATCGACAACGACATAAACACCTTACGCTACGAGATTGATACAGAAAACAAAAAAATTGAATCCTTGACCCAGGTGCTCGATCTAACAGCCGGTTTTACCAATGTTTATAGCTATTATCAGCTCGACGAAAAACTGGCATACCGCATTGGCCGCTTCGATTTTCAACCCCTGATTCTCGATTTATTTAATTACAAAGTTTCTAAACTGAATTTTCTGATTGACTCCCGAAAACAGGCCAATAATCCACTTGGTTTTAACCTGAGTAAGCGAAATAAGTTGATTTTTTACAAAGAACTGGTTGAACGCAAGCAGCAAACCAATCAATTACTTAAAAACCTGGAGCAAAAGGCTAGCGGTTTTAATATGCAAAAATACAGTGCATTTATTACTTCAAATTATAAAAATCCGCAGGGATTAAAAACCTTTATTTCGGCTGAGCCGGAAAAGCTGGAAACCTTGCTTCACCAATCGATGGAACACCTGAAACTTTGGATGGTGGCAAGCGACAGCATGGAAAAGCACAACCCGCAAACCATCACTTTAAAAAAAGGACATATTTCGCTGAATCAACCCGATGATGCACTTACTGGTGACAGCGTTGACGTGTACTATACGGCAAGTACAAAGGTAACTGTTAAGGGGAATCGTTATGTAGCCGGGTATTTTCAACCGAAAGGGAGAAATACCCGGGCTTTTGTTGCCCTTTGCGATAGTTTATACCAGTTGAGCTGGATAAACGAGTTCGATTTATCGGATAAAAAAACCAAACTGCAAAACTATGCCTGTGAGCTTAGCGTTTACGACAGCGGATGCGTGGTGGCCATTCATAGCCGCGATACGGCCCAGAGCCCCTGGTTGGTTAAAAACACCTTGCTCAAACTCGATGCTGATGGTAAAGAACTGGCCAGATACGAAACAAATGAGCAGCATGTGCCGCGAAAACTTTACTACGACGATATCAACACCACCTTATTAGTCATGTACAAAGGAACCCTGCTTAGCGAAAAAAGCCTGCAGCCCGACACTATGGTAGTTCAGCAACTCGATTCGCTGGGAGCTGAACTTTGGCGCTCCGCACTGGTGTTCGACGGAATACCGGTTGCCATGCTGCGTTCCAACGAAAAACTTTTAATTGCCGGAACTTTTTCAAACTTGTTTTCCGATCTGAAGCAGGTAAACCTGCCTTTAGGTCGCTGGGCTTCATTTGTTGCATTTTTTAATCCCCGGGGAGCACTGGAGCAACTTGAACTGTACACCGAAGATTATAGCTACCATTTGATGGATGCCATTAAGCTTGACAGCGAAACCATTGGTCTGGTTGGCTTAAGCGAATTGGAACTGGCAACTGGAAAACCAAAGGTGTACTTCCATTTGCTCGATCCCACTGGAAAAACCATTTACAGATACTGATAAGCCAGAAAAAAAACCATAACGTTAAAGCTCAATGTCGGCAATCAATTGATTTACCTGGCTTTCTTCCACATTTCCGTAAATGTCGAACACATATTGCAACAGGTACGCCTTAATTTCATGAACCGGCAAGCCCTGCGATTTTACAACGGGAACAATGGTTTCCAGTTCTTTTTTCAGTTCATCGGCATCGATAAAGCACAGGTTGATTTCGGTAATCAGTTCGGAGCTTTCAGTGGCAGGTTGGTATTTGTAAACACTCAATTTGGGGATGGTATCGCTTTTGAGAGTATCGCCCTGACTAACCAAAAGCTTGTCGCGTTCAATGCGCAGCGTTTGATTGGTAAAAGCAACTTTTTTCGACACCTTTCGGTTGTTGATGGTGTAGTGGAACACAAAAAAATCCTCGTTGCTTAAGGGATACATGCCCGAATCCATTCTGATTTCGAGTACCGGGCCTACAACATTAAAATTATCGATGCCCAGGTAGGTTTTAAAATCCTTCACCCCGGTTTCGCTCATGGCTGCACGGGTACTTAATTGCCCCCGGCTCCTGATGGGGCTGAGCGCCAGTTCAGCGTTGGCAAAAATATCTCCATCAGCCGAGTCAATATTGGGGGTGCGCAACATGTATTTTTTTTGCGCATCGGAAATAACATAAGCAAAGGAATTACTTTTAAAATTTAGTTCATCCTGGGCATAGAGCGAGTTTCCCTGGCTCAGTTGCAGGCTTTGGGTTACATTAAAAATCTCGCCGTTTACTTTTATTACGTTGTAGGTACTGCTTTGGGCCCAGACTATGGTGCCTGAAAGAATTAACCCAATTAAAATGAAGCATTTCATGTTGTTGTTTTTTTATTTAAACCGAACCTTAGCCTTAGCGGCTGTATAAAAGGAATTCGCCGCCCTCGTTTCCGCTGATTTTTAGTGGACGGCCAATGGGCGTTTGCACCGCAGAATTCCTCACTTTAAATTTTACGTACGAAATGAGTTCCGTAACCGCAATGTATTCGCGTTGATTCTCTTTCAACGCCTCTACTAAATATTGGGCAAACGGACTTCCTTCGCCTTGCGCTCCGTCGGCAACGTATTCTATGTTGCCCGAGGTAAATCCCCAACGTGACTTAATCTTGTCGTTGTTGGGTTTATAAGTCATTTCATCATCGTTAACAAACAGCGAGCCCGAAAAACATGCGTCGGCAATTAAAAAAGTATGCCGTGTATCGAGAGCATTTAAAAAATTGAGCAGGGTGGTGTTGTCGAGGTATTGATTTTCGGCATTCAATGGGGCATCATAAGGAATCCAGGCCCCCTCGTCGGTGAGCGGGTTGTAATCGCCATGCCCGGCATAGTAAATAATCAGGTTATCCTGCGGGCTTAACTCGCCTTTTATTTTTATCAGCTCATTAATCATGTTGTTTTTGGTGGCATGGTTGTCGTACAGTTCAAAAACATTCTCAGCATCAACTTCGTATTGCTGCTTCAGCACTTGTTTCACTAGTTGTGCATCGCTAACTGCGTTGGTGAGTTTGGGCCAATAAGCGTAATCGTTTATGCCAATAAGCAGTAACAGGTTTTTTGCCCGGGCATTGGGAGTAAATTCAATATCAATAGTCTCCGACGAGTTGGCTGTTTTGCCCGATGCCAGCAATTGTGTTTTGCCCATGCTGAGGGCAATCTCTTTTAAATCGGTATATTTTTCATCGGGGCCGGTAACAAAGAAGCGAACACGATTCAGTGTGCCTTCGGCTTTTTCCATGCCCACTGTGGCCGGATTGTTCAGCAGGTACTCAAAAGGAATGAAAAGGGTGGTGTCGCTTTTAGCTGCCAACGAATCAATCGGGTAGCTTTGCTTAAAGTTTAACATGGGATTCACAAATGGTTGAAAAAGCCTGATTTGTAAATTCCGGAGTTCCTTACCGGAAGTATTGCTGATTTGTACCTTTAATTGACCTTGCTGTCCTTTGCTTAAGTAGTTTTGCTGTTCGGGGTAAAGAAATTCAAAAGCCAATAATTCGTAATCGGGGTAAACCTTATGTTTTTCTTCGTTTTCTAAATCGGTAAAATAGGGCTCAGTCAGCTGCCGGGTTTCTTCGATATTATTTAGCAGCACGTTTATGGTATTCAGGTTTTCAAAGGCACCCAATTCGTTGGTGTTAAGCTGAATGGCTTTTTCGAAATAAGGTTTGGCCGCTTCGAGGTACGATTTGGCCGCTTCTTCAATCTCGCGTCCCTGTCCCTGATAGGTGTATTGGTAGGGAGTCATTTTAGTAAGTGCCTGATTGTATTGCAGCCCGCGATGGTAGTAGAAGGTACCCACGTTGAAGATGGCTTCCAGAAAATCGGGGTTCAGTTCAATGGCTTTTGATGCCAAGGCCACTGATTGCTCGTAATCGCCTTTGTTATACATAATAAGCGAAAGGTTGTAGTAGTGTTTGGCATCGTCGGGATTTAATTCAATAAGTTTTCGGAATTTAAATTCAGCGGCCTCCATTTGTTGGGTTTCTATGTAGATGTTGACTTCCTTTTTAGGAAATTCCGGATCATCGGGGAAGCGCAGCTGCGCCAGTTCAAGTAGCCTGATGGCTTCGGAATAATCTTTTTTAATGTCGAGAGCTATCGAAATTAGAAGGTTTAGCGCACGCTTGTCGTTGGGGAATTGTTCCACAAAGGGCAAGAGGCGGGTTTTTGCCGCTTCAAAGTCGCCGTATTTGTAATAGAGCATGATGTCGGCCATACGTATTTGTGGGTTGTTACCGAATTTTTGTTTGGCCGCTTCGGCGTATTGAACCGCTTTTTGATAGTCTTTTTCAATATCGACACAGGCCTGAATAGCCAGGTAGTAGTTACGAGCCGATTCGTGGCCCAATATCATCAGTTTATCAAAGCTTTTAAAAAGCACCGACGCATTTTGTGTTTTGTAGGCACAGTCGATCAGGTAAATGTAAGCTGTAGTGTCGGTGGGAACCAGGTTCGAGGCATCGGTAAAATGTTTTAAGGCGGTAAAATAATCGTTTATTGCATAAGCCTCCACACCCAGGTTTAACTGATTGAGCCAACGGGTGTTCAGTGACTGGCTTTGAACAAACTGAAACATCAGCAAAACGATCATCAGGTTGAGCGCTTTTTTCATAAGTCGGACCGTGTTTGGGTTAAACAATCAAATGTATTCAATTTTTTGATAAAACGAAAAACCTTTTGTAAAGCAAACACTTCGAGGGTATTAAACCTTTGTAGCAATTAACAATGGGCAATGGGCAATGAACAAATAGGAATGAGTTAAGAGTGATGAGTAATCAGTAATCAGTCTGCAGTGGGCAGTTTACAGCCTACAGCTTGTAATGAACGGTGAATAATTAACCATGGGCAATGCGCATGGTGCAAACACAGCCTCCAGTTCTCAATTCCCAGAGTTGGCCGTTTGCAATTATCAATTCCCCCGATACTTTGCACTCATGTTTTTAACTGAAAAGAACCCATTTCTACTCCAGCCAAAGGGGATCACAACCCGCAAGTATGCCCTTTTTCTTGAAAAAGGGCACTTATTCTGTGGCATGATGGAGCAAATCTGAAGTATTGACCCTTATTCGTTGGTAAAGGGGGTCGATTCTGGAAAATATACCCCTTGTTCTAAGTCAGTAAGCCTTTGTGCTCGGTAAAAAGTCGATATTTGCCGGTTGTGAAGTCCTTATTTTCGAGAATTAATACATTTCTCCGGCGGATTAAAACACAAAAACTCCAGAAGTAGCCTTATTTCAGCAATTTATAAGTTTTGTTTTTTAAGCCTGTTTCAACAAGGTTTTTGGTACTGTTTAGCTGTTTAAAAATACCAGGGTGTAGCTGTTGGGGGATATTTTTTTAATTCTGTAAACTGAATTTCCTTGCAGGATATGAATGCTGGTGCATTCAATATTCTTCATTCTTAACTCAGAATTAAATCTCAATATTCATAACTCAAACAAAAACTAACGATCGTTTCCTGTCCTTAAGGCTTGTGTCTTCAGTCGAGTACCTAAAGTCTAAATGCTAAAATTGAATCCTTAATCCCATCCGGCTACTCCGCCTGAAACGGTAAACTTCATTACATCGGCTGCCGGAATATCAACCGGGGTAACCTGATTGGAGGGCACAATAAACATCTCGCCCGAAAAATTATAAGAATGCGGAAAATATACCGAAACAAAATCGCTAAGACCCAGGCGCGACAAGTCGGTTTCGGTAACAAAACCCAGCTTATGCAGTTCCGAAATATGGTTTACCTTAACCAAAACCGGACGGTTAAATTTCTTTTCTTTTCCGGCAAAAGCCGAAAACAAATCGTTAAATGCCGAGTAGATTACTTTTAGGATGGGTACTTTTTCGAGCAGTTGTTTGAACAGGTTTTTTATGGGCCGGGCAATAATGGTTTGCCCAACGTAACCCAAAAAAGTCAATAAAATAAAGAGTACTACTATACCCAGGCCGGGAATCCTAATTCCCACAAAGGCTTCGAGGAACTGTTGAATGGTTCCGTCGACCACATTAAAAACCAGGTAAACTATGTAAATGGTAACGGCAATGGGTGCAATATAAAGCAAACCCTGCAGAAAATAGGCAAACAATCGTTTCACGACATAAAGGTTTTAAATTTCACGTTAAGTTATACAAATAAACCTATGACTGGGTTTTAGGGTGAATAAAAAAAGGCAGGTAACATTTGCCCGGGCTAGGTTAAAGCTGCCAACAGCGTTTTTACATTTAAATCGATGCCGTTTACAATTACACAGGCTCTGCGATAATAAGGCTCGCGTACCAGTAGGGCTTCTTCAATAAAAGCCAATTGTTCTGCTTCGTTCTTGTTTTTTAGCAGAGGACGCTTTTCAGCGGCATTTTTAAGTCGATTGGCTAAGGCTTTTGCCGGAAGCTCAATGTAAACAGTTACCCCATTGACCCGCATCTGATCCATGTTGTCGGCATAACAAGCCGCACCGCCACCTGTTGCAATTACTGCATTCTCAAGTTCAAAAGTTTGGTGAAGTGCTTGCTGCTCAATTTTTCTAAAAACGGCTTCGCCATCCTCTTCAAAAATAGCAACAATTGTTTTTCCGGCCTGCTGTTCAATTTGTTCGTCGAGGTCAATAAAAGGAAAGCCCAGTGTTTTGGCCAGTTTTTTTCCAATGGTCGACTTTCCACACCCCATATATCCCAACAGATAAATGCGCATTTGCTTTCTTTTTATTCCGTTTTCAAAGCCCGACAGGCTTAAGCCCTTTAACTAATCGAAACCCAACGACATTTGCTCTCCGTCACCATCGTGAAGGTCGGCATCTGTTTCGTCCATGCCATCCTCAATATCGACATCTTCAGGTTCGGGTTCGGGTACTTCTTTTTTTAAGGCTTCAATTTCGACCACTTTTTTAATGTCATAAGTCGATAGCCTTTTACCACGGGCTTTATAGCTTTTAACTGCAATAAAATCATCCACATCGATTACATCATCGGGGCGGCCTTCGTTTTTACCTCCAAAAGTTAATCGCACTTGTGGCCAGCGTTCATCGGTAAGCAATATCAGTTTTGAATCCTTATGCTCGCCAATAAACGAGGTGTACTTGTTGGTGTCTTCAAACTCAAAGCGTTTCAGGTAATAAAATCCCTGTTCGCCATCATAAAATACGGCTGAGAATACTTTGCCGCCTTTGTATTTCTCGATGCGCAAAATATCATCGGGATAATGGTTGCTGATATCAAAATTGGTCATGTGGTACTGGCCGTCTTTGGTAACCACCAATATTTTGTCATTTCCTTTAAACTCACCCAGGTACTGGCCGCGTTCGTCGGTGTTGAGCCGGAAAACCACATCGTCGAACCATATTTTTAAGCCGCCCAGGGTTGAAACCCCCGATTCTTTAAGTACAATGCGGTGCACCTGATGGCGGGTAAGTATGTTACCCATGCTCTGGCGTCCTTTTATGGCCAGTTCACTGAAATTAAGTTCAAAGATTAGTTTTTTTAGCTTGGGCCTGGGTTTCAGGTAAACTTTAATGGTTTCGGCCTCACCGTTGGGATTGGCGCTGAAATACAGCATGCGCGAACCTTCGGTACCTTTAGTTACATCGTATTCTTTGTCGCGGGTAATTCCCTTAACCGGAAAACGCTTCATGTACGTCTGGCCGTATTTTCCGTCGCGATAAATCACATTGTAAATGGTGCGATCATCGTTACGTTTAAACACGCCGGCGTATTGAATGTCCTTACCCACAAACACCTTATCGGATGCTTTGGTAATGATGTATTTTCCGTCTTTACGGAAAACAATAATATCGTCGATGTCGGAACAATCGCACACGTATTCTTCTTTTCGCATGGAAGCTCCAATACCAATAAAACCTTCCTGGTAGTTGCAATACAATTTTTCGTTGGCAACCACAACTTTTGCAGCTTCAATATTTTCAAAACTGCGCAATTCGGTTTTACGTTCGCGCCCTTTTCCGTATTTTTTCTTTATCTGTCGGAAATAGTTAATGGCATATTCCACCATATTGGCCAGGTGATTTTTAACCTCGGCCATTTCTTCTTCCAAACGAAGCAATAAATCTTCGGCTTCTTTGGTCGAGAATTTCAGGATACGACGCATCTTTATCTCGAAGAGTTTTTTTACATCTTCGTCGGTAATTTCTCGTACAAATTGTTTTTTAAAGGGCTCAAAGCGTTTGTGGATATGGGCAATAACCGATTCGTAGTCGCTACCTTCTTCGTAAGCTTTATCTTTATAGATGCGCTCCTCAATAAAGAGTTTCTCGAGCGAGGCCATATGCCACTGTTCTTCGAGTTCACCCAGGCGAATCAGTAATTCCTGTCGAAGGAATTCTTTGGTGGAATCGGCATTGTGACGCAGAATTTCGCTAACTCCGATAAAACGGGGTTTGTCGTCCTCTATTATACAGCTGTTGGGTGATACGGAAAGTTCACAATCGGTAAATGCATAAAGGGCATCAATGGTTTTGTCGGGTGAAACACCGGGTGTTAAATGCACCAGAATTTCGACGTTTGCCGCAGTATTGTCGTCAATTTTTTTGATTTTGATTTTGCCTTTTTCATTGGCTTTTAAGATGGATTCGATAAGGGTTCCACTGTTTTTTCCAAAAGGAATATCTTTAATTACCAGGGTTTTTTTGTCGAGTTTTTCGATGCGTGAACGTATTCGTACATTTCCTCCCCGCAGGCCGTCGTTGTATTTTGAGCAGTCGGCCAGACCACCGGTTGGAAAATCGGGATACAGCTCAAACGATTTTCCCTGCAAATGAGCAATACAGGCATCAATCAATTCATTGAAATTGTGCGGAAGAATTTTGGATGCCAGACCTACGGCAATTCCTTCAACCCCCTGAGCCAGCAAAAGGGGAAATTTAACAGGTAAAGTTACGGGTTCCTGATTCCTGCCGTCGTACGACGACTTCCATTCGGTAATTTTTGGGCTAAATACTACATCGAGGGCAAACTTTGTCAGGCGGGCCTCAATATAACGAGGCGCAGCGGCTCCATCGCCGGTATGAATGTTTCCCCAGTTTCCCTGGCAATCGATGAGCATGTCTTTTTGTCCGAGCTGAACCAGCGCATCGCCAATGGAAGCATCACCGTGCGGATGAAACTGCATAGTGTTACCAATGATGTTGGCCACCTTGTTGTAACGACCGTCGTCGAGCCGTTTCATGGAGTGTAAAATACGGCGCTGCACCGGCTTTAGGCCATCGTTAATGTGTGGTACGGCGCGTTCCAGTATTACGTATGAAGCATAATCGAGGAACCAGCTTTGATACATGCCGCTTATGTGCGAAATGTGTTGCAGGTTGTCGGTTTTAACCTCTTCAGGATTATGTGATTGCCCGTTTCCCGGCTTTGCTCCTTGTTGTTCTAATTCTTCGGACATAGGTGTATTTCTAACTTCGTTCTTTTTTTTTGAGTTACAGAATTTATGGAATCCTGTTTTTAAAGTTCCTCCTCAATGCGCAGATTTTCAATAATAAACTGTTGCCTGTCGGGGGTGTTTTTTCCCATATAAAATTCCAGCAGGTCATTAATTGAATCTCCTTTTTTAATGTTTACCGGATCGAGACGGATATCTTTTCCGATAAAATGCACAAACTCGTCGGGCGATATTTCTCCCAAACCCTTAAAACGGGTAATTTCGGGATTGGTTCCCAATTCCTTTATGGCCGATTCGCGTTCTTCTTCGGAATAACAGTAAATGGTTTTCTTTTTATTTCGCACCCTGAATAGCGGGGTTTGAAGAATATACAAGTGTTTGTTTTTAATCAAATCGGGGAAAAACTGCAGAAAGAAAGTAATTATCAGCAGGCGAATATGCATGCCGTCCACGTCGGCATCGGTAGCGATAATTACATTGTTGTAGCGCAATTCCTCCATGTCTTCCTCAATATTCAGGGCCGCTTGCAACAGGTTGAACTCTTCGTTCTCGTAAACAATTTTTTTGGTTAAGCCATAACAGTTCAGCGGTTTTCCTTTCAGGCTAAAAACAGCCTGCGTGTCCACATCGCGACTTTTGGTAATGGAACCACTGGCCGAGTCTCCCTCGGTAATAAAAATGGAGGTTTCGAGTTTGCGGTCGTGACTCGAATTGTAATGAATACGGCAATCGCGCAGTTTTTTATTGTGTAAACTCGATTTTTTTGCCCGTTCGCGGGCCAGCTTTTGAATTCCTGAAATGGCCTTACGCTCTTTTTCCGACTCCTGAATACGGTGTAACAGGATCTCGGCAACATCGGCGTGTTTATGCAGGTAATCGTCGAGGTGTTTTTTCAGGAAATCGGTAATAAACTGACGCACCGAAGGACCATTGGGACCAATATCTTTTGAGCCCAGTTTGGTTTTGGTCTGTGATTCAAAAACCGGTTCCTCAACTTTAATGCTGATAGCCGCTGAAATAGCCGAACGAATGTCGGAAGGATCGAAATCTTTTTTATAAAACTCGCGGATGGTTTTAACATAGGCTTCGCGAAAAGCAACCAGATGGGTTCCTCCCTGGGTGGTATGCTGTCCGTTCACAAACGAATAATATTCTTCACCATACTGACGTCCATGGGTTACGGCCAGTTCAATATCTTCATCTTTTAAATGAATTATCGGGTACAGGCCCGGAGCGCTCATGTATTCATCGAGTAAATCGACGAGACCATTGCGCGAAATATATTTTTCGCCGTTCAGCGTAATGGTAAGTCCCGAATTAAGGAAGGTGTAGTTACGCAAAAGTGTAATTACATACTCGGCAATATAGCGGTAGTTGCCAAACAATTCCTCGTCGGGATAAAAGGTGGTTAATACCCCGTTAGGCTCGGTGGTTGCTTCGATGGGATAATCGGTAATGATTTCGCCCCGCGAAAAGTCGACGGCTTTAACCTGACCGTCGCGAAACGATTTAATGTTGAAACGGCTCGAAAGAGCGTTTACGGCTTTAATACCCACCCCATTCAAGCCCACCGATTTTTTAAAAACCTTGGAATCGTATTTGGCCCCGGTATTCATTTTTGAAGCCACATCGACCAGTTTTCCCAGAGGAATTCCCCGTCCGTGGTCGCGCACCGACACTTCGTTTTCGTTTATCGTAATTTCAATCTGCTTTCCGTTCCCCATCATAAATTCGTCGATGGAGTTATCGAGCACCTCTTTCAACAAAATATAAATACCATCGTCGCGCGACGAACCATCGCCCAGCTTACCAATGTACATACCCGGACGTCGCCGGATGTGTTCCTTCCAATCGAGCGTTCTAATCGCGTCTTCTGAATAATTAGCAGACATATCCTAAATTTTGGACAAATATAGTTATTTGAAGATGCGAATTAAACACGATTTATCAACAGCCTGTTAATAAACCGGGTTAAAATGCAAGATTCAACGTTCTGATTTATTGTGTATTAATTAAGGGGAGGGGTGAGTGATAAACAAAAAAATGAATATTTATACAACTCTTTTAATGGTCTGGGTGTTAATGCTATCTTTGACCCCAAAAAAAATTACCGATGGGAATTTATGATTTGTCGAAAAAGGGCTGGCAATGGGTCACCCTGTTTGCTCTGGCTCTTATCTGGGGCTCCTCGTTTATTTTAATGAAAAAAGGACTTCGCTCGTTCGATTACATGCAGGTGGCTGCGTTTCGTATTTTTTTCGGATTTATGATTCTGGCTCCAACCTTTTTCAGGTTTTATAAGAAGATTACCCGAACCAATTGGATTCACATTCTAATTACAGGCTATGCCGGCATATTTTTTCCGGCTTTTTTGTTTACCAAAGCACAAACCCAGATTAACAGCTCGCTGGCGGGAATGATTAACAGTCTGGCCCCGTTTTTTGCTTTAATTACCGGAATTCTGATCTATAAAAACCGACCCGGACGTTGGCAAATCATGGGAATTCTTTTGGGACTTGTTGGTGCTGTGGGCTTAATAAGCCAGGGAAATATTCTGGAATCGGTACAAAATATAAACGGCTATGCGCTTTATGTGGTAATTGCCACCATTGGTTACGGAATTAATGCCAATGAAATACGCTTTAAGCTGAAAGATTTATCGGGGGTTGAAATTACTTCGCTGGCATTTTTGTTTGTGGGACCACCAGCCGGTATTTACCTGCTCTTTTCCGATTTGTCGCCCGCTTTCGAAACCGAGCAATGGGCACTGAACCTGGGATTTATTTTTATTTTGTCCTTATTTGGTTCGGTTCTTTCATTGTTCTTTTTTAATAGCCTGGTACATTACACCTCGGCACTTTTTGCCACATCGGTAACTTACATCATTCCATTCTTTGCTATTCTTTGGGGAATATTTGATGGTGAAACCATTACCTGGCTCCAGTTTGGTAGCATCTGTCTGGCCTTGGTCGGTGTCTGGCTGGTAAATAAAAAGCTTAAAACCTGATTTGCAGTTTCCCAAAAATACCAAAGTTCTTAATGTCTTGTTTGTCTTTGTAGGTTAGGCGCCAAACGGCATCGATGCGGATAAATTTAAACAGGTTTTCGATTCCGGCACTGGCTTCCATATAAGGTTTGCTTAATACATCGAGGTTTTCGGGAAACATAATGGAACCGGGTATACGTTCCGATAATTCGCCACCCAGTATTTTTAATCCGGTTACTTCGCGTAGTTTTAAGCGCCGGAACAAGGGAACCCGATTCAGGAAAAAGCCGTTTAAATGGTGCTCCAGCATCAGGCTCACGTATTGATTGCTGACAAATTCATAATAATTCATCAGGTTAAAGGCATAATCGTCGTAAGCATAGGTTTGGTTACCTTCGTGCAGTTGTAAAAAAGGATAAGGGGCGCTTCCAAATATTTTTCCGGCATCAATTACGTATTTAAAATCGCCAAAAGGGCTGATGGGAAATTTGTGCTCGATACTAAAATTCAGTTTGTAGTACTCGTAATCGCTATCGAAGATACCCTGTACCCCGGTTGTAAAATTAAAGTTTAAAATGGGGTAGCGTGTTCCCAGGCTCATGCGTTCAAATTCGCCGTAAACAAACTTTTCGTTAAAGGCCAGCCGGGTATTCAGTTTAATTTCGGTGGTAACCAAACTGTTGAACGATAGGGTGTCGTTCAGTTCGTTCACGTGCATAAAAGGCACGTTTACCGAGGAATAAATGCGTTTGTTTCGCAGGGTTACGGTGTTTGAAAAACCCTGGAACCATTCGTGTTCGTAATAGGTCGATATATCGTTGACCTCGGTTAGTTTGTCGTTCAGTTCGCGACTAAAGATAGAAGCCAGAAAATTATCGCTTAAAAAAGCATTTTCAGTTACTCCCAATTGTTCGTAGTCGAGCTTGTATTGCAATCCTACCCGTCGACGCGGGTTTTTATTAAAATCGTATAAAACGCCGGCACCGTATTTTATTTTGTTGTCGCGGGTCCCGTAGGCCAGGTGGCCATTGTACATTACTTTGGTGCTAAAACTGTTGCTGGTACGGAAACCGAATTTAAACCGTTGTCCCTCGATGGGATTAAAGCTGTAAAGGGTATAGTACGGGCCAATTTCAATGGGCCCTTTCACCCAATAGCCGGTAATAATGGTATTTATAACATCGATTATGGAATTAAACAGGGGAACTTCTTTAATGGAATCAACCATCTGGTAAATGTCCTGCTCCCGTTGTGAAAGTACTTCAGGGCGTAAGGACTGCCATTGCTCAATACTGTAATTCAGGGCGTTTTCTTCAATAAGGGTTTCCTCGGCCAACTGTTTCGAAAAAAACTTCTCTTCGAGGTTTGGGTAGAGTTTTATATTTTGAAACGACGTGGTTTTGCGTCCAAAGAATCCGTAATCCTTATTGGTAACGGCAAAATCGATAAACAATTCCTGCTTCATCGGGAACCAAACCGAATCTTCGACCAGCGTATAGGTTTGCTCGGCCACAAAATCGTCAACAAAGTTGATGTTTACATCGTCGGCCAACCTGATTTTATAATTCTGGATGGCAAAGGTAGTGTCCTGCACCCAAAAATAACCATTGAAGGTTGGCTCCATTTTACGTTTGGGCCGGAACGATACCTGATAACACCAGTGATTGTCGCGGTAAGCGCTGTCGATTAAATAGTATTTGTAGTACATCAGCCCAAAATTGGCAATGGGACTTACCATTTCGAGTCCCATAATGGGTACAAAATTGTCGTAGATATTAAAATCGAGATACATTTGACCGGTAAATTCCGACACCTTATCGCTATCGATTCCGCTGATGTTGTTGGCTTTTATTACTTCCTTCTTTTTGGGAGGATCTTTTTGGTAATAATAATCGCTCAATGTTTCCACGATAAAAACCGGCAAAAATGTTTTTCCGGTTATGGCCGAGGTGTCGATGTAATCGAAGATGAACTGAAACTGCCTGAAGACTCGTTGGTTTTTATATTCCTCGGTCAGGTTGTTTATGTCGAGTTCCATTTTATTGTAAATCTCGTACTGATAGCTTCCGATGCGGGCCGGATCGTTTTGTTTTTTGTTAGCGATAATCTGCCTTAAAATGCGGTGTGCGGGATTCTCACCCGGTGTGACTACTATTTCCTCGAGTTCAATGTTTTCGGGTTCGAGCCGGATTTCAATTTCCTGAAAAGTACCCGGAGTAACCGGAATATGTTGCATGTGGTAACCAATGTACGAGGCTACAATGCTTTTGGGCTGAAGACGGGTTTCCAGAAAAAAATCGCCGTTAAAATCGGTAATCGTTCCAATGGTTGTTCCTTCGAGGCTGATGTTCACAAAAGGTAAGGGTTCGCTGGTTTGTTGGTCGAGTACTTTACCGCGAATACGGGTAACCTGGGCATTAAGCATTGCCTGGAATCCAAAGATTAAGCCAATTATTAGGAACATCCTCCGGTATGCGGAACTTTTTTTCATGGTTTATAGAATGAAACACACAACACAATATAACTTATCAACTTTATGAAACCGGAAAACCTGTTTCATAACTTTTTAAGGCCGTTAATAAAAGCATAGTAATACACAGGAGTGTTTCATGACCTTAAGTAACCAGATAATTTCATTAGTAAACTCCACTAAATTTCAGTTTCCACGAAGGTAATAAAAACCTTAAATACGCAATTCAAAATTTTTACCCAGATACACTTTTCTTACCTGTTCATCTTCCGATAAATCGTAGGCGGTACCTGCTTTAAGTATTTTCCCTTCGAACAAAAGATAAGCCCTGTCGGTAATGGAAAGGGTCTCGTGTACATTATGGTCGGTAATTAAAATACCAATATTTTTTTCCTTTAGTTTTCGGACAATTCCCTGAATGTCTTCAACCGCAATGGGGTCAACTCCGGCAAACGGTTCATCGAGCAAAATAAAATTCGGATCGATGGCCAGTGCCCGGGCAATTTCGGTACGGCGTCGTTCACCACCCGACAACTGAATGCCCAGGCTCTTACGTATGTGCTGCAAGCCAAATTCATTTAATAGCGATTCCAGCTTATCTGCTTGTTCCTGTTTGGTCAGTTGGGTCATTTCCAAAATGGTCTTGATGTTGTCTTCAACGCTCAGTTTTCTGAAAACCGATGCTTCCTGTGCAAGGTAACCAATTCCCCGCTTAGCCCTTTTGTAAATAGGCTCGCTGGTGATATCCACATCGTCAAGAAAAATTTTTCCCTCGTTCGGCGTAATTAAACCCACTATCATATAAAACGAAGTGGTTTTCCCGGCTCCATTAGGCCCAAGCAAACCAACAATTTCTCCTTTTTCAACCTCGAACGAAACGCCTTTTACCACCGTTCGTGAACCGTATTTTTTTATAAGATGCTCTGTTCTTAACTTCATGATTTACCTATTTGTCTGAAAACTGCTGCAATTTACGTTTTAAAATGCCACGTTGCTAGCAAACGATAAAAATAGTGGAATCCTATAAAATTCGTGCCAAAATAAATTAAGTTTGTTTTAAAAATACCATTGTAAAAAAAACCAATTATTTATACCTGACTACAGCTTATGCAACTTCCAAACTTACAAAACCTAACGAAGGCACATGCTTTAATTAAGCCCTTTATTCATGAAACTCCCGTGATGCAATCGGAACTGCTAAACCGTAAACTGGGCTGCCAACTGCTTTTTAAGTGTGAGAATTTTCAGAAAGTAGGCGCTTTTAAATTCCGGGGCGCAAGCCATGCGGTATTGCAGCTTAACACCGAGGAAAAAGAACGGGGGGTTGCCACCCATTCTTCGGGGAATCATGCGGCAGCACTGGCCAAAGCAGCCACCATGAATGGAATAAAAGCGCATATTGTAATGCCCGAAAACGCGCCTGGTGTTAAGGTTGAAGCGGTAAAAGCGTATGGCGGACTGATTACTTTTTGTGAACCCACGTTAGCTGCCCGCGAAACCACGCTGCAAAAAGTTATGGATGCCACCGGGGCTGTTTTGGTACACCCTTACGATAATTTCAATGTAATTTGTGGCCAGGGAACGGCTTGCCTTGAGCTGGTAGCACAAATTGAGGAACCCGATATAATAATGGCCCCCATAGGTGGCGGTGGTTTAATGAGCGGAACCTGTATTGCCGCAAAAAACAGCTGGAAAAAGACCCGGATTATTGGGGCAGAACCGGCTGAGGCCAACGATGCTTTTTTGTCGTTTCAGGCCAACCAGTTAATTCCGGCAGACAATCCGAAAACCATTGCCGATGGTTTGCGCACCTCGCTGGCACCCATTACTTTCGAGATTATTAACAGCCATCTGGACGATCTGCTTACCTGTTCCGAACCAGCGATTGTTGAAGCCATGGAACTGGTGTACAAATACCTGAAAATTGTTATTGAACCTTCGTCGGCAGTTCCGCTGGCTGTGATTCTGGAACATCGCGAAAAATTTACGGGAAAAACCATTGCTATAATTCTCTCGGGCGGAAACGTTGATTTAAAAAACCTGCCCTTTTAACATCCGCCTTTCAAATAATGAGGTCCGACGATCAAATAATGAGGTCAGCAGGTGAAATAAAAAGGTCCGACGGTGCCAGAATGAGGTCTGAAAACAGAAAAAAGAGGTCCGATGTTCGCGAAACAAGGTTCAAGCCTTGCGGAAAGAGGTTCGACGCTTACGGAATGAGGTCCGAGGTTCACGGAATGAGGTTCGATGACTCCAAAATGAGGTTCGACGGTTCCAATAAAAGGTCTGACACCTCCGGAATATGGTTCGAACATTGAAAAAAATGGTATGACTTTCAAAAAACAAACCTTGACTTTCAAATAATACCCGTTGAATTTGAAATAATAGGGTATTCGGTTGAAATAATAAAGTTTGAAAAGGTAAAAACAACGAATGATTTTAAGAACGACAGCAGTAGGTTTAGATTTACACCGCTCTTTTTCCCGGCAAACTCTCGAACCAGGGCAAATCGGGCTCCGAAGGCCGGAATGCATTGGGGTTTACTATCTTCCCATCGGGACCAATAATTATAAAGTGCGGAATGGTTTTTATGCTATAGTCGTTTAAAAACTGTTTTGCATCGAAAGCCCAAAATTGCGGGTATTTGGTGGGACGCACCGTTAAATATTCACGCCATTCGTCCTGTTTTTCATCGACTGAGATGGCAATAAAGGTGATGTTTTTGTGCGCATATTTTTGTCGTAAGTCTTCAAAATAGGGTGCTTCTTTTTTACAGGGCAGGCACCAGGTAGCCCAAACATCAATATAGATATAACTGCCGGCAAAATCGGCCAGGGTAAATTGTTTGCCCTGCGCATCGATTAGTTTTACTTCGGGAGCCATGGCATGCTGCTTTAAGGCCAGGTAATTTTGATAAGGAGCCAATACTTCCTGCTTTAGTAGCGGGTCGCTGCAATTCATTTCAAAAATTTGAAATAAAGTCTCCGTATTTTTATATCCAAAATAATTCACCTGTTCTTTTATTACCGATGCTAAAAGGTAATCCTTAACCCGGGCATCTGAAATTAAACGGTTAACCTGCTGCATGCGGATGAGCGAGACTTCGTGGGTTTCGAGGTTCCATTTTCCGGAGGCCTGCATTTGCTGATGGGCATAATGTGCAATGTACGAATTCAAAAACATGCGGTATTCGTAAATGTCGAGGTAGCGGGGCTCGTTTACCGATATTTTGTTTAGAAATTTAAAATAGGTGTCGTTATCGATGGTGGCATTTACCTGGTTTAAACGGGGATATTCCATGAGTTTATTGGCCCAATCGTATAAAAGGGCTGCTTGTTCCCGCTCAACAAAATCGGGATTTATACCGGGATGTTGTTCAACAAAATCGGCCAAATAAATTTTTTCGACCACGTAAAGCGAATCCACCAGGTAACGAAATGCTTTGGGTTGAATTTCATAGGCGTGGGAGCCACTAAAAGCATGCTCCAAAAGGAGTTGGTATTTTTGCTTCAGGAAGGTGTTTTCGAGGCTTCCGGCTCCATCGAGGGTTAACGATTCGTAAACACTGCCGGCATCAAATGAAAGTTCCAGCTTATCGCCCGGACTTAAATAGACCCGCAGGTTTTTGCCGCTGTTGTGAATCACAAAATAACCACCCCGGTTAAGATTGAACACAAATTCAAACTGATTTTGGCTGTTGGCTTCCACGGTGTCTGAAATGCCCGGAGCAGAAACAACTACCCTTGAATCATCGGCATGGTATAAGGTTCCCTTGAGTCGGGTCTCAACAAAAGGTTTCCGGGAATCTTCGTTTTCCGTATTGGTGTAAACTTTTTCCTGTTTTTTTGTTCCGTTCTGGCAGGCCTGAATGGTAAATACAAGCAGGCTTAGTAATGCTATGCCGGAAATTAGCCGGGTGGTTTGCTTTATCATGATAAAAAAATTTATCGGTTAGTTTTTGTTTAATAAACTGTCAGATGCCAACATCAGGCATAAAGTTGCCTTTTTAGTCGATTAAAAACAACAACCAAACGATTGAAACAGCCCAAATGTTGCTTAAAAATTTTTTCGTGAGACTTAAAATTTCATGGATTTGCGAAATGAAATTTTCTGGTCGCATTCCTACTTACGTTGGGAAGGAAAGCGGGAGCGCGGGAAAATACCCTGTCTGCTTGCAGCGGGGAGTTTCATTCGGAAGCCATTGAAAAGCAGGGATTTTCTGTAAGATCGCTAATTTTCGTGATGCCGGGTGAGGTACAGGATGGTTTCGTTGTTGAAAATATCGACGGCTTTTACCGTAATGCTGTCGATGGGCAAATCCGTAAGGCTGATAGCGAAACCCGGATTCAATAATTCGTTATTAAAGGTCACGCTGTGCCCGTTTACCCAAATCTCCTTTATCCGGCTCGTATCAAACACCTTTCCTTCAATTTTCAGTTCATTGTCCTGATTGTTTGAGTGGAAAGCACCCCGGGAATCGACTTCAGGAAAGCGAATCTTAACCCTGGGCTTGTCTTTTTCCATTACCATTAAACCGAAGTTAAGTTCTGTTTGGTTGTTGTACACATCTTCAGCAATAAAACGGATGCTTGATAGTTCATTTGGCGAAAGTTTACAGGCAAAGCGAGCGCCAGGCAAAAGTTTAACCGGCTGCGTATTGATTAAAAGCTGCTTTATTCCACTTTTATCGGCAAGCTGGCCCCGTATCTCAATACTATCGGTAAAATTCTCCAGAGCCAGTTTGTTTCCATCAATTATCAGGGGATAGTCAAGGATAAGCTGAGGAGCTTCTGTTTCCTGATTCAAATCAAACAAGCGCTGTTGTGCATCGGTATACCAGTCGGTATGGCCTGCCGAAGGACTGCTTAGAAACTGTTCGTAATCGTGGCGGGCCAAATCGGGTTCCATCAGCTCCTCGTTGGAACGGGCACGCCAATAGAAAGCCATGCTGTGTTCGGGGTTTTTATACAATACCTGGGTAAAATCTGATTTGGCATTCTGATACTGTTCAAACTCGAAATAATATTTTCCGCGGGTACATAAAATGGGAACCAAATCGTTGGTCAGGGTTTCCAGTTTCGACAAGTCGTTTATTGCCTGAAATAATTCCCTGCGTTGGTAGTAAACCAGACTACGAATTTTGTAAGCTTCGGCTTCGAAGGGAAAAAGCTGGGTGGCCCGTTGGGCAAAAGTCAAGGCCTCGTCTAACTGTTTGTTTTTAAGCAAGGCTTGTATTAAATCGTAGTAAATACCGGCTTGTCCTGAATTTAAATCAAGGGCCTGCCTGTAACTCTCAATGGCTTGCGGGTATTTATTCAGGCTGTCGTAAGCCAGGGCACGAACATAATAATGTTCATACGAAACCTCGTCGCGCAAAGCGGTTTCAACAGCTACCCTTGCTTTTACAAATTCTCTGTTTGCCAGATAGGCTTTTGCTTTATAAAGCAAAAGTTCCGGATACTTTGCCTCGAGCGTTGAAGCATGATTCAGAAAGATTATAGCCCGCTGGTAGTTTTTTGAAAGAAAATACAGTCTTCCGGTTTCAAAAAACCAGGCTGCCTGATCGGAATTTAACGAAGCCACTTTTTCATAATCGGCGGCTGCCAGCTCAAATTTGTTGAGCGATTCATAAGTCTCAGCCCGCAAAAGGTAAGCATCGTTAAATGTTTTGTTTAATTCAATGGCCTGGTTTAATTTATTTATTGCAGCCTGGGATTGTCCGGCCTCAATTAATTTTTTTGCTGTTCGAAATTGTTTTTTTGCATTTTGTGCACTTAGTGCAAAAATCAATAAAAAATAAACCGTTGTTAGTAAAACCCTTCTCATCGTGTACTTCTCTCTCAATATGCTTCTACAGAATCCTTAACCTGCTAATTTTAAGTGCGCAAAGATAAATATTTTATGCAGGGTCAGAAATTTTACCCCCTGTTTATTCAATATTTTTAAATAGTCCATTTTCCGATAGAGATTACAAACATCGCGCTAAGGTTGCCTGTATCTCTGATTTTGAGAAGCCGTTATATTCGCTATTTTTGTACTTTATTTATATTGAACAGTTAAAGCAAGCCATTATGAAACGAGCCAGAGGTTTTGCCAGCGATAACAACGCCGGAGTACACCAAGCCATATTCAATGCCATGCAGGAGGCCAATCAAAATCATGCCATTGCCTATGGCGACGACGATTTTACCCGGAAAGCCATTGAAGCATTTCATCATTTATTTGGAACGGATACCACCGTTCATTTTGTTTTAACGGGAACCGGAGCCAATATTCTTGGTCTTAACACTATGGGACAATCGATTCATTCGGTAATCTGTCCCGAAACGGCTCATATTAATGTAGACGAATGCGGAGCGCCTGAGAAATTTACCGGAATGAAAGTTCTTACAGTAGCTACGCCCGATGGCAAACTTACCATTGAAAACATTCAGAAACACATGCACGGCTTTGGTTTTGAGCACCACAGCCAGCCTAAAATACTATCGATAACCCAGCCAACGGAACTAGGCACCCTTTACACGGTTGACGAAATTAAAAAGCTGGCCGCCTACGCCCACCAAAACCAAATGTATTTGCATATGGACGGGGCCCGAATCTCGAATGCAGCAGCGGCTCTTGCTATTCCCGTAAGGGAGTTTACCAAAGATGCCGGCGTTGATGTACTGTCGTTTGGTGGAACCAAAAATGGTATGATGTATGGCGAAGCGGTGCTGATTTTTAATCCCGATTTGACCGAAAATTTTAAATACTTTAGGAAACAGGGCATGCAGCTGGCATCGAAAATGCGTTACATCGGGGCTCAGTTTACCGCTTTTTTTGCCAACAACCTTTGGCTGCAAAGTGCTACCCACGCAAACCAAATGGCGCAACTGCTTTACACTCATGTTAAAGACATTCCCGGTGTGGAGGTAACCCAAAAGGTTGAGGTAAATGGTGTTTTTGCCAAAATTCCCGCTGCCATTATTCCAAAACTTCAGGAGGAATACTTTTTTTATGTTTGGGATGAACACACCCACGAAGTTCGCTGGATGTGCTCTTTCGACACAAGCGAAGAAGATATTCTGGAGTTTGCCCAAATCTTAAAAACCCTGGTGGCAAAGCAATAATCATGGAAAAAACTTTTCCCTGGGGGCATTCCCGTCGGTACAACGATTATCCAACGTATATTAAGCAGAAATTTGGGGGGCGGGTTCAAAAAATTTCGATAAATGTGGGTTTTAGCTGTCCCAACCGCGACGGAACCAAAGGAACCGGAGGGTGCATTTACTGCGACAACACCACCTTTAAACCGGGGTATTGCGGGCCGGAAAAAACCGTGTCGGCTCAGGTACAACGAGGCGTTGAGTTTTTTGAAGATAAATATCCCGACATGCGGTTTATGGCCTATTTTCAATCGTACACCAACACTTACGCACCCGTCGACGATTTGCGGCAACTTTACCTCGAGGCGCTGGAACATCCCAAAGTAGCCGGATTAATTATTGGCACCCGTCCCGATTGCGTTTCGACTGAGATTGTTCAAATGCTGGCTGAAATTAATCGTACAGTGCCTGTAAGCGTAGAGTTTGGTTTGGAAAGTACCCGGAACGAAACCTTACAGCGAATAAACCGCTGCCATACCTGGGAAGAATCGCTGGCAGCCATTGATCTTTGCCATCAACAGGGGATTGAAACCGGAGGACACTTAATTCTGGGCTTACCCGGCGAAACAGAGGAAATAATGCTTGAACATGCCCGGGTAATATCCAGACTGCCTTTAAAAACCTTAAAACTACACCAGCTCCAGATTATAAAAAACACGCCACTGGCCAGGCAATATCATGCCAACCCTGACATGGTTTCATTGTTTACTTTCGAAACGTACATCGATTTGCTAATCCGGTTTTTAGAAGTACTGAATCCGGAACTAATTCTGGAACGTTTTGTCAGTTCGTCGCCAGTCGAAAAGCTGATAGCACCCAAATGGAATAAGATTAAAAACTTTGAAGTGGTGGCCCAGGTCGAAAAAGAAATGAAAAAGCGGGCAACCTGGCAGGGTCGCCTATTTCAACAAGGTTCTTAAGCACTTGAATCAGGTAGATTTTATTAAGTCTTTGGTTTTTGCCATATACAGAATTAAATCGACCGTTTCATTAATTGAAAAATGCTTGCGGTTCAGGCTTGCATCAAATAAGTAATCGAGATTTCCCGGACGCTTTTCCAAAAAAGTATAAAACAATTTAAACCGGTTTTCGTCGGTTTCAATAGCCCATTCTTCAGCAGCTTCGAGGGTAACACTTTTGTTTTGTAAAATACGTTCGATGCGCCAGTCAAAAGGAGCAGTTAAACGAATGTTCAGGGTGTTGGGCTTATCTTGCAGGATAGCGGCAGCGGCACGTCCCACCAAAACCAAATGCCCTTGGCGGCAAAGTGACAGTAGTACTTCCTTTAATGTTTTTTTTATTTTCACGTCGTTTACATGGCTTTTGCTAAAGGCGGCAAACACATCAACAAACTTGTTGTTTTCATGTCCTTTCAGAAAATGCTCAATTTTGGTTGGTGAAAGATTTAGCTCCCGGGCTGCTTCGGTCAACAACTCTTTATCGACACAATGCCACTTTTTTTGTCCCTGGTTTTTGTTCAGTTCATGTACCAGCAAATCACCAATTTTACGGGCTTCGCAGCCAGCTTGTCGCGACAGGGTAATTACCGGACCAAAAGAAGGGTTGGGATTCAGATTGTTGGAAGCTTCTTTATACCTGTTTTCGAAGTATTTAAATAGAATGTTTTCCATAATAACCTCCGCTTTTCGACTTAAAAAACCGTAGGAATTTACTAAATTTTCGCTTAATAATCAAGCCTTTGCTGTTTTATTTTTAAGGTGGGACTGGTGCACAAGGCTTAGGCCCGATGGGTACTAAATCAGAAAAAGAAAGAACTATCTTTGCCGTTTGAAAATTCTGGTTCAGTTGAAATGAATACAAAAGTACTTTTGGGAATGAGCGGTGGTATCGACAGCTCGGTTGCGGCGATTTTATTAAAGGAACAAGGTTACGAAGTAATTGGAATTACGCTACGCCTGTGGTCCGAAACGGATGGCTTCGACAACCAAATACTTCCTGCTTATGCTGAAGAAGCAAAGATTTTGGCTCAGAAACTGGGCATTCAGCACATGCTGATTGATGCCCGCAAACCTTTTTACGACGAAGTTATCCGTTATTTTAAGAATGAATACCAGGCCGGACGAACTCCAAATCCTTGTGCCAAATGCAATGTGGTACTTAAATGGAAATTATTGAATCAGGCTGCTGAAGCGCAGGGCTGCTACTATATAGCCACCGGGCATTATGTAAATAAAAAAAGTCACAAAGAACGGTACTATTTAAGTAAGGGAGTTGATCCCGATAAGGAACAATCGTTCTTTTTGTGGGGACTAAATCAGGCAATGCTTCAAAAATCATTGTTCCCCTTGGGAAAACTAAGCAAACAAGAGGTGCGAAATCTTGCCAAGGAACATGGGTTTACCCAATTGGAAGCCAAAAAAGAAAGCATCGGAGCCTGCTTTATAAAAAGCAATAATTATCATGGTTTATTGAAACATTTGCTGGCAGACGAAGGAATTGAAATGGCTCCTGGAGCGTTTATCGATGGTAACGGAAAACAGCTGGGACAACATCAGGGTTATCCGTTTTATACCGTGGGGCAACGGCGGGGTTTGGGCCTTTCGCCCAACGAGCCCTGGTATGTTACAAAAATTGTTCCCGATACCAATCAGGTGGTTTTGGGTAAACGCGACGATTTGTATCAAACACAAATGCTTGTAAGAGATTATCAGCTGATTAACCCGGATGATTTTAAGCAGGAAGTAATAACACGCATCCGCTACCGGAAACAAGCCGCACCCAGTAGAATTGAAATTCTTGACGACAGGTACTTAAAAGTTCATTTTATTACAAAGGAATGGAGCATTGCCCCAGGACAAACAGCCGCCTTTTATCAAGGCGACAGGCTACTGGGCGGAGGATTTATTGTTAGCTAAAACGGGGTAACTGCTTATGGCTTTGCGCGGTGTAAAAAAACAAAACATTGCGCTTTTAAAAAAGTTTTTTGAATATATGTTTTAATATTCAGGGTAATACGTATCTTCGCATTCTGCAAATAAATGGGTGTCCTTTTATTTTTAGCAAAATAGTTAACGAAACAACAAGTATAAATTTTAAATAGTAAAAGAATGAAAATCAGAATTGGCGTATTGTCCCTATTGGTAGGATTAAGCATTATTTCATGCACAAACAATGCTTCAAAATTAGCCATCAAAAACAATGTTGACTCAGTAAGTTACGTTATGGGTGTACTCGACGGAGAACGTTTAAGTCAGTCGTTTGCTCAGGCGGGCTTAGAGGGTGTTATTGATGTTGAAGTTTACATAAATGCCCTTATGGATGCAGCAAACGAAAAAGAGTTGCGCTTAAACCCCGACTCAAACAAAATGGTGGTTCAGAATTTTTTCAGAGAATTCCAAACCAACCAAATGATGGGTCTTCAGGACACTTCAGGTATGGCTCCGGCTTTTGAACCTGCTGCTTCGTATATCGATTCAGTAAGTTATTTAATGGGTGCCGGCGATGGAAAAGGCCTGTTATCAAGCTTTACCCGTTCAGGATTAGACACCATGGTACGGGTTGACTTATACCTGGATGCTTTGGCTGCTTCAGCTAAAAAACTCGAAGTTAAAATTGAAGGCCAGGCAAACATGCAGATGGTTAACGACTTTTTCGAAAGTTTTAAAGAAAAAGAGTTGATGAATAAATTCGGGGCAAATAAAGCAGCCGGTGAAGAATTTTTGGCAAAAAACAAAGCACTTGAAACGGTAACTGAAACTGCCAGTGGTTTACAGTACGAGATTATAACCGAAGGCAACGGACCACGTCCTGCTTTTAACGACAAAGTAAAAGTTCATTACACCGGAACCTTGCTCGATGGAACTGTTTTCGACAGTAGCGTTGAACGTGGTGAACCCGCAGAGTTTGGCGTGGGCCAGGTTATTAAAGGTTGGACCGAGGCTTTACAATTAATGCCTGTGGGTTCAAAATGGAAACTTTACATTCCTTATGACATAGCCTACGGTACCCGCGACATGGGCGAAATTAAACCGTATTCCATGTTAATTTTTGAAGTGGAATTACTCGAAATTGTAAAATAATTACACGTTATGGTTCTTTTAAAAAAGCCGGTTGATTGGTCAACCGGCTTTTTTTATGGTTGATTCAGCATTATGGTGAGCACCCCAAAAATAACCGTTGCTAAACCTACGGTTGTAACAGAGGCCATTGAGTTTTCACCACCTGTTGAATGTTGGTATTGTTTAGAATCGCTTCCTTTTGTTTTTTTACGAACCAACTCCAGGCTAAAAGTAATCGGGTGTATTTTGTCCTAACCGTAAATTAATTATTTAGAATAGTTTTGTCGCAAATAAACTGTATCTTTGACAAAATCGACAATAGAATAGATAGCAGTAGTTTTTAGATTTTGCTACAGCAATAAGGCTTTTCAGGTTGGCCAAATTACATGTTTCATCTTAAAAAAACCGTGCATTGAAATTATGAACAGAATCATCGATGTAAGCGCTTAATGATAGCATCGGTAGAATTATAAACAAAAGTAGGTTACCTCAGGGTTTTAAACCGTAAACCTTTAAAAAAACACTTTGAATGCGGCAACTCACCATCTCAAAACAAATTACAGAGCGTACCGATGCGTCTATTAGCCGCTATTTTCACGAGATTAACCGCTATCCCATGATATCGGCCGAAGAAGAGGTAGAGCTCTCCATCCGCATAAAACAAGGCGATACCGATGCCCTGGAAAAATTGGTGCTGGCTAACCTGCGTTTTGTGATTTCAGTGGCCAAACAATACCTGAATCAGGGGTTATCGTTTTCTGATTTGATTAATGAAGGCAACGTGGGTTTGGTAAAAGCTGCTCAAAAGTTTGATGAAACCCGGGGTTTTAAATTTATTTCGTATGCCGTTTGGTGGATTCGTCAATCCATAATTCAGGCCATTTCGGAGCAAACCCGAACTGTTCGTTTGCCTTTAAACCGCTTATCGTCAATCAATAAAGTTGCCAAAGCTATGGCGCATCTCGAGCAGCAGTTCCAGCGTGAACCTACTGAAGAAGAAGTGGCCGGCTATCTCGAAGTACCGCACGAAGAAGTCAAAATAGCCAACAATATTAAAAACCGGCAGTTATCGTTCGACATGCCAATGAATTCCGACAGTGACAGCGACTTTAATCTGTACGATGTGGTTTTGTCAGGAAACATTCCGCCGCCCGATAGCATTTTAATGCAGGAATCAACGGCAACCAACATACACCGGGCTTTGGAAAAATTGTCGAAACGCGAAGCCATGATCCTGACCTTATCGTTTGGACTGAATAATACACAAATTCATTCTTTACACGATATTGCCGTTAAATTCGATATGTCATCGGAACGCGTTCGCCAAATCAGAGGTAAGGGTTTAACCAAGCTCAAAAACCTGCTTCGTGGAAACGATGCTTTTTTCGAAAAATAACCGTACTTTTACAAACTTTAATCAGTATCAAATTTATTTATGGGTAGATCACAAGAAACTTTTAACAAAAAAGAAGTTAGAAACAAAAAAGAGAAAAAACGGAAAGAGAAAGAAAAGAAACGTCTGGCCAAGAAAGACGAGGACAAAAAAACCGGCTTAGACGATATGATTGCTTATGTTGATGAGAATGGACTATTAACATCAACACCTCCCGATCCCTCAAAAAAAACGGAAATCAAAGCCGAAGATATTAAGATAAACATTACCCGCTCTGAAGATGTTGAAATGGATCCCATCCGTAAAGGGGTGGTTACCTTTTTTAACGAGTCGAAAGGATTTGGTTTTATCCGTGATTCAGAAACCAAAGAAGATGTGTTTGTTCACGTAAACAACGTGCTCGAAGCTATCAAGGAAAATAACCTGGTTAGTTTTGAAGTTGAAATGGGACCCAAAGGACCAACTGCAGTACAGGTAAAACTTATTAAGTAATTCCCTCAGGCCTGTCACTTGGTATTTGAGTCATAGCATTTAAAGCCTGTTGGAATAAAAAATGGAAAAAAGAAAGCAAGCCTAAAGGATCTTTCTTTTTCCCATCTTCATTTTTCTTAGCACCCAACACCACTTAAACTAAAAACAGCTAGCTGCAGGCTTGAAAGCCAGCTGGCCGGTTTTGTTTTTATAGCAGTTATGCGCGTCCCAGTTGTTTTAACATGCGGGCATGTTCCCACACTGCCTTTAAAAATCCGGGTTGCACGTAGTAGGGCAGTTCGTATTTTTCAGCTTTTTCTTTTACAATAGCTGCAATTTTGTGATAATGCACATGGCTTATCCCGGGAAACAAATGATGCTCTACCTGATAGTTTAAGCCACCGATAAACCACGACAGCACCCGGTTACGCGGCGCAAAATCGGAGGTATTGTACAGTTGATGAATGGCAAAACTGTTTTCGATGGTGCCGGTTTCGTTGGGTACCGGAAATTCAGAAGTAGGCACAACATGAGCCGTTTGAAAAACCGTTCCCAAAATAAATCCGCTGATAAAGTGCATGGTCAAAAAGAACAGTACCACCCAATACCAGGCTAACGATAAGGTTAACAAAGGAATAACCAGAAAAATAACATAATATAAAACCTTACCAAGAATCATGTAGGTGAATAATTTGGTATAGCTCTGTTTGTGGCTCAAAGGCAATCCTTCTTTTTTATAGCGTATCAGTTGCTTAAAATCTTTACTTGTAATCCATAAAATGGTCATCAAACCATACAAAAACCAGGCGTAGAAATGCTGATAGCGATGTATTTTTTTTAAGGGTTTGTGTGGCGAGAAGCGCAGGATAGCTGCCGGTTCAATATCTTCGTCTTTACCGTCGATATTGGTAAACCCATGATGGTTGGTATTGTGCTGGCGTTGCCAGTTGGGCGGAAAACCGCCCAGCAAATACAAGCTCTTTCCCATCCATTGGTTTACTTTCTGATTTTTTGAGTAGGTTCGGTGATTGGCATCGTGCATTACACCCATACCAACGCCTGCTTTTCCTAAGCCCATCAGAATCCAACAGGCGTAAACCCCCATCCACGATTCTATTATACCACCCACCATCAGAAGGTAGGGGACAAAATAGAGCGAAAACATAAATACGGTTTTAAACACAATTTTTCCGTTCCCGAATTTCGAGAGATTGTGTGTTTTGAAGTATTGAGCCACTTCATCTTTCAACTCTTTTATAAATTCTGTTTTATAATTGGGTAAATAACTGATTTTTTGTTTTTCCATAAATATTTAATTGTTACGTATTATTCTCGTTTATTTCATCCCATGCCATACCACAGGAGAGTAACAGTTGCTAACCAGCATTATTGCCGAAGGATGTATTGGGCTATTCCTTGGTACTACAGGTTTCTGAAGTGTAGGGCAAGCATCCCGGATGCATTAATTGCCAATTTTTACAATGGTCACGCTTAAAACAGCTAAAGCGGTACAATTGTTCTTAGATAAATGTTTAGCTCTTGTTCTTGTTTTGAATTTAGCCCTGCAATTCCAATTAGAATTATACCTTTGGCGAAATTTTTTTACATATTCTACAATTAAATGAGTTTAGAAAAAGCATTGCACGCCCGCAGTAATTCCCTTTGTGAATTATGCGGTGCTTCTGGAGAAATGAACCTTTACGAAGTTCCACCAGCCACAAATAAAAACGATTACGAGTGTATTTTAACCTGCAACACCTGTTTTGAGCAGATTAATGATTCCTCAAAAGTTGACGCCAACCACTGGCGCTGCCTGAACGACAGTATGTGGAGTACCCTACCTGCCGTGCAGGTAATGGCCTGGCGTATGCTTAACCGCTTACGCGCCGAAATATGGCCTGTTGATTTACTCGAAATGCTTTATCTGGACGAAGAAACCCTTGCCTGGGCCAAATCGACCGGCGAAGGTGATGCTGCAGAAGGTTTACCAAAACATACCGACAGCAACGGTGTTGAATTAGTTCAGGGCGATACGGTAATTTTAACCAAAGATTTGAATGTAAAAGGCTCAAGCCTGGTGGCTAAGCGAGGTACTGCGGTACGCAATATCTCACTGGTACCCGATAATCACGAACAGATTGAAGGCCGGGTTAACGGACAAATGATAGTGATTCTGACCCAGTTTGTCAAGAAATCGAATTAAGATACCCTGGTATTTTGAATAAACCCATAAGACAGCTTGCAACAGTTGGCTGTCTTATGGGTTTTTTGCTTAACTAATTCCCTTCAACGGAAATAAAGCGGGCAATATTCCGCGACATTTCAATCCGGTTATAGATTGATTGCATTATCTTCAGGTACAATTCTTCTTTCAGAAAACCATCTTCGATACCTGCATCAATATTTGGATTGTCGTTTACCTCAATCACATAGGCTTTATCGCCCACCATTTTTAAATCGACACCGTAAAGCCCGTCGCCCATAAGCCCGGCAGCTTTAGTTGCCGCTTTTATAATAGCTGACGGAACCTGCTCAATGGGCATGGTTTCCACGGCTCCAAAATCGTTTTCCTCGTTGCTGTTCCAGTTAACAATCTGCCAGTGATCTTTAGCCATAAAATATTTACAGGCATACAAGGGTTTTTGGTCGAGCATGCCTATGCGCCAATCAAAATCGGAAGGTAAAAACTCCTGGGCAATCACCAAATCAGACTTTTTAAGTAGTTCTTTCAGCGAGTGGCTCATTTCATCGGCATTGGTAACCTTGGTAACTCCCAGCGAAAAAGCACTGTCGGGCTGTTTTAGCACAAGGGGATAGGGCATTTCTGCCAAATGATTCTTTTTTAACACATCGCGCGTTAAAATCCAGGTAAGCGGGGTTAATATTTTATTCTGCCGCATGCGCTCATCCAAAAATATTTTGTTCGAACAGCGCAATATCGACCAGGGATCGTCAATCACCACCAAACCTTCGGCGTAAGCCGTGCGCGAAAAATGGTAGGTATAATTGTTTACACTGGTAGTTTCGCGAATAAACAAAGCATCGAACTCACTCAGCCTGTCGTAATCGTCTTTGGTAATAAACTCGGTGTAAAACCCAATTTTTCGGGCGGCCTCTTTAAAGTGCTGTAGGGCGTCGGGACATGAGGGCGGATTTTTTTCGTCGGGATTAACCAATATGGCCAAATCGTATTTGTAATTGTGGAAGCGCTGTCGCTGGAATCTTTTTCGGGTAAAATATTCGCGGGCAAAATGATGAATGTACTCAAAATCGGCCGGTTCAATCTTATCCATACTCAGGGGGCTCACCTTTTGAATAACCCAACGCTCGTTTTTTGAAAACTGCACATGCATAAGCGGCGTTTCAAACAGTCGGTAAAGCTGCTGCCCCAGATGACGGTAAGCCTTATCGATGGTTTGCCCAAAATAAATGTTAAATCCCAGGTTATTTTGCGTGTGCTTTTCCAGCGTTTTCTGTAACAGCTCGTCAATATCCTGGGCTATGGTGCGAATAATAGAAACGTTCCGGAAGTCGCGAATGGTGGTTACATTGGGTATTGCCCGATGTTCACGGGCCGATGCCAGCAACGACACATAGTAGCCAATGCTCTGATAGCGGTACGAACTTGACAGGTTAAATATGCGGGCATTTTTCATAGACTGAAACTCCGGTTCCGATAAATAACTCTTTGATGAAATTACACGCAACCCTTCAATATCGAGGGTCCACTTTTTGGGATTATCAACCACAATCAGGTTGGCAATGGTGTTTCGGTCTTTAGGGTCGGCCAGATTCAGAACCATGCGAACGGCATCGATGCCGTCGTGGTAATAATTTGGCAGGGTTTCGGTAACCTGGTATCCTGCTTTTTGATACCAGGCTATCAGCTTTTCGTCGGTTTTCAAAGCTTCCAACGAAAGCTTTTCAAATCCTTTCGATAAACCCAGTTTTTTTACATGATTTAACAGACTCTCGCCTACCCCCTGACCTTGTGCTGTTGGCAAAACGCCAACTGAAAATATGCGCAGGGTACGTTGGTAAAGATTGGCTATCAAAGCCCCAATCGGTATTTGTTTCTTCTTGGTTCCGGTTTCGGCAATAAATACCAATTGAAAAGGACTTGACAGACTATGTCTGAGCGATCGACGTGAACTTTGTTGAAATTTTGGGAAACAGGTTTGTTCCAGGGTTTCCAAAAAAAGCAAATCAGAAGGTTCTGATTTTCTAATGCTTACATTCATGCTTAGTGCAGTTTTTAAAGTTCAAATTTACAATTTAAAACAATCCAACTGCATTTTTCTGTCTTTTTTTCGAGTGTATGTTAATAAAAACTCCGGGGCAGGGTTACGTTGAGCTAAGGCGCTAATTTACAATGCCAACGGCTAATAAAGGCTACTTCTCTTCCTGATAAGGCAATTCAATGCGTATGAGCACGCCGGGCATTCCCTGGCTTTTTTCTTTATCAACAATCTCTAAACGGCATTTGTGCCGGGTAATTGCCTGCAGGTTTTGCATGCGTTGGCGGGTAATTTTTGTTGCCATGGAGATATGTCCCTTATTATTGGTGCTGGCCTCCTGTTCTTTTATGCCACGTCCATTATCGTCGACTTCAACTACAAGCAAATCGGACGATTTGTTAAACCGGGTAATAATAATTCCCTGCCAATCGATATCGCGCACCCCGTGTTCAATGGCATTTTCGATAAAGGGTTGCAGTAACATGGGGGGCAGCAGGCACTCTTTAGGATCCACATCGTCGCCGAGTTCAAAATAGTAATCAAACTTTCCCTGAAATCTCAATTGTTGCAGCTTAAGGTAGTCGTCCAACACTTCGAGTTCATTCTCGAGCAATACAAAATCGCTTCCAGAACTCATAAGAATATTCCGCATCAGGCGCGAAAAGTTCACCAGGTAATCGGTAGCGGCTTTTTTGTCGTTACGCATGATAAAATTCTGCACGGCTGCCAACGAGTTGAAAATAAAATGTGGGTTAAGCTGGGCCCTGAGCAGCTTTTGTTCCAGTCCAATTTCGTTTATCTTACTTTTCAAACGTTTTTGGCGGAACATGAAAATGGTTATCAAAATACCAATAAACAAGGCGCTGGCAATACTAAAAAAGAGGTATTTCTGCCGGCTCATTTTCAGTTCGGCCAGTTCGGCATCCTGTTTCAATATTAAAATTTCCCTTTCCTGACGTTCGGCACGATACAACACATTCATAGCCTCAGAATTCTGGATTTTCAGATCGATGGTTATCGAATCTTTGTAGGCCAGGGCCATTTGGCTGTATTTAAACGACTGGTTGGTGCGACCCGTCTCGTGGTAGAGATGTGCCAGTTCAATTGCCGCATCGAGCACAAAATTCTTACTGCCGATTTTACTGGCAATTTGCAGCGATTTCTTTAAAATACTGTCGGCTTTCTGGTATTCGTGCAAAGCAATATATGATTTACCCAGATTATTCAGACACATGCTTTGGTAGAATAAATCGCCGGTACGTTCATAGAGTGCCAGGGCTTGCAGGTAGTAGTTTACGGCATTGGCGTATTCTTTTTTCTCGTGATAAACCAAACCTATTCCGTTGTTACAAATTGCCTGTCCCAGTTCGGAACCTATCTCTACGTTTATCCGGTAACTACGGTCGAGGTAAATTAAGGCCGAATCGGTATTCCCTAAAAACAGCCACGATTCACCCAGCAAATTGGTATTAATGGCCTCGCCCAACAGGTTGCGTTTGGTGGACAGGTAATGCAGCGACTGGTGAAAATAGGAAATAGCCTTGTGATAATCCTGATAATCGAAATAAACATTGCCGATGCCATTTAAGGAGCAATGAATTAAGAATGTGTCTTTTGCATTTTCAGACCATTCCAATGCTTTAATATGGAATTTTAGCGCCTGGGCATTGTCGTCGATGCGACGAAAAATAACTGCCATTTCGTGGGTGGCATAAGCCCGTAATTCATCGTCATCAATTTCGTTGGCCAACACTTGTGCTTTTTGAGCCATCTCAAGTGCCGGACTATATTTGGCTGCATCGCGATAACGCTTGGCCATCAATACATAAATGTCGAATAGTCCTCGTTTGTTATCACTGTTTTTTGCAATCTCAACCGCTTCTTTCAGAAAGTGGTCGAAAGGTTCTTTGGCAGCACTCCCGTTCCGATAGGTAATTTTTGATTGTTGTACCAGACTGTCAATTACCTGTGCACTAACGGTGTAATAGTTAGGCAATGGAGTGGGCGGTTTTTTGTTGCAAGCAGTAACCACCAGAACGACCCATATAAAAATAAAAAATCTCAACGCAGGTAATTTTGCTAAAAATAGCAAGAATTTTAGAATTGCCGGAAAATTCCGTCTAAAAATTATCCCCTTTTGCTGATTTCGTTTAACACATCGGGTTTGTTGATGGCAATGTCTTTACCCTGCAGCTCAATAATACCTTCTGCTTCAAATTCCTTTAGCAGTTTTACCGTGCTTTCGAGGGAGATGCCGGCAAATTCGGCCAAATCTTTACGCGATAAATGCTGAAACACCTGGTAGCCGCTAAATGCATCGGACGACAGGTAAATCAGTGCCGATGCCAGCTTACCGGGCATTTGTTTGGTGGTGGCAGTTTTAATTATCTCATACAGGTTGCTTTCACTTTTACAGTTATCGGAAATAACCCGCCAGGCAAGCTCAACGTTGTCTTTCAACATCTTCTTAAGGCCTTCTTTATCGATTAAACAAATGCGGGCATCGGTTAAGGCAACAGCCGAATAATTGTAAACCTGCTGATTCAACACACTCTGAAAGCTAACAAACTCGCCGCAGCGAACAAGCCGTAGATTTATGTTTTTACCATTCCCGGTTTCCAGGTAAACTTTAATCAGTCCTTCGTAAACATACATTACATAAGGTGCAAAGGCGCCCTGCTTGCAAACATTTTCGCCTTTGCTGTAGCTCAATTGTTGCTTTTTATTGTTGAAGTATTCTGAATCGTCGGGAAATAAATGATGGAAGCAAGTTCCCTCATCGTTGCATCCTTTACAGTTTACCGGTTTTATAGTGTTAGCCATATGCTTGCATTAAAAGCACAAAAATAACATATTTTCGCTGCACTTTGTGTTTAATTTGTAATTGAACAATACGCGAGGAGTAGAAGGCAAGCCATCAATGCCTCTTTTTAAGCGCTTAAATCAGATTGCGGTTTTTAATTACCACAGAATATTGTACTTTAGTCTGGCTTATAAAAGTCCTTTTTCAACAACAGTAAATGTTAACTCATGATCAGGTATAAAATAACGTTGGGGATACTGTTCCTAAGTAACTTTTCCCTGATTTTTGGAGCGGCTGATTCATTAAAACAAGCGCCCCAACACCAGGTATTTATGCTTGCCGAATCGCCTGCACAGCAGGTTCAGGAATGCTTAACGCGGGCTCAGGCACTGCTCGAAACCGATTTAAACCAGGCGGAACAATGTTTAATGCTGGCTGATTCGGTAATGCAGGCAACCCCTTTAAATAAATTCAACAGCCAGCTGAGCTACCTGAAAGCCGAGGTGGAGTTTTCAAAAGGGAATCTACGTCAGGCACTAGGTGGGTTTCTTGAAGCCGAATTGATGTTTGCCGACGAAAATAATGATCAAGGGCTGGCCAACACGTATAACAAATTGGGATTAATCAATATTTCGCAGGCCGATTTTCCCACCGCCCTCGATTACTTTATCAAAAGCTTAACGCTAAAAGAAGAAAATAACGATACCTTGGGCATTGCCGACACTTACAGCAATATTGGTAACGCCCTGTTCGAGCTGAACGATACCGACCAGGCACTTAATTACTACTTAAAGAGCCTTGAGATGGATAAAAAGCAGCAAAACGAACGCGGCATGGCTAAAACCCTGATGAATGTGGGTCTGGTTTACAAAGAGAATTTTGCGTACGAAAAAGCCATGGATTATTACAATCAAAGCCTGGCCATTCATAAAAAAAACAACAACCAGCACGAGATTGCCACCTGTTATTCGAACCTGGCCCTGATTTACCAGGAGACCGGAAACGATGCCAAAGCGCTTGAGTTTTATAAACTGGCCCTTGCTATTTACGAACAAACGGGTGCTAAAATGGGCATTGCCTCGGTACTTTCGAACCTGGGTTATTTGCATTCGCTGAATGAAGAATACCCAACTGCCATCAATTATTTAAAAAAAGCCATGCGCATAGCCCAGGAGATTAACGCCATTCCCCTGATGGAAATAATAAGCCAATCGTTAAGCGATGCTTACCAGCGCATTGGAAACTACCGCGAAGCCTACAATTACCATCTGTTGTACAAAGCCATGTACGACAAATTAAACAACGACGAAAATGCCCGGCTGTTTACCCAGATGGAAATGACCTATGAGTTTGAGCAACAAAAAAAGGAGCTGGAATTCCGACAGCAACAAAAAGAACTGGAACATCAGGCTGAACTTAAAAGGCAGCGACTTATACTCCAGTTTAGTTTGGCCGGGGCATTCTTTCTGGCGGTGTTTTTGGTTTTTGTGTACCGAAGCTACCAGCAAAAACAACGCGACAACAAGCTTTTGCAGGAACAGAAAAAAGCCATCGAGCAACAACGCGATAAAATTGACAAACAAAACCAGGACATTACCGATAGCATTCATTATGCCCGACGCATCCAAACCGCCCTGCTACCGCCCGATATCCTGCTCGATAAATTACTGCCCGAATACTTTATCCTGTACAAACCTCGCGACATTGTGAGCGGCGATTATTATTGGGCATCGGAAAAAAACGGGAAAACGGTGCTGGTGGCCGCCGATTGCACTGGACACGGCGTCCCGGGTGCTTTTATGAGCATGCTCGGCATCTCGTTCCTGAACGAGATAATTCAACGTGAAACCGAACTGAGTTGCAGTAACATCCTGAACAAGCTGCGCGAAAACGTGATTGCTTCCCTGCGACAAACCGGAAAGGTGGGCGAAGCCAAAGATGGTATGGATTTAACCATCATCATCATCGATAAAAACACACAAAGCCTGCAATATTCCGGCGCCTACAATCCGCTACTCTTAATTCGCCAGGGTGAATTAATACAGTACAAAGCCGACAAAATGCCCATTGGTATATCAGATAAGTCTGAAAATCCCTTTAGTAATCAGGAAATTCAGTTAGCAAAGAACGATACCTTATACCTGTTTTCCGATGGCTATGTCGACCAGTTTGGCGGCCCCGACAACAGCAAATTCAAGTCGAAACCTTTTAAAGAACTCTTGTTGAGCATTCAGTCAGAACCCATGCAAAAACAACATCAGATTCTGGACCAAACCCTCGAAAGCTGGAAAGGAACCGGTGAACAGATTGACGATATTCTGGTGGTGGGTATTCGGATTTAGACTTATGGAGATTAGAACTTAGATTTTTGATATTAGACTGAAGACTCAAGACCGACGACACAAGCCTTAAGGACAGGAAACGATCGTTAGTTTTTGTTTGAGTTATGAATATTGAGATTTAATTCTGAGTTAAGAATGAAGAATATTGAATGCACCAGCATTCATATCCTGCAAGGAAATTCA
>JBFWMB010000003.1:0-108539 GCA_050251815.1 Salinivirgaceae bacterium | reverse complement strand
GGGGTTCTTTGTTTCTTAATTTTTCAATAGCCTCTCTTTTAAAGGCTTCGAAATCAAACTTTTCTTCTTTCATACTATGTCAATTTAATAATTATTTTTTATTGACACAGTTTATTTTACACTCTCTAGATAACGAACTAACAAAACAAGTCAGAAGCCTGTTCCTTAGAAAAAATATCTTTTTCATATAAATGTTCAGCCCTTAGCAAATCGTTTAGCTCTTTTACCGGATTAAAAGTAACTATGGGAACCTCAACAAAAATGGTATTCCAGTTAGCCATGGCCCCATTCCACAATCCGGGCAATTCCAAGGCTTTAATGGACTTCCCGTCTACACTTTTTTCGCTTATAAATCCGGTCTGATTATCGACAAAACGGCTTAAATCATACTTTTTCCCTTTAAAATTACGGGTATAACAAACCAAATCGACGGGATTAAAATGGGTAGCCCGTCCCATAATTTCTTTTTGATAATCGACAAATTGCGAACCTTCAATTATCTGTAATGAGCGTGAACCATCGGCATTGGCAACCCAAAATGGTCCCCCACCCGGCTCTCCTTCGTTACGTACCATACCGCAAACCCGGAAAGGCCGATCAAGCACTTTCAATAAATACTCCTGTTTTTCTTTAGGACTGAAATCGGCATAGTGTTCGGGGAGTTTATAGTAGAGTCGCTTTTCAATAAATTCTTCGGTCTTTTGCAGGTGTTCACTATTGTTTTTTTTCTTTAGCTTACTGTAAAGCGATTCTGCCTGAAGGTAGGTTTCGAGTAATACCCCGCCCAGCACTTTTTTGTAATTGTAAGTTTCCTCTTTAAGCCGATCCTGAACAATATTGTCAATGTTTTTAATAAATATCAAATCAGCTTTAATTTCATTCAGATTATGAATTAAGGCCCCATGTCCACCTGGTCTGAATATCAGGTTTCCATTTTCATCACGCACCGGTTGATTATCCATACCTACCGCAACAGTATCTGTTGACGGTTTTTGTACGCTAAAATCAATTTGGTATTTGACTTTGAATCGTTTTTGATATACCGGAACAACTGTCGCCAGATGCTCTTTAAACAACTCCAAATGGTCGGGCGAAACGGTAAAATGCAAATAAACCTTTTTTCCTGAACTGGCATAGGCAGCACCTTCAATTAAATGTTCCTCAACCGGCGTCCTATCTCCGGTTTCGGTGCGGTGAAATTTTATCAAGCCTTTAGGTAAATTCCCATAGTTCAATCCATTTTCGCTTAAGATAATCCCAAGTAAAAAAATAATATCTTTTTGTTTCGAAATCTCATCCCAGTTTTTTCCGTTTTTCAGAATTGCTTCCTCCAAATCGTTAAAAAACGCAAACTTATTGAGGTTCTTACACAGGTAATTGAAGGAATAAAAATCTTTTTCAGCCATTAATTTTAGGTAGTCTTCTTCGGTTCCGCTGTAGCTGTTTAAAATCTCATAAAGCCGCTTAAACATGCGCGTTGCCGCACCTGATGCCGGCACAAATTTTAGTTTTTTCAGGCGCTTCGATTTTTGCTCATACAACGTTATCAGTTCGTCCATTCGCTTATCGGTAAACTGACGAATACCGTCTTTAACCAGGGCCGGTTTTATAATTTCCAGTGGAGGAAACCCTTTTTCAAATTGTTGTATTTGTTTTTCAACCTGTTTGGTCGTAATTCCCTTTTTCTCCAACAGATTTGTATCGTTTGCTTTTAACATAACAATAAATTTTTAGATAGAAACCCCCCTAAAGGTTTGCGATAATAAGGCTATCAAATTTACAATATATAAATAAGAATAACCCTATTTCTTATAGTTTATTCCTTTTTCAGCCCAATAAAACCAAATAGGTATCGACCAAAACAATTCAAACACCGGGTTTTATAAAAAATATTTTTAGGGAAAAATACTGGATTAATAAAATAAATTTTATAGCTTTATGATATTATTTTAATATCATTTTAAATTTTATTGTCATGAAAAATGAAAAAGATTTTAAAGCAACAAATGGCTATCTGGCCTTTTTTGTGATGCTATTGATTGTTGCCGCTTCACTACTGGCAATTATCTTCCTAAAGCTACTACTGATGGTTATTGTTCTGGTAATTACCCTGGTTTGCTTTGCCGGACTGGTTACCGTAAATCCAAATGAGTCGTCTGTTTTGGTGCTATTTGGAAAATACATGGGAACCATAAAAGAAAATGGATTTTTCTGGACAAACCCGTTGTTTATCAAAAAAAGAATCTCGTTACGTGCCCGAAATTTTGACATGGAACCCATCAAAGTAAACGACAAAGTGGGTAATCCGATTATGATTGGGATAGTGTTGGTTTGGAAGGTAGAAAATACCTTTAAAGCCGCCTTTGAAGTGGATGAATACGAGCATTTTGTTCGGGTACAAAGTGAAGCTGCGCTCCGAAAACTTGCCGGACATTATCCCTACGATAACTTTGAAGACGAAAATGCGGACATTACGTTGCGGGCTGGTGGTGAGGAAATTAATGAAAAACTTGAACTCGAATTAAAGGAACGCCTCGACATTGCTGGTATTTGTGTGATTGAAGCCCGCATCAATTACATTGCCTATGCCCAGGAAATTGCCGGAGCCATGCTTAAACGTCAGCAGGCTACTGCTGTGGTAGCCGCCCGTTCAAAGATTGTTGAAGGAGCCGTTGGCATGGTGCAAATGGCGCTGGAACAACTCAAAGAAAAAGAAATTATAGAAATGGATGAGGAGAAAAAAGCGGCCATGGTGAGCAACTTAATGGTGGTACTTTGCAGCGAAGAATCGGCCCGGCCTATTGTAAACGCAGGCACCTTGCATCATTAAAAATAGTTTCGGTTACCTATGTTAACCGCTTATTTTAATAAAATACCTGGAGAATAAAATTATGAGCAAAAAGAAACAGTTTGTATTGCGAATCGATTCGGAAAAATATGAGGCTTTGGAAAAATGGGCGGCTGATGAATTCCGGAGTGTTAACGGACAACTGGAATGGCTCATTGACAAAGCACTGAAGCAATCCGGCCGACTTAAAAAAACAAGCAGCGAAAACAATGAGCAGAAGAGCACGGAATAAATATACCCTTATATACACAGCATCTGTCTGATAAATAACAGGCTTTATCGTAAAGGTAAAGCCTGATTTATTTAAGCACCTTTTTATTTACCCAGCGGTTTAAAAAAATTGAAGAAATAATCAGTACCAAACCAATTAAAGTGGTCAGGTAAATGTGCTCTTTTAAAACCAGCCTTATAAAAAACAAGGAGATAAAAGGCGATAAAAAGACGTAATTACTAATCTTATCGGTTCGTTCGGTCAGTTTCATAGCGGTAAGCCAAATAACAAAGGTTATTCCCATTTCAAAAAAACCACTGTACAAAACCGCTGCCCAGGCAAGCGTTGGAATATGATAATCCCAGGGAATAATCAAGGCCAGGGGAAAGGTAAGTATAAATCCCGTAGAAAAATTCAAAAACAGGTTTACTACCGGATCAACTGCCGATTTGGTATTAATAATCCAAAAACCTGCCCAAATTACCGAGGTGCTAATAGCCAACACAACACCAAAAGGTTCTGCTGGTTGTAAGGGCCAGGGTTGTCCCTGCGCTGCAATCAGGTAAACGCCCGCAAAGCCTACCAGAAGGGCAGCAAAACCCTTTAAGTTAAGCTTTTGTCCCAAAAAGGGAACCGACATTAATACCAATACAATAGGCCAGGTATAATTCAAGGCCTGGGCAATCTGTGCCGGCAAAATGGAATAGGCCTTAAAAAGCATCAGGTAATAAAGAAAAGGGTTAAGCATCCCTCCAAAAACACCTATCAACAAATCGCGTTTGCCAATACCTGCCAATAAGTGCATTTTTTTCTGAAAAAGTAAAGTAAAAAAAGCCACCATCACCGAAATGGCTATGCTGATAAACAAAAAATGAACGTAATGAAAGCTTTTTAATCCGGTTTTAAAAGCCACCGCAACCGTTGACCAAAACAAAACTGCCAGTAAGGCTAATAACACTGCTTTATTCTGCTTATGCATAAAAACCCAAATTAAAAAGATAGAATAAAAGTAACCAAAACCGGAACCAATATGGTAAGTACCACGCCGCTAAAAACAGCCATCAACCCATACTTATTCCCTGACACACGAGTAATAATAGGCAGCGTGGTGTCCATAGCGGTGGCTCCTCCGCTAACCACCGGTGCCAGTTTACCAAAAGCCCAGGCCAGGGCCGGAGCAAACAACAAAGTGAAAATCTCGCGAATAACATTGGCCAGTAGGGCTATGGTTCCCAGGGTTTCGCTGTGCATTTCACTAATTAAAACACTCGATAAACTATAATACCCAAAGCCAGCTCCAACGGCTGCCGATTCAGCTACCGATAAATCGTTAACAAGCAGAGCAAAAAGCGCTGTGGCACCAACACTCCCGACAATTACTGTTAGCGGAACCAATAGAATTTTCAGGTTAACCTTACGCAATACATCCAGGGCTTCTTTATCGCCACCCAGTCCAACACCTACCACAAACATCAGCAGGTACAATATATAGGTACTAAAATCCTGATGCAATAAAAACTCAGGAATCCATTGCAAATAGCTGGCTAGCAGACCCACAACAAAAAATAGTACAATAAGCAAACTATCTTTCATTGTCGGCCGATTTAAAAAACATCCGATACACTACCCACGATAAAGCTACACTGCCCAAGAGGGCTACCAGAGCCAGCTGAAGACCACGTAAGCCAATGGTATCGAGGTTTTCCATAATCTGTGGATTGTTTCCTACGCCAATTCCCATAAAAAATAACAATAGAAATATTATCCAAAGCGTAGCTTTGTTGGTGTATTGAAGCCATTTTTTGCGCGAACGCAGCAAATAACCCACTCCAATTCCCAAGGCCATTATAATCAAAACTGTATGCATGTGAATTCATTTAATTTACCAGGTCGTCGCCACGTAAACGGCGAAAACGGGTACGGGCTTCCATTCTATAAATACTATCGGCAAAATCGAGCATAATTTGTTTGTATAGTTCCATAGCCTTTTCGGCATCGTTAAGCTGATGCTCATAAATATCGGCCATAGCAAACAAAGCATTATCGGCAAGCACATCGTTGTAAAAATTATCAGTAATATATTGATAACATGTTAGTGCATCGGAAAAGCGCATCTGGCGTTGATTTATCCGGGCTTTTAAAAACCAGGCCTCATCAATCAGTTCGTGCGATGCAAAGTTTTGAATTACCGAATCGATGGTTAGCAAAGCCAGGGAATCTTTGCTCTGGTAGAAAAGCAGATCGGCCCGTGCGTAAGTTTCCAGAGCCGTTTCAACCGTGTCCCAGCCCGAGTTTTCATAAATAAAAAAAGCCAGATTCGCGGCATCGTTAGCAATCAACTTCGATGTACTTGCTTTAAGCACATCGAGCTGGGCCTGGGCCCACTGAAAATTTCCTATAAAATAAGCCAGCCGTCCTTTTCGGAATTTGGCCTCAGCGCCTATCGGATTGTTTTTATTATCGTCCTCAACCCTTGCATAAGCTAAAGTAGCATCCCACACCTGGTTATCGAGCAGGTAGATATCGGCCAATTCCAGTTCAATTTCGCCTTTTTGCCTGGGATTTAAGCCTTTCAGGGTAATGGCATCCTCGAGCAAAAACCGGGCATCCACCGTTTTTCCCAGGTAAAAAGCCTGCAAGTGCGCCAGGTTGGTGAGCAAATCGATGGTTTGCAGATTGGGGCCCATTTCGTGCAATGCTGTAATAAACGACTCTTCCATTCTAACATAATCGGTATGGCGATTATCTATTCCCAGAATGATTCGCCGATACATCACTTCAAGCAACTCGTTTCGGGCAGCAAAATAATATTCCAGAAATTTTCCCTTGGCAATTACGTATTCATAAGCCTGAATGGCCACATCAAAATTGTTGTTTTCGGCAGCAGCACGTGCCAGCGATAGCAACCGCTGACCATTTTCGTTCAGACGCATGTCGAGCGCTTTGGCCTGAATAAAAGCCATTTCAAAATCGTTGTCCTGAATAAACAACCAAACCAGCATCTCACTATAAACCAACACATCGGGGTGCTTATTTACCTGTTCGAGCAAGGCCTGCTTAAGTTTTTCGGTCAGACTGTTGTCAATATCGTTATACACCGCATTTTGAAGCCTGGCCTGTACGGTATTTAAATACATATTGCTGATGCGAAGTAAATCGAGGTATTGAGCAATCATTTTGTCGTAATCGCGCATGTAATAATACAACTGAGCCAGATCCATCTGAAAACCGTAGGCACCTTTCATCAGCTTCTTACCTTCGAAATAGCAGGCTTCGGCATAGGTGTACAGACGCTTCATCATAAAAGCATTGGCCAGCCGGATAACCTGATGTTGATTGGGTTGCAATTTCCCAATGGCCGATTCGTAGCTGGCTTTAGCTTTAGCCTCATTACCCAATAAAGAATAAAGATTTCCCAAATCGACATAGTAGCTTAACTCAAACTTATCGAAACGTATATGACTTTTTACCAGGTTTTCAGCTTTTTCGTAGGATTCAAGCTGAATCAGACTGTTTAGGTAGTAGCTGTAATACGCGTTGGATCGATTTGAATTATAAAGCTGTTCAAAAACTTCGGCCGCCTTTTGGTACTCCTTGTTGCGGTAATATTGCAAGCCCAGTTGATAGTTGGTACTTGCATCGATACCGGGCTGAGCCCAAAGGGAAAGGCTCAGCATCAATGGTAAAATCAAAAGAAGGCTATGTGGCTTTGTTCGAATCAATCGGTTCCGGTATTTATAAATTAACAACTTGTTTTGCTTTAGATTAACAGCAAAAAGTGTGGCTTGTTCCAATAAATCGGGAATTACCTTATCCGGTCGGCGGAACGTACCAGCTTTTCGTCTTTTTTAATGTTACGATGCGCCAATATAACAAAGCCTAAAGCTACAAGGGGAATAATAGCCCCGAAAGCAAACTGTCCGTTCAATTGCAACATTTGACCGATGCGCCAAAAGTAAATAGCCCCGACAATCAGGGTGGTGAACAGTACCAGCATCACCAACTTACATAAACGCATTTGTAAAACCCTGTTTTTATACTTAAAAATAATAATCAGGCTTAGCAGCGCGCTTAAACAGGGTAATACCGCCAACGGAAGGGTTGAAATAAGTGCGTTACCGGTTTCGGGATGTTGAAAACGGCAGGTAAACAGCTTATAAATTACATCGTTTGCTGTAAAACTGGCCAGTGGAAACCAATACATGGCCACCAATAAAGCAGCGGCAAGCGCTAAAAACAAAGATTGAATTCGTTGTATCATAATCCGTAAAAATTTAATACTGGCGAAATTAATATTTTGGAGCGAACCAGACCATACAAATATAAAAATGTTAAATGAAATTGCATCAGCCGACACCTTTTCAACTGGCTCCTTATATAAATGTTTTAGTCAATTTCAATGGGGTATTTTGCCAGCAAACCCAAAACAGCAGGATTTGAAAATTTGGCTCCTTTGATGCGGTTCTCATCGGGATCGAAACTGTAATTGATGGCCGTCCGGAAATCGGTTTTCTCGAGATTCGTTTTATAAAACAAGGCCCGATTTAAATTAGAATGGGCAAAAACACTTTTACTTAAATCGGTTTCGGTAAAATCGACCTCCTCCATTTCACAATGTTCAAACTGCATTTCTTTCAGCTTTAATTGATTAAACGAAGTATAATTCAACTGGCAATGGTCGAAGCCCAGATCAAGTAAAAAGGGATGAACGTGCGAAAAATCGGCACCGGTTAATTTACAATTCACAAAACGCACCTCGCGCAAGGCGGTATTATTAAAACTTACCAGGCTAAAATTGCAGTGCTCAAAACTACATTGCATAAAGACGAAATCGCTGAGTTTCAATTCCGAAAAATTACAGTCCACAAAGTGGCAAAGTTCATATTCGGCCTGTTCCAATGGCCTGCTTCTGAAATCGATGCCTTCGTATTTTTGATTTTCTATAAGGGGATTACTCATGACTACCATAAAAATTGAAATTCAAAGGTATAAAACTTTGCAACCTCTTTACCCTTTGTAAAGTAATTTGCTGCAAAAAGACGGTCTTCAACAACAATTGAATTAGATTTTCGATTAAAAAGCACCGTAAAAGTCTTGGCAAAAGTTCGGGCAACTCAGAAAAAAACAAGCTTTTAGAAAGCATTCAGGGATAAAAGGATAAAATTTGGTCTAATTTGGAGTAAAAAACAGCGCTAAAGGTTTAAATCAGCCCAATTAGAAGCAAAATCATAGCTAAGGGTATAAAAAAGTGACCTTTTGGAATGAAAATCATACCAAAAGTTACCAAATTCAGACCTTTTAGTTACCACACGAAAATTTTTGTGCGATAACGAGTGGCACGCTTAAAATTATTTTACCTATAGTCCAAAAGTGGTGCTAATGCTACTTCTGTTTTTTCAAATTCGTTCATAATATAGTTCAAGGTATCTTCTATCCCAAGTTCATAGCAGAATTTATCAATATCTTTAGATTCTTTTACATTACTCATTTTCTGACTACAAGGGCCAGGACATACAGGCAAGTACTTACATGCTAAGCATTTTTCACTTTCAAAAGTTGCATTGCTCGTTTTTTGAGAAAGTGAATTTGACCAGATAATTTCTCCATCTTCTGTTAAAATGCCATCTTCTTTTTCCTTCTCAAAGTTTCTGGCTGTGCACTTAAACACTCTTCCGTCGTAGTTAATCAATGCCTGATAGAATAGGTCTGCATAGCAACTGTAGCATTTAATATTTAAGATATTCTTATCAACCTTAAAACCAGCCTTTTCAAATTTAAGTTTGGTTGTTTCAAGTTCTACAATGGATGATTTGCTATTATCTTTATCTTGCCAAACCTGCTGCAATAAAACGGTAATATTAGATCTAACGCTTTCAGGAAAAGAATCTATTATTTTATGAATTCCTTTAAAAGTTTCTTGAGTAAAGTTAATCCTTAATGCCAGGTTATTTGGTCTAAGCTTGGATGCAAGCAAGGATATATTTTGTACTATCTTATCGTATGTTGGTTTTTTGTCTTTATTGAATCGAATTTTATCATGCAATTCTTTTTCTCCATCTAGTGTTATTTGTATACTTTGTAAATTTATTTCTTTAAGAAAAGTTACCATTTCAGGCTTTAAAAGGTAACCATTAGTAGTAATTTCTGATTGAAAAGAAACTCCATGTTTATCACATAATTCTTTTGCAGCTAAAGCTATAGGTTTCATTACCGTATTATAACATAACAAGGGTTCACCCCCAAACCAACCCAGTTCAAGGTGATAAATTTTTTGATCACAAACAAGATGTTCTATATATTTTATGGTTGCTTTGATATATTTCTTAGTCATATGTTTTTTTGTATGATCCTCATAGCAGTACCAACAAGAAAAATTACAATTTAGGGTTGGATTTATGATTAACTTATAAGCTTTATCTGCAAATACAATTAAGCGATTTTTTAATAATAAATTCTTAGGCTGATTGTCATCTGTTTCTTTATCCTTTATAACACCCAACTTAGACATTGCAGAAAAAAGAGTTGAATGTTCATCTTTTACCTTATCCAAATTATGTTCGTTCTCTTTTAAAATATCATATTTTTCCATATCCACCGCAAACAATACCTTATTGATAAGGTTTACTCCTACCATAGTATTATTTATAGGTTTGAACACATTGTACTTACTTAAAATATATTTGCTCATTTCAATCTTGCCTGATAACATAAATTAGAAAAAACTGCCTGGGAATTAAAACTTTATACTGTATAAAGTTTTAGATGATTTACACATAACTCGAAGAATTAATCCCTGAGGCAGCCTGAAAATTTAATAACCTAAACAACAAATCTAGTTGAATTTTAAATTATTAAGTTTCTAAACCTGGTTTTTCAATTCCAGTGCATGTGCAACTGCAACTATCTGCCGTGTTTTTATTAGTAAGGCCTGTCGAATTATTGTAATCACAATTACAATCTGTCGTTTGGTTGACATTCCTAATTCCGCCTTTTAGCATACTGAGTTCTTCTTGGTTTAAGATGCTTTCTAATGCTTCTTTCTTTTTTGTTTTTTTCATAATTATTAAAATTTAAAGTTATACTTGATGTGAATGCAAGTTTAAAGCATCCACAAAAGTGTTTTTAATTATTAGGTTTCTAAACCTGGTTTTTCAATTCCAGTGCATGTACAACTGCAACCGAAAGTACCATTCATATTATAGACTGCACTACTATTGTTATAATCACAGTTACATGTAGTGGTCCAGTTTACATTTTTCACACTTCCTCCCTTAAGAAGACTTAGTTCTTTCTGATTAAGGATTGATTCAATTTGTTTCTTGTTTTTGTTTTTTTTCATAATATAAAGTTTAAACTAGATTTGGTTAAAAATAAATTATTGATTATTCAAATGATTCTGCGATTTCTACTCAGCGAAACTTTAAACATGTTATTCTTTCTCTAATTCATTTTCTAAATATTCTTTTACAAACAATACCCATTCATCTACATTACTTTGTAAATTCAAATTGTCAGGCAAATTAATTCTTACATCAGGCTCTATACCTATGTTGTCTATCGCGTATTCAGGCAATCTCTGTGATCTGGTCATAGGGTATCTTAATACTATATTTTCCATGGGTAATGAAACTGGAACAGAATTTGAATAATCAAGAACTCCTAATGTATTTGTACCAAAAACAGTTGTTCTGGTACTATGTTTCCCGGCTAAAATAAACTGTTCACAACTACTAGCACAAAAATCATTAACAATTAAACCTATTCTTTGAGGATACTTGAATACGCTATCATACCTTACTGTGTCCGTTTTTGTATCTTCTGTTGCTAAAAAACTTCCTTGGTTCGCTTTCATTAGACTAATTAAATATTTCACATTTTCTTCACCCCCTTTTCTTATATTTCCATTCTTAAGAGCATTTTCAAAATGTTCAATATTTCCTTTAGATGCCAACCACTCTACCCCTTTTGACTCATAAGGTTGTGTATATAAAAAGGGTAGTAATTGTAAATAACTGTAATCTATTCCACCACCATTTCCACGCAAGTCAATAATTAAAATCGGAGTTCTAGTTATTAAATCATAATTAGTCCGGATTAAACTATCAATAATTGGTTTGGAATCCCAGGAAAAGTCTGGAATCCGAAATAACAATGTAGTTGAATCTATTTCCTTGAATGTCCAATAGATATTTAACTCTGCAGAAATAGATAAGTGCTTGTCCTGAAAATACATTAACCAGTCTTCCATTAGTAACATACAACGTTGGGTTGTAGTAGTTACTTCTGCTCTTTTTCTATAAAAACTAGTTAATTGGTCATATTCAGTTTTTGTTGAACTGTTAACTTTATCAGAAAACCCAGCGTAATCATTCTCAATTTTAGCTTTCAAATAATCAAAGTTTTCTATACAATTACAATTTTGCCCGTTAATAAAGCCTGACACTAGTAGAAATGTTAAAATAAATATATTCCTTCTCATTTTAATTTGTTTTTCATTACTAAACGACTAAAGTCGAAATTATACTAACTCTCCCATTATCATTTGAATCATTTACATAGCTATTTAATATCTAACTTTTGGAAAGATTAAAACAGTCCATTATCCAACATTTAGCTAGGATTACTTACTCCAACCGAGAAACCACACACACAAAGTTAACAGGTTCTTTTACACGTATATTCAGCTAAAGCATTACCCCCTTTTAGGTTTTTCATTTCATCTGTTAATAAACGATCTACATATTTAATAACTTTCTTATTCATATTAATAAAACTTAAAATTATTGGCTGCATTTATAGTGGCGTCACCTTTCACTTACCAAATAGTTTGGTACCATTTTTTTGGACAATTTAAAATTAGCACAATCATTTCTTCGTGATTGATAAACTTCCAATTATCTAATAAGAGGTAAGTTTATCCTAATTAAAGGCACTTTTGATTAAATAAAAGGTAATCCTTAAACTTAAACACATTTCTTCTTGATACACAAATTACTTCCCCATTCGTTAATTCTACTATTCTTTTTGTACCCCCCAGGAATCTTTTAACATGAGCCATATTAATCAGAAAAGATCTATTTGCACGAACAAAGCCAAAATTTTCCAATTCTACTTCAAAGTTTTTTAAGAGTCTTGAGACGGTTATTTTTTCACCACTACTTAGAATAAGTGAGGTTAGGTAGCAGTCACATTTCAGATAAACTATCTTTTCTATTTCACACCAATAAATAATGCTACGCTGCTGTACTGCAATCTTTTTCCCATTCTGAAAAGAAAAATCATTTTTCATTTTGGTTGCATTTTACAAAAGTAGCTTTACTTACTATAACTATTTGGTTGTTTATTATTTATTCCAAAAACACAAAAACATAATCACTTAAAAACCAACAATTGGCATTTATATTTGCATAATAAACAGTAAATCAGCAATAAAAAAAATTAAAAAAAAATCAGACCAATATCTGTTATGTTAAATTCCATAAAAAGTGTCTAATAAAAAAAGAGTAAATGGTGCACTCATTCACTTTGAAACCATATGATCTATCAGATTTTTTTATAGCCATTGAAGTAATTATGAGGTAGAAACTGTTTTTAGTTGAAACTTCGGAATCAATAAATTCAATAACTGAAAACAGCCAGCCATTATCCGATTCCTTAAAAAATCTTTTTATTTTTGAGCATCCTTACCTAAAAACAAAAGATATGATACAACTTATTAAAAGTCCATCGCTGGTTGAAGCAGCTGGAAACAAACCCAAACGGATTGAAGAGTTTTTTGGCCGGGTAAACAGCCAAACGCACGAGGTGAGCATAGCCAAAATGACCAGTCCGCAAGGATGGATAGAACCCGGACAAACGCCCGAATTTGATGAATACACGGTGGTTTTAAACGGATGCCTGAATGTGAAAACCCGGGAATCGGCGTTCGATGTAAAAGCCGGGCAGGCCATTCTGATTGGAAAAGGGGAATGGGTACAATATACCAGTCCTTACGAAGGTGGCGCTGAATATGTAGCCGTTTGTTTGCCTGCTTTTGCTTTGGAAACAGTTCATCGCGATGAATAACCCCAACGCAGCTTCGGTTCCGTTTATGCGTATAATACTTACTAAAAAAGGATGCTGATTAAATCCGGCATCCTTTTTTACTGTATCATAAAAATTTATTTTATAAATGCTTTTGCCCTTTCAATAGCAGCATCAATACCCAGGGGATTTTTACCACCGGCTGTGGCAAAAAAGGCCTGTCCGCCACCACCGCCTTGAATCTCTTTCGAAATGTCGCGGATAATAGCACCGGCATTTAAACTGCGTTCATCGACCAGATTATCTGAAATCATTACCGCCAGATTGGCTTTTCCGTCGATTTCGGCACCCAGCACCAGGAACAGGTTGTTCAATTCGCCCTTTAACTGAAAAGCAATATCCTTTAAATCGGCAGCCGAGACTACCTCCACTTTTGCAAAAATGGTATTCAGTCCGTTGATTTCCTTTATCGAATCTTTCAGCGCGGCTTTTACAATTTTAGCCGCATCTTTACTAAACTGTTCCACTTGTTTGCTTAACGTCTGGTTTTCAGCAATAAGTTTCTCGATGTCGGCCAGCAGGTTCTTGTTGCTTTTTACCAATTCGGTAATTCCTTGAAGGGTATTTAAACGGGAATTTACGTATTTCTCGGCTTCGTAAGCGGTAACCGCTTCAATCCTGCGAATACCAGCGGCAATAGAGCTTTCGGAGGTTATTTTAAACAATCCCAGCTGCCCGGTTGCATTCACATGAGTTCCGCCACAAAGTTCCACTGATTCGCCAAACTTAATTACCCGTACCACATCGCCGTATTTTTCGCCAAAAAGGGCCATAGCTCCCATTTCTCGGGCTTTCTCGATAGGAATCTCGCGTTTCTCGTCCAACGAAATGTTTTCACGAATCTTTTGATTCACCCTTTTTTCTACTTCGGCCAGTTCTTCGGGTGTAAGCTTTTGAAAATGACTAAAATCGAAACGCAGGTATTCGGGAGTAACCAAGGAACCCTTTTGCTCCACATGTTTTCCGAGCACCTGGCGCAAGGCATGATGCAATAAGTGAGTGGCCGAGTGGTTGCATTGGGTCGCCAATCGTTTATTTGCGCTTACCACGGCTTTAAAAGCAAAACCGGTATCTTCGGGCAATTCCTTTACCAGATGAATGATTTGGTTGTGTTCCTTTTTAACATCAATAATGGAATATTTTTTTCCATCAGCTTCAATGTAGCCGGTATCGCCAACCTGACCACCACCTTCGGCATAAAAAGGCGTTATATTGAAAACCAACTGGTACAAATCGCCGGTTTTAGCCGACACTTTACGGTATTTGGTAATATGAATGTCGGCTTCGGTATAATCGTAACCAATAAACTCGGCTTTATCGTCCATAGCCACTTCTACCCAATCGTCGGTTTCGAGCGTAGCGGCCGAACGTGAACGTTCCTTTTGCTCGTTCATGGCTTCGTCGAACTCCTTGCGGTTTACTATTAATCCGTGCTCTTTTAAAATAAGCTGGGTTAAATCGAGCGGGAATCCGTAGGTGTCGTATAATTCAAAAGCTACTTTACCGCTGACTACCTTGTAATCGTCGGCAATGGTTTTTTCAATAAGCTGATCCAATAATTTTATTCCCGTAGCTAAGGTTCGCAGGAACGAGTTCTCTTCTTCCTGAATCACTTTTTCGATGATGTTTTGCTGAGCTTTTAGTTCCGGATAAGCTTCGCCCATGGTGTCGATAAGTACAGGAATTAAGCGGTACATAAAAGGTTCTTTTCGGTCGAGGAAGGTAAAACCATAACGCACCGCCCTGCGCAGGATTCGCCGGATAACATATCCGGCTTTGTTGTTTGACGGGAGTTGCCCGTCGGTAATTGCAAAAGCAATAGTACGGATGTGATCTGCAATTACCCGCATGGCCACATCGCTTTGCTTTTGAGCGCCATATTTTACATCGGATAATTCAGCAATTTTTTGAATCAGGGGTTGAAACACATCGGTGTCGTAATTCGATTGTTTGCCCTGCAAAGCCATACACAAACGCTCGAAACCCATTCCGGTATCAACGTGTTTGCTGGGCAGTGATTCCAGTTTACCATCGGCTTTACGATTGTATTGGATAAAAACCAGATTCCATATTTCAATCACCTGGGGATGATCGTTATTAACCAGGGTTTTTCCATCGACTTTAGCCCGTTCTTCGTCGGAACGTAAATCAATGTGAATTTCAGAACAGGGTCCACAAGGCCCGGTATTGCCCATTTCCCAGAAGTTGTCCTTTTTATTTCCGGTCAGAATCCTGTCCTGTGGCAAAAATTTGCTCCATTGTTTTTTGGCTTCTTCATCCAGGGCAACCTTATCTTCGGCATCGCCTTCAAAAATAGTGGCATAAAGCCGATCAGGCGACAAGCCAAACTCATCGACCAAAAGTTCCCAGGCCCAATTAATGGCATCTTCCTTAAAATAATCGCCAAACGACCAGTTTCCCAACATTTCGAACATGGTATGGTGGTATGTGTCGTGCCCTACCTCTTCCAAATCGTTGTGCTTGCCCGAAACCCGCAAACATTTTTGTGCATTGGCAACCCTTGGGTATTTTACCGGTGAGTTGCCTAAAAAGATATCTTTAAACTGGTTCATGCCCGCATTGGTAAACATTAAAGTTGGATCGTCCTTAATTACCATAGGTGCGCTGGCCACTACCTGATGCTGCTTGCTTGCAAAAAAATCCTTAAACTTTTGTCTTATCTCCCTAGAATTCATACTACTATATTTAACTTGAATGTAAGTACCCTTTTTATAAAAGGTTGTAAAATTAATTTATTTCATTTAGATTTGTAGCGCTATATATAAAAAAGATGCGGATTTAAGATGCCAAAATCGAAATATAAATTTGATCCGGAACGCTTAAGTTACGAAAAGATAGTACTAAGCCGGGGACAAAGATTCCTGAAATTCCTAAAGCAAGTAGCTGCCATCTCAGTTGTAGCCGCAATCATGCTGTTTATTTTATCCATATTTTTCGATACCCCCGGCGAGCGTCAGCAAAAAAGAGAAAACAAGCAATTGGTGGCTCAATATGAATTCCTGAATAAAAAACTGGAATTGATGGAGCAAACCATGGAGCAGATAAAAGAACGCGATGATAATATTTACCGCTTAATTTTTGGGGCCGAACCCATTTCAAAAGCCCAACGTGAGGCCGGATTTGGTGGTGTTAACCGCTACAAAGAGCTTGAGGGCTACAACAATTCGGAACTGGTGATTGAAACCTCAAAAAAACTGGATCAGTTATTAAAACAGCTCGACGTGCAATGGAAATCGTATGAGGAAGTAGTGGAACTGGCCAAAGAAAAAGAGGTTTTCCTGGCTTCGATTCCGGCTATTTCGCCCATTGCTGATAAAGATTTGACCCGTTTTGCATCGGGTTATGGTTACCGCATTCACCCTATTTACCGAACCAGAAAAATGCATACAGGCATTGACCTTACTGCACCAACCGGCACGGAAGTGTACGCAACGGGAGACGGTAAGATTATTAAAACCGGTTACACTCCGGGAGGTTATGGCAAACGAATTATTATTGACCACGGCTTTGGCTACAAAACTTTATACGCCCACCTGAACGACATTTATGTAAAGGAAGGCCAAAAAATTAAACGGGGCGAATTAATTGGAGCTGTAGGGAACACCGGTCGCTCTACTGCACCTCACCTTCACTACGAAGTGCGAAAAAACAACAAAACCGAAAATCCGGTTAACTACTATTACAACGACTTAACACCGGAACAATACGACGAGGTAATCACGGTGTCGTCGCGCATGAACATGAGTTTCGATTAATTAAATCATGAGTAAAATCCTTTCTTTTCTTTTTGGGGGAGTTTTGTGCCTGAATCTTTCCCTGGCTGGACAAGAGCAACCCACTGTTTCTAATTCGCTTTGTACTGATACTCTTACCATTATTGGTGTTGGCGACATTATGCCTGGAACCAATTTCCCCTCGCGAAAATACTTGCCACCAAATAACGATTGTCTGGCTTTACTCAGCCCTGCCCTGCCCTGGTTAAAACAAGCTGATTTAACAGTTGGAAATCTGGAAGGGTGCCTGTCGGATGATGCCCCTTTGGAGAAACGTTGTAAAGATACCACCATTTGTTATGCATTCAGGATGCCCGAATCGTATGGCGGCTGCTTAAAAGAAGCCGGATTCGATATACTTACGCTGGCCAACAATCACTCCGGTGATTTTGGAGATGCCGGAAGGCAATCCACCGTAAGTATTTTAGACAGCCTGCAAATTTATCATGCCGGATGGGTTAAACATCCCATTAGTCGCTTTACAAAAAACAACATTACCTATGGGGTAGCAGCTTTTGCCCCTAACAAAGGAACAGTTGGAATTAATGACTACGCTTACGCCCAATACCTGGTCGATAGTCTGAATAAAATTTGTGATATAGTTATTGTAAGTTTTCACGGAGGAGCCGAAGGAAGTAAATACCAGCACGTAACACGTGAATACGAAACCTTTTATGGCGAAAACCGGGGAAATGTATATGAATTTGCCCGCCGGGTGATTGACGCCGGAGCCGATGTGGTTTTTGGACATGGCCCCCATGTTCCCCGGGCGGTTGATTTATACAAAGACCGTTTTATTGCCTATAGTCTGGGCAATTTTTGTACTTACGGAAGGTTTAATCTATCAGGTCCCAATGGAGTTGCTCCCTTAATTGAACTAAAAACCGATAGTCAGGGTAAATTCATCGAAGGACAGATACACTCAGCACATCAACCGGGAAATGGCGGGGTAAAGATTGATTCCGGTCAAAAAGCAGTTAAATTGATTAAGTATTTAACCGAAACTGATTTTCCCGAATCGCCACTAATTATTAATGATGAGGGGACAATAAAAAAACGGCTTGAAAAGTTGTAGTTTTTTTAATACCTTTCCCTTGCAATTAAATAAGCTATGCCTTACAAAGAACAAAAAATAGAAAAGCTTTTTTACACCATTGGCGAAGTAGCTGCCATGTTTGATGTAAATACATCGTTAATAAGGTTCTGGGAAAAGGAATTTGATATTATTAAGCCCAAACGGAACAAGAAAGGCAACCGCTTATTTACCAAACAAGACGTTGAGAATTTTTACATCATCTTTCATCTGGTAAAGGAACGCGGTATGACTTTAGACGGTGCCCGTAAAAAAATGAAAGAAAACCGCGAAGATACCATCAATAATTTTGAGGTGGTAAAATCACTCGAGAACATAAAGCAAATGCTGCTTGAGGTTAAAAATTCGCTGGGCGATTAAGCCATTTTTCCCTTAATAAATGTTTTAATCTTACTGATGGCCATGCTTATTTCGTATGGGTGACGGGCTATATTAAACCGAACAAAGTTTTTGCCCTGCTCACTAAAATGAATTCCGGGAATGGTGGCTACTTTTTGTTCGTCGTACAAGGCCATGGCAAAATCGAATCCGTCGGTAAAAGCAGGTGGAAGCATTGCCCATACAAAATACCCACCTTGAGCAGAAACAACTGAAAAACCCAGCGTATTTAGCGCATCTTTTAACTGGTTGTAGTTCCCTTTTAGTTTATCGCGTAATTCGTCGGTATAATCACGTCCAAAACTGTATTTATCGAGATAAGCAGCCAGAGCTGTTTGCAAGAGTGAAGGAGCACACAAACCGGTGTAGTCGTGCACATGGGCAAGGGCATCCATATGCGATGCATCGGCAATAAGGTAACCCAGACGCCATCCGGTAATAGAAAACTGTTTTGAAAAAGCGTTTACATAAAACAAATACGGATTGATTTTATCGGCAGGCAAATAGGGTTTCTCATCGAAATACAATTCGGAATAAACCGCATCGAAAATCAGATAAACCTGATGCTTAAGTGAAAGTTCAATTAACGATTCAATTTCGTTCCGGGAATAAACTTTACCCAAAGGATTACCGGGTGAAGCTAGTAGAATAATCTTGACCTTATTTATTTTTATTTCTTCTTCAATTTTTGAAACATCGATTACCGATTCATTGGGATAAGCCACAAATGGCAAATTAAATATACGTGCCAGGTTGTGATAACTCTCGTACACCGGATCGAAAGCCAGGACAGAAAATTTTTCCTTAATCAGATTATGCAGGTAGATGAATAACAAGGAAATAGCTTCGGTTGCCCCATTAACCATAAGAAACTGCTCCTGCGGAAGCTTATAGTATTTGGCCAGTTGCTCAAGTAAACCAAAAACGCCACGGCCGGGTGCGTATTGATGAATATTATCGTTGGCAATCAACCGTAAAATGTCAATAAGTTCCTTAGGCGGATCAAAAGCCGGAATGCCCTGGGCCAGATTGATACCCCCCTGCAATTTAACTTTATTCGACATAAAACTAATCAGCGAACCTTTAGGCAATTCTTTATTACTCATAATTAAAACTTTAAACCAATCAAAAAAAGCCCCGTAAGGGGCTCCTATCTTTTTTAAATAAAAAAATATCAGTACGAAATAAACTTAAATGGAATATCAACCAAATCGCGGAAATATTCGCCGGCATCGAGCATATCTTCGTCGTCTTCCTGATAATGCCATTCAATTTCCACGTCGGCTCCCCCTTTGTAAAGCAGGTTTAGTTTTTTTATTATGGAAAAAAACATTTTTGACGATGCCGTATTGTAATATTTCAATTTAAACGACAGAACGGTTTGTGCTACCGGAGCTTTGCAATATTGCTCGAGCCATTCCAATACCGGTTGATAAAGCATGGTAGCGTTCTCAGGCAACGATTGCCCGGCAATTTTAAGCTCCCCGTTGGTGGCTGAAAACAACAAATCGGGACGCTGCTTATCCCCCTTAATTATCAAATCGTTCATATGGTTATTTTTTCGTTGCTAAACTATAATAACACTCTTACTTTGAATTTTCAGAATTATAAAAATAATAACTCTAGCATTACAAAACAAGATTAGTTCTAATTAAAATGTTCTAAAAACTTTTCGATGCTATTAATTTTCTCAACCGTTCCGGCATCGAACCAATAGTCAGAATCGTGTACAAACGCTTTAATCCGGTTCGATTTTGCCGCATCGAGGTACCACTCAACCAAACCAAATACTTCTTTTTGGGGAGCATAATCAAAAAATCCGGGTGAAAGAATTTGAATACCGCTAAAGGCCAGGGCTGTCAATTCTTCTTTTTCGCACATCATTACTTTTTGATTGGTGCGGGCGTTCTTCCATCCGCTAAGAAGCAGTTCGTGATCGAACAAAAAATAACGTCCCGATTTTCGGTTACGAACAGCCAGCGTTGCCAGCGCATTGTTTTCCCTGTGGTAGTTAAACATCGTTAAATAATCGATATTACTTACCACATCAACATTTAATGCCAATATGGTATCGTCGGGTTTAAAAAACCTTCTTGCTTTTATTAGTCCGCCACCGGTATCGAGCAGGCAATCCGTCTCGTCGGATATTTGGATGTTTGCTCCAAAATTGTTGTTGGCTGTAAGATAATCTTTCACCAAATGCGAGAAATGATGCACATTGACTACCATATCGTTGATTCCAGACTGCTTTAACGATTCAACCGCCCGCTGAAGCAGGGTCTTCCCTCCCACGTTTACCAGGGCTTTGGGTGTGCTATCGGTAAGGGGTTTTAAACGCGAGCCTATTCCCGCTGCAAATATCATGGCCTTCATTGACTGACTCTTTTTAAAGCAATCATAATCATAGTTTCTCTGGTTTGCAAAGCTTTTGCTCCTTTTTTGCCATGCGTTCGCATTTGCGACAAATAAAATGGGGCGCTTTGGGTGGTTCGTAAGGTTCCTTTTTACATTTCTTAGCCATGAATAATACGTTTAACTGCATAAACAGTAAAAAAGCATAAATGTTTGTATTAAAAAAAGCCACTCCGGCATAAAGCTGAAGCGGCATTTAGAACCTAAACCTATTATTTATTTAGTAAACCACCAATCGTTTAACCAGCATCGAATTATCGATGGAAATTTGAACATAATATACTCCTTTTGCCTTAAAGGCTGAAGCTTCAATGAAATAACGCCCGAAACCTGCCGGTTTAACTTCCGGCTCCTGAACCCAACTCACGGTCTGGCCCACCATATTGATTATTTTAATGGAGACCCGTGAAGAATTTGGCAAATTCAGACGCAACTCGGCTGTTCCCTGGCTCAGGAGATTGGGAAATAATTCAACCGAATGATCTTCGGAGCTTGAAATTGCATTTCCTGTACCTGTTTTAAAGTACTTATTTGAACTGTAGATACCCGTTCCAAACTCATTTTGTGCTTTGATGCGCAAATAATAATAGGTTTGTGGTTTCAGGTTTTGATTAAGCTGACCCTGACCGGGAGCAGCCTCGAGCATACCTGTAAACGACAATGGATTATAAGAACTGGCCTCAGAAAACTCAATGATTATTGAATCGGTATTTTCAGCTGCACTCCATACTACCAGGGGATTTATATCCACATTCTCGGAAAGATGTACGGGCTGTGAAATAGCGGGTCGGGCAGGATATCCTGCCAAAAAATTCCTTATTTCAGAATATTCTCCTTCGCCGAACTCACTTTTAGCTTTTACCCGCCAATAATAAAGGCGATTACCCTCAAGTCCTATTTGTTCGATGCCCAGGGATGATTCAGCTACCCAATTAGAATTGTAAATTATAGAATTGAAACTTGCATCAACCGCAACCTCTAACTTAAAGGTAATGGTTCCTTCAGTTGTAGGCGTTTCCCAAACCAAATTATCGAACGAAGCTACAGTGGTTTCATCAGCCGGTTCAAGCAAATTAACTGTGGGTTTCTCTCCTGCAGCTATCTTAAACACAATAACATCAGAAAAACCACTTTCCCCAAAAGTATTTAATGCTTTGATTTTAAGGTTATACCAGGTATTTTTACTCAAAGCTGTTGAAAGAGTTCCCTGATTTGTACCTGCATCAAAACTTTCGGAAGTAGTAAGCACGGAAAAATCATAATCTTCTGAAACAAATACCTCAACTTCATCAGCCAGAAGCGATGCATTCCACTCTATTACAGGCTGCTGAGGTAAATCCTGTTGCAAATGATAGGGTTTAATAATTTCAGGAACAGCCGGGAAACCAGTAACTATGCTTTGATAAACAGAGTAAGCCCCTTCGTTTTCTGCATCTTTGGCTTTAACCCGCCAATAATAAATGGTTTCTCCCTTAAGGGGTAAACTTTCAATTTTTATTATTGAATCGGATATCCATCCTGAATTATAAACAATGTTACCAAAACTTTCGTTGGTAGCAATCTGCAGATAAAAAGAGGCTGCTGCAATATTCGACTCCCAGCTAAGTTCATCAGAAAAAGCAACTACGGTGCCTTCATCCGGTCCAAGTAAGGTAACTTCGGGTAAGGCTAAATCGGGCTGATAAATCAGGCTTGGGGCACTTTCTTTTCCTGTTGGCGAAATAGCAGTAACCACAATTCGTGAATTGCTTGCCAGGTCCAAATCGGAAAATAACACCTGGTTCTGATTCACCAGTTTAACCAAATTGACCGGATCGTCAATTATTGACTGCGCATCGAGGGCGTTGTTTGAAAGATACACAGCAATGCGGTCGCTTTCGCTGCCGCTGTAATCCCAGGTTAAGGCTAAACCTTCGGCAAGTTCTATCGAAGTCAGATTTTCCGGCATCTTTGGAGCAGTAATAGTCTTCCAGATCATTTCAGGCCAAAGGGATTTGTGCGTGTATTTATTATCGAGTATGTATTGCGCCAAACCACTAACCCGGTCAAAATCTTTTGAGCTGTAAAAAACACTACCCAGGGCATTTTTTGCATGATTTGAGCGCATGATATCAATCTGCTTTCCAACTTCGCTTAAAGTCCAGGCAGAAACCGGATCGCTGGTTCCCTTAATACCCATTTCAAGTGTTGAATAATAATTGTCGGCTTCCTCAATCCGCGAATTAAACGAAGGAGCAAGAGTAGCAGACTTTGCTACTGCCGGATTATCGGCCAGGCGATAGGTGCCGTGACCGGGATAAAAATGCCGGCCGTGCGTGAAAACCTGATCGGACCACCAGTTGGCCAGTGTTTCAAAATCCTGAGCACCACCGGTAGGCCAGTAAAGTTGCGGGGTTAAATAATCGACCGAGCCATTTTGCAGCCAGGCCAGCGGATCGCAATAAATAACGCTGTAGGCATCCATGCCGGAAATTCCAGAAGGTACACCACTTTTATAAATACCAAATGGACTAACGCCAAAACGAACTCCGGGATTTTCTTCCTGAATCACTTTATATACGGTATCAATCATCCGGTTTACATTCTGACGACGCCAGTCGTCCAAATCCAGTCCCCCACCGTAAGCAGCGTATTGCACAGCATCCAATTCTGCAGGTGTTCCATCGTACGAGTAAAAATAATCATCGAAGTGAATGCCATCAACCGCATAGTTTGAAACCAAATCGCGAATTACAGCACCAATGTACGACATGACCTCTGGTCGCCCCGGATTCAGAATTTTCTTACCCGAAGCATATTCGATAGCCCATTCGGGATGCTCACTGTAAATATGGGTTTCGTCGTAATAGGTTCCTCCATCGCTGGCTGAATAATTGATGCGGTAGGGATTAATCCACGCATGCAATTCAATGCCTCGCTTGTGAGCTTCATCGATAGCAAACTGAAGCGGATCGTAACCCGGATAATCGCCCTGATTCCAGGTTAAAAACCTTGACCAGGGCTCGTAGGCCGAATTATAAAAAGCATCGCACTCGGTGCGAACCTGGAGTAAAACCGCATTTAGATTAATTGACTCATATAAATCGAGCATACGAATAAGCTCTGCCTTTTGCGCCTCCGGATTGTTGCGGGTAGCACTTTTGGGCCAGTCAATATTTCCTACTGTAGCTATCCAGGTAGCTCGAAATTCGTTTTTATATTCCTCCTGTGCAAAACCTGATTGCATGATAAGCATTATGCCCAGAAAAAGTGAAATAAAGTTTTTCATTTTATAAACACCCATGTTTATTGCTTTTTAATTTTATCAACGCGTTCAATTACTCCTCGTAATTTACCGTACCAAACTCTTTGGCCCACCAAACCTGCTGATAGTAAGAATCACCTCCCATTTCATCAACAGCGTCAAGGTAATTTGTTCCATTAAGTTCCATTTCATTTTCCGGATAACGCAATCGGCCCGGAACATATTCACGCGGTACATCGACCCAATTGGCCTGAAGAATTTTAATTCCATCGAGGGTAAGATCCCATTTTTTAAGTTGCGGATAACCCGTTCGACGGTAGTCGTTGTAGGCTTCCCATCCGTCCAAGAACAAAGCAATCCATTTTTGTTCCATAATTTGTTCCAAGGTATTGTTAAAGGGATCACCATTGGTTAAAAACTCGTTGATTGCAGCTGTCTCCAAGCCATAGAAACTCATGGAAGCCCTGACTCCTTCCTCGTACCAGGTTTGGGCCGATTCACCGGTCCATCCTCTTTGAGCAGCTTCGGCACGAATAAAACAAACTTCAGCATACGACAACAAGGGTTTTTTCCGCTGGGGATTGTTTACAAAAGTTGTTCCGATGTATGAGGTGCTAAAAACACCCATACCCATGGCCTGATTTTCTTTCTTATTGGCATCCATTAAATTGGGAACGCCTTGGTAAGTAACCCCGTCGAACTCGGCTGGTTGGGCATAAATGGGCAAACGCGGATCATTTGTTGCATCGAACTTTTCTTTTAATAACCAGCTGATTTTTGGGGTTGATTCTTTGCTGCTCAGCCAGGTTTCGTAATACGGATTCCACCAACTTTGCGATTCAATGTAAGTAAATACCGCACTTTCGGATTCGCTGGAGATTAAGTTGTTTTCATTTAAAATCTCGTTTATTACTGGTTGATTTCCGCTACGCATGGCGAGTCGCAAGCGTAAAGAATTTGCAAATTTCACCCAAAGATTTAACTTCCCGTTAAACAATAAGTCGCTTGAATAGAAAGGTTTTAATGGATCAATCTTAGTTGCAGCATCCTTTAACTCATTCAGCATGTCGGTATAAATATCCTCCTGCCTGTCGTATTTGGGTTTAAAAGCCTCTTCGCTATACTCATTTAACATACGCCAGGCATCGGAATAAGGTACATCGCCCCACAAATCGGTAACTTTATGCATGTTATATACCTTCCATATACGGGCTACCTGATGCCGGTTAACATCCATCGTATCTTCGGCAGTCATTTCTTCCAATACCACACAGTTTAATAAAACATTGGCGTAATAATGTTCCCAAAGCAATTGAATACGGTACTGATCGAATAAAGTGTAGGGAGGCATGGTTGAGTTACCCCAGACAGCAGCCGTTTGCATAACCCAACGTTGTATGTAGGTATAATTGTAACTGGTAACAATACCAAATTCACCCGCACCCTCTTTCAATACATAATTAAATACATACACTGGTTCGGTGGTTGCCGGGTTATTCGGGTTTTTATTGATTTCCTCAAAATCGGCAGTACAAGCACTGATAAACAGACCAAAAAAGAGGGCTATTGTATATTTTGATTTCATGTTCTTTATTTTTTCAATTAAAATACTACTCTCAGATTAAAGCCAAAGGAACGGGCATGCGGCATGGCTGCATATTCCTGTCCCAAACCATTGTTATTTGAAGTAAACGATGATTCGGGATCGATGTTTGGAACCCCGCTGTAAATTAGCCAAAGATTTTTTGCTACAAAGGACAAAGAGGCCTGTTTTACAAAGAAATTCTCGAACCAATACTCCGGAAAATCATAATTCAAGGTTAGGTCGCGGAGTTTAACATACGAAGCATCGTATACATCCAACTCAGCAATTCCTCCCCACTTTCGCTGATGAAAATAGACTTGCGGATCAATTCCCCTGGTGTTTTCGGTACCATCGGCAAGTACTCCATCAGCAACATAACCTGCAGTTCCTGCCTGCCGTTCAGCATCGGTGGCAGCATACCACGACTCTCTTCCTTCTAGGGTTTCTTCAAACTGACCGTTATCTAATCCGTACTTATTGGTTTTTGAAAAAATATCGCCACCCATTTGTATCCCAATAGAAAACATTAAACTCAGATTTTTATATTTCAGGCTGTTCGTAATACCTCCGGTCCAATCGGGCATTACATTTCCAATTACTTTTCGGTCGGACATAACATACATACCCTGCTCATCAACTAAAGGGCGTCCGTTATTCGGGTCGTCCACAATATTTCCATTGACATCGGTTTTATAATACCTGGTTAATCCGGTACCAATTATATCACCATAGGGTTGTCCGGGTAAAGCTACAATATCAACCTGGCTTTCAACAGTAACCGTAATAAAAGGCAAGCCATCGGCCAGGGAAAGTACTTCATTTTTATTTTTTGCATAATTAAATAAAACATTCCATTTAAAATCTGGAGTCTCAATGGGCGTAGCATTAAACTGCAATTCTACCCCACGATTGGCAACTTTACCCCCATTGGTCAACACCGTAGCCAAACCACTGGAGCGGGAAAGTTCTGCGCTTACAATTTGGTTGTGATTGATTTCATTATAGTACGAAAAGTCAACACTAACCCGGTTCTGGAAAAAGCGCAAATCAGTTCCCACTTCCCACGAACTGGTTTCTTCAGGTTTCAGATTATTATTTGTAAGGCTTGGTTTAAGATATATGGCAGGTAAATCACCATACTGCTGATTAATAAAGGAGCGAGATAATTGATGCGGATCCGGGTCGTTTCCAACATAAGCAAACGAACCACGAATTTTACCAAAACTAAGTATATTATTTTCTATTCCCAAGGCATCGGTAAATACAATACTACTGTTTACTGAAGGATAAATATAACTGTTATTACTTAATGGAAGGGTAGATGACCAATCATTTCGGCCGGTAAGTTCAAGAAACCACCAGTTTCTGTATTCCATTTGTACCGAACCAAACAAAGAGTGAATTTGTTTATTCTTTACCGTGCTGCCTACAGAGGTTTCGTCGGGGTTTTTGGCATTATTTAACGAAAAGAAATTTGGAACCGCCAGACCATAGATGGTTGTCGATTGTAGGTCAAGGTGATATTCATACCAGTTACCTCCCAGGTTTCCTGAAAGTTTAATGTCCTCATTCAGATCCTTTTTGGCGCTTAGAAAGAATTCGTGATTTAATGATTTATAATTAATCCATTGTTCTGTGTATTGTCCTTGTCCAATAGCTCGAACTGCATTATTGGCAATACGGTTGTAGCGTTTGCTAAGGTAGGTATCCATACTGCTGCGAACAAAAGCGCTTAACCAGGGAGTTATAGTAAAGTCGAGTTTAGCAAAACCCGTAAAATGGTTTTTATTATCGTTATTATAATTTTCATAAGCTTCCCAATACGGATTGGTATGCCAGGGATCGTCAGGGTACCAGTTCTGCTCAAACCCGTTTTCATCTTTGTAATAATCGCGTAGGGTACTCATGTTTATGCTCCGGGGCATCCAAATAAAAGTACGGGCACCGGTGCGTGAATCGCCCTGCCCCACCCTATTAAAAGCATCTTCGCGAATGTAATTGGCTTTAAAACTGGCGGTAACGTAGTCGTTCATTTTTGACGACATGTTGTAATTTATTGAAGTACGATCGTAATGACTATTGGGCTTTAGGCCTTTATTTTGCAAATCGGTAAGTGACAAACGCCAGTTGAATGCTTCGGTTCCCTTTTCGAGCGAAATGGAATTGGTAAAGGTATATCCCGTATTAAAATAATTTTTAACATTATCGGGCTGAGCTACATAAGGCGCAAACTTATTGTTCCAATCCAATATTTCGAAGCTTCCATCCATTTTGGGGCCCCAACTACCGGTTCCGTAATTATAATAAGCCGAATAAACCGGTAGGCCGGTAATGCTGTCCGTTTCGACAATCACTTTTTGTTGATCTTCGGATGCTAAGCTTTCGTAAGTTTCAGGCGAAAGTTTATTTTTTTGAATTACCCCACCAAACCCGGCACCGTATTCATTCTGATATTTTGCTACAATGTAGGGTTTATCAATCATAAAATTAGAGTTAAAGGTAACTTTCATTTGGTCACGTTTGGTTCCCTTTTTAGTAGTAATCATAATTACCCCTGTTGCTGCTCGTGACCCATATAGTGCTGCGGCATTGGGTCCCTTTAGTACCGATATGGTTTCAATATCGTCGGGCGAAATGGAGGATAAGCTATTACCATAATCCAAACCTCCCAACCAGGTTGCACCATCGCTGCTGTTATCCATTGGTACTCCGTCAACCACAATTAACGGTTGGCTGTTGCCACTTATCGATTTAATACCCCGAATGATTATTCGCGACGAAGTTCCGGCGCCGCCCGCTGTTTGCGTAATATTTACCCCCGGTATTTTGTTGCTGATGGAGTTAATAAAATTCACGTCGCGATTGGTAGTAAGTTCGTCGCCCGACACATCGGCAAATGCATAACCCAAAGCCTTTTTTTCCTTTTTTATTCCCAATGCTGTTACTACTACAGCATCCAGTTCATGAACCGACGGGCTTAAAGCAACCCGAATGCTATTTTTTCCGGAAATATTAACCTCTACCGACTCGTAACCAATAAAGGATACAACCAGCGTGCTGGCTCCCGCAGGAACACTGAGTGCAAACTTCCCGTCTAAATCGGTAATGGTACCCTGCGAAGTGTTTTTTACAACCACCGTGGCTCCAATGAGCTCCAGTCCTTCGTTATCTACAACTGTACCTACTACGGTTCGCTCCTGGGCAAAAACCGTAAGAAAGGAAATGAACAGCCATAGTGTGGTAAGCGTTTTTTTCATTGTTATAATTGTTATGTAAGTTTCTAATTTGCTTTTATGTTGTTCTAAGCTTTTGAAAAAAGTAGCCGGGCCGATGAAAAGATTACATTGAAAAGGTGCCCGGACTACTTATTCACTACTACTAAACTAAAACTCTACTATTTCGAGAAAAATTACTTCGTTTTAATAATTCAACAATTGGATAAATCGGTACTGCTTATAACTAATGGTAAGTAGTGATACCGCATTTCCAGGGTTCGAATCTATTTTTATAATTGCCGATCCTGTTTGGTCGGTTTGTATATTGCCCTGTTCCAGAATACGGCCAGCCAAATCAGAAAGAGTAAAAGTAATCGACTCTTCTGCTGGCAAACCATCAACCACTAAGCGGCCATCGATAACCGGATTTGGATATACCTTAATCATTGAGCCCGGGCTATTACTTATAGAAACCGGAGTCATTTGACTTAAAGCATCCAGATAGATTTCGCCCCTGTCGGTTGATTCGCTGCCGCGAATAAATTCAACCCCTGTAAGGGCTGTTGCTCCCTGCGGAACTTCGGCATAGCAGTACTTCCATCCGGCAAAATCAATACTACCCAGCGGAAGAACAGTTTCATTATCGAATTTGAGGTTCAACTGTTGCAAGCTTAAATCGCCCCAAATCCACAAACCAACGTGTCTCATGCCATCAGTTAACGAAACAGGGCTGGCTGGTTTTATTTGGATATTTCCCCCGGGGGAAGTAAACCAATACCTAAGAATTAAGGAACCTGCACCCATACGGTATTCTTTGGTCCATTTCAATAAGAATGAACTGGCATCAAGTCCGGTGCTGTTGGCAAAATCAATACCCCAGGTTTCCTGACTTTCCATTTCGTCCATCACATTCAAATTATCCAAAGCTTGCATGGTTGAAAAAGGAATCGAAAGGTTTTCGACCAAAGGAATATTATCTATATCTTTTATACTTCCCTTAAGATTCAGGGTATAATTGGTATCAAAATTCAAATCTTCGCTCGGACGGAAATAATAGTGCCCTTTATTGTCGATGGTCGTAATACTGGCGCTTTTGGTTCCAATTACAGTTCCATCATTAGTTTCGATGCTAACTGCTCCAATGAGCGAACTGTTATTCAAGGGCGCATCGAATACCAAACGAAACTGAAGGTAAGGACTCACCTCAGTTTGTTGGTCAAGAGGAAAGGATTTATCAAGCGTGTAGCGATTCCGATCGCCCGTAAAAAATTCAAAAGTAAAATCTTCGACCAGTCCAACTCCCCATTGATGCTGAGCTGTATTATCCAACAAAACTGTATAGCTTGTTTGGGTAGTATAAGGTTGTAAAGGCTGAAAACTAACCGTCATCTGAGCATCATCCCAGGTAAACGTTCCATCGGTTGCTGGCTCTAACGAAAAGGCTTTAGTAACCGATGCCGTATCCATATTCATGCTAAAAGTGAGCGAAATGGGATCGTTACAATTAACCGTACTGTTTGCCACCGGTGAAGTATACAACACCTTAGGTGGCATGGTTTTATCGGCTTCAAGCCAATGATTATGATAGGTAAACTTATGCGCCTCGACATTTAAAGGAACGGTATCATTAAAATATTTATCGGCCGAAAACACCAAATGATAGGTACCCGGTGGTAAACTATCGAAGTAATAAAAACCGGTGTTGAAAACATCTACCTGATAAATGTCGCCTGTTTCGATTATTTTTACCTGTGCATTATTCACAACCTCGAATTTATCAGCTGAATTGGGTAAGGTATAGGTAGGTTTTGCCAGCAGGGTATCACGAATAATTCCACTAATCTGTCCATAATTCTCAGTTCCGCTTAGTCCAAAATAAGTTATCATGGCATAATAAATATTCCAGGCTTCCTGTTTCCGGTATTCCAGATTTAATAAACGATCCATTTCGGGCAGGTAGTCGTGGAAACTGCCTTCGGAAATTATTCCGGGCACTTCTAAAGGGTACAATACCCCATAGCCGTAGGTAAAGGTAGGATTTAAGGTTAAATCACCAATATAATGCGGGGTAGTACTGGTCCAGTGAGTGGCCTTGTTGGTTATTAACTGTTCCCAAAGAATCTGTGCCCACACTTTGGCCTCAGGAATGGCCGGCGTTTCACTTTTCCCATTAAAAATGGTCAATGGAAAATTTGAAACCTGATTGGCTGCATTGGAATGAATGGAAATAAACAAATCGACTTCGTTTTGATTAGCCATGGCAGCAATCTGCGAAAGCGGTAAATCGTCTTCGGTGCGGTTCAATACCCGCGACATAACCACCTCACACCCTCTGGCTTCCAATAAATCGCGCAGCCAAAGTCCTTTGGTCAGGTTTCCTTCCGATTCCCAAAACCCGTTTGGCATCCCCCGATCATCGGAATCGTGCCCTCCGTGACCCGGATTAATCATTACTTTAATTCCTGTAAAATCGGGTGTTTGAGCGCTGGTATACCCAAAGGCACTCAATAATATGGTGAATATAATTAGGTATCTGTAATTCATAGCCATATGCTTAATAATTATGAGCTAAGATTATTATTAGTCGAGAATTGAAACATCGAGCAAATAAATTTCGCCCTTTTGCGATTGAAAAACGATTCTATTTCCATCGGGTGATACTTCGGGATACAATGCAATCAGCGAAGCATTAGTTTCAGTGAGATCTATTCGTTTGCCCGAAGGTATATGAGCTGCCACCACATTCGATGAAATAATCTGATGCCCATCATCGGTGTCATTCATCCCAATTACCCAATGGTCAGTTAACCACTTGGGAGCATTCAAATAACCCAAATAGGTAAGAATAGTTCCTTTTATATCAATTACATAGCTTCCACGACCGGCAGCCGTAAAAACTATTTTAGTTTTGTCGGGTGATAATGAAGCCCACAAATAATATACTTCACCTAAGGGAGCAAAGCTTTTTTCAGAAAAACCGGTACCCGACAATTTTATGCGTTTCCCATCGGTGGCAACCATAAATCCGGCTGTACTTTTTGCTTGATAGTTAATCTCTTTTCCGGCAATGAATATTTTTTCTTCCGTTTGTTTCCTCCCTTTGTTAAAGGTAGAGGTACGATACAAAACCGAACCATCTTCCAGCATCGAGGCTTTAACTCCTGCTCCGGCGGCCTGGGTTATAAGTTGTTCTTTCTGAGTGGCCAGATAATAAATGGAAAGGCCTTTATATTGTTCGCCTGAAAACAGCAGTACTTCAGCACTATTTCCAAACTTTGGAAAGTAGGCCGGATGCTCCAATTCAAGTTTCTCTATTTTCGTTACTTTAATTTCCTGAGCATTTAATTCCAAACTCAGAAAAATGATAAATAAAAAAGGAATTAAACCTTTCATAGCGTGTAGTTTTTATCGGGTTAAAAACATTAGTAGTTGAAAAAAACGCTTTTATAAATATTGAAATACAACAACATATGCATTCAAAACAAATCCTGCAAGTAGTCAAAAAAAGAATAAAAGAGCAGGCTTTTAAAACCTGCTCTTTTACTATTCGGATTAGTTTTTAACAATCCGTTTCACAGCCGATTGACCATTTAAATCAACAGCTTGAATCATGTAAACACCAGCTTTTAATGAACTCATATTTAAGCTCATTTCGCTTAATCCGGTATTTTCCTGAGTCATAATTATGCGACCGGTAAAGTCAACTACCTGTATTTGAGTTACATTATCGGTTCCTTTAATGGTTAACTGCTCATTAACCGGGTTCGGATACATTGAGATTGCTGCGGCCAGGTTATCGGTAACACCAACAGGTTTAACAAGCACAAACGCAGACATTACAGGTTCTCCAACCAGGAAGTCGAGACCGCCTGTTAAAGCAACCGGAATTACTTCAAAGGCAACAAATTTATCTGTCATATCGGCATCAACCACCCAGGTATCTGTGGTTGCACCCAGTATTTTCAGTTTGTCTGTTCCTTCAGCATCGGTTGCATACCACCATTGGTATTTGCTTTCACCTTCCAGGTCACCATCAGCATCAGTATAAGTGTATGAGCCTTCAAGTGTAGTACCCACAACCGGATTACCAACAATAGCAACATCGCTAGCCGTAGGAGCCGCAACACCCACAATATTCACCACTTCTTCTGCCGTAAAGGCACTTAAAGGCATGGCATCAAAGGCAGCAGTTGTACCTGTTCCGTCGTAAGCAATAGTTACAGCCTGGCCATTGGTAATTGCAGTAGCCAGTTCAAAGGTAACTACGTTGGCATCGGTTCCTGTTCCATATAGCGTGTCGATGGTAATTTCAGCATCGTCGGCCATCACGGTCCAACCGGTTGAAACACCTAAAGAATCGGGCATGTTTTTGCTAAACCAAACAAAAATCTTATCTCCCGCATCATTGGTTTCAGCGTACTCAAACATTGGTAATTCAAGCAGTCCTTTAAAGCGGGCAATACCTTGGTTGGCACTTAACATATACATGTGGAAGAATTCTTCATCGGCTTCAACATGTACCCCACCCAATTCCTGATTTGCAGTCGACATGGTTTCGGATACACCAACCGTAACATAAGGTGCAGTAGTAATATCTTTAACTATGGTATTCCATACGCCTGCATCGTTCTTTTGATAGAATGCGGCCAACGTACGTCCTTTGTATGTAAAGATATTGGGTGAGTTCGACTGGTTATTAGTCATTCCAACACCTTCAATAGCACCCAGGTACATGCCATCTTTATCAAAAATTTGCGGTTGCATACCCCGTCCGTCAACCAGGAATTTGGAGTCGGCACTGGCTTCGAATGGAGCAACTGCTGCAGTTGAACCAATTGAAGTCGTATTTTGAAGTTCAATTACGGTAGGATCTCCAACAATACCTCCGGTTACCACCCAACGAATTACATATTTATTGGCTGATGCAGCAGCAAATATTACCGCATTGCCTGAAACATCGCCTTTAACGGTAAACTTATCGCCCAAACGCATTGGTACAGTGCTTGTATACTCAATCCATTTAACAGGTGTTGCCAATTCATCAGTCCATTTGTAAATTACAAAAGGAGCTACACTGGCATCGGTTACTAATGGGCAAGCTAAAATCTGACCATCATCGGAAACTTCAACATCGTTAATTTTGAACAGCCCTGCATCCATTCCTTCGGTATTCATCTGAGCAACTTCAGAACCACTGGTTTTGTCGAGCACGACCAGCTTGGTACCACCCAAACGGCTTGCCAGATAAATATGATCGGTTCCTAATGCAAATCCTCGCTCAGTACTTCCCGTTCCAATATATGAAGGAACAGCAGCCATCTTTGCTCCACGCATCCATACGCGTTCAAAATCACCATCATTAGTTGATTCAATAGTTGCAGCACTTGAAGTAGCCTCAACAGCTTCACCGGTTAATAAACCTCCTGAAACAGCTACCGGAGTAACTTCAAAAATCAGGAACTTACCAACCTGGGCTTCAGTAACTAAGAAATCTTTATGGCTTGCACCATCGATGGCGGTTTTATTCGTTCCGGCTGCATTGTCGGCAACATACCATTTAAATAATGATGCGCCTTCGGGATCGTCAGTATAATCGAAATAAGTATATTTTCCATAAACCACGGCACCCACTTCAGGATTACCCACAAATGCTACATTTTGAGCTTCAGGAGCACCTTCGGGTGGAGCAGGAGCTATAATACCTGTGGTATCGAAAACTTCAACACCGTTTTCATCAGCGGCTGTAACAGGTAATACACCAAAGAAAATGTATTTATCCTGATCGGCGGCTACCAATTGATACCTGTTGGTGTCGTTCGCAACAGCTGTTTTAGTTCCATCCACTGCATCGGCACGATACCAGGTTAATACAGTATTTCCCTCTTCGTCTTCGTTCAAATCAGCATACGTGTACGAACCGGTTAAGATGCGTCCAACTTCCTGAATACCTGAGATAGTTACATTTTTAGCTTCAGGAACATATGCCGGGAAAACTACAGCTGTAGCCGTTGCAACAGCAACAGAATCGCCTGTTGAGAGGTTTGGAGAACTTGAAACAGGAATTACGCTAAATAAGATAAACTTACCTTCGTCAGCAGGGAGCGGCATGTATTTCAATGTATCTTCAGCCACTTTGACTGCATTTGTTCCGGCTGCGTCATCGGCACGCCACCATTTCAAGATAGATTCGGCTTCCGTATCACCATCGGCATCAGCAAAAGTATAAGAGCCGGTTAATAAGCCGTAAACATTAGGATCTCCTGTTATTGCCAAATCAGAAGCCACAGGTTTAACTGCCGAAGAAGTTACCGGGCCATAATAACCCGATTCAACCCAGTTGGTTTCGGATGACAGAGTTCCTGTTTTTGCTACAGCCAATACACTAAACGACAGGTATTTATCCAGATATTCAAAGGCTACGGTAATTTCAGCATCGGTAGCAAATTGTGTTTTATTGGTTCCCTGATCATCATCAGAAACAAACCACTTATATAATGAAACATCTTCTTCGTCACCATTCACATCAATATATGTATAACTCACCTGAGCGTTTGAACCCACCATGGCAAAACCAGTCATCATCAGATTGGTAGCCAAAGGAGCAGCTTCAGGTGCCAAGGCTTTGATATAGTTTCCACCTGATAAGGAATAAATAATATAGGTGTCGGTAAAATTATAACCTACAGCAACTTGTTCCTGACCATCGCCATTTTCTGAAGGCCAACCAGGTGCAATCGGGGCCGTCCCTAAAATAGTTTCAATAATATTTGCCGCTGTGATATTACTAAAGTCGGCATTTGCATTTGTGATGTCAACAATTTCGATATTTCCGGCAACTGAAACTGATAAGTATTTTTTATCAGCAACACTAAATTGTTTTACATCTCCTGTTGCTCCGGAAAAAATTGCTGCATCAATAGCTCCGACTAAAGTACCTGAGCCGTTAATGAGCGCCGGTGATTGGGTGGATGTACTATACCAAAAACCATCGGAAATTTTTGTACCCAAGGCCTGAACATGAACACCTGTTCCGCCGGTAACACCAGTCAAATTCATCGTTATAGGTTCTTCTATAACTCCATTTACAACTTCAAAATAATAAATTGAAGCAACGTCAAAAAATGGAATTATAATTAAAGCTTCTTCGGAGAAATCGCCATAAACACTAAAACCTGGTCCAAAATCAATATCCAGTCCACTGGCATCTGACCAAAGTAAAATGGGAGCAGCATTTTCATTAGCCCAATAATATATTTTTTGTGGATTATATTGATTTGTTGTAGGAATCATGGCGAATATTCCTCCATCAGCACTAACTTCAACATCTCTAATTCCATATCCATTAGCATCCAAAGTAAGACCTTCAAGTGTTAAGGTCTTCAATAATTCACCAGTTGAAGCATCCAATACACGGATAAAATTATTGGTTGCTACATTAGCATCAGATACCGTACCGGCAACATACAAATGATTGTTATCAGGATTGTAAGCAATCCCCCGGTAACTATTATTCACATTCCACTCTGGAGTCACGTTCCACACCTCGGAAGGTTGTGCATGAGCTATCAGGTTCCCAAAGAGGAACAGGATAAGCAACAAACTTGTTAAAAATGTAGTTTTTCTTTTCATGTTGTTTTGTTTTAGGTAAAATAATATGCTCTTCTTATTCTATTATTAGTTTTTCGACACCCATTTTATTACCGTAAACCACCTGATACACATAAGTACCTGGTGGCAATCCGGCTGTATTTATTTCCATTTCCTGTGAACCACCTATAGCCCTGTCAGCTGTAATTCCCATAAAGCGGCCACTTAAATCGAACACTTTTACTGAAACTACCCCGCTTGCATTTTGTGGTAGCTCAAAACGAACTTTTGTGTAATCGTTTGCAGGGTTTGGGAAAGCAGAAAGCTTAAAGGCTGAGGTCTGCTCTCTATGTATTGAATTTGCTTGTATTCCATCGATGCGATAGGCTGCAATACCATTTGAAGGGGCACAAACAAAAATATGCAATTGATTATCAAGCACACCAAAATCAACAGCTCCTTCGCCATAAGCATTATCGAACTTGGTTCCAAAGGTTGGCGTAAATCCGATTACATCAGCATCGGTAACATTTTCGCCGTGTTTTGAGATGTTAAACACAAAAGCGCTTTGATCGCCGCTAAACATTCCCATATAAAGCGAGCCTCCAAATTCAAAGGTACGTCCTGCCAATACGGATGAAGGAAATAATCCCGGAGAAAAGGCTACCTGAGTTAGATTTACACCACTTGTAGTAAACAAGGTTGGCAAAAAACCTTTTCCACTAACATACATCCAATCATCTTTGCCAGGAACACCTGCAACAGTAGGTGAAGTTCCGGCATTGGCAATATCTGCAAGCGTAATAATTTCAGGAGCAGCATCAACAATACCTGCGGTTACTTTCCAGCGCATTACTTTATTACTTTCGCCTGGAGCAGCATAAATATAAGCTTCAGTATCCCAGTTACCTATCACACTGAATTTGTCTCCCATACGGTAGCCTCCTTCAGTATAATTTATAATCATGGTAGGTATATCCTGCTCCCAACCCCAACGGTAAACCCGGAACGCTTTTACAGTTACCGAACCGTTTTCGTTAGGAATATCAGGACCTGAAGCCAGGGTCATGTTGCAGGCAAAGATGCTTCCATCTTCGGTACAAACAATATTATTTAAAGGATATCCTCCACCGTAATTTTGATCGCTGGATGTTATCCCTGTAGTCAATAGCTTTGAAACACTAAAAGCAGGAGCTTCTCCTGTTAATGGGTCCAAAACATATACATGCGGTTCCCCGGTATCCAAAACACCATTATCATCGGTATCTTCGGCATGACGACTCGACACATACAAATGACCCGAATAGTCACTGTATGCAATACCACGTTCTACGGCAGCATAGGCAGGGCTGCCATCATCAACTTCCGAGCCATCGGTAAACCATTCCGGCGCATTTTCTCCGTAATGCGCCCAAATTTCAACAAAAGCCGTATCGGTATCTTGTGCCGATAGCTTTGTGAAAAATGCAGCGATTACCATAAAAACAAAGAGTACTAGTTTTTTCATAAATCATTTTGTTTTATTGATTAGTAATTAGCTTGTTTGTAAAACCAGCAACCAAAGACATTGTTGCTGCCTCAATTATTTGAGCTATTGGGATAAACTTTTTAGCGTTTATTTTAGCTTTTTTAGGGTCCATTAGCTTTGCTTTGTATTTTTGTATTACAAATTTACATTTTTTTGTGAAGTACCTAACATTTTTTCAATATTTTTATCATACATCCTACTCTTTAATGAAAATTATGAATCAAAATGGTCTTTTGTTTAAAAAACAATCACTTACAATTGATTGATATACAAAAAATAAGGTTGTTGTTGTATTTGTATGACAAATACGCGCTGTTTTTTCACCTGCTGTGCAACACACGATTATATTATGAATGATGTATGACCTATTGTTTATATTGTTATAGTTTTGTTGGAATCAAGCCTAATTTTATGACTAAAAATATATTTATATAAAAAATATGTATTATGAAACGATTGTTTATAATTCCTTTACTCTTTTTTACCTCTTATAATCTTTTGGCTCAAAGTCCAAAATATGAATTCCGGGCCGTGTGGGTTTCAACGGTAGCAAACATCGATTGGCCATCGAAAACAGGACTTACAAATGATCAACTCAAAACAGAGGTTATCAAAATACTTGATATGCAAAAATCCTTGGGAACCAATGCAATAATTTTACAGGTTCGCCCCACCAGCGATGCTATTTATCCCTCAGACCTGGAACCCTGGAGTCGCTATTTATCAGGTAATCAAGGTCAGGCTCCTAAAGATAATTTTGACCCCTTGCAGTTTTGGATTAATGAGGCGCACAAGCGAGCCATTGAACTTCACGCCTGGTTTAATCCTTATCGAATACAACAAAACATTAACGACAAACTGGTAGAAAACCATATCTTTAAACAGAATTCTGAGTGGGGTTGGGTGTATGGTAGTCGTAGCTACTTTGAGCCGGGCAATCCATATGTATGGGATTTTATTCGCAAGGTTGTTACTGATGTAGTTGCCCGATACGATGTCGATGCTGTTCATTTTGATGATTATTTTTATCCCTATCAGGTGAATAATGAAGAATTTCCCGACTCAATAGCTTTTAAAAAATTTGGCGGTAATTTTTATCCTGATAATTTACATGCCTGGCGTCGGCATAATGTAGATACCATCATCCAAATTCTAAGTACAGCTATAAAAAATGAAAAGCCCTGGGTGAAATTTGGAATAAGCCCATTTGGTGTTTGGCGCAATCGCTCACAAGACATATTCGGATCGGAGACATCAGCGGGAACAACAAACTACGATGCCCTGTACGCTGATATTATTAAATGGCAACAAAAGGGTTGGGTCGATTATACCATGCCTCAATTGTATTGGCGCGATGATCATCCGGCTGCTAACTTTACCACTTTAGCCTATTGGTGGAGCGACTTTTCGTTTGGACGGGCTATCTATCTGGGATTAGCTCCCTATCGTATCGACAAAAATTCGGAGCACAAATTATGGCGAAAGCCCAAACACTTTTTAAACCAAATTGAATTGCTTCGTCAAATTGAAGGCATAAACGGATTTGGATACTTTAGCAGCAAGCATTTTTTTAGAGAAGATTTTAAGCAACTCAATAGAAAACTGCAAAACAAACTTTGTCATACTCCTGCAATTGTACCACCCATGCCGTGGATTGACAACCAGGCACCATTACCCCCGATTGACCTGAATTTGAGTGGAACAACATTGACCTGGAGGGCAAGTGAAGCTTCCAATGAATTTGACAAAGCCCGGTTTTATGTTATTTACTATTTCCCAAAAAAACAATTAAAACAGGTTAAAGATGACCGGTATATTATTTATAGTACCGGTGAATCAAAATTCTCTTTTGAGAAGCTCCCTTCGGATGGAGTAATTCGCGTAACATCACTCGACCGGTTGAATAACGAAAGCCCACTAAGTGATCCAATAGTATTACCTTAAAAAAACTTTAAATCGATTAAAATTTTTAAATAAAACTTAAAGACGTATATTTATATGATATAATACCAGTGTATAAAGTCTGATTAATAATACCTCAGCGAGAAACTGTAAAAACTAATGGATTATTTATCAACAATTTGGAAAAACCAGAACCCTTAGATAATTATAAAAGATTATTTCTATTTTTGCATCACGAACAATTAACCTAACTATAAAATTAAATGGACGATATATTTCAGAATCTAGGCAACCGACAAACCTTAAGCCAAAAAATTGAAAGGACCATAGAAAATGCCATTCGTGAAAAAAAGCTTTTAGTTGGCTCAAAACTCCCTACTGAGCGTGAGATGTGTGAGGCATTTGGAGTGAGCCGCACTGCGCTGCGTGAGGCCCTGAGGCGTTTAAGTGCACGCGGCCTCATCAATATTCAAAAAGGCAGCGGAATGTATGTTTCTGAAATTCGGATTGAAGATGCCATCAACACCCTGAACTTATACTACGACCTTAAATTCGACAATAATTTATTGTCTCAAATAATTGAAGTTCGCCGTATTTTTGAGCCAGAAATTGCCAAGCTGGCGGCTAAAAACCGGTCCGAGGAAAACATTCGTGAACTGGATAAAAACCTTGTTGATTTTAAAAAATGTAACCACGATAATACGCAGTTAGAAGCCGATTTAGATAATAAATTCCACCTGATTATTGCCAAATCGTCGGGTAACCCCATCATGCAAATAACCATGGAGCCCATTTATTCCCTGCTCCCGCGTATGCGAAATTATATATATGGAAACATTGAAGGCGAAAAAGAGAATACCATAAAACTACATTCACTTATTATTGAAGCCATCCGTAAAAAAGATGTTGACGCAACTTATGAGCTGATGAAACAGCATCTGAACCGAACTCAGGAAATTTACGATAAACATTTAAAGTTCTTTTAATAAATAAGGGCTCCATTTTGGAGCCCTTATTTATTAACTACTTTACTGAAAAAAGAAGTTAAATCGTGTCAATATTTTGATAATTCTCAATAGCGTTCCGAACTGAGCCATGCAGCAATAGCAAACGCCTCGATTCGTCAATACTCAAGCCCAATTCTTCCATTATCATTCGGGAGCCGCGTTCAATCAGTTTTTTATTGGTTAACTGCATGTCTATCATTTTATTTCCCTTTACTCGTCCCAGCTTAATCATAACTGAAGTGGTAATCATGTTCAACACCAGTTTTTGAGCTGTTCCAGCTTTCATACGAGTACTCCCGGTTACAAACTCAGGTCCAACAATGGCTTCCAAAGCAATATCCACTTCCTTGGCCAATTGAGTTTCTGGATTGCAGGTAATGCAAGCGGTAAAAAGTCCTGTTTTTCTGGCATCACGAACCGCACCAATAACATAAGGGGTTCGCCCCGATGCGGCAATACCAATTACCGTATCGTTGGCATGGGGCTCGTACTGTGCCATATCGCGCCAGGCTCCTTGTTCATCATCCTCGGCCGATTCCACTGCTTTACGAATGGCCTGGTCACCACCGGCTATCAAACCAATTACAATATCATAGGGGACCCCAAAAGTGGGAGGAATTTCTGAAGCATCAACGATACCCAATCGCCCACTGGTACCCGCACCTACATAAAACAAGCGTCCTCCCTTTTTAATTCGGGGTATTATTTGATCGACCACCCGCTCTATTTCCGGAATAATCTTATTCACAGCCATATGCACGGTTCCATCTTCGCGGTTAATATTCTCAAGTAATTCCTTAACCGTCATCTTTTCCAGATTATCGTAACGCGACGAGGATTCTGTAATATTTATCATAATTTAAAACTTCTTGCTATTTATGGTTTTATGATAGGCCACCAAATCGTCAATAGGCGATTGCACTACTCTGGGAGTCTCAAATCCGTTAGCTTTCATAACCTGATTTAAAACTTCATTGAAATGAAAAGCTATAGAACCAGCAAAAACAACCGGTAATTCCTTACATCGGGGCAACTTTATAATGTTCTTAAGTACAAAATCCTCCAGCGAATTATAAACCAAAGTATAAATCTCGGGCTGATGCAATTGTGCTTTAAGCAAGCGTGTTAAAGAGGCCAGGTAACGGTTGGGTAGTGGCTTTTTATATACATTCTCAATTATGGTATTCAAATCGAATTCACCCATTTCGTTTAGTTGGTGGGTAAGTTCAGGCGAAAAGTCACGCTTCAATAAAGCATTTAAAAAACGTTTTCCCATGTAGGCTCCACTTCCCTCATCGCCCAAAATATAACCCAAAGCAGGTATTTTATCAATCAATTGATTGCCATCGTACATGCATGAATTGGAACCGGTTCCCAATATGCAGGCAATTCCGGGCCTAGTTCCCAGCAAGGCTCTTGCTGCAGCAATCATATCGTCGTTAATAAAAATTTGCGTTCCTTCACCAAAAAACTGTTCAAAAATTCGATAAAGTCCTTCTTTTATCGGTTCATTGGCCAAACCTGCACCATAAAAGTACACCTCTGTAATGGAATTCTTATACATATTTATATCCGACTCAGTTAAGACCCGAATAATTTGATCCTTCTCTGAAAACAAGGGATTTATACCCATGGTGGTTAACGACAGGGTTGAATTACCCTTTATCAAGCGCCAATCGGTTTTGGTCGACCCTCCGTCTGCTACTAAAAACATGCGTATTGTTTGAATTATATTCGTACTATTCTCGAAATTTAGTCCTTAATAAGCCTATCTTTCATGTTATAGCGTACAAATTCTATTTATAAAATTTTGACGCTGCTAAATTACAAAAAATATTTTATAAGATGTAATATGTATTACACATTTTGTATTTTTGAATAATATGCCTTACTTTTGGAGGGCAAAATTTGATAAAAATTCAGCAATGAGATTACTAAAAATCCTTGTTTTTTTAAGCATCGCGATTAATTGCTCATCCCCTATTAACAAGGTGTTTGCACAAATGCCGGCTCTACCGCACCGCAGCCCTGCCTATTTAATAATTGAATCGTTTACCAACCAAAAAATAAACAGCCCCTTGTTTAATTCCATGACGGGCTATTTTAAGAAAGATTCGACCAGAATTGACACTATAATAATAGATATACAAAAGAAAACTATTGCTGTTTATTACGACAAAAATCTGGCAAATGCACCAATCAGACCAGCTACCATAAGTTGGCTCAAAGCTGAAGCTGAAAAACATCTCGGCGATTTGTATGATAACTACACAGTGGACTTTTACAGCAATAAAAAGAATTTAGAAACTTATATTCCCAACTATTACCAGCCTTACAAAAAAACTATCGATAAAAGCAGAATCCCTGATAAATTTAATCGAAAAAGCAGGTCAATAAAAACTAATATATCAAAACCCATTGATAAAGAACCTGTACTACAGGACATTAATATTGCTCTCTGGCATAGTCATGGCTGGTACTACGAACCCTCGCTCGATAGATGGGAATGGCAACGGGCGCGCTTGTTTCAAACGGTAGAGGACTTAAGTACCATGGCATACGTGCTTCAGGGAGTGGTTCCCATGCTTGAAAATGCTGGAGTTCAGGTTTTCCTTCCCCGCGAACGTTCTTTACAAACACAGGAGGTTATTGTCGATAATAACGGAAGCACTGGAAATAGTATTTATCGGGAAAACATAAAATCAAAAACTTCCGGGACCGGTTTTGCCATAGGAAATCCACCCTACAGCACTGAAAACCCTTTTAAGCTGGGAACCTATACCCAATTTACCTCACACAAACAATCGATGGAATTTATTGAATGGATTCCTGAGATACCTGAATCGGGCGAGTACCCGGTTTACATTGCCTATCATCATAAAAAAGATAATTCCGACAAAGCGCGTTATAAAGTACATCACACGGGAGGAATTACTGAGTTTGATGTGAATCAGCAAATGGGTGGAGGAACCTGGATATATCTGGGCACGTTTCATTTTAATCAGGGAATTCATGTCGACTCCGGAAAAGTAGTACTGTCGGGAAAGACAATCAAAAACAACCAAAATCTTACGGCCGATGCCGTTCGATTTGGAGGTGGAATGGGAACCATCAGCCGGAATGGAAAAACAAGCGGGCGACCGCGCTATCAGGAAGCTGCCCGGTATTATTTGCAGTATGCTGGCATGCCCGATTCACTGGTTTGGTTATTGAATCGTGAAAAAGAAAACGATTACAGCGACGATGTTCAAAGTCGTGGTGAATGGTTAAATTACCTGATGGGAGCTCCCGCCGGTCCGGCCAAAAACAGAACTGTCGAAGGCTTAAAGATTCCCATAGATTTGGCGCTGGCTTTTCATACCGATGCCGGAATTGCCCAGGCCGACAGTGTGATTGGCACACTGGGAATTTACAGCACAAACCAGGGTAAAGCTACGTTCCCCAATGGTGTATCGAAAATGGCATCGCGCGATTTAACCGACCTGATTCAAACCCAACTGGTAACTGATTTAAGACAAAAATACGACACCAGTTGGATTCGTCGAGGTTTATGGGACAGGGCCTACAGCGAAGCCTTTCGCCCCAATGTGCCCACCATGTTGCTCGAATTGCTTTCACATCAAAATTTTTTAGATGCCCGTTTTGGTTGGGAACCCATGTTCCGTTTCGACGTTTCGCGGGCTATTTATAAAGGAATTCACCGGTTTTTATCGGTTCAATACCACCTTCCCTATGTAATTCAACCCTTACCGGTTTCCCATTTTAACCTACAAATAAAAAACAACAAGCAACTCGAACTGAGTTGGAAACCCGTTAGCGATCCGCTGGAACCCACTGCTGAAGCAGAAGGCTACCTGGTTTATACCCGAAAAAACGGACAGGGTTTCGATAATGGACAATGGACCGAAAAACCTTTCTTATTGATTTCGAATCCAGAGCCTGAAACTATTTATTCATTTAAAGTAACGGCTGTTAATAAAGGCGGTGAAAGCTTTCCATCGGAAATTCTCTCGGTCGCTTTGGCTGAAAATGCACCCGGAACTGTTCTTATTGTGAATGCATTTGACCGCATTGCCGGTCCCGCTGCTCTGGATGAGCCACGGATGGCTGGATTCATGAACCGAATTGACGAAGGGATTGGCTACCAATCGACCATCCACTATACCGGTTCACAATACGATTATGAGCGGAATTCTCCCTGGCTCGACGATGATTCCCCAGGGTTTGGTGCCTCGGGAGCTGAGATGGAAGATAAAATTATTCCCGGAAATACCTTCGACTATAGTTTTGTTCATGGCCAATCGATTCTTAACGCAGGGTGCAGTTTTGTTTCGACAAGCGATGAAGCCTTTACCCAATCAGCAGTTAAACCGGAAAACTATTTCATGATCAATTTTTTAGCCGGCGAGGAAAAAACACATTACCTGCCCAAAAACGACTCTGTTGCTCATTTCACTATTTTCTCTGATAAATTGCTTAGTAATTTACAAAGCTATCTGAATCAGGGAGGTAATTTACTAATCACTGGAGCACATATTGGAAGCGATGTAAAACTCAACCAACAGGATTCTTTGGTTGGAGCAATCCTAAAATACAAATGGAGAACCAATCATGCATCACGCTTAGGAAAAACTTATTTTACCGATACCTTGTTTTCCTCACAACTAAGAGCCTTACAATTTAATACCGCCTACCATCCGTCGATTTATAAAGTGGAATCGCCCGATGCTATTGAACCTTACGATAGCTCCTCGAAAACTATACTGCGTTATGCTGAAAACAACATGAGCGCAGGAGTTCTATACTCGGAAAACTACATGGTAGCTGCCTTTGGCTTTCCGTTTGAAACCATTCTGTGGCAAAACGAAAGAGATGCTTTTATGAAATTAATTATTGACATTTTTACCAAAGAAACAATTAACAATAAACCTGAAAACTAACTATTTATGAAAACCATAACTTGTTTTATCCCTTACCAAACTCCCGCTATCTGGGAATACATGCTACAGGAACTGGAACAAAACCAACACATAAAAACCGTTTACTTATTAGGCAATTCTGATTTAAAAACCCAGTGGAACAAAGCAAAAGTGATGGAAACTGAAAGCTTTTTTAAAACAACTACCTTAAAAAAAGCTGCCGCTGTTGTTGATACCGATTACGTGCTTTTAATAACTAAAGAAACTGAAATAAAACTGGGTCAGTTTTCCCTGGAACGCTTTATCAGCATGGCTGATGATACCAGCGCCGGAATGGTATACTCTGATTACCTGCAGGTTGCCGATGGTAAACAAAGCAATCATCCGGTAATTGATTACCAGGAAGGCAGCTTGCGCGACGATTTTAACTTTGGTCCGCTTTGGTTTATTGAAAGTAAGGTATTTAAAACGGTTGTTAACAGTTTCACGGAAACCTATGATTTTGCAGGCTTGTATCAGCTTCGTCTGGCCATTAGCCGAAATCAGGAATTGTTTCATATTCCGGAACCTCTTTATTCACAAATTGAATGGGATACCCGTGCTTCGGGTAAAAAAATATTCGATTATGTTGATCCCAAAAACCGGGAGGTACAGATTGAAATGGAACAAGCCGTTACTACTCATCTTAAAGCCATTGGCGGGTATTTAAAACCTGAATTTAAAACTGTAAACTTTAACGAAGGTAATTTCCCGGTGGAAGCTTCGGTTATTATTCCGGTTCGTAACCGTGAAAAAACCATCGCTGACGCCATTGATTCAGTAATGAAGCAAAAAGCAAGCTTCGACTTCAACCTAATTATTGTCGATAATCATTCAAGCGATCGAACTACTGAAATAATTCAGTCGTATGCAGCAAAATACCTTAACCTGATTCATATTATTCCTGAGCGCACCGATTTGGGAATTGGTGGCTGCTGGAACCTGGCTGTTCATCACGAACTGTGCGGAAAATTTGCCATTCAGCTCGACAGCGACGATCTGTACAAAGACGAAAGCACATTGCAGCAAATTGTGGATACGTTTTACAAAGAAAAATGTGCCATGGTAATTGGCTCATATCAGATGACCAACTTTAAGTTGGAAGAAATTCCTCCGGGATTAATTGACCACAAAGAATGGACTCCCGATAACGGACGAAACAATGCCCTGCGTATTAATGGTCTGGGTGCTCCACGGGCTTTTTACACACCAGTTTTTCGAAGCATTAAAATACCCAATACCAGTTATGGCGAAGATTATGGCTTGGGACTGGCCATCAGCCGGCACTATCAGATTGGTCGTCTTTACAATTCGCTTTACCTGTGCCGCCGATGGGAAGATAATTCCGATGCTTCGCTCAGCATCGAAGCCATGAACAAACACAATTATTACAAAGACAAACTACGCACCGTGGAGCTTAAAGCGCGCATAAAACTCAATAAGAGTAACAAATAAAACCAATGGAAGAATTAATTGTGAAACCTGTATTTATCATTACATCAATCAATGAACTACCAAAGCAAAACAACTAATTTATTTCTGGAGCAAAAAACCAATTGGCCGCTACTGGCAAACAATGCCGAAGGTTTAAAAAATGTTCGGCTGAAAACTTTTGCCTACGATGGTTTTCAGGTAAATGTACAGTACAATCCAAAACGGATTACCTCGTCGGCAGCAAAAGTAGATAAGGCATCGATTGAAGCACGAAAATGTTTTTTATGTGCCGCAAACCGCCCCAATGAACAGCACAGCGTAGCATTTGAAAGTACCTATGAAATACTTTGCAATCCCTTTCCTATTTTTCCAGAGCACTATACCATAGCCCACAACGAACATATCCCGCAGGAAATAAAGCATTCGTTTGCCGATATGTTAGCTCTGAGCAAAGCGCTCCCCGATTTGGTGGTGTTTTACAACGCTCCCAACTGCGGAGCATCGGCTCCGGATCATTTGCATTTTCAAGCCGGAAACACCGGTTTTTTGCCCATTGAGAAGGAATTTGATGTACTGAAATCAAAGTATGGAACTACCCTCATCAACAATACAGCTCTTTCGGTTATTGCCATTAACGATGGTATTCGAAAGATGATTGTACTGGAAGCAAATGATAAAGAAATTCTGATAAAAGCGTTTAAACCTTGTTATGAGTATACCAGTCAATTAGTTCAGCACCAAGAACCTATGCTGAATATTCTAAGTTGGTACAATCTGGGCTGGCGTGTAATTATTTTCCCCCGCGAAAAACACCGTCCCTGGCAATATTTTGAAGAAGGCGAAAAAAATATCCTTTTAAGTCCGGCTTCGGTCGATTTTGGGGGAACCCTGATAACTCCACTGGAAAAAGACTTTACAAAAATAAACCGAGACGATATAAGCAACATTATGCAACAATTGACCCTTAGCGATAAGAATTTTGAAGAACTTACCGATTATTTAAAAACAAGCATTAAATAAGCCACATGATAGCGGTGCAAAACTATACCGACCCATACTTTCAGCAGGTATTGGATTTACTCAACCAGAGTAAATCCTTCGACAGGTTTACCGACTTGCTGCTAAAAGAAAAGTTATATGCTGATCCGAGCTGGAATCCGGAATTTACCTGGCTGGCACTGCATCAGAATAAGGTGGTTGGTTTTATGCAGGGTGTTACCCGTAACATTCGCGGGTCAAAATTGGGTTATATCAAGTTAATGGCTGTTCATCCGGAGTACCGACGTCAGGGAATAGCAACCCGTCTTTTTGAACTTTTGCACATGCAGTTTACCAATTCAGCTGTTGTTAGCATCCGCATTTACGATGTACCTCTGAATTACTTCATGCCGGGAATCGATCCCCGATACACGCCTGCTGTTTGCTTTGCAGAAAAAATGGGGTTCAAAAAAACAGGAGATACCATCAACATGAAGGTTGATTTGTTGGCTACAGATTGGGATGCATCAGAAAAAATAGCCGAACTACAAAAAGAATCCATTGAAATTAAGCGGGCAACTTTAAGCGACAAAGAAGAACTATTCAACTTTATTTCAGATGATTGGATGCTTTGGCAAAACGAACTGGAAATGGCCTATCGCTTTGCTAAACCAGCCATTTTTATTGCCCGACATAATGGCCATATTAAAGCTTTTTCGGCTTACGACGGAAACAACCAGGGGACGGGTTGGTTTGGGCCCATGGGAACACACCGTGATTTGCGAGGAAATGGGGTTGGCAGCGTACTGCTTTACCTTTGCCTGACCGACATGAAACTACAGGGACACTCCATTGCCACCATTCCCTGGGTAGCTCCCATTGCCTTTTATTCTCATTACGCAAATGCAATTATCGACAGAATTTTTTGGCGCTACGAAAAAAAACTAAATAATGAATAATCCCATACTTTTTATCGGCGACAGCCTCACCCAATGGGGAAACTGGAACGAATTATTTCCACAGTCTGACATTGAAAACCTGGGTCTTGCCGGTGATAAAACCATCGACATTATTCAACGAATTCCGCTTTATCGAACAAAGCAAACCTCAACCATTTTTTTGATGGTTGGAATTAACGATTTAGCCAATGGAATACCCGTTGCATCGGTGCTGATGAATTATAATACACTGGTAAACCAAATGCATCAATACTGGCCAACGGCAAAAATTCATTTACTGAGTGTGCTTCCCGTTGAATACGAATCGTTTACTCATACAGCTATCTATCCTCAGAACGTAGAAAAACTGAACGAAGGAATTGCGGCCTTAGCCACTGAAACAAAGGCTTTTTATATTGATATGACCCGTGCTTTTTCGAATGGAAATGGAAACCTAAACCCAATGTACACCTACGATGGCCTCCATCTGAATAATGCGGGATATTTGGTATGGAAAAAAGAAATTGAAACTTACTTACAAAATTAAAGGCAAACTTATGGAATCGTCACCAAACATACAAATTGGCATAGTAAAACGAGAGAAGCTGAGTTTTAAACTGGCCGGAAAATTTAAGCTTTCAGAAACCGGTGAGAATTGCTACAATGTTTGCCAGGCCGTCATAAAAAACGGAGCCATTGAACTTACTACTGAAAACGGCACCCAAACTTTCAGTAAAGAGGTAAGCTTTCTTCCCTGCAATCTTTCGGCCGATCATTTTGAGATAAAAGCCGTTACCATTGGCATCGATTTTCATTGGGAACAGAAAGAAGATCAGAAGTTTCAGGGTGCCTTAAAATTAATGGTGCTCGATGGTGCCATTCAAGCCATCAACATTTTACCCATAGAGAATTATCTGGTAAGTGTAATATCGTCGGAAATGAGTGCCAACAGTTCGCTAAGTCTATTAAAAGCACACGCCATTATTTCGCGTAGCTGGTTGTTGGCACAAATTGAAAAACAAAAAAACCTAAGCAAAAAAGAAACCGTTTATAATCCAATCCAACAAACCGAAACTGAGCATATTCGCTGGTACGATCGCGAAGACCATACGCATTTTCATGTGTGTGCCGACGACCATTGCCAGCGTTACCAGGGAATTACCCGGGCTCATAATCCACAGGTAATAAAAGCTGTACAGGAAACCATGGGCCAGGTATTAAAATACCAGAATGCCATTTGTGATGCCCGTTTTTCGAAATCGTGTGGCGGGGTTGCCGAACTTTTTGAAAACTGCTGGGAACCAGTTCCGCATCCCTACTTAAGCGCGGTTATTGATTCAGCTGAACCCGAAAATATTTCTACATTGGATTTACGCATCGAAAAAAATGCAGCGGAATTTATCAATTCCAATCCCGAGGCCTTTTGTAACACCATCGATGCTAAAATACTCAGCCAAGTTTTAAACGATTACGACCAATCGACCAACGGTTTTTTTCGATGGAAAATTGAGTATACAGCAGAAGACCTTTCAAAGCTGGTTTTCAAAAAATCGGGAATCGACTTTGGAACAATAACTGATTTAATTCCTGTGGAAAGGGGAACTTCCGGTCGTTTAATAAAACTCAAAATAATTGGAACTAAAAAAGAACTGGTAGTAGGTAAAGAGCTGGAGATTCGGCGCTGGTTAAGCCCTACACATCTTTACAGTTCGGCCATTACCATCGAAAAAACCAATGCTGGTTTTTTAATTCGCGGAGCCGGATGGGGCCATGGTGTGGGTTTGTGCCAAATTGGAGCCGCAGTAATGGGCGAAAAAGGTTATTCTCCTGATGAAATTCTGATGCACTACTACCCAGGAGCCAACATTGAAAAAACCTATTAAAATTATAGCCTATCATAAGGTAAACGATACAAATTATTAAAACCGGAAACCGAACAAAACATGTCAAAAACAAAAAAAACAGATAACAAAGGAGCCTGGTTCTGGGTTCCATCGCTTTATTTTGCCGAGGGAATTCCCTATGTAATTGTGATGACGCTCTCGGTAATTTTTTACAAACGGATGGGCATTTCGAATACCGACATTGCACTTTACACCAGTTGGTTATACTTACCCTGGGTAATTAAACCCTTGTGGAGCCCCCTGGTCGACATACTAAAAACCAAGCGGTATTGGATTATTGCCATGCAATTATTGATTGGTGCCGGACTGGCTGGGGTCGCTTTTACCATTCCATTACCAAGTTTTTTCCAATATACCCTGGCCTTTTTCTGGTTACTGGCCTTTAGTTCGGCCACGCATGACATTGCTGCCGATGGTTTTTACATGCTGGGACTCACAAAACACGACCAGGCATTTTTTGTGGGGATCCGCAGTACCTTTTACCGCATGGCCATGCTCACCGGACAGGGTTTGCTGGTTATTCTGGCCGGTCATTTTGAAGCAAAAACCGGACTTCCCCCGGTAAAAGTTCAGGTAAGTACTGTTTCCACAGCTGATTCACTGAACTTTAATCCATCTGCAATAAAAATCGAAACCGATTCGTCAAAAACCTACTTTTTTTCACAGGAACAGGTAGTAGTCAGCCATCAGAAAATAGATAAAGAACAAGCTGTGCTGTTTTTAGATACCTTGGAGCAATGGAACCTGAAACACAATTTTTATCAGGCGGAAGCCACTGTTAACAGCGACAAAAAGGAACAAAGCTGGTGGCAGAATAAAGTTGCATTACCCTTAAAAAACAAACTGAGTAAACGCTTCAATGCGCCAAATGCCGACCTCAACTTAAGTACCAGCGGAAATATTGGGTACACCTATTTTTACCTGAGCCGTCAACCGGCTCCCAATGAAAAAGTTATTTTGAACTTCAGCCACGAAAAAGGCGACAAAAGCCTTTCGTTGGCAAAAAGTTACCGCTATGAATTCACAGCAGAAAATTGGAATACCCCTGCCTTTGCTGCTTTTGTTGTCGACCCCAAACTGGAAAAAAAAGCATCGGCTGTATTTGTGGGCTTATCAGGTAATATTTCGCTGGCCTGGACCATTGTATTTGCCATTATCGCCGTCGTTTTTGTCGGGTTTTTTATTTATCACCGCATGATATTACCCAAACCCCAAACCGATAAACCCAACTTAAACGAAAACGGAAACCTGCTAAAAGAATTCGGACGCACCTTTTTAGAATTCTTTAAAAAGAAAAATATTGGAGTCATTCTTTTCTTTCTTTTGGTGTATCGACTGGGTGAATCGCAACTGGTAAAACTGGCTTCGCCTTTTCTGTTAGATGCCCGTGAATTAAACGGACTTGGACTCACTACGGGCGACTTGGGCCTTATTTATGGAACCATTGGCATAGTTGCCCTAACCCTGGGCGGCATTATCGGTGGCATTGCCGCATCGCGTAAAGGTTTAAAATACTGGCTATGGTGGATGGTATTGGCCATGAACCTGCCTAACCTGATGTATGTTTACCTATCGTTTACCATGCCCTCGTCACTTTGGTTAGTGGGTGCATCGGTAGCCATTGAACAATTTGGCTACGGCTTTGGATTTACCGCATACATGCTCTACATGATTTATGTGAGCGACGGAAAATACAAAACTGCCCATTTTGCCATAACAACCGCATTTATGGCTTTAGGAATGATGATACCAGGAATGATTAGCGGTTGGCTTCAGGACCTGATTGGTTATCAGAACTTTTTTATTTGGGTAATGCTTTGCACCATCCCCAGTTTTATCATCATTCCATTTTTAAACATCGACCCGCAATTTGGCAAAAAAACAATAAAACAAGACACTACAGACTAACTATATATACAAACTAAACACAAGCATGAAAAACAAATTTTTTATTTCAAAACTTAAATAGTAGCGTTATGAAATTTGAGTCAAGCGTTGAACAAAAGTTCTTTGAACTCAGTGGTCAAAACCAAATGACCAGCAACATTCCTTATATTACTGTTGATAATTTTCCAAAACTTGGGTTTTTTACCGCCTTACGTTTTTTAGAATGGGTAAATGAAAATCCAAACGGTGTTATTAGCTTACCTACGGGAAAAACCCCCGAATATTTTATTAAATGGACTCGTTACTTTTTAGAAAACTGGACCAGTAAAAAAGTATCGGAGTACAAAGAAATGTACGGCCTTAACTTTGGGAAAAAACCGGTATTAAAAGATTTGTCGTTTGTTCAAATTGATGAGTTTTACCCCATCAGTTCCAAACAACACAACAGTTTTTACCATTATGTGAATAATTTTTATATCGATGGTTTTGGTCTTGATCCCGCTAATGCCTTGCTAATAAACAGCGACAAAATTCCCTTATTCGAGAATCGGCATTTTACCGAGGTCTTTCCGGACAATCGGGTCGATTTAAGTTTGCGTTACCGCGAAGCCAAATCGTCGGTGGAACTCATGCAACAAAAATCAATTTTTATGATCGATGACTGGTGTACCGAATACGAAGAAAAGATTCGCGCAAAAGGAGGCATCGGATTCTTTTTAGGAGGTATTGGTCCCGATGGTCACGTAGCCTTTAATACACGTGGCTCCGACCGTTATTCAACTACACGGCTAACACCTACAAATTTCGAAACCCAGGCCCAGGCAGCTGGCGATTTGGGAGGAATTGAAGTGTCGAAAAACCGACTGGTTATAACCATCGGCCTTGAAACTATTGCCTACAACCCCGATGCGGTAGCCCTTATTTTCGCAGCAGGTGAAGCCAAAGCCGATGTAATTAAAGACGCACTCGAAAATCAACCTTCCAATATTTACCCCGCTACCGTACTTAAAAAACTAAAAAACAGCCGCTTTTACATCACCAAAGGGGCTGGCGTAAAACTCACCGATTCGGTCAAACGCTTTTACACCACAGGCTCATGGACCCAGGATAAAAGCGAACGGGCCATTCTTGAACTCTGCAAAAAACTGGGCAAATATGCGCATCACCTTACGCTCGACGATTTAAAATCCGATCCATATTGTAAGCTGATTCCTAATTTGAGCCTAAATACGGTTAAGGAAGTTATAAAAAGTCTTGAAGCCAAGTTACTGAAAGGGTGTGAAGCCGAAAATCACCAAATGTATTATCATACCGGACCGCATCACGACGATATTATGTTGGGGATTTTACCCCATGTGCATCGCTTGTCGCGAAACGAAACCAACGATGCTCATTTTTCGGTACTCACTTCAGGATTTACAGCGGTAACCAATCAGTTTATTATCGATGCACTGAAAGACACCAAAAACTTTCTGAACATCGACCAGATACAAATGGTAAAATATCCTGATTTTTTTGAGGTGGGTTATAAACACAAATGGGACAAAGATGTGTACCACTATTTAAACAAAGTAGCTTCGGGCGAACCGCACGAGCGCCGGCGTGGACTTTGCCACCGGATAGTTCGGGCCATTGTGGCCATTTATCAGGTGAAAAACCAGAACGACTTACGGAATAAAATTGACGACATACTATCGGTACTGCGCAACAGCTATGACGGACAAAAAAACCCGCCGGAAGTTCAAAAGCTAAAAGGCATGGTGCGTGAATTTGAAGAAGAAATGGTTTGGGCCCATTTTGGATTTCAGGTTAAAAACGTGCATCATCTAAGGCTCGGATTTTACACCGGCGACATTTTTACCGAACAACCCGAACGCGAACGCGATGTGCAACCCATTTTGCAACAATTCCGCGATTTAAAACCCACGGTAATAAGTCTGGCTCTCGACCCCGAAGGAAGCGGCCCCGACACCCACTACAAAGTATTACAGGCCATAGCTGATGCGGTTAAACTCTGGGAAAAAGAAGAAGATTTATCGAACCTCCGCATCTGGGGTTACCGCAATGTTTGGTTTAAATTTCATGCGGCCGAAGCCAATGTAATTGTACCGGTATCGTTAAACGCCATGGCGGTTCTCGACACCTCGTTTACCAACTGTTACCTGAGTCAGGTCGATGCTTCATTCCCCAGCTACATGCTCGACGGAAAATTCAGCGATTTAGCAAAAAACATCTGGGTTGACCAATTGAAAGACATCCAGTTGATGCTGGGTAAAGACTATTTTTATCAAAACGAAAGTCCCCGGATACGAACTACTCACGGATTGATATTTTATCGCGAGATGAGCGTAAAAGAATTCCTTCAGGAAGCCCGCGAACTGGAAAAATCGATGGAAGGAGTTATTTCCTAATCATATTACAACTCATCCTCAGTTAACTGAGGATGAGCTTCTTTCTTTTCTTTGGTACAAATCGATAAAACATGCTATCATGAAAAATCTACGCGTATTAAGTTTACTGACCATGCAACTTTTTTGGTTTGCATCAGCCTGGGCTCAAATCAATTACGACACTGTTCTGGTAAAAACAGCCGGTTCGGGAATGGTACTCACAAAAATAAACGAAACTACAAAACCCTGGACGATTCAGGTATTAGAAATTGATTTAAGCAATCCTTACCTGGCTTTTGAAACCGTAAAAGCTACCGATAAACTGGTAGGCCTTGAACGAACTTCAAAAATGGCCTTACGTAAAGAAACAGCCCAGCGTAAAGTAGTGGGAGCCATTAATGGCGATTTTTTTAGTGGAACCGGCGTACCTACCAATGTTCAGGTGGCTAACGGAGAACTATTGCGAACACCAAACGGACGAATTACCTTTGGTTTTGCCGATACAAAAACACCGCTCTTTGCCACGCCTTCGTTTTCCGGAAAATTAATTTGCAAAAATCAGGAGCTCAGCATCAACAATGTAAATGCAAGCCGAAATACCGATCAGCTCATTGTTTATAATTCATACCAGGGTGCCAGCACCAACACCAATGAAATGGGAACTGAGATTTATTGCCTCCCTATTTCTGAATGGACAGTGAACGACACGGTATGGTGTATTGCCACCAACAAGGAAGAAAATGTGGGCAATATGAATCTCACCAAAGGGAACGCAGTTCTATCAGGCCACGGTACGGCTGCCACATTTCTTTCGTCCACAGTAAATATCGACGATACCGTGGGTATCATCTTACAATTTAGCAATTCGCCGGAACGGGTTAAGCAATTAATTGGAGGAAATCCGCTTCTGGTAGCCGACGGCATAAATAAAACCGATGCTAATTTGCCCAGCCACGGCTACGAAAGGCATCCACGCACTGCCGTTGGCATTTCTGCAGACAGTTCCCTGCTATATTGGATTACTGTAGATGGCCGACAGGCTACAAGCATTGGCATGACGATGCACGAACTGGCAGAATTTATGCTGATGCTTGGCATTCATCACGGAATCAATCTCGATGGCGGTGGATCCACAACCATGGTGGTAAATCATCAGGTGGAAAATTCACCCTCGGATGCTTCGGGCGAACGAAATGTTTCCAATGCGTTTTTAGCCATCTCAACCGCTCCCGAAGGCGAACTGAACTACATAAAACTGCAACCCGACCCGCTTAAAGTTAAATATGGTGCCACCCAGTCACTTTCCATTAGCGCCTATAATCAGTACGATAATGTAATGGACATGGATAGCACACAAATTACCTGGCACTACAGCAACGATGCCGGAACCTTACTAAACGGATCATTGTTCAAAGCCAACGGAACTGCAAAAACCGGATACTTAAAATCATCTTATCAAAATTTATCGGACAGCATTGCCATTAACATAATTCCTATGGATAGTTTATGGATTGAACCTGAAGCGAGCGTTACCGATTCCATTCAACCCGTTCAATTTACAGCAAAATCGAAAAACATCAATAGTACAGCTTACCAGATTCTACCCGAAGTAATCAGCTGGTCGGTTGCCGACGAAACCATTGGAACCATTACACAAGAGGGAGTTTTTACCGGATTAAAAAACGGAACCACCGAAGTTATTGCAACCGTTGACGGCGTGAGTGCCCACCGCGAGGTTACCGTGCAAATTATCCGCGGTACGGTTTTACTCGACCCCATGGAAACTCCCGAAAGCTGGAATATCAGTACCGAATTTATGGATACGGTGATACTCAAATTGTCGAATGAGAACTTCACCGAGGGGTTAGGATCGACCGAAGTGGCGTATCAATTTACCTACATCGGTCGTATTCCTGCATTTATACTTTCAAAAACCATTGAAACAGCAGGAATGCCCGATTCGGCCTGGATTGATCTGCTCTTCGACGGAAAAGAGCAACGCGCATCGTTCCGATTTACCACCCAAAGTTTTGATAATGTTTTTTCTTATTCGCCCATAAAAGAACGAACCAACTGGGGAATTATGGGAGGCGAAGTGGCTCAGCAAACCATTGATGAATATCCTTTATTGTTTCAGCAGCTAAAAATTGAATTCTGGAAAAATCCTGAATGGGTTGTTAATCAGGTTTACTCAGGAAAAATTTATCTCGATAATCTCAGGCTCAGCTATCCGGGACACGAACCCATAATGGTTAGTATTAAACCAGAAAACCTGCCTATTGAAGGCTTGCGTATTTTTCCCAACCCGGCAAGGCAAACAATTACTTTGGAATTCGATTCCAACGGAAAAAACACCTTACTGCTTAAGTTATTCGACTTGCAAGGTCGGCTGGTCAATGATTCAAAAATCAAAATACAGCCGGGTACTGCTGTGTTTTCACACTCCGTCGATCTGCAAAACCTGCAACCGGGGATGTATTATATGCATTTAAATCTCGATAAACAAAACGTGGTAAAAAGCTTTGTTGTACAATAATTAGCTAGCATACAGGTGGAAAACAAGCGCTATATTCAGGATTGTTTTCCACCTTTCATTTAGCTTTTGGCAAAAACCTAAGCCTTTATGCTTATACTGCATTCTGCAAAATGTTTCTATCTTTGGCAGGATGGGAATTCTCAGCAACTCATTTTACAGAAGCATAATTTAAAACTGGTCTTATGGAACTGAAGTACATTATTCTTTTGCTTTTCTTTATACTAACCCCCATAGCGGTTATTTACATCGAAAAACGTTACGACATTGTTAAAAAAGTGGGAGCCGTGCTGCTTTGCTATGCCATTGGTTTGCTTATTGGAAATCTGAATATGTTGCCCGATGGTGTGCAACGCTACCAGGAATTGTTGTCGAACCTAACCATTCCTTTAGCTTTACCGCTAATTTTGTTTTCAATAAATGTAAAACGCTGGTTTACTTATGCCCGCGAAACCATGGTTTCACTCCTTATTGGCTTGTTTACGGTAGTTTTAATGGTTGGTGTTGGTTATTACATTTTTGCCGATGAAATACCCGATGCCTGGAAGGTTTCAGGCATGCTGGTGGGAATTTATACCGGTGGCACACCCAATTTGGCGGCGATGAAAACCGCCCTGAATGTGGAACACGAGCTTTATATAATGACCCACACTTACGAACTGGTTTTGGGGGCTATTTATCTGGTTTTTATACTTTCGATTGGTCAAAAAGTATTTCTAAAATTTCTACCCCCTTTTAAAAAAGCAGAAGTTGATCCTGCAACGCTTAATGGCGAAGTGGAAGATGAATTTGGATCGTACGAGGGAATTGCTACCCGCCAGGTTTTTTGGCCCTTATTGGGAGCTTTCGGAATTTCCATTGCTATTGTAGCTGGCAGTGTTTTATTAAGTAAACTGTTTCCCAAAGATTTTGAAACGGCAGCCATAATTTTGCTAATTACTACCATCAGTATCGGATTTTCATTTATACCCCGCATCAATCAAATAAAAAAGACTTTCCAGGGAGGCATGTACCTTATTCTTATTTTTTGTTTAGTGGTAGCATCCATGGCCGATGTGAGCCAATTGGCAAATATTTCGTTTTCACTTTTTTGGTATGTTGGACTGGCCATGTTTGGTTCACACATACTGCATGCGCTTATCGCCAGATTCTTTAAAATTGATGCCGATACGGTAATTATTTCGGGAAGTGCGCTAATTTGCTCCCCTCCGTTTGTTCCTGTTGTTGCCGGAGCACTAAAAAATAAAGAAGTTATTTTGTCGGGACTGATAATTGGAATTGCCGGATACGCTATTGGAAATTACCTGGGTGTGTTTATGGCTTATTTGTTGAAGTAATTCAACACTAAGGATTCAACTTTTGTGCAAGCTTACTTAAAAAGAAATAGGTCAGGGAGTTTTTTTATACAACCCCTATGAAATAGAGTAAAAAAAGCGCTTTCAATTAGCTTGAAAGCGCTTTTAATTTGATTCTATAAACGGTTAAAAATACAGATACCGCTTTATTTTCTTTGTAGCTGTTTTTTGGAAAGGCTCGGGATAAGGTATCAACATTTGTATTTTTGAAACCTTATTTACCCTCGTATTTACGTATTGTTGCAATTCACGAGATAACTCTTCGATTACAGCATCTACCTTATTTGATAGTTCTTCAAACTTATCGTCAACCATTTGACTGAAATCGGCACGCATGTCGCGAACCTTTTGCTCCAGTTCCTCCCGGTTAAAATGGACGAATGCAACCAGTTTACCTTTCTTTTCAATAACAATGGATTCAACCACATGACGGAAATTATTAATCACTGATTCTATCTCTTCAGGATAAATATTCTCCCCGTTAGAACCCACAATCATGTTTTTTAGTCGGCCTTTGTGGCTTAACCAACCGTCTTTATCGAAAACTCCCAAATCGCCTGTTTTAAACCATCCGTCTTCGGTAAGCACTTCGCGGGTCCTTTCTTCATTTTTGTAGTAACCCAGCATTACATTTGGTCCTTTGGCCCAAATTTCGCCTTCGCCGGTATGGGGATCCGGGTTATTAATAATTACTTCACAATCGACTACCTTGGGACCTATAGCCTGCAATTTGGTATGTTTGGGATTGGCCCCGGCTAACAGGGGAGCTGTTTCAGTAAGTCCGTAACCAATGGCGTAAGGAAATTTTGCATCACGCAAAAACTGTTCTACCACTCCATCGAGTTTAGAACCTCCTATTCCAAAAAATTTCAGATGCCCGCCAAACGTCTGGTAAAGCTTTTTCCCGGCAAGATAATATAGCAATTTGCGGGTGGGTTTAAACCCATGTAAAATGCGTGTAAGTACTTTCTTCTTTAGTTGAGGCAATACGCTGTTGCGATATACTTTTTCAATAATCATGGGTACCGTAAGCATAAACTCCGGTTTTACCAGTTTTAATGCTGGCAATAAAACACTGGGTGTAGGTGGTTTACGCAGGTAAGTTACACTTGCCCCATTTAATATGGGGAGAATTAGTCCAATGGTATTCTCGTAGGTATGCGATAAGGGCAAAACCGATAAAAACTTATCACTTGGTTCAATGGGTTGCACCATGCCCGATTGATAGGCATTGTAAATGATGTTTTTTTGTGAGAGCATCACCCCTTTTGAATCACCTGTTGTACCCGAAGTGTACAAAAGAACTGACATTTCATCGGGATCGGGATGGTAAGTTTTGGTGCTTTTAGCCTGCTTCTGAAAAAGGATGTTTTTATCTCCTTCCAAAACCTCGTAGTTGTCCAAGCGAATTACTGTTTGTACAAAATCTTTTTTTATCTCGCTTAGCTTGTACACCAAACTTTCTGAAACAAAAATTGCTTTCGATTCAGAATGCTGTAATACATTTTCCAATTCGAAGGAATTAAAATCGGGTAAAACTGGTACAGCAACCACTCCCATGCATTGCATGGCAAAATACATAACTCCCCAGTTGGGCATATTTTGACTGTAAATTACGGCTTTGTCGCCAGGTTGAAGGCCAAGCTCCTCCATAAAAGCCATCGCTGCCTGAATTTCCTGACCTAATTGTGTGTAGGTAAGTGGTTTTTCACCCACAAAACTTAAGGCATCATTCGATCCAAATTTAGCTACCACATCGGGTATAACCGAAGCGAAGCTTTGATTTTTGTATGCATTCATATTCAAATAATTCTACCGGCAAAGATAATGATTAAAATGAAAATATGTAGAATTGTTAATATTTTGGTTTAAAACCAGTTGCCCTTTTCAATAAAAACAGGCACCCACTCATTTTATTTTGAGCAGATGCCTGGTTTAAAAAAACAAGTAAAAAATTAAATTCAAGTGTTAAAGAAACAACAAACCTACAACAGGCTATGCCGGTTTACCCGACAACAAACTAATGGTTCGTAAACAGTCGCCTGATAAACAACCCTGTATTCCCGGTTCGCTCCCGGTTTATAGACCCAAACAGGATTGTCATCAGGGAATCAATCGCGGTACGGAAAGTTTCGGCAGCCACGAGTTCCGCTTAAAACTTATAAGAGAAGCCCACAGCAAGAATTTCTTTAAACTGTACACGGTCTCTTATTTCGTCAGCCTCTATGCTACCGTTGTTATTTTCATCTTTCTCAATTTTTATGTCATAATCGTAGAGCAAGTGGGTATTTATGTTCACGGTTATGTATTTATTAACCTTAAGTGCTATTTGAGTCTCCCAGCTAACATCTATGCGCTCAGGATCTTTCAGGTAATTGGTAAAAAGATCAACTTTTGTTGTAAATGATACGTCCTTAAGTAATTCCTGCTTAAAATCGTTTTTGGAATAAATAGCCCGAAGGTAAGCACCAAACTCCCTCTTACTTTTGGCTCCATGCTCAATGAGTAAATTACTTCCATCGTAAACGGCCGGATCAACACCAAAAGCACCTGCATCGGCCAGGGTCTGGTCGTTTACAATGGTTAATTTTCCTGTTAAGGGAGCAATAAAAGCACTAAAGTAAGCATTGGGTTTATAGTCCATACCCACAGCGCCCAATAAATAGGCCGGTGCTAAAAAGCGTGATATGGTGGCTGTGTCGGCACTATTGTAATCTTTACCATCCGTCATTTGGGTTTTGAAATTCAGCAAAGCAGAATAATACCAGCCCTTTCCTGCTTTCTGACCGTATTTTGACAGCAAATCAATCTTATCGTCGGTTTTCATAAAATCGGTTCCCTTGCCTTGACGCATCAGGCCGTAACCAATATCGAGCGAGTTATCCCAAACCGATTGGTTTTTAGCGTAATTGGCAAACAAACTCACCACACCTCCTACGGCAACTGAGTTTTGTCCCCCCGCCGACCAGTTGGTTAACGAAGTTTGTGTCAGATTAATCCCTATTACAGCACCTTTTTTCCAACCCTCAACCGTATCGGTTTTTTGCTTTCTTAAAGTAGCTTCTTGTTCGGTAACCTGCGATATGGCAGGAAAAGACAAGGCTATCAGCATCAAGACCACTGTTACTTTCGTTTTCATGGCAATAAATTTAGTTGTTAAATTTTGGATACTACAAGAACCGACTTTTTTCTTTAATCTCAAAGAAGAATTTTTGCGATTAGGAAGTGTTTGTCATTTCAGCAGCAGATTTTATCATTTTGGGAAGAAATTTCCCGACCACTTAGAAAAAAAGCACGTCAATTGCTCAATAACTCATTAAAAAACAAATACAATTAATCATTCAAAATGTCTGGTCGTGGTTGTTACTATCGTTCTGATTTCAGGATGTTCCCAATTGGCAGAACCTTCAGAAAAGGTAATTCCAAAAGTAAAAACCCAAAAAGTAAGCGTCACCTCTAAAAAAATTCAACACGAGTTCCCGGGACTGTTAAAAGAATCCCGAAGTGTAAATCTTGCTTTTCGTGTAGCTGGTCCTGTTCAATCGATAAAAATTAAGGAAGGCGATTTTGTGCAAAAAGGGCAACTCATTGCCACTATCGATCCACGCGATTACCAGTTGCAGTATAACGTTGCAAAAGCGGAATACGATAAAGTGATCACCGAAACGCAACGGGTAAAACAATTGTATCAGAAACAAAGTGTCACTGATGTGGATTATCAAAAAGCCCTGGCTGGTGAAAAAATGATTAGCGAAAAACTTAATCATGCCACAAACCAACTGAACGATACCAAGCTCCTGGCACCGTTTTCGGGTTATATTCAAAAAATAAACTTTGAAGACGGTGAACTCATCAATACCGGAATGCCCCTGGCAACACTTATTGATGTTAATTCCTTTATGGTAGCATGCGATGTTCCAGCCTCGTTAATGAACCAAATAAATGGGGAAACCCAATACCAGCTTAAAAGCAACCTTATTCAAAATTCGCCGATAAGTTTAAGCCTTATTAGTTACCTGAAGAAAGCCAATTCAAGCCAGCTTTATCGCTTTCAGTTTAACCTGGAGCAACAACAACCAAAAGAGCTTAAAGCAGGAATGGCCGTAGTTGTTTTAATTTCATGCGGATGCAGCAGCCAAAATCAACTATCGGTTCCCGCTGAGGCTGTATTTAACAGAAACAACAAACCCCAGGTGTGGGTTTACAACAGCGAAACTTCGACCATTCAGGCCCACGAGGTAAAAACCGGAACATTGCTTCAGAATGGCTATATTGAGATTCAGGAAGGACTTAAACCCGAAGATACCGTTATTGTGGCCGGAGTAAACAATTTGAACAACAACGATACGGTAAAGGTGATTCCGCCCGTATCTGAAACTAACCAGGGAGGGCTCTTGTAATGCATTTGTCGGAACTTATTTTTAAAAAGAAAAATATCTTCTTCTTTTTATTGATCTGCATCATTGCCGGTGGAATCATGTCGTACCAAAGCATCAGCAAACTTGAGGACCCTGAGATTGTGGTAATGGTTGCCAAGGTGGTTACGGTTTACCCGGGTGCATCGGCACACGAGGTCGAAATGCAGGTAACCAACGTGCTGGAAGATGCCATAAGCGAGTTGGCCGATATTGAAAGCATAAAATCGCAATCGGCCGCCAATGTTTCGGTTATTGATGTGGAACTTAAAATGACTGTTCCCCAGAAAGAGATTCCCCAACGCTGGGAATTTTTACGCCGCAAAGTAAATGCAGCCATTCCAAAACTACCCCCTGGAGCCCAAACCCCTATGGTACTCGACGATATTGGCGATGTTTACGGAATGTTCTACGCCATGACAGCCGAAGGGTATTCTTATAAGGAAATGGCCGATCGGGCCGACTATATGAAACGCGCTTTTCTTACCATCGACGGAGTGCGTAAAGTCTCCATTTATGGTTTGCAACAATCGACCATCGATATTATTTTAACTCCTGAAAAAATGGCCCAATTGGGTATTATGCCCATTCAGGTAATGGCTGCCATTAACGATTACAACACCCCGGTTTATGGAGGCGTGTATAATGCCGGTGAAAACCAGCTCAGGGTTTCAGTGAGCGACAAAATAAAACAACCCTCCGATTTAGAAAACCTGCTCATTAAAGGATCGAATCAGGAATTAATAAAACTCTCTGATTTAGCTACCATTAAAATGGGATACAACGACCCCATGCGAAACACCCTGCATATAAACAACAAAAAAGCACTAGGCATTTCCCTGTCGATGGAAAGCGGCGAAAACATTATTGAACTGGGTAAACGTGTCGATAAAAAACTGGCCGAACTGGAAAAGGAAATGCCTAATGGATTCCAATTCACAAAAGTGTTTTTCCAGCCCGAAAAGGTGGAACATGCTATAAACAGTTTTCTGCTGAACCTGTTGATGTCGGTAGCCATTGTTATTTTGGTTTTAATGCTTACCATGGGACTCCGAAGCGGAATAATTATTGGCGTTGGTCTTATACTCACAATTTTAGCAACATTCCCCTTTCTTTCGATGGCAGGTGGAACCCTGCAACGTATTTCTCTGGGAGCTTTTATTGTAGCAATGGGTATGTTGGTTGACAATGCCATTGTAGTTATTGATGGTATCCTGGTAAATCTAAATAAAGGCAGGCGAAGCAAGCAAGCCTTTGTAAATCCTCCCAAACGAACCGCATGGCCCTTATTGGGAGCAACACTTATTGCCATAGCTGCATTTTTGCCGGCCGTGTTATCGCAGGATACTGCCGGAACCTACGTTCACGATTTATTTCTGGTTCTATGTATTTCATTATTCATTAGCTGGGTTCTGGCACTCACACAGGTTCCTTTGTTTTCGGCTATCTTTTTAAAGGCCGGCAAAACAAACAAGAGCAAAAATTCCTACGACGGATTTATGTTTAAAGTCGTGCGCCGGATTCTTTCCTCCTTGTTAGACCACAAAGTGCCCACCATTGCTTTGGCTACACTATTGCTATTTGCAGCAGCTTTTGGATTCACCCGGGTGAAACAAACCTTTTTCCCCGATTTTAATTACAACCAGGCTTACATTGAATACAAACTTCCGTATGGAACAGCACCGGATAAGGTTCGGGAAGATTTGGACGCCATTACCCGGCATTTTTTATCGTTTAACGAAGTAAAAATGGTGGTTACCAGTCAGGGAATGTCTCCAACCCGCTATTGTCTGGTACGTTCACTGGGCGAAGTAGCCGATAATTATGGAGAACTTATTGTCGATTTTGCCGATTATGAAACCATGATTCGGATGAAACCCCAATTCGAAAAATACCTTCGAAACACTTATCCCGATGCTTACACCCGCATCCGTAAATACAACCTTTCGGTAAAATCGTCTCACCTGGTCGAGGTCGAGTTTTCAGGGCCCGATCCGGCTATTTTACGTCAACTAAGCGCTCAGGTTCAAGATATTATGCACAACAGCGCTTATGCCGACCAAAACACCATTGCCGATAACTGGGAACCCATGGGCAAAATGCTGCAAGCCCAATACTACCAGGAAGCTGCCCGAAGAAACGGAACCATGCGATCCGATGTCAGCAATGCCTTACTGGCAGCAACAGAAGGGCTACCCCTGGGAACCATTTACGATGGAGAAAACCCGGTTGAGATGCGCCTAAAGCTAAGAAACCCCGATTTTTCTCCACTGCAAAAACTCGATCACATTCCGGTTTGGAACATGATTCCCAATACAGATGCATTGAACGAAGAACAAATTAAAAACTTGATGTACGGCTTAACATCGTTTGACGAAGTTAAAAATGAAGTCATCCGTTCGGTTCCACTCAGCGCGGTAACTCACGATGTATCGATGCAATGGGAAGAACAGGTAGTGCACCGTACCGGGGGAAACCGTACCATTCAGGCCGAATGTGACCCCATTGACGGTTACAGCCCGGCCCTTCTTCGATCAGACATTCAACAAGCGGTTGAAAACCTTTCGCTGCCCGAAGGTTACACCATGAAATGGATGGGCGAATACGAATTACAAAGCACAGCCCTAAAAAATATCTTTCGCTTTTTACCCATTTCGCTCATGATAATTATTTTTATTCTGATAGTGCTTTTTAACGATTATAAACGACCCATCATTGTGTTGTTAACCATACCCATGGCCATTATCGGAATTGTACCTGCACTTATAGTAACAGGAAAACCCTTTACTTTTATTGCAATAATCGGAACCTTTGGATTAATTGGTATGCTCATTAAAAATGCCATTGTATTGCTCGACGAAATCGACAAACAAATAAAAGAAGGCAACCGTCCTTATCAGGCAATAATTGATGCTACCATTATGCGTACGCGTCCGGTAATAATGGCTTCGTTTACTACCATTTTAGGCATGATTCCCCTGTTAACCGATCCGATGTACAGCAGTATGGCAGTAGCTATCATAAGTGGTTTACTTATAGGGACCGTAATTACACTCATTTTTATTCCAATTCTTTATGCTGTTTTTTATGGCATTAAGAACGATTCGTTTAACCCTGCAAATAAGGCTTTACTATGAATACAACTATAAAAACAGTGCTGTTACTACTCACAGGCTTAATGGCATCAGAGAACCTGGTGGCGCAGCCCGAAGTATCGCTGAAACAATGTCGTGAAATGGCTTTAAAACACAGCGAGAATTTGCTTATAGCAGATAAAACGCTTGAAAAAGCAAAGGCAGAAAAAGCTGCTGCCCGTTCCTGGTACCTGCCTTCAATTTCAGGTTCAGCAACACTCGTTTATCTGCAAAAAGATTTTTCGGCCGATATGTATTTGCCCACTTATACCCCAAATCTTACGACCGGTGAACTGGAACCCAACCTGTACATAAACCCCGATTTAGGAATACCCGTAACAGGAGCCGACGGAAATCCGGTTTTTAACCTGTATGCCTACATGCCTGTAGCATTGAGTTTAAAAGGAGCTTACCTGGCGGGTATTAACCTTGAACAGGCGCTTTTTACCGGTGGAAAAATAAAAGCTGCCAACCAAATGGCAAAATTGGGCGAAACCATGGCACAAACTAACCTGGAACTGGTTCAACTAAACACCATTTTAGAAGTGGACCAAATTTATTGGCTTTTTGTGTCAGTGAGCGAAAAGGTAAAAATAGCTGAATTGGCTGTAGAACTTCTCGACAGTTTGGTGCAACGCGTTAACAACAGCTATACTACGGGTATGGTACAATACAACGAACTCTTAAAAGTTCAGGTACAATACAACCAGGCAGTGCTCGATTTGCAGAAAGCCAACAGCGGGCTGTCATTAACCCGCATGGGGCTTTGCCGCATTATTGGACTCCCATTAAACACACCCCTGGTGGCTACCGATACTACGATTGTTTGTACGCCAGAGCTCATCAGCGAAATGGGCTCCGCTGATGTAAGTCAGCTTCCCGAATACCGGCTTATGGATAAGCAGCTTAAACTCAACGACGAACAAATTAAACTTGCCCGGGCCGAATTTCTGCCAACGCTGGGCCTAAGTGCCGGCTATTCAAGAATTGGCGGCGTAGAATTTTCGGGTAGCGAGCTTGCCAACAACAACCTGAGCCTGATGGGTTCGTTAAAAATACCCCTATTCCATTGGGGCGAAGGCAAAAATAAAATTGCATCGGCAAAAATAAACCGCGACATGACAGCTCTGGAAATGCAAAAGAATAAACAACTGCTGCAATTACAGATGGAACAGTCGGGGTTGAACCTTCAGGATGCTTTTTTGCGAATTGAAATGGCAGAAACCGCATTAAAACAAGCCGATGAAAACCTGCGCCTGAGTAAAAACAACTATGCTGCGGGTGCTGAATTAGTGACCGATTTGCTGCTGGCACAAACCCATTGGCAGCATGCATACAGTCAGCTTGTTGAAGCAAAAACCGATTATAAATTTAAAGAAACACAGTACTTAAAGGCCATTGGAAAGATGCCTGAATAATTTTGGTTAATACCGGGTTTGAATTGTTGGCTTAATAAACGCCAGGGTTCAAACCCTTTTACAACTAAGGACATGCTGAGCTTTTGACTGTTTTGAACCTAAGAATCATGAGCAAACTATTTCGTATATTTAAACACTTTTCAGAGGTATTTAACTCCGGGAACGTTTATTTAAACTATAACTCAATGAACGAAAACAAACTGCATTTTCTCAGTCGTCTTTCAACATACAATGTAAAAAACACCGGGATACGCATTCTTTTGGTTGGGCTTACCGGAGCCTTCTTTTTGGTGCTTGCTACCAATGTAACTTCCAAAATGGAATTGCACATTCCCTTCAAGATTTACCTACAGGTAATCTTAACCTTCATCATTTTATCTGAAGTAAATGTTTTGTTCGATAACCTGGCCGAACGTTTTTTCCCCATACCCGAAAAAATTAAAACCCGGGTCTTAATCCATATCCTTATTAGTTTAACCCTGGGCCTGATAGCCATTGCGTATTTCGATCGCATCAGCATTTTCGAAAACCTGCTCAAACAGCGTATTGTCTGGCTGCTTATTGTGCTGGGGCTTATATTCATTTTCATCCTCATTATGGTTTCCATCAGCCTGCGCATTGTCGAAAAATGGATTTGGAGTTTGAAAGAGATTGACCGGCTAAAGCAAGCCAAGCTAAAAAGCGATTACAGTTCGCTGCAAGACCAGCTAAACCCGCATTTTTTGTTCAACAACCTGAGTGTATTAAAGTCGATGATTACCTTCGACCCGCAGGCCGCGGTTAAGTTTACGCAGAATTTTACCGATGTTTACCGATACGTGCTGCAAAGCAATGGAAAAACTACCGTAAAACTAAGCGATGAAATAGATTTTATTCAGGCTTATCTCGACATTCATAAAGAACGTTTTGGCGATACCTTGCTGGTTCATCTGAATAGTAATCCACAAATGCTTCATCGTGAGATTCCACCACTGGCCCTGCAATTGCTGGTTGAAAACGCCATAAAACACAACGTGGCCAGTAAAAAGAATCCGCTACAAATCGATATTTCTGCCGATAACTTTTTACTTACCGTAAAAAATAACATCAACCCCAAAGAAACCACCTACAGTACCCAAAAAGGGCTATCGAACCTGGCCATGCGCTACCGCCTTATCACCGACCGGAGCGTAGAGGTAAACAATTCCGGAACATTCTTTACCGTAACTTTACCCTTATTGTAATTATGAAAGTTTTAATTGTAGAAGATGAAGTATACAACCAGCGCATGCTGCAAGGGATGCTCAAGCAATTGCGTCCCCACTGGACCATTGCAGCCATTACCGATAGCGTTGCCGATACCGTTGCCTGGCTGCAAAATAACCATCCCGATCTGATTTTTATGGATATTCAATTGGTCGATGGCATTTGCTTCTCCATTTTTGAACGCATCCCGATTAACCAACCCATTGTTTTTACCACAGCGTACGATAATTTTGCCATCCAGGCTTTTAAAGTAAACAGCATTCACTATTTATTAAAACCCATTAAGGAGCAGGAACTGGAACAGGCCATCGGCAAATTTGAACAAAACCATAAAACAACGGGTACTGAAGCCAATTTTAGCGAATTGTTAAAAGCCATTCGTGATGGGGAGAAAAAATACCGCACCCGCTTTCTTATTCAGGGAGGAACCGCCTACTACAAATTAGAGGTAAACGATATTGCCTATTTTTACAGTGAGAATAAAATTACCTTTGCCGTATTGTTTCAGGGTAAAGAACATGTGGTTGATTTTACCCTCGATGCTTTGGAAGAAGAACTCAATCCCGATGTTTTTTTCAGGGCTAACCGGCAACTTATGGTAGCTATTAATGCGGTACAGAAATTTGAAGACTATTTTGGGGGAAAACTTGCACTAAAACTCACACCCCCATTTAAAGAAACAGTAACTGTAAGCCGATTAAAAAACACGGCTTTTAAAACCTGGTTTGGTAAGTAATTTCTGTGTTTTCAATGCGTGTAATTGCGGGTTTACCGATGCCCCGGGTGATCCCTGATTTTTTCATTTGGTGCTATTGAAGTGATACGGGAGCAATAATCCATGCCATTTGGTGCTGCCGAAGTGATACGAAAGCTATAATTCACGCCATTTGATGCCATCGTACCGCTACGAAAGGACCAAAACAACCTACCATGGCTGGTTGCCAACTGCCAAAACCCCTATGGATAGCGGGGCCGGACCAATACGGCTTAGGGTAAGTTGCAATTCCATACCAACGTTCGACAATTATTCTGGCGCTATGCTGGTTTTGAAACGCACACTCCCATATAAAGAAACGACAACGGTAAACCGATTAAAAAAAGAGGCTGTTAAAACCTGGTTTGGCAAGTAATTAGTTTTTCTCCAACGCGCGTAGTTCACGTACTTTCTCTTGCAATTCGGCCAACTGGTGTTCCTTTTCCTGTGAAAAAGTTTTCGATTCGCTAACAACAAACCTAAGCACCACCAGGGCTTTTTCATAATAATCGAGACTCTCCCTGTTTTTCCCCTGTCGGTAATAAAGCTTCGCCTGCGCATTAAAAAGCGCTGCCAAAACTTCCAAATGTCCGTGTGTGTAATTGTGTTCTTTTAACAAGTGGTGGGTCAGTTTTTCGATGGGTAATTGACTAAAATAGGCGGCATCCTGCTTTAAAAAATCGGAATAGGCCGCTTCAATCAGTTCGTTGGCCCGGTTAAACTCCCCGTTTTTTATAAAACCCAATACACTCGAAATAAAGTCGCCCAGCATTTCAAGCATTTTCATAAGGTAATCTTTCTGGTACATAACTTAGGGTTTTTAATAAAAAACAAAAAAATTGAACCAAGGTACTTTTTTGAAGCCTTAAAGGTACGCAATTTACAAAACCCGCACAAAACCCGGCTGTACTTAAGCCATTAATACAGGTAATACTTTTCCGATGCGGCTTTAAACTGCGCGGCGTCTTGTTCCCAAAGGGGTTTTATCCGGTCAAAATTAAAATCTTCCATCAGGGCTTTACGTATGGTATCGGTGCCGCATCCCAGGTCGAACATCCGGTAGCGGTTTTCCTTACCTTTAAAGATGTCGAACGAGGGATTGAGTTGATGGGCTGTCTGTAAAAAATAAAACTGTATCTGGGTGAGATTGGCCTTTTTTAAATCGGTGAGATGCACCTGAACACCCTGCAACTCCTGTCCTTTCTTTGCCTGATAATAGGGTTTAAAATAAATGGGCCGGAATAATACGCCTTCGAGGTTTAATGCGTTCATGGCATCGGCCAGACTATCGGCATTAATGGTTTCGGTGGCCAGGGTTTGAAAGGGCAAGGTATAACCAATGCCAATCAGGTTGGGATCAATCTCGCCGATAATTCCGCTCACTGCATAATAAAAAGCCGACTCATAATGCGGAATATGAGGCGATGTAGGAACCCACTGCAACCCGGTTTCCTCAAAAGTCATGTCGCGCGTGTACCCCTGCATGGGAACTACCTGTAAGTTACATTGCTTTCCTTCAGCAAGTAAGCTCTCGTAATTCAGCATGCGAGCCAGCTCACCGGCTGTAAGCCCATACAAATAGGGAATTTTAAACTGGCTGACAAACGAATAAAATCCTTCGCTCACCAAAGGTCCCTCAACCCGTTCACCGCCCAGCGGGTTCGGGCGATCGAGCACCACCACTTCTTTTCCAAAATCGGCGGCAGCTTCCATTACCAGCCCCATGGTGCTGATGTAGGTATAGGAACGTGCTCCGATATCCTGAATGTCGTAAACCATCACATCGACCAAAGCCATGGCTTCAGCATTGGGTTTGCGGTCTTTTCCGTAAAGTGAAAAAACAGGAAGTCCGGTTTTGCTATCGGTTTGATTGCCCACTTTATCACCTGCCGAAAAATTGCCACGTACGCCGTGTTCCGGGCCAAAAAGAGCCACCAGGTTTACCAAGGCACTTTCGTGCAGTATATCAATAGTCGATTTTAATTGGCGGTCAACACCGGTGGGGTTGGTGACCAATCCCACACGTTTTCCCTGCAAAATCGAAAAATTGTCGTGTTGTAAGACTTCTATTCCCAATAAAAAGGGTGTTTCAGCCTGCTGTGCTTCAGGGGCTGTAACTGTATTTTTGCTGGTTTTGCAACCAACGATAAATACCAACAAAACCAAGCCTACGAGTGCATATTTTTTCATACCAATACCGTATTTTATTTCGGAAAACAAATATAATATTTAATTTTACAAGCCTATAATATGTATGACATATTATACATTTAAGTTTTACATGCCATGATTACTACAATTGCTAAAGATACCATTAAAACCCTGCGAAAAAAGTTCGATAAAAAACAACTTTTAGACAGTGAACTCATGCGGATAGCTTACGCTGCCGATGCCGGGTGTTACCAGAAAATTCCCCAACTGGTTATTAAAAGTAAAAGCGAAGCAGATGTCCGCTTTGTATTAGCGCACCTAAACAGCCAAAGCATTCCGGTAACTTTCCGCGCAGCCGGAACCAGTCTTTCGGGGCAGGCTATCAGCGATTCGGTGCTACTTGAATCCCGCGGCGACCATTGGAGCAAAGTTACCATACTCGACGAGGGACGGCGGGTAAAGACACAAATTGGTATTACCGGAAACCGGCTCAATCAGTTGCTCAAACCCTATAAACAAAAATTTGGCCCCGATCCCGCATCGATAAACTCAGCATTGATAGGAGGAATTATTGCCAACAATGCCAGTGGCATGAGCTGCGGAACCCACGCCAACAGTTATGCAACCATCGAAAGCGCACGCATTATTTTTTCCGATGGCACCTTGCTCGATACCGCCCACCCGGAAAGTCGTGCCCTGTTCTTAAAAAACAAAGCTGAGCTGGTAGAAAGCCTGCTGCTGCTGAAAAAAGAAATTGAATCCCGCCCGGACCTAAAAGTCAAGATTACGGAAAAATACCGGATAAAAAACACCACGGGATACGGCCTCAATGCATTGATAGATTTTAGTGACCCCATAGATGTTATCCTTCATTTGATGGTTGGTTCCGAAGGAACGCTGGGATTTGTTTCTGAAGCGGTGTTTAAAACTGTTCCGGTACTCCCCCATAGAGCCTCGGCCATGATATACTTCCACTCGCTGAAAGAGGCCTGCGATGCCGTTCCTGAATTGAAAAATGCCCGGGTTTCGGCCATTGAACTGCTCGATCGTGAAGCGTTGCGTTCGGTCGAAAACCAAAACGGAATTCCCGAGTACCTTAAAACCTTTGAAAAAGGGGTTACCGCACTGCTTATCGATTTGGAAGCCGCAAGCGAAAATGAACTGGAATTGCTGATGAAAAATACCCGTGAAGCCCTTTCATCGTTCAGGCTGGTTCGTGATTTTGAACTAAGTCGGGACATAAAACAGATAAACGCTTACTGGAAAATCCGTAAAGGGGTGTTTCCTTCGGTAGGCGGCACCCGAAAAAACGGTACTACAGTAATTATTGAAGATGTGGCCATAAAGATGGAGCACCTCACACAAGCGGTACTCGACTTACGCCAATTGCTCGACGAAAACGGCTACGCCGATGCAGTAATTTACGGCCATGCGCTGGAAGGAAACCTGCATTTTATTTTTGCTCCCGATTTTACCGATGCCCACGAATTGGAGAACTACGAAAGCCTGATTGCAAAACTGGTGCATCTTGTCATCGATAAATACCATGGATCGCTAAAGGCCGAACACGGAACCGGAATCAATATGGCGCCTTTTGTGCGCTACGAATGGGGCGACGAACTTTACCGCATGATGCAGACCATTAAAAAACTATTCGACCCCAATAGTATATTAAATCCCGGAGTAATAATAAATGACGATCCCAAAGCGCACCTGAAGCATTTTAAACCCCTTCCACAGGTCGACGAAACCGTGGATAAGTGCATTGAATGCGGATTTTGTGAAATAAATTGTCTTTCGACCGGATATACTCTTTCGGCAAGGCAGCGCATTGTGGTATTGCGCGAAGTGAATCGCCTGAAAGCAACAAAAGAAAACCCCGGATTACTAGCATCAATAGAAAAAGATTTTCAGTTTCTGGGCAACGAAACCTGCGCGGGAGACGGACTTTGTGCTACCTCCTGCCCGCTCTCCATCGACACCGGTATATTAGTAAAAAAACTCCGCGATCAGCACAACAGTGAAAATGAATCGGCACAAAAATGGGCCTTGCGTATTGCCACGAACTTTGATACCACGCAAAGCCTTTTGCGGAAAGGGCTGGGTTTTGTAGCGTTTTCGCAGGGACTGCTCGGAAACCGGGTGATGCAGGGACTTGCATCGACCGTTCGAGCCGCCTCGTTTAACACCATTCCGGCCTGGAACCCTTACCTGCCACAAGCTGCTAAAACTAAAAACATAAAACCCGGACCAGCTCAAAACAATAAGCCCAAAGTGGTCTATTTTCCCAGTTGCATCAACCAAACCATGGGTCCGGCCAAAAATGACTCGGACCAGAAACCCTTAATGCAGGTAACACTGGACGTGCTGGAACGAGCCGGTTATCAGGTAGTGTTTCCTGAAGCCATGAACCAGCTATGTTGTGGAACTCCCTGGGAAAGCAAGGGCTTTATTCAGGTAGCCAATCAAAAATCAGACGAACTGGAAAAAGCCCTGTTAATCTCTTCAAACAACGGAGCATATCCGGTATTATGCGATACCAGTCCCTGCATCTACCGCATGAAAAAAGTAATGGACGCCCGCCTGAAACTTTACGAACCGGTTGAATTTGTCCACGATTTTTTGTTGGATAAACTGAATTTCGAAAAATCAGATCAACAATTGGCCTTTCATATAACGTGCAGCAGCACCAAGATGGAACTGACCGATAAATTCGTTAAAGTAGCCCAGGCCTGCACCAGTAAGGCTGTTTTTCCTGAAGAAGTGGGATGCTGTGGCTTTGCCGGCGACAAAGGTTTTTCGCATCCCAAACTAAACGACTGGGCACTGCGCAAATTAAAACCTGCCGTTAGTGGCTGCCAGGTAGGCTACTCTAACAGCCGAACCTGTGAAATAGGCTTAGCTAAAAACAGCGGCATCGACTACAAATCGGTTATGTACCTGATTGATTCCGTAACAAAAGGAAAGCTAATCAAGGTTTAGAAGCTGTTAAGTATAGAATCATTTTTTTACACAGAGATAGACCTTAATACCCTGTTCAAATGCAACGAAAAATAAGGGTTTGGTTGTCAGATAGAATTGTTGGTTAAGAGTAGGCACAGGGAACTCGGAGTTCAAAATCGCAAGGCGATTTTATTTTTCTGTGACCTCTGCGTATTCTCAATCAAAAAGTTCATTACGTGCACAATATTGTAAAGCTTATTAAAACAGCTACATAAGAGTTAATATCATATACTCTGTGTAAAATATAAACAGCTAATTAGTTTTCGGCCAGCAAATCACGGATAACCTGCGAGGCACAAAATATGCCAAAAAGCGGTGGCAGATAACTTATGGTTCCCACCATCGATTTTTTGTTTTGCTCGCCTTCAGTTTCCACCACGGCATCTTCGGCAACCGGCTCTGAAGAATAAACCACCGGAAAGCCTCCATGTATATCGAGTTTACGAAGCCTTTTGCGTATAATGCGTGCCAGCTTGCAATTGTACGACTTACTTAAATCGGCGATATGAACTTTAGTCGGATCCATTTTACCTCCGGCTCCCATGGAACTTACCAATTTTAATCCACGCTGCATGCAATGGTAAATCAGGTAAATTTTTGGCGACAAGGTATCGATAGCATCCACCACGTAATCAAAATCTTCACTTAGGAGTTCAATCATAAACTCATCGCGGATAAAACGATCAACTACGGTTAATTCCAGTTTGGGGTTGATATCTTTCAAGCGCTGACCCATTAAGCCGGCTTTACTTTTTCCCATATTGCTTAATACAGCGGGTAACTGGCGGTTCAGGTTGGTTAAATTAACCACATCGCCATCCACAATAGTCATCTTGCCAATACCGGCCCGAGCTATCATTTCAGCGGCATAAGCTCCAACTCCGCCCAAACCAACTACCAATACATTTTTTTTAGCCAGTTTGGCTACCTGCTCCTTGCCCAACAATAATTCGGTGCGTTCTAACCAATTTTCGTGCATTGCGTTCCAAAAACTTTTATAAAATTTGCATAAACCCTATCCGTCAATTCGTCGACGCAAATATGGCGTAATTCGGCGGCTTTTTGATAGATGCTTTCAATTTTTTCATCGGAGTCATCGGTCTCCAAAAACAAAAATTCGGCTGGTATTTGCTGAAAAACATCTTTCACTTTCGCATGATGCAAAAGTGCCGGGCCAAACGACAGGTAAGCTCCCAACCCAATTAATTGCCGGGCAGTTTGCAAACTGCTGTTAAACCCATGAAATATCCAGGGAATTTGTGGTTTCAACTGTTTATGCAGAGCCGCCAAATCGCTCCAGGCTCGCACACAATGAATAATAACAGGCAGCCGGTATTTTTCGGCCAACGTGTGTTGTGCTTTAAAAGCCTGCACCTGGCTCTCAACTGAAGTGGAGATTGCCCGATCGATACCAATCTCTCCCACCGCACAAATTGCCTTATGCGCGGCTTGTTCGTCGAGCACCTTAAGAGCTTCTGTTAAATTAATCTCATTCAGTTGCCAGGGATGCAGGCCCAGACTGTAACGCACACCCGGTAATAAAGGCGACCTTAGGTTTGCGTTTATCAATTCAACACCCGTATTGTGGGTTTTATGTGTATGTATGTTAAGCAGTGCTTGCATAAACTAAAAATACGTAATCCCTACCGAACGCCAGTAAAATTTATGCAGAATCTTAGTTTACCTACCCGCCTGAATTCATTTTAACTGTTAAAAAATCAACCTTTTTTTAACAAAACGCAACCAAATACCCTGAAATTCACCTCGTATATACTGATTTTAATTATTTTTGACTAAACCAATAAACGCTGCGATTGTATTATTAGGTAACTAAATTAAAATTAATATACCATGAAGAAGTTTATTACACTTTCATTTGTTGCAATGGTTATAACTGTGGGTTCATTAAAAGCACAGACCACCTTTCAGGTCAGTGATTTGAACTCTTATATAAATGCCTATACGGCACCATTTGCAAAATCAGTACCCGTTGCATTGAGCGGAGGTTGGGCTCATACGGCCAAAGTACATAGTTCCTTAGGATTTGATGTTACCTTAGGAGCTTCGCTCGTTTTTATTCCCTCAACGGAAGGAGTAACCAAAGCCAGTGCTATTGACTTACCGGCTGGTTTTAGTTTTACCGGCTTAAACGCCAATCAGGAGGTTCCAACCATTCGGGGGGAATCGGGTGCAACCCCGCCTCAAATTAATTATGATTTTGGTAATGGCATGCCAACCCTTACTTTTGATGCTTTTAGCGGAATAGGTTTGGGACTAAGTGCTGCCCCCCATTTACAGCTTGGTTTTGGTTTACCCAAAGGGACTGAACTTATCGGACGGTTTATTCCTGATGTCAGCAATTTTGCCAACAATATCCTTTCCGAGACTGCGGATGTATCCCTTGAAAAAACAGGTCTTTGGGGTATCGGAGTCAAACACGACATTAAACAATGGATTCCTGTGGTAAGTAAAGTTCCTTTCCTGCAAATATCAGGTTTAATTGGTTATACCAGGTTTTACACCGGCTTTTCAGGGGGTGACTTAGCTATTACGCCAGAGGTTTTAAATATATCAAATGGTTCCTTAGCTAATAATACGACCATGTGGGAGAATCAGAATTTTAGTATGAAGTCCTCTTCTTTTTCAGGCTCCCTCCTGGTAGGTGCCAGTATTCCCGTATTCCAACCCTTCATTGGCTTAGGTTTTAACTCGGGAAAATTTGAGAGCGGATTGTATGGAACTTATCCCATTGTGGAATTAGATGGAAGCAACAATCTGGCTATAAACAATGCTGAAGATGACCCATTGGTGGTAGAGCAGAAATTTACAAACTTTAACTTCCAGGCAGGCGCCCGTCTAAAACTGGGACCCATTGTGTTCCATTATGCCCTGAGCATGCAAAAATACACGATGCATACTGCTGGTTTGGCGGTGACTTTACGTTAAAAAAGTATCATTTATAAAAAGCTGCGCAGGTTTTGCTCAAAAGCTGCTGTGGTTTTACCTAAAAGCTGCGCAGGTTTTGCTCAAAAGCTGCTGTGGTTTTACCTAAAAGCTGCGCAGGTTTTGCCAAAGATCACAGCAGGTTTTACCCAAAAGCCGCGCAGGTTTTTTAATCGATTCTTTTATTCAGATTTTCAGACCAATTTCAGGTTAAGAAAAAAGGCTGGCTTTTTTATTTTATTTCCAAAACTGCTGAATAACCAACAAGAGCATGATACCAATCAGAAACAAGTTTATGGCCATAAAAGCCAAAAAGTAATTCACTTTTTTGGCTGAAGCATAAAGACTTTTGTAGGCATAATACACATAGCTTAACGTTACCAGCACCAACAGTATTTTTAAAACCAATACCTGAATCATATTAAACGCGGGCAAAAGCAGCGCCGAAACGCCAGTGGCAAGCATCCAGATAAAGGTGATGCTTTTTAACTGGCGGGCATCCCAGATGTCAGTTATTGAGGGCAGGCCCGCTTTACTGTATTGTTCCCCAAATTTCAACAGGATTAACCAGAAGTGGGGAATTTGCCAAACGAAAAAGAACAGTGCCAGAATGATTATTTTTGGATGAAACAGATCGCCTCCTGCTGCGGTCCAGCCCATCATGGGTGGAAGGGCTCCGCAAACTCCACCCGGAATTGCAGCAAAGGCCGACTTTCGTTTTAACGGGGTATAAATGGCATTGTACCAAACCACATTTAATAAGCCCAAAAGCAGGGTACTGGGAGTGGTAAGGTACCAAAGAATAAAACTGCCAGCCAGCAATAAAAAGAATACACTTTGCAATGCTTTTCCTTCGGAAATGATACCCGCAGGAATCGGGCGATTGCTGGTACGCTCCATACGGCTGTCGGAATGACGCTCCTGATATTGATTCAAAGCAGCCACCCCCAGGGCCAGAAATAAAGTTCCCACAAAAACACCAATTAATCCGGCAGCTTCTATTTGGCCATACATAAAATAACCGGCTACCGGCGATAAGGCTACCGCAAAAGAAAGCTTGAACTTGGTAAGTTCAAGCCAACTTTTCCAATCAATAAGTTTAGAAGTATTCAATTAGTTAATTGTTTTTAAGTAATCTACGATGTGGTTGATGTCCTCTTCGGCAATAATCTTCTTGTAACTTTGCATTACATTGGGCGGATACCCTTCGACCACTTCTTTATTGGGATCGATAATCGCCCGTTTCATATACTCCTCATCGGCAACAACTGTGGTGGATTTACCATCGACAATAACGGTTCGTTCTGTTCCAAACACTCCCTTAAACGATGGTCCTACCAGTTTGGCTCCGTCTAACGAATGACAGCCCATACAGGCGTTGGCCCGCATTATCTCCAATCCTTTCGGATCTTTAACTTCCGGATCGAAGTCAGCTAACCAGGCCAGGTATTCTTCTTCAGGAACCACAATGGCTTTGGCATCCATGTAAGAGTGACGCAATCCGCAATATTCAGCGCAAAGCACATCGTAACTGCCTTCAAGTTGGGCAATAAACCACATGTAATTGGTTACGCCCGGCACGGCATCTTCTTTAACCCGAAAAGCGGGAATATACAAACTGTGAATTACATCGAGCGAAGTAAGCTCCAACTTTACGGCTTTATTTAACGGAACGTACAGGTCTTTCGACAGTTTTCCGTTCTCGTATTCAAAGTCCCAGTCCCACATATAGGAGATTACTTTAACGGTAATGGCATCCTCGGGAACCTCACGCATAACTGCATACCCTCTGTAACCATAATAAAACATTACCAGCACAATAATCAGGGGAATAACCGTCCAAATAACCTCCAGCGTATTGCTGCCTTCAATTTGGGTAGCTACGGGGTTTCGTGATTTGTGATACTTGTAAATAAAATAAATCATAACAGCGGTAATGCCAAACAGGAAGAAGAACGAAACGCCAAAGATGAGTACAAATGCAGTATCTACTCCATCAACAAAGTTCGAAGCACCCGAAAATATCTGTAAAATAGTCATAGTGTAAGTTTTATCTAAAAGCGTAATCGAAGAATGTAATTATAATTATCAATGCAAATAAAAGAAAAACTCCCAGAACCATGTAACGAAAAACAGGTAATTCAAATTTTAAATGCATAAACCAGGTTAATACAATACCACCTTTCACGCAAGCAATAATAAGCGCTACAGCTACTGTTAAAGGTCCCAGATGGATGCCGGTAACCGCAACGGTAATAAAGGTTAAAAACAACAATCCAATCAGCACTTTAGCTAAAGTAGTATAGGAAGTTATGTGGTTTTCATGAGGCTCGTGTTCGTGATTCTCCATAAAGCATTAAGTAAGTAGGTACAACAAAGGAAACAGAAAAATCCAGATTAAATCGACCAGGTGCCAGTACAAACCGCCGTTTTCCAGCAAAACAAAACTTTCGGCATTAATAGCCCCCGATTTAATCTTAAAAAATACTACGGTAAGTAGTATCATTCCCACCACAATATGGAATCCGTGCAAACCGGTCATAAAATAATAAAGACCAAAAAACAGCAGTTCGCCCCGTTCCAGTTTGGTGAGTAACTCAGAGCCGGGATAAATGCCCAGATGAATTTTATGCCCCCACTCAAAATATTTATTAACCAGAAAAAAAAGCGCCATTAAAAGGGTAATGGCTACTAAGGTCAGTGCCAGTTTTTTATTTCCTTTTTGAACAGCCGTAATTGCCATGGCAATGGTGGCGCTGCTTACCAGCAGGATAACCGTATTTAAAGCGCCCATAAATGCATTCAATTCATAGGCTGCGGTGTGAAATTCGGCAGAATAGTCGGCCCGATAAATGGCATACACCAGAAAAAGGCCACCAAACAGGAGCAATTCGGTGAATATGAATATCCACATTCCCATTCGTGATCCTATATCATCTCTATGTTCTTCCATAGGTTTTATTTTTCGATCGTCAAATTTGGATTATTTCTCAAAAGAATAAGGCGATTTGGTGATGGTTGGAATCTCATCAAAGTTCAGGGTGGGTGGTGGTGAAGGAACCTTCCACTCCAGGGTAACACCACCCCAGGGATTATCGCCCGCCGGTGTGCCATGTTTTTTAGCCCGGTAAATATTAATTATCATTAAGAATAAACCAAACAGCAAAATAAATGCACCTATGGTCGAAATAAAATGACCGGCGTGAAACTCGGGCAGGTAATCAAAGTAACGCCTTGGCATTCCCTGAATTCCGATTACAAACAAAGGGAAATACAATACGTTAAAACCCACAAAAGTTATCAGCCAGGCAATATTTGCCACGCGTTCGTTATACATTTTTCCAAACATTTTTGGCCACCAGTAATGGATGGCTGCGAAAAAGGCAAAGCCCATTCCTCCAAATATAATGTAGTGGAAATGGGCAACTACAAACGATGTGTCGTGAACATGAACATCGGTAGCCAGCGAACCCAATACCAATCCGGTTAAACCGCCAATCATAAATAAGAAAATAAAGGTAGCAGCATATAAAAAGGGTGTTCTCACATCGATGGAACCCTTGTACATGGTAGCCACCCAGTTAAATACTTTAATAGCACTCGGTATGGCCACAATAAAGGTTAAGAAAGAGAAAAACCAGCGTGCTGTTCCGCTCATTCCTGAGGTGTACATGTGATGTCCCCACACAAAATAACCCACGGCAGCAATGGCCACACTCGACAGGGCTATGGCCTTATATCCGAATATTGATTTTTTTGCAAAGGTTGGGATAATCTCTGTTATCACTCCCATGGCAGGTAAAATCATTATGTAAACCGCGGGATGCGAATAAATCCAGAACAAATGCTGATACAAAATGGGGTCGCCGCCCAACGCCGGATCAAAAAAACCAATCTGAAACATCCGTTCCGCAACAATCATCATCAGGGTAATACCCACAATAGGGGTAGCCAGTACCTGAATCCAGGCGGTAGCATAAAGCGACCAGGGGAAAAGTGGCATTTTAAACCAGGTCATTCCCGGGGCCCGCATACGATGAATAGTAACAATAAAGTTTAATCCGGTTAAGATGGACGAAAAGCCCAGCACAAATGCGGCAAAAACAGCAGCTACTACATTGGTTCCACTCTCGGTACTATAGGGTGCGTAAAAGGTCCAGCCTGTATCTGGTGGTCCGTCGCCGGCAAACTGGGAATAAACAGCTAATACAGCGCCTGCCATGTAAATCCACCACGAAAAAAGATTTAATCGCGGAAAAGCCACGTCGCGGGCACCAATCATGATGGGCAAAAAGAAGTTTCCAAAAACGGCGCCCAATCCGGGAATCACCACCAGGAATATCATAATAATACCATGTACGGTAAACAAACCATTATAAGTTTGCGCATCCATAATGGTTTCGCCCGGAGCAATAAGTTCAAGTCGCATTAGGCCGCCCATTAAGGCAGCTAACAGGAAAAATGTAGTGATAGAAATCAAATACAGGATTCCTATGCGCTTATGATCGGTTGAAAATATCCAGGCAAAAATTCCCTTCCTGCCCTGGGTATCTTCAATGTAGTTCAGTTGATTGTTTTGGGTTTCCATAAAAAATTGCTAATTAGTCTGATTTTGATTCTTTTTTTTGGGTTTCAGCAATAGCACAAGGAACAGAATGAGCGCAAAAAAGATGATAATGGTAGCGCTGACTTTGGTTATTTGCAATTTGTATTTTTGTCCCTGTGGATCGTAACTGAAACAATATTCGAGCACCCGATTTATGGTGGGGCGTGAAATTCCTTTTGAGGCTTCGGTAACCGCCATTTTTAAATCGAAAGGCAAAAAGTAGGTTCCATAAAGATAGCGGGTAATTTTGCCTTCGGGGCTTACTAGAATTATAGCTGATGGATGCAGGTAATCGACTCCCACTTTTTTAATTTTGTACCCCACCGCATTTAAAATTCCGTTAACATTGGCTGTATCGCCCACCAAAAAATTCCAGTAAGGCCTGTTTTTATCGGTTAACACCGTGGCAAAATTCCGCTTTTTATCAGCAGCTTTAGCAGGCGAATCACCCGGATTAAAGCTAATGGTTACCACATCGTAATGCACACCCAATTCCATGTCAATTTTGCCTACCACTTCATTTACTCCATCAAGCAGCGGATTGCAAAGCCCCGGACAGTCGAAATAAACAAATGAAAGTACGGTGGGCTTGTTGATGTAATCGCCCAACTTTACCAGATTTCCTTCTTCGTTGTAAAAACTAAGATCGAGTGGAATGGTGTCGTCAAGATGCTCAAAAACGCCCACTTCCGAAGGTTTTGAATTTCCAAACTGCGCAAAGGATGCAATTCCTGCAGTTAGAAAAAATAAAAGAAAAAATGTCTTAATGTGATTCATATATATTTATTAATTCAGTTAGCAATTATCCTTCCTTTTCGCAAACCCCTAGCAAAAACAGCGATGCTCCGAGTAAGGAAAGGTCTTTAAATAAATTTATCCAGACAAACATGTTGATGCGACTTTCGGCCAAAACTTCATTGTAAATAAAGTTGGGATCCATGGTTGCCGGATTTACCAGATGAGGAATGTGAATGGTCAGAATAAACAGGGTCAACAATATGGCTAAGGCCATAGCGGCTTCGCGCACAAACTTTTTAAAAATTATTAAGGCACTGATTACAATAAGCAAAACCCCGGTGAAAACAATGGTAAAACCACCACCCGGAATAAAGGTTGTGAGCATTCCTCCAAAAAAGTCAGTCATGAAAAAATGATTCAAACCAAAAATGGCAAATGGCAAGGCAAATAAAATGCGGCCTAAGAAAGTTAACTTGTTCATATGGTATATTTTAGTTATCTGATGCGTCATTCCCTTGGGAATAAACCTTTTTTAGTAACAAAAGAATGTACCCAATGGTTCCAAGCACTGCCAAAACTCCTAAAGGATAGACCAGAGAAATCCACCAGGGAGCCATACTTCCCACATTCCACATGGCTCGTTTTTCGGTAAGTCCTGGCTTATTGGTTGGTTCACCGGCAGCAAAAACTCCATTGGTAAGCACATCGCCATAAGTGTCGGTATCCACTACCTTAGCCTGAAGTGTTAATTCGCCTTTTTCGTTGCCCGGAAGATTTTCAGGAACATCAAAAAAAGCTTCACCCCGGGCATTGGTAGTTTTACTCTCGCCCAATTGCAATTTTCCAAAATACCGGTTGGCAAATAACGCCAGTTCCACACCTTCGGCCGGAGTTTCCATTTCATCTTTTACCCCAACAGCCAAAACCTTAAACTTTAATTCTTCTTTTAAATATTCAAGCGTAAGTTTTAGTGAACTTCCTCCAAATGTTTTAATTACCCGGGGTTCGAGTTGCACGTAATCGGTATGAAATGATCGGATGTAAGCAATCACATTCCAAATATCGGTGGCCGAGAGGGTGTTTTTAAATGCAGGCATCAACCCTTTACCGTGCACAATTTTATAATGCAGGGTTCCATCGCTCTGACTCGCCACTCCGGGCGATGCCAAATCAGACGGTACCGGGTTCAGTTTGGCCGGATTGTTTTTACCCGGATCACCATGACACGATGTACAGGTTTTCAGGTAAACATCCTTTCCTACTTTTGCCATATCGGGTGTAAACATAGCCGGAGCCGTTTTATCAGCCTGATCTTCCGGAATATCCCAGGGCTGTGTTTCCTGAGCCCATAGGGTAAAGCTTAAAAAGGTGGCAACAAGTGTAAAAAGTAACTTTATTCTTTTCATAGTTATTCAGCTTTATCAATGGATAATTTTTCGGGTTCATGAATCCCTTTTTCGTGCGCCGTTTCCCAGATGGTTATTATGGGAAATGCTTTTGAAAGAACGGTAACTATCATCAGCACCAACACAAAAGATGCTACCGTAATGGCTGTTTCAATAAGTGTAGGCTGATAAACCATAAAGTTTTCCGGTACATTTTGTATGGGCAAAAAGGGATGCTCCTGGGTTGGAACCACAATCAGGTAACGTTTTAACCACGAACCCACCACCACAAATAAACTGATAATCATTAATGGCAGTGGTTTACGGAATTTCTTAATTAACATCAGAATTATTGGGATAATTAATCCCAACAACTGCACACTCCAAAACATGGGTGCATGATGCCCGCTAAACAAGGCCTTTAAATGAACCGCATCGTGGGCCTTTAGTTTATAGGCCGGTACCAGAAACTCGTTTATATTAAAATACAGATAAACCAACGACACCAAAACCAGGAGTTTACCCAATTTATCGAAATGAAAATCGGTGAGGTAATCGTGTAGTTTGTAGTTTTTTCTGAAAAAGTACATGGCAATAATCAGAAAGGCCGTACCTGCCACAAAGGCTCCGGTTACAAAATAAGGTCCGAATATGGTACTGTCCCATCCCACCCGCGAGGTGGAAGCAAACAACCAGGAAGTTACGGTATGAATAGCCAGGGCAACCGGTACGATTAAAACCGACATTATTTTAATAGCCTTGTGCAGCAATTGATATTGTTCGCCAGTGCCTTTCCAGTTAATACTCAGCAATTCGTAAGTTCTTTGAAGCCATTTGGGCAACATGGGGTTACGCGAGAGGATTTTTAAATCGGGAATTAAAGGCAGGTAAAGCAATATTAAGCTTATTAACACATAGGTAGTTACTACCGTAACATCCCACAATATAGGCGATTGCAGGCGACCGTACATAAAAACGTAAGCCAGCCGTTCAGGACGTCCCATATCGGAAACAATTACCAATCCGGCTACGGCAGCAAAACCAATAGCAATTATCTCAGCAATGCGGGCAACAGGAGTAATCCATTTAACGCCCGAGAGACCCAGTACGGCAGTTATAAGCATCCCGATAAGGCTCGATGCCACAAAAAATACAAAGTTGGCAATGTACATTCCCCACGACACATAATCACGGATTCCGGCTACACCCAATCCGTCACGTAATTGTATGTAATAAGCATACAAACAGGCCACAAGCAGCAGGGTGAGAAAGCCCATCCAGGCATGGAACTTTTTGTTGATGCCTATGTTACGGGCAACATCATCGATAATTTTTTTCAGCGCACTCTTTTGGGCATCCACAGTTAAGGTATTATCCATAGTGATTCAGGATTAAGAATGTTGTTCAGTATTGGTTAAAGTTTCTTCAGGAAAAGGAAACAGCCGGTTCTTCGGCGGCAGGTAATAAACCCGCGGCTTGGTTCCCAAATCTTCCATTAAACGGTATCCGGCATTATCGCGAAGCAGCGCACTTAGCTGCACCGTTTCCTTGGTGGTTCCGTTGGTTACCGCGTCTTCGTTTTCATCTCCAAAATAATAAACCCCATTCGGACAGGCCGATACGCAGTAAGGCAATTTACCAACCCGCAAACGATCGGCACTAAACAAACATTTTGAGATGGTTCCTTTGCGCTGCGGAACATTTAGCTCCACATCGTAGGTTACTTTTTTCTCCAGTTCCTTGGCTTCCTCGGTATTTCCCTCGGCAATTAACTGGCTGTAGCGTTCCTTATTCTCTTCGTATTCCTGATTCTTAAGTGGTTCGTGCCAATGGAAAATACGGGCCGAATACGGACAGGCAGCTACACAGAAACGACAACCGATGCAACGTTCGTTATCGATCAACACAATGCCATCGTCGCGTTTAAAGGTGGCATCAACCGGACAAACCGAAACACAGGGTGGATTATCACAATGCTGACAAGGCTTGGGCATAAAATAGGGTGCCGTATTTTCGCTGTCCTGCATTTGCAATACATTAATATGATGCTGTTCGGGACGTAAATCGTGAGCTCCCTGACAAGCCTTCATGCATTGCCGTGCATTGCGGCATTTGGCCAAATCAATTACCATCACCCAGCGACGGCCTTTTAAACCTTCGCGTCCCTGCATCTGTAATTCAGTTAACATATCCTGAACCGGATGGTGTCCGTGTCCGTCAACTTCAATCAACTGATGTTCGGCTGAAAGTGCTTTTATTTTTGATTCGGTTTTTTTTGCTTTCTCAAATTTAAAACCTGCATACATGGCTGCTCCACCCATAATGGTTCCGGAAGCTATTAAACCCATTTTTTGCAGAAATTCACGCCTCGAGTTGTGCTTGTTTGTGTTTTCTTCCATGTAAAACTGTTTATTTGCCGTTAATCTTTTTTCGATACTTAAATGTTTTAGGCTGTCATTTGTTCAAGACGGGTGCAATTTAGAAATATTCTAAATAAACACAAGAACCCTATGGTAAATTTGTTTTCTGTTAAATATACAGTTTATTTTAGAATATTTTATAAGCATAATATAATTCTTTATTTGTAATACATTTGAAAATAAATCAATTATACCTTTGCATGAAAGAACCTGCTTCCTGTTTAAGTAAGCTAATAATTTGGGAACAGTAATCGAAATTAAGAGTATTAGATGCTATATAATATAAAATATTTTAAACGTGCCTATCTATCAATTACCCGAAGAACCCATTTTTCCGCATCCCAACGAAGCAACACCCGATGGTTTGCTGGCAATTGGCGGCGATTTATCGCCTCAACGATTAATTGCTGCTTATGCTTCAGGTATTTTTCCCTGGTTTGGGGCAGCGGATCCCATATTGTGGTGGTCGCCCAACCCACGCATGGTTTTGTTTCCCGAAAAATTCAAAGTTTCAAAGAGTTTAAAACAAACCCTGCGTTCACGCAAATATACCGTTACGTCCGATAGAGCTTTTGAGCAGGTAATTGCCAACTGCCGCAACACATTTCGTCCCGACCAAAACGGCACCTGGATAACCCGGGATATTGAATACGCTTATATAGAACTGCATCGTATGGGCTTGGCCCACTCATTTGAAACCTGGCAAAACAAACAATTGGTTGGGGGTTTGTACGGGATTTCGCTTGGGAACAGCTTTTTTGGAGAATCGATGTTTCATAAGGCCAACGATGCGTCGAAAGTTGCCTTTTATTACTTAAGTGCGCTGTCCACCGATTGGGGCTTTCAATTTATCGATTGCCAGATTCCCAATCCGCACCTGGCTTCATTAGGAGCCGAAGAAATATCCCGCGACGATTTTCTGGATCTGCTTCATGCTGCATTGCTCCATAAAACCCGCCGGGGAACCTGGAATCTTTTATTCGATTAACACCTGAATGTTATTATCCGATACTAAAAAAAACTAAACCATAGGTTCCGGTTTTATAAATGGAGCAACTACCCTATCGTAAATACCATGCATATAAGCAATGGCCATTCCGTAATTGGTAACCGGAACTCCGGCATCGACGGCTGGTTTTAGGCGACTGATAATTTGTTTACGGGTAATCATGCAACCACCACACTGAATTACCATGGCATAATCCCAAATTTCGCCCGGGATGGAATTTAATCCCGAAACCACCTCAAAACTTAGCTTTTTACCTGAATATTCGGTGAGCCAGCGGGGAATTTTTACCCGGCCAATATCGTCGCAGGCCACATGGTGCGTACACGACTCCAGAATCAGAATTTTGTCTCCGTCGTTTAGTTTTGCAAGGTGTGGTGTACCTTTTATGTAATTATTAAAATCGCCTTTATGACGCGCCAATACGGTACTAAAACTGGTCAATGGAATGTGTTGGGGAACCAAAGCATTGGCCAGCTTAAAAACCTGACTGTCGGTTATGGCAAGAACCGGTTCCGGTTTCATGTTCTTAATCAATTCTTCCAATTGATTCTCTTTGCAAAAAACCGGTATGGCATCATTGTCGAGCACATCGCGCAATACCTGCACCTGGGGTAAAATCATGCGTCCTTCAGGTGCTTCAGAATCAATTGGTGTTATCAGCAGAACCACCTCATTTGCTTTTATCATATCGCCCACCAGGGTTTTGGTTATGTAAGCCGACTCGGGAATTCGCTTTCGCATGAGTTGCACCAAATCGTCAGCTGTGTATCCGCTATAGGTACTGAAGTTAAGCAGTTCAATTCCGAAATCAAGCTTCAGCCTTTCAGCCAAATCGGTATCAAAGGGAACCTCATCGGCTTTGTTATGAATGGTTAAAAATGGAACTTCGAAACGTTGCAGTTCGCGAATAATTTGCTCTTCGGGTTGCCCGAAATTATTATTGGCTATAACCAGTAATGCAAAATCAATAGCACGGATGGCATCAAAACTTTTCTTAATACGCTTGGTTCCCAACTCACCGAAATCGTCAATTCCGGCAGTATCGACAAGAATTACCGGGCCAATTCCCGGAATCTCCATTGACTTTTTTACCGGATCGGTAGTAGTACCGGCAATATGCGAAACAATGGCCACATCCTGTTGTGCCAAAAAATTTATTAATGAACTTTTACCGTTGTTTCGCCGGCCAAAAATGCCGATGTGCGGTTTTCCGTCTTTTCCTTTCATAAAATCAAACTCCTGTAGGCTTAAATAGATAATGCTTTATCGAATTCGGGAAGTACTTTTAGTTTTCCCTCAACAGTTGTTACGGTTGTAATGCAGGCTTTAATGCACAATTTTTCATCGGGCAGGCGGTAAATATCCTGATAAAACAGGTATTTGATTCCTTCGCGTGCGGCATTGAGTCGGCAAACAAAGGTATCGCCGCTTTTTAATGGATATTTGTACTGAATATCGGCGCGGGCTACCACAGCCAGTATTCCCTGCTCATACATTTGGGCAAAATTTAATCCGGCCTTATCAAGAAACTCATGTCGCGTATGCTCCAGGTAATTCTGGTAAACCGAATTATTTACCACGCCCTGCAAGTCGCATTCGTAGTCGCGTACTTTAAATTCCAATTCAAACTGATAGTCTTTTTTCATTGGTATTTTAGGGTAAAATTTGTTTGTTAATCAACTGGTTATTTATAAACTGACGAAGGCCCGGAGCTGTCCATCAAAAAAAATATTACGTTGCTAATTTAAAACAAAGTATGCTACCTACCATAAAAAAAAGGATTGCTTTAACTTTTCGTTTATTAAGCAATCCTTTCAAAATTTTGGAATTTCGGATTAGGTAGTAATCGCTTGTGCGATGATTAATCCCTTTTTTGATTGTCGTTCCCGACAGCGGTTAGAGGCTGTTTTTGGTTTCAGCCCTGTTCTTTTTACTTTTGGTTGGAGAAATTGTAAGAGAACTCACGGGCTTGAGATGAAACCAGAATTTTGTAATTACCAGCTTCTACCTGAGAAAAATCGAATAGTTTTTTGATGTTGTTTACACTCTCAACACCATAATAAAGTTCTTCACCTTTCTCGTTGTAAATACGAATGGAATAATTCAATCCCAAAGCATTTGGCATGATAAAAGCAGCTTTTTGACCTATTGCCTTAAAAGTCGGTATTTCTTTTTCCTCGTAGTACACTTTAATTTTTCCGTTTTTAATAGTAAAAAGTCGTTCAATAACTCCTTGTTTACTATTTAAACGCAAGGTGTAATCTCCATCAGAAAGTTTTGAGAAATCAAAAACTTTAGAAAAACTTTCAGGCGATTCCAACAAAGTGTTGTAATACACATTCATTCCATTACCACTTTCGATGGTTAGGGTATATTTTCCCTCAGCCAGATTAGCAATAGTAACTGTAGCATGGTAATCTTTGTTCAGCGGCTGCATATACAATTTACCAGGGTTTTTACTTTTCTCGCGACCTTTGGCGTGTGTAAATAAAGGCAACAATAGCAATGCACTTATCAACATGCTAAACAATACGGTGAGCGCTCTTGATCTAATCAAGCTCTTCTCGTTAATTTTTAATTTGTTCATAGTTTAAAATATTAGTTAAACATTTCACTGACAAAATTACGCCTGAACCCCATTGCATGTTATGGGTATTTGGAAAGAATTGTGAAAATAGTCTGTAATTAACATAATTTGCATTTTACAAGTGCCTGGAATACTGTAGGTTCTACTAATGCAAACGTTGCGTAAAATTTGCATAAAATAAATTACAAGTACTTGTTTTGTAATCGTTTGCGTAATATATTTGCAATAAAATACCTGTGCAAACACAGCCAGTTTTCAGTAAAAAAATGATTGTAGCGGAGTTGCATTCTTAAAAAAAAGAGGGGATCTAGAGTATAAATAGAAAGTGCAAAGGATAAGTTTCAATCAAATTATAACCAGGAAATAAGCCTCAATAAATACGAATTAATAGTCCCCATCCTGGCGTTTAACCAGTTCTTTAGTCGACAATAATCCACAAGCAGCAAAAATGTCCTGCCCCCGAGAGGCGCGCAAAGTAGTCAGGATGCCTTTTTTATTCAGTGCATCTTTAAATTTCATGATGGTGGCATCGTCAGAGCCCAATAAAGGCGAATCAGGTATGGGATGGAAACGAATCAGGTTTAAACGACAGCGAATACCACTTAGCAAGCGGGTCAGTTCCTTAGCATGGGCTGCTGTATCGTTTACATCTTTAAACATTATGTATTCGAACGAAACCCGGCGCTGCAAGCCAAAATCAAAATCTTTGATGTGTTGCAATACTTCTTTAATGGGATATACCTGCTCAATGGGCATCAGGCTTTTGCGCTCCTCGTCGAAAGGGGTGTGCATGCTCACAGCCAGGTGGCAGTTGCTTTTTTCAAGAAAAGCTTTCATACCGGGAATAATTCCAATGGTTGAAACCGTGATTCGTTTAGGACTTAGGGCATAGCCCCAATCGGCAGTTAAAATTTCGAGACTTTTCAACACCTCACTCAGGTTATCGAGGGGCTCGCCCATGCCCATGTATACCAGATTGGTAATGGAGGACCATTCGGCAATACTCCTATACTGGTTCAGAATTTCTCCTGCCGAAAGATTCGATTGAAAACCCTGACGACCGGTCATGCAAAACAAACAACCCATTTTACATCCCACCTGCGACGATACACACACCGTTTTCCGGTCTTTATCAGGAATCATGGCAGTTTCGATAAAATTACCACCCCGGGCTGTAAACAAATATTTTTTTGTTCCGTCGATACTTTCCTGAACCTTTAAAGGAGCCGATAAACCCACTTCATAGTGTTGGGCCAGAACTTCACGGTTTTTCAACGAAATATTCGTCATTTCGTCAATTGAAGTAGTTTCTTTTTGATAAAGCCATTGCGCCAATTGTTTGGCTGTAAAACCCGGTAAATTATGATTGGCACAAAGCTCCTGAAGTTGGCTCAGGGTTTTTCCGTAAAGTTTTTCTTTGCTCATTATTAAAAATAGATTTCGGTTATGATGTTTTCAAACCCTACACCTTTTTTAATAAGCAGGTTACGCACATCGACCACCATTTCAGCATTGCCGCAAAGATAGTAATTAATCTGTTTGGGCAAGACATTGAGCGATTCAAGGTAAGTGCTTAAGCGGCCCGCATAAATTCCTTCGCCTGCATCCTGCGAACAGCATTTCACGTATTCAGTTAACTGCTCAAAATCGGTTCTGAAGTAGATATCTTCAGTTTTTCTTCCACCCTGAATCAGCCTAAGTGGTTTTTGTCCACTTAAAAACATGGAATAAAAAGGGGCGATACCTGTGCCGGTAGCAATCCACCAGGCAGGTTCGTTCTGAAACAGGAATTTTCCCTGAACTTCGCTCACCCAAAGCGTGTCGCCGGGTTTTGCTGCTGCCAGGCGAGGGGTTAATATTCCATCTTCTTTATGGGTAAATAAAATGGTAATGAGTGCAGCATCAGGACTGCTACAAATAGAATACAAGCGAAACGGAATGTCAGGGTCTATGGTAACTCCAATAATTTGGCCCGGGAAAAAGGGTTCTGATTTGGCAAAACTCAACAAATAAGCTTGTTGGGTAAGTTGTAGATTGGAAACTATTTTAACTTTTTGCAGGTAGCTCATTTAACCGTTGGTTTATTCGTCCAAAACAAGCATTACCTCAGAAAGTTCAACGATTGTTAAGTTTTAGCATACGCAATCCTGCCGCATTTCGGCCAATAAAGCTGCGAGCTGCCTTTTGATACGCGTGTTTTTGCATGCTGAGGTGTTTTCTGATTTGTTTTTGTTTTTTAATCTGCTGCATATTTTGCTTAAGCTCTTTGCTTATTTCCGGTTTTCTTGATTCATTTGGCTTTAGGGATGAAGCAAATAAACTAACAGCCAGTAGACTCATAAAAAATATTCCAGTAATTTTTTTCATTATGCATATTTTTAAGTTTTAAAAAAGGCTGCTCCTTATTCTATTGAAGCAGCCTTTGAACAAACAAACCAACGGTTTTCCCCGGAAAGGTTTAGATGCTTTTATTGCATTTTCGTTGTAATTCAACTACTACCGACACGCCGTCCTGAGTTACTGTAGCCAGGTTATCGCATTCGCCATTACCGTAATCGATAGTGATGGGCGATTCTTCGCCATGAACAATCTGCAGCACTCCCTGAACAATGTACATAAAGCAGTTCATTTCGTGTTTGCGAACCAGCGGCGAAAGTATGTCGGTGGTAACCACCGTACCATCGGCCAGCGTAACGGTTGAATTACCTGTAGTTTCGATGATATCATCGCGTTTGGTTTTTGTATCAGAACCTACTACAATGGTACGCACTCTTTCTGCCACTATGCTTATGGTTCCGCTTCCGTCGGCAAGTATCAGGCTACCGTTAATGCTAATTACACTTTCGCGATTGCCATCGTTGTTAATGGTTTGCATTACTTGTTTTTCGCCAACTATTTGGTTGTCGTCGACAAAGAAATTGTCAAAAGCAAAGTCGATGTAAACGGTTCCATCCCAATAGTGACCTTCGTGAGTCATGATAATTTTACCCCGACGTTCGCGTCCATCATTACATAAACAATTTACTTCGCCAAAGTCGATAGTAGTAGTAATCAGTGTGTCGGTAATTACTTTGGTGACTGTAACACACTCACTTAAGCGACTGTAACCAAAAACGACACCTGTTTTCAAATTTGTTTCGCCTGTTTCGGCCAAATCAAGGGCTTCGTCGCCAATTTCAGCAATCTCGTCGAACACTTCGGCGGTGTACAATTCACCATCCACATTTGCGGTTAATGCCGGAGTATCCAAAGTTTCTTCTTTGTTACACGAGGTGGTAACCAAAAACATACCCAGTAAGACCAGGACTGCTAATCCGATTTTTTTTGTTACTGTTTTCATAATCATCCGTTTTAAATTTATTTTCAATTGCTACTTTTTAAAAACATACAGTGCAAATCTATGGACTGAACATGAAGCAAATATGAAGGAAGAAAAAAAAGTTTGTACAAGGTTATGGTGAGTGAGTTAAGTTAGTTGTCGACAGTCTTCAGCTCGCTGCTTACAACCAAAGTTCAATTGCCAGTGAACAAAAGCAATAAACAATGAGCAACTATCAATGAAAATTAACGATTGTGCCGACTTACAGATAAAGTAATCCCCGATTGATCCTATTTTACCAGCCAGTATTTACATCACTGTCCCTTTGATTTAACGCGAATTTTCTTTATCGATAAGACAAAGATTATAAAAATCGAGTCGGCGGTTTCGTAGATTGGTTACAGCACCATGTGAATGCAATTCTTTCAACAAATCGAGATCCACATCCACAATTAAAGTCATTTCGGTATTTGGTGTGGCTTCGGCTTTAATGCCGTTTGTTGGAAAAGCAAAATCGGATGGAGTAAACACGGCCGATTGGGCATATTGAATGTCCATGTTATTCACTTTTGGCAAATTACCCACACTACCGGCAATAGCCACATAACATTCGTTCTCAATGGCCCGTGCCTGCGCACAACGGCGAACACGGGTATAACCATTTTGCGTGTCGGTTAAAAAGGGAACAAAAATAAGCTGTACTCCCTGATCGCTCATAATACGCGACAATTCGGGAAATTCAATATCATAACAAATCTGGACCCCAATTTTTCCGGCATCGGTGTCAAAAACCCTAAGCTTGTTTCCGCCCGACAGTCCCCAATAACTTAGCTCGTTGGGAGTAATGTGTATCTTTTCGTATTGTTCCCAGGTTCCATTACGGCGACAGAGATAACCCACATTGTACAATTTTTCATCAATCATGTAAGGCATGCTTCCGGTAATGATGTTTACATTGTAAGCAATGGCATACTCCAGAAACTTATCGCGCAACTGCTCGGTATACTGCGCCAACTCACGTACGGCTTCCGATTCCTTCAGGTGATTGTAAATTGACATTAATGGTGCATTGAAAAACTCGGGAAATAAGATGAAATCACTTTTGTAATCTGACACTGCATCAACAAAAAACTCAATCTGCTCATATAACGACTCCAGGTTATTAAAGGTGCGCATTTGCCATTGTACCAGTCCGAGCCGTACCACCGATTTGGGATTATTTATTAGTTTTTCACTCTGGGTATAGTAAATATTGTTCCAGGCCAACAGGGTGGCAAATTCCATCGACTCCTTATCGCCTTTCAAATAATTCTTAAGTACTTTACGTACGTGAAAATCGTTCGACAACTGAAAATGAAGTACGGGATCGTGGATCTCGGTGAGTTTAACTTTTTGAATGTACTCTTTAGGCGACAGTTCATGGGCATAATTGCTGTAATTGGGAATACGGCCCCCGGCTACAATTGCTTTTAGGTTCAGGTTTTCGCAAATTTGCTTACGTCCTTCGTAAAGCCTGCGACCCAAACGCAAACCACGGAAATCGGGGTGAATAAAGATCTCTATTCCATAAAGCACATCGCCATTGGGATCGTGGGTATTGAAGGTATAGTTTCCGGTTATTTGTTCGTAAGTATGTTCGTCGCCAAATTTGTTGTAATCAACAATTATGGATAGTGCACTTCCGGCAATTTTTCCGTTTACCAAAACGCAAATCTGTCCATCGGGGAACTTATCGAGCAGGGTTTTTATGTGATTTTCGCGCCAGTAATATTCCGGCATCTGCTCATAGGCCTCTATCATCGACGATTTTAGTTGCTGGTAATCTTCAATTCTGAGATTACGCATTTCAATTTCCTGGATATCCATAGTGAACTTTTAATTTTCGTTTAAATCTACAAAATAAACAAACATTAGTAGCTTTTATGTTTATTGAAAAATTGTTATTGGTTTATGAAGCAGGATTCATTTTCTGATTTCCCTATTCCGCACAATAAATGAATGCGCGGTTTAAAATATGGAGCATTTTCTTTGCAGTGTTGTGGCAATGCGGAAAAAAAATATTATGTAATTGTAGAATATACACAATAAAATCTTACCTTTAGGGGTCAGAACAAAATCAACCCTTTTAAAAAGTAACCTTATGGATATTTGTCCTAAAACTCCAAAGTGTCCGCTATTTAACGGCAACTTATTAAAACGCCAGGAATCGGCCGAAACCTATAAAAATTTGTATTGCCGATCAACAACAAAATACAAAGAGTGCAAACGGTATATTGTTTCGGAAAAAACGGGTAAGTGCCCCAATTGGCTTCTTCCAAATAGTTCGTATCAGATGGAAGAAATACTTACCCGCATGAAAAAAGAAGGGCTTATTGCTTAAAAACTTCTGTGTTCGGGTAAGCTAATGAACATGTTTTATAAGCTTGTAAGGGAAAACTATGTGAATTAACAAAGGGTATTGAACAAATAATTAATAATAAAATATCAAAGAATGGTTTGTTCTTGAGTCAGAAACTTTGTTTTCTGGGTCGAACCCAGTTCTCATCCCTGTACTTAAGCAAAATAAAGTGCAACAAAAAAAGGCTTACCAACAACTTGATAAGCCTTCTGCTGCGGAGAGACAGGGATTCGAACCCTGGGTCCGCGTGAGCGGACAACGGTTTTCGAGACCGCCCCATTCGACCACTCTGGCACCTCTCCAGATTGCAAAAATAAAAATAAATTATAATACACTGCCTGGTATTGGCTTTTTAGTTTTTGCTAATCAAAATTTTTGAATTATCATTTTAATAAACAATCTACAAACTCCATTAAATCAATTTTAGTTACAGTAATGTTAACTTACCCGGGTAATACTTCAATTAAGTTTTTCATAGCAATCGACTTTAATTAAATGAAAACAGAGCATATAAATAAAAAAAGCCAACTCCGTTTCCAGGGTCGGCTTTTATTCGTTTTTTAGCATTCTGCTAAAAATAAAAACAATCAAGTCCGCTGAAAGTCCTCGGCAAAAAAAGCACAATTACTTCTATCCAAAATACCTTAAAAAGAACTCTATTGCTCAACTATAGTTCTTTTAAGCGAAAATTATAAAAATCGCTTAGACCTTTATTAAATATTTATTCTTCTTTTTGTTAATAATATACCCTTTAGAGTATAATTTCGTTGATCTAAAAATATTTATATCATATCGGGTATAATATTAAAATATTTATTATATTTATACCCTAAAAGGTATAAAATATGCTTAGCTTAATACAATTTGTAAAACAACGTAGAAAACAACTCGGATTGACACAGCAAGATTTAGCAGAACGTGCCGGCGTTGGTTTGCGTTTTATTCGCGATATGGAACAAGGAAAAGGAACTTTACGGATGGACAAAGTAAATGAAGTATTAGCTTTATTTGGCCATGAGTTAGCTCCGGTTGAAACGAGCATGATAAAGGAGTCTTAAGACAAATCTTTACAAAACTTAACATGCGAATTCCCTGTCTGCCGACCAGGCAGGCATTATTCCTTAAAAATTAAATTTCATCCTGATGAATCAAAACTAATGAGCAATGAATAGAAAAGGTAGCGTTTTTTATAAGGATTATTTAGCAGGTGTTATTGAAGAGACTGAAATGGGGTATCGTTTCTCCTATGATAAAGAATACTTGTCGAGAGAACAAAAGTGGCCAATTAGTAAAACCTTACCAATTTCAGAAATTCCATACATATCAAAAACCATGTTCCCGTTTTTTGATGGATTAATTCCGGAAGGTTGGTTATTAGATGTAGCTCTAGATAATTGGAAATTGAAAGCCAATGATCGAATGGGATTACTTTTAGCTTGTTGTAAAGATTGTATCGGAGCTGTTTCTGTTGTACCATTTAATGAAAAAGACCATGAGTGATAAATGTTTATATTGTTATCAAGCTTTGAATGAGGACGAGGATAACTTCCATGTAAAATGCTCAAAAAAGATATTTGGTACAGCTCAAGCTCCTGTATTGGAATATTCATTAAATCAAATGGATGAATTGGCGCATAAAGTTGTTCAGAACCAAGTTGCTGTGCCAGGAGTGCAGGCTAAACTGTCATTTCATTTTGAGCCAAAGAGGGGACAAAAACATCGATTGACCCTGGTTGGTGTCTTGGGAAATTACATTTTGAAACCACCAACAAAACAATATGCCAATTTACCAGAGAATGAGGATTTGACGATGCATTTAGCAAGTCTTTTTAAGGTCAATGTTGTGCCCCATTCATTAATTAAGCTTAAATCCGGAGAACTGGCCTATATTGCAAAAAGAATAGACCGTGTTGGAGCACAAAAATTACCCATGGAAGATTTATGCCAATTAAGTGAGCGATTGACCGAAGACAAATACAAAGGTTCCATGGAACAAGTGGGAAAAATAATCATGCAATATTCCTCAAATCCATTGTTTGATGCGCAGGTGTTTTTTGAATTGACTTTGTTTTCGTTCTTAACAGGAAATGCAGATATGCATTTGAAAAATTTTTCGTTGATTGAATTTGGTGATGGATTAACACAATTGGCCCCGGCTTACGACCTATTGTCAACACGGTTGGTTGTACCTGAAAAAGATGATCAGGAGGAGTTGGCATTAACCATGAATGGTAAAAAGAGAAAGTTTAAACTAAACGATTTTCTGAATTTAGCGAATAGTATGAAATTAAACCAGAAGCAAATTGATACTATTTTCAAAAGATTTCAGAAAGCAATACCAACAGTTTTAAATTTTATAAATGAATCTTTTTTACCCGAAAATAAAAAAACGGAATACCAGGAATTAATAGAGGAGAGGGCTCATAGGCTTTGGGAATAAAAAAAGCAGCTGATTAAAGAATCAACTGCTTTTATATCTCCTGGCGGAGAAAGAGGGAAATGAACTTTCGCTCTAATCCGCATATTATCAATATCTTAATAATCAAAATAATCAAGTCCGCTGAAAGTCCTCGGCAAAAAATACAAGAATACTTATATCTAAAATGCGTTAAAAAGAACTCTAATGTTCAAATATAATTAAGTATTTTTAAAATCATAAATTTCATTATGAATATGCATAAAATAACCGGCTATTTTGAGTTCTTAGAATCAATACTAGAAAAAATTAAATCTTCTGACGAAAACTGCTTGGATGAGGTGAATTTTAAAGTGGAAATAGAAAAAGAAGAAAAATGCTTTGTAAGTAAACTTTGGGATTTTATAATGCAAGAGCAGAACAATATTTTATTACAATCTAAAATTAAACTTCTTTTAAATCGGATTTATAATATCGCAGACAGCTTTATATCAGGATATCATTATGCTTTAGAAATTTTTATCACCGAAGATTCACCATTTGAAGGTTGGAGTTTAAGTAATTATGCCGAATTAGAATTTAAAAATTATGAATTTTTTATAGGTTCAATAAATAGAATGATTCAAGAATTAGAAAAAATAGCCAAGAGTATTGATATAATAGATTCTATTCAACACAAAGAATTCCCACAATTTCAAGCCATGACAAAAATAAAGGAATGTAATGTCGCATTTTATGCAGCAGTAAGTTCTAGAAAGCAATCGATTAAACTTCTAGGTAAGGAATACATTATTTCGGAAGTAGAATCTTATAGGTATAATTGTTTTAAAACACGTCATGAAAGAGGGAAGCTCGTGAAAAAAATTAATATTGGAAATAATTATTCTTTGCTTACCTATAAAAATTATAAAGGTGAGGATATTGAAAAAAAAATAAAATATGAATATTCAACTGAGGAGATAGAAAAATTACCAAAAGAATTAAAAGAGCTTTATGCAGAATCTGAGCTAACTAATATTATAGATACAATAATTGGAATTATTGAATCTGATTCAAATTCTCAAATAGAGAAAGAGTACATGTATAATTCTATTTTTAATATTGTAAAACTATGCAAGCAAGATTATGAAGGCAGTAGATTATTTATTTCAATACTGGCAGGAATAACAGTTGTTAATCTGTGTAATGATTTTATAATCGATATAATTAAGGATTTTTTCGAAAAGGATTTATTAAGAAAACTACCCGCGTTATTCTTGTTTGAAGAATTGATAACAAATGATAAACTTCAAGCCAATTTTAAAAAATTTTCCTTATTAGAATTAAAAAAAGGTCATGTAAATCAATTAGACATTGTTTTGACCGAAATAGGCATTATTAAGAAGAATGCAATTTCAGAATTAAATCCAGAGATAATTATAGTACCTAAAGATATAAAACCTTTTTTTGAAAAAATTTTTAATTTAATACAAAACTATAGAATCAGGATTCATAATAACCATGATTATAGAGTTATCTTTTCAGAAGTATTTAAACACTTTAGGGTATGCGATAGAAGTGGTAATAGGATAAAGGACTTCAATTATATTGAATCAACTATAAATTTAGAAAAAGTTGTTCTAAGAGATTATAAATTTCTTTATTTTGAAAGACATGAGTCAGTTGTAATTAATTCTGTATTTTCTTGGGATGGTACTACTGGAGAATTTATTGAAGAATTTAAAACTTTGGTTAATGATAGATACTTTTCTATTAATGGTACGAGTTCTAAAGAAGGTGTAGCAAAAGGGTTATATAAACATTTTATTATAGTTAATCAAAAATCAAAAAACTTCCCTGAATATGTTAAGTTGACTAGTTTTGTTTCAAGTTTTTCACAAAAAAATATATAGTTTATTTTGCTTGTATTCAAGTATATATCACCATTTTTCCCAATACAAAATACGTTTTCCTCCAATAATAATCCAATCAATATGATGTATTAAAAACACCTATAATGCTCATATTTGTTTCAAAATAATCAACGCACTATAAGGCGCCAGGTGCAATTGTAAAACTTAAAATTTAAAGCAAAATGAGTAACCCTGTTATAATAATAGACGAACTAAGGTTCGATAAATTGCTTCGTAAGATTGACACCTTAACAGAAGATGTAAAACTACTGGCTTCAAAAAAAGACAATGGCCTTAAAGAAAAGTGGCTAATAACCGATGAAGTATGCACTATTCTGGATATTAGTAAAAGGAGATTGCAGCAAATGCGCACAAATGGCGAAGTTGAATTTACCAAAGTTGGTAAAAAGGTCTATTACAAATCATCAAACATAGAAAAACTACTGGAAGCAGCTTCTGAATAGCTGTTTCCGGTTTCCCGTCCCAAGTTGATTCAAATACATTTTCTTATCAATGAATCTGATAAAACAGGTAATGGGAATTTTACACCTTGTTGAAAATGGAAAATACAAGCTTGACACACATTGAACATATTAGTGAAGTCATTAATAGAAGTGGTTTAATTAAAAAACTTAAATCAATTAAAAAAACAAACTCTATGGACAGTCTAAGTAAAAATCACAAACATATAGATAGAACCTGTGATAACAGAAACATACTAGAGAGGTCTGGAATATTTAGTTATTTCAGGAGGCCTATTAAAAACATCATCCCTTACAAACACATTGGGCTTGTTGATTTGTACCAAGTAATTATTGGCGATTATTTTAAAGTTCAAATAAATGAATTAAGGAAAATTACAGACAAAAAAGAAGCGCAAAAATTCAAAGCTCAAAACCTGGATTACGTCACCTTTTCGGGTACTTTCGAAAAGAGACATCGAAATTCGCTAATTAATCACTCCGGATTGCTGGTTTTTGACTTCGATCAATTAGAAAACCTGGATTTGGTAAAAAAAACCTTGCTAAAAGACACTCTTTTTGAAACTGCATTACTTTTTATTTCACCTTCAGGAAATGGATTAAAGTGGGTAATTGAAATTGATTTAGAAAGAGCAACACATCAAGAGTATTTTGAAGGAGTAGGAAACTACCTAATTCAGAAATATAAGCTCAAAGTAGACACATCCGGAAAGGATATTGCAAGGGCTTGCTATGTTTCGCATGATAAAAGCGCATTCATTAATCCTAAATACCTAAGCAATGGCATTTAATCCAAAGGAGTATATAAACAAACCTTCAGAAAAGGATTCCTTTCAGAAGGTAAATGATGTAGTAACCCAAATTGAACAAAAAAGAATTGATATAGCGCCCAATTATAATGATTGGGTGCTTATCGGGTTTGCATTAAGTGATGAGTTTGGCGAAAATGGGCGTGATTTTTTTCATCGCATAAGTAAAAACCATATTGAATATAATAGAGCCAATTGTGACAAACAATATACTGAGTGCACGAAAAGTAGCGGGCATGGAATCAAGATTGGAACATTTTTTCATTTTGCTAAAATGGCTGGCGTTGATTCATTTAGAAAAACATATTCAGAAAATAAAGAATCCTTAGTGGAAGAACCGCAAAAAACAAAAAACCGGATTGATAAAATCGAAACCTATTTAAATAGTCGCTTTAAATTCCGGTATAATCGGGTGACAGGACAAGTTGAATTGCAACGAAAATCGGAAAAGGATTTTAAACCGTTAACCGATTATATTGAAAACTCCATATTACGTGATTTGTTAAAAAGCAATATTAAATGTACGCAAACTACATTAAGGGCAATTTTAGGATCTGATTTTTGTCCTCCATATAATCCATTCGAATCTTATTTTAACCAACTTCCTACATGGGATGGTAAAACAGATTACATTACACAATTAGCACAAACCGTTAAAACATCAAATCAGACTTTTTGGATTAAAGCGTTAAAAAAGTGGTTAGTGGCTGTAGTTGCAGGCGTTTTAGAACCAAAAATAATAAACCATTCTGTTATAGTCTTCTCTGGAGGACAAGGTCTTGGAAAAACATCCTGGATGCTCAAATTATGTCCCTGGCAATTAAAAGACTATATCTATTCGGGAACAATAAACCCAAATAATAAAGATACTTTAATCTATTTATCGCAATGCATGCTAATAAATTTAGACGAATTGGAGAATCTCAATAGGTCAGAAATAGGCAGTTTAAAAGAAATGATAACAAAATCGGCTATCAATATGCGCAAAGCGTATGGAAAATACAATGAGACTCTTGTGAGACGCGCTTCTTTCATGGGTTCAGTAAATACCCATCAATTTTTGAACGACTCAACCGGTTCCAGGCGATTCTTAACTTTTGAATCTTTAGAAATAGATTACCAACATGAGGTTGATATTGACAAGGTTTATTCCCAGGCTTTATCTTTGTTTCGTTCAGGATATAAATTCCATTTCGATAATGACGAAATTATTGAGATTTGCGCAAACAACGAAGAATTTGAAGTACGTACCATTGAAGAAGATTCCCTGCTGCTTTATTTTGAACCTATTGAATGGAATATCGCGGAATATTTTTTAACCTCTTCTCAAGTTTTAGAAAGAATTGCTTTTTATGTTCCCTTAAATCTTAATAATAGTTCCAACGTAATAATCGGTAAACTACTAAAGAAACATCACTTTATAAAAGGAAAAAAGAATGGTGTTTATTGCTGGGCCGTCTCTCCCAAAAAAGGAATAGATTTATCGAAATACAAAACGTAGTAGTTTAGAATTTTTCTCTTACCTACCCTACCCTTAATAAACTTTAGGGTAAGGTGGGTAACATAGGTTCAATTAAAAATTTATTTAAAGTACACATAAAGAGAAAAGTATTTACCGAAATAACTTCATTCAAAAATTTAGGTTTGCGCTTTATCCTATATTTCCAAAGTAATTTTTGCGCATTAAACTGGTTTTCCTGCCATATTTCGATTAAAATAGACGCTAAAGCACACTTAATAGACCTCGAAAAACGGAAAGTTATACAAAAACGCATAATCGCGCAAAACTTTAGTATTCAACGCTCAAGGAGCGGCCAACGATCGTTGGTTTTGCGGAAAATCTCACTTAATTAAACGCTGATTTGCGCATATTCTATTTTTATCGATACACTTTTTCGTTTTATTCTGAAGTAATTTCAACGTTAGCGCTTAAACACAAATAAACCCCTACCCGATAGCCCAAATTAATTCACTTAATCCAAAAATGGACACTTTTATATAGGACTGAAATTCAACGTTCAAGGAACGGCCAACGAGCGGAACCCGCTAGTCTAAAATAAGAATTCTACCATAAAACTAATTAATTGATAATTAACGCGCAAGGAGCGGCCAACGATCGTTGATTTGCCGAAATAATTTCATTCCAAAATCCAAATTTGCGCAAATTCCCAAATAACAAAATTGACTTTTGCGCATTTAACTGGTTTTCCTGCATAAATCTAACTAGGCAAACCAATATTTTGCAATTTCTGAACATCAATGACAGAATTATAAATACAAAAACGCAATAATTGTGCAAAACTTTAGTATTCAACACACAAGGAGCGGCCAACGAGCGTTGATTTATCGGAGAATTCATTTAATTAAACGCTGATTTGCGCAAATTATATTTTATTTATATGCTTTCGCGTTTTATTCAGAGGTAATTTAAACTTTAGCGCATAACCCCAAATATTAAATTAGATAAATATTTCAATTCGACGCTAGAGTCGATCTTATATCCAATTTAGGAGGCAGTAAATCAAAGGATATATTGCGTATGATTGCTGATAATTCCTCTTATAAAACTTGGATAAGCAGAATCATATTAAAAACTAAAAATTGCACATTTTTATAATGATGTGACTAAATGAAAAATGCAGGCAACCCAAAGGTACTTGCTTTTAAAGCAGTTTTCCAACCGGCGATACCTGCAAAGCAAATTTAAAAAAAAGTTTTAGGCTTTTATAGCTTTGTAATTGAAAGTTGATTTGAATTTGGGTATTTAGTGCAATTGTTCATTATTAATAATATGTTGTAATATACTTTTTTTCAACACACATGGATCGGCCAACGAACATTGATTTACCGAAATAACTTCATTCAAAAATCCAAGTTTGCGCAGGTTCCTAAATCACCAATGTGATTTTTGCGCATTCAACTGTTTTCCTGCCATAATTCGAATAAAATAGTCGCTAAAGCGCACTTATTAGACTTCTAAAAACGGGATTGTTATACAAAAACACAATAATTGCGCAAAACTTTAGTATTCAACGCTCAAGGAGCGGCCAACGAGCGGCCAACAAGCGGAATCCGCTTTGCTTGAAATTAGAAATTAGCATCAATTCTAATTGATTGATAATTAACGGACAAGGAACGGCCAACGATCGTTGATTTACCGAATTAATTTCATTCAAAAATCGAAGTTTGCGCAGATTCCCAGATAACAATATTGATTTTTGCGCATTTAACTGGTTTTCCTGCCATAATTTGAATGAAATAGTCGCTAAAGCACACTTATTAGACCTCAAAAAACGGGATTGATATACAAAAACGCAATAACTGCGCAAAACATTAATATTCAACGCACAAGGAACGGCCAACGATCGGCCAACGATCGTTGATTTTGCGGAAAATTTCACTAAATTTAACGCTGATTTGCGCATATTCTATTTTTATCGATACACTTTTGCGTTTTTTCTGGAGTAATTTAAACTTTAGCGCCTAATCCAATAAAACCCAACCTGATTGCTACAATTCAGCTTTTAAAAACAGACTCAAAATACTTTTTCATAAATATTTAATATTCAACGCTCAAGGAACGGCCAACGAGCAATCAACGAGCAGAATCCGCTTTGCTTGAAATTAGAAATTAGTATCAATTTTAATTGGTTGATAATTAACGGACAAGGATCGGCCAACGATCGTTGATTTACCGAAATAACTTCATTTAAAAACCTAAGTTTGCGCAGTTTTCTAAATTATTAAAATGGCTTTTGCGCATTTAACTGGTTTTCCTGCCATAATTCGAATGAAATAGTCGCTAAAGCACACTTAATAGACCTCGAAAAACGGGATTGTTATACAAAGACGCAATAATTGCGCAATACTTTAGTATTCAATGCGCAAGGAGCGACCAACGATCGTTGATTTACCAAAATAGCTTCATTCAAAAATCCAAGTTTGCGCAGGTTCCTAAATCACCAATGTGATTTTTGCGCAATCAACTGTTTTTTTGCCATAATTCGAATAAAATAGTCGCTAAAGCGCACTTAATTAGACCTCGAAAAACGGAATTGTTATACAAAACCGCAATAAATGCACAAAACTTTAATAATCAACGCGCAAGGAGCGGCCAACGAGCGGAATCCGCTTTGCTTGAAATTAGAAATTAGCATCAATTCTAATTGATTGATAATTAACGGACAAGGAACGGCCAACGATCGTTGATTTACCGAATTAATTTTATTCAAAAATCTAAGTTTGCGCAGATTTCCAAATAACAGAATTGATTTTTGCGCATTTAACTGGTTTTCCTGCCATATTTCGAATAAAATAGACGCTAAAGCGCACTTAATAGACCTCGAAAAACGGGATTGTTATACAAAGACGCAATAATTGCGCAATACTTTAGTATTCAACACGCAAGGAACGGCCAACGAGCGGCCAACGAGCGGAATCCGCTTTGCTTGAAATTAGAAATTTGCATCAATTCTAATTGATTGATAATTAACGGACAAGGAACGGCCAACGATCGTTGATTTACCGAATTAATTTCATTCAAAAATCTAAGTTTGCGCAGATTCCCAGATAACGATATTGATTTTTGCGCATTTAACTGGTTTTCCTGACATAATTCGAATAAAATAGTCGCTAAACCGCTCTTATTAAACTTCAAAAAACCGGATTGTTATGCAAAAACACAAAAATTGCGCAATACTTTAATATTCAACGCACAAGGAGCGGCCAACGATCGTTGATTTACCGAATTAATTTCAATCAAAAATCTATGTTTGCACAGATTCCCAGATAACAATATTGATTTTTGCGCATTTAACAGGTTTTCCTGCCATAATTCGAATAAAATAGTCGCTAAAGCACTCTTATTATACTTCTAAAAACGGGATTGTTATACAAAAATGCAATAATTGCGCAAAACTTTAGTATTCAACGCCCAAGGAGCGGCCAACGAGCGTTGATTTTGCGGAAAATATCACTTAAAATTTCTGCTATTTGCGCAAAAAGCACAAAGTTTCAGATTAATTAATATTTGTTTTTACTGTAAAATGTGTTTAGTTTTAAAAATAATTTATCAAACCTTGCCTCATGAATCAAATAAACCAATTGTTTGACTTGCTCGATAAATGGCGACATTTCCCAAACTATCAATTAGAGCGCAGGGTTGATATTTTCTTTGCCTTATATTTAAAGGATATACTGTGGCATAAATACCAGTTTAATGCCGATGCAATTATTCCTGAATTTCCGGTGCACCGGGGAAGTATTTACCCGGATGAAAATGACAATAAATCGGTAAAGATTGATTATGTAGCTGTTGACCAATCAAAAAAAGAAGTTTTACTGATTGAATTAAAAACCGACATGCGCTCCAGACGCCAAACCCAGGATGATTATTTACTCAAAGCGCAGAAATTAAATATTCCTGGTTTAATTGATGGCTTGCTGAAAATATATAAGGCTACCCGACAGAAAGTGAAATACCAATGTCTTTTTACGGAATTGGAAAACCTGGGGTGGTTACAAAAAACGAAAAATGCTTATTTAAATATCGGTAATCTGTATAAAATATCCGTTATTTATATTCAACCCACAACCGACAGCAAAAAGGAGATTTTTATTTGTTTTGAGGAAATTATTGAGCTTTTAAACACAATGACGGATGACTTGAGTAATCGTTTTGTTCAATCATTGAAAGAATGGAGATACTAATATTTTGATTCATGAAAATTATACTTAGTCGAAAAGGTTTTGATTCCAGCTATGGAGGACAAGCAAGTCCTATTTTACCTGATGGAACTTTATTGTCGTTGCCAATACCGTATAATAACATTCAACCTACGCGGTTTACTGATATTTTATATAAGGGACAGTCGTACTTTGAAATCATCAGGCAATTAAAAGACAATAAGCAAATAAATGAACAGACTTTTTGCCATTTAGATCCCGATATCAGGAAGGATACAGTAAAGCGTGATTCCGGTTGGAACGGATTATTTGGGCAATCGGGTGGTGCACAAACACACCTTGAAAATAAGGGAATAGGCGAAAATGCACTGTTTTTATTTTTTGGATGGTTTAAGAAAACAGAAGAAAAATATGGAAAGCTAAAATACGTAAGGAATGCACCTGATTTGCATGTTATTAGATCGGA
>JBFWMB010000002.1:0-112910 GCA_050251815.1 Salinivirgaceae bacterium | reverse complement strand
AGGGGTTCTTTGTTTCTTAATTTTTCAATAGCCTCTCTTTTAAAGGCTTCGAAATCAAACTTTTCTTCTTTCATACTATGTCAATTTAATAATTATTTTTTATTGACACAGTTTATTTTACACTCTCGTTAGTAGCTGTTAGCATGCCTCCCAGTAGGGTGTTTCCTCCACCAAAATCTTTTTGCAGGCTTATCACAGAATAATTGGTAGCAGGTTCTACGGTTTCATAGCGAGTTTCCGTGTCGTTGTAACGGATTTCAGCGCGTTCTTTAGCGGTAAAGCTCTCCATAATTCCAATACTGAGACCATTTTCAGTTCGCCCGGTAATCTTAGCCGCTCCAAGAATGGTGGTGTTATCGGGAATCCGGGCAAAATCATTATTTACTGTGTCAGGATTATGGTGAGGTCTGCGGCCAATTCGCCTGCTGTAAAACATGTTCTCAAAAGCCAGATCCCCATCACCAATCATCAAAGGGAAATTAATAATATTGCTTCCTTCGATAAAAAATGGACGTTTTTCCTGAAAAAAGAGCTCAAAACCACTAAGGTTTACCGTTGATGGATCCGCCTCAACCTGTCCAAAATCTGGGTTAATGGTAAAATCAAGAGTAAGGTTATTGGTTAGACCAACTTTTCCGTCGAGCCCTACATTTCCTTTCCAATCGCTTCCGTCAGCAAAAGGATTATCCTCATCCTTTTCATAACTCGAAAGGCTGCCAACTACATAAGGGTACAAATCGAAGGTACGTTTAGGCTGTATATTATGAATTCCCGACATTTCACCAAAATGATGAACCCATCCCGGGTCGTTTCGCTTTTTGGCCTGCCACATTGAACTTTCTTCGAGTCGGTGAATGTAACGCTCTACCTGAATTCCCCAGGTTTGTTCATAAGAATTAACAAACCTTAATTGCGAAAAAGGAATTTTCATTTCAGCAGTCCAACCATCTTCCACAACACGGGTTTCGGCCCACCAGATAGGATCCCAGGAATCGTCGCTTTTGTCGCCATCGCCTGAAATATAGACATCCTGTTTGGTTCCAGCAGCACTTACGCTAAAACAGTAGGCTGTTTGTTTATCGTTATAACTGTCGAACTGAATTCCCAAATAGTCGCCATCCAGCTTGTCACGGCGGGTAATACGACGAGTTATTTTTTCGGGTTCATCATCGAAAGCTTTTATGGCCACATACATAAAATTATCGTCGTAGAGAATGGCAAATTGTGTGGCTTGCGAAGGTGTTCTGTTGTCGTAAGGATAATACATGGTAAATCCCTCTTTCCAATTGGCTATTTGCCAAGCTTCGTCGTTCAGTTGACCGTCAACAAGTATTTGATTTTCGGTTTTTTGAGTTACGTACTCCCGCTTTAAACTGGCTGCATTTAATTGGAATACAAAGCTTATCCATACCAATAAAGTAGCTGCTTTTGTCATCACGTTGTTTTAATTTAAAGGTTTATAACAGCTCAAAGACGTTTCGAATTTTTTTCCGTTACACCCCAAGTCTTAAAAGCTGTGAAATAGCAGCCGGATGACAATAGTTTACCCCATTAACTTTTTGTTAACATTTTTTATCGAACAAAACCTGTCCTGAATCGTTTGGGTAAACAAAAGAATAGTATTAAACGATTTTTTAATCTGATTTTAACATGAAAACAATAGTAAGTATTTATTTAATAGTATTAAGTATGACAAGTTTAGCACAATTTACACAACCGGAACTACCTTATAAGTATAGCGATTTAGAACCTTACATTGATGCCGCAACCATGGAGATTCATTACAGCAAGCACCATGCTGGCTATGTGGCCAACTTAAACAATGCTGCTAAAGGAACCGCGTTCGAAAAAATGAGTATCGATGAGTTAATCACCAAAATTGATGGTAACACACCGGCAGGTGTTCGTAATAACGCCGGAGGAACGTGGAACCATACCTTTTTCTGGGAAAGCATGGCTCCCAATGCAGGTGGCGAACCTGGAGGAGACTTGGGAAAAGCGCTTGTTACCCAATGGGGTAGTTTAGATGCTTTTAAAGCTGAGTTTAAAAAAGCCGCGTTAGGACAATTCGGTTCAGGATGGGCCTGGTTGGTAATTGCCAATGGAAAATTAAGCATTGTATCAACTCCAAATCAGGATAACCCCTTGATGCCTGTAGCATCGGTAAGCGGAACTCCACTTTTAGGAATTGATGTTTGGGAACACGCTTATTATTTAAAGTATCAAAACAAACGTGCCGATTATATTGATAATTTCTGGTCGGTTGTTAACTGGAACAAAGTTGAAGCTCGCTACAAAGCCAGTTCGAAATAAACAACAACAACTATAATACAACAAAAAAAAGACCCGCCTAATAGTTAGTGCAGGTCTTTTTTTTTAAACTAATAGGCCGATTTAAACTGCTGTAAAAACCGGATGTCGTTTTCAAAATAAAGGCGTAAATCTTTCACCTGGTATTTTAGCATAGCAATACGCTCTATGCCCATTCCAAAGGCAAATCCGGTATATTTATCTTTATCAATACCGCACCGTTCCAATACATTGGGATCAACCATTCCGCATCCCAGTATCTCGAGCCAACCGGTATATTTACATACATTACAACCTTTTCCTCCACAAATAGAACACGACACATCGAGTTCGGCCGATGGTTCGGTAAACGGAAAATATGATGGACGCAGGCGTATTTGTGTTTTCTCACCAAACATTTCTTTGGCAAAGTAAAGCAGGGTTTGTTTTAAGTCGGCAAACGAAACATTCTCGGCCACATAAAGCCCTTCAACCTGATGAAAGATGCAATGCGCCCGGGCCGAAATGGCCTCGTTGCGAAATACCCTTCCCGGGAAAATGCTTCGGATGGGCGGTTGGGTGTTTTCCATTACACGTACCTGTACGCTTGAAGTATGTGTGCGTAAAACAATTTCGTTTCCCTTATCAATAAAGAAGGTATCCTGCATGTCGCGTGCCGGATGTTCAGGCGGAAAATTCAATGCAGTAAAAACGTGCCAGTCGTCTTCAATTTCAGGGCCTTCGGCAACGGTAAATCCGAGGCGGTTAAAAATGCTGATAATTTCGTTTCGAACCAGGGAAATGGGATGTCGTGAACCCAACTCAAGTGGCTCACCCGGTCGGGTTAAATCACTGTTTTCTGAACTTACCGACGATTCTTCGAACGATTCCTTTAAGTGGTCGTATTTTTCCTGAGCTTTTTGCTTCAGCCGGTTAATTTCAAGACCTACTTCTTTTTTCAATTCAGCGGGTACATTTTTAAAATCGGTAAACATTTGCGCAATCTCGCCTTTCTTACTCAGGTATTTTAATCGGAACTGCTCCAGTTCATCGAGCGATGAAATGGTAAATGACTCGGTTTGTTCCAGCAGCTCTTTAATTTTTTGAATCATCGTCACAAAATTTAATTATAGGGGGCAAATTTAATGAAATTCATAAGTTTATCAAACGGGAATTCACCTTCAATAAAAAACAAAAAATGAAATAAAATACAGCATTATTCAGTAATAACCAGTCAGTAATAACCGTCGTTTTTAAAATCATTTCTTTCCCTATATTTGCATCTTAAATAAAGTTTCTGATGAAGATAAACCTAAGTGCTTTCAACTCGCTAATTTTTGATTTTGGCGGCGTGATACTTGACATAAATCCGGAACGTACCTGGAATGCTTTTGGAAAATTTGCCCCGAAAGAACGTATTCAGCAAGTTATAAATAGCGGCTTGCTTGAAACATTTGAAACCGGAAAAATAACTGCTGCCGAACTTCGAGGGCTTATCAACCAAAAACTGGATGAAACAATTGATGATGCTACTTTTGATCGCGCCTGGAATGCCATGTTAATTGATTACAAGCCCAAACGCATTGAGCGTATTCAGTGGCTTAAAAAAAAACATCGTTTGTTTTTACTCAGCAATACCAACCAAATACACTATGCTTTTTTCAGTAAAAAACTAGAGCAAGAGTATGGCGTAAGTTTCTCTGATTTATTTCACCACACTTACCTTTCGCACGAGATGGGTCTGATAAAACCCGATGCCGAAATTTTCCGCCAGGTTCTAATTGAACAACAATTAGATCCCGAAAAAACGCTGTTTATTGAAGATACCCGTGAGAATGCCGATGCTGCAGCTGCATTAGGAATTGAAACGCTGGTTATACCGCGAAATGGTAATTTTTACGAGTACTTTTTGTAACGGCCCAAAAAATTTACCCGAAGTATTGTTATTTTTTCTTGAATGTTTCGGTGTTAATGCCATAATTCAAAAAGTAATCGCCTTTAGGCAATTTACTGATATCAACCCGAGCAGCAAAACCCTTTTCAACCAGATTTCCATAATAGTCGTAAATCTCGTACATGGTTACGCGCGAAAAGATTATTTCTGTAGTTGGTTTTGCCGGTGAAAAGGTTACAGGAGGCTCCATGGAGCGATACCTAACTTCTTTACTGTAACGGGGTTTGCGGGTAAAATCGATTTGTTTGATACGAAAGCGATTGTTGCCGCTATGCGGTTGCACGGCAACGGCGTAAGTATTGGTTCCTGCAGACCCTTTTCCTTCCACCTCGCCAACTTTAACCCATTTATTCCATCGGAATTGTTCCACAATAAAAGGAAGTGAACCACTCTCATCAGTGGTCGACCAGGTAAGGATACCATCGCTCGAAACCTTTAAATTGCTTGCGTTGTATGTACTTTGTGGTTTTAATACTTCAGGATTAATAACCTTAGGTGTGCATCCGTCTTTATGTTTGATGCTAACAATTAGCTTATCGCCTACTGAAAATTGAAAAATACTTAAATCAATTTCAAACGCACTGGAGTTAATTTCATCGGTAGTCAACTGACCGTTAACTGTTACCTCAATCACACAAAAACCTACACCTGATGAGGCGAAAGGATTCATAACGTAAAGATTTTTTCCCTGGTAAACTCCTTTCAGTACAATTTCGCCCGATGCAAATACCAGTTGTGTAATGGCCGTTAACAGTATGATGACTAGTATTTTTCTCATTTTAAAAGGTTTAGTTCAAATCAAACCCTGTTTTTCTCAGTTAAAATCTGGTTGAAAAAAAATTTGAGTTTCTAAGAGCAAGCCTCATGCATTGCTCTAAACCCTTGTTTGTTGAACAACCAAAACTAATACAAATATTTATTTTTTGAAAATCTGTTTTTGTTTTGGTATAAAAACCCTTTTACCCCTAGCCTTTAATGGTAGATAAAATAATGCTTTAGTAACGAATGTTTGCTATTATCTAACTTGTACAAATTGAAGGTAACCGTGTAATTTTATGCTGAAATATGTATTATAATTCCTTACTTTGCATAAAAACACTTGAATTATGATGCTTCAATATATTCATTGGAATGTAAATCCCGAAATTTTCACCATCGGAGGATGGGGTCCCCGTTGGTACGGCCTGTTTTTTGCCCTTTCGTTTGTTGCCGGTTATTACCTTATGCTAAAATATTTTAAGCGCGAAGGTATTAAACAGGATGTGCTCGATAGCCTGACTATGTATATGTTTATTGGAACACTAATTGGTGCTCGTTTGGGACATTGCCTGTTTTATGAACCGGCCTACTATTTAAAAAACCCGCTCGAGATTCTGTTTGTGTGGCATGGCGGTTTGGCCAGTCATGGTGCAGCTGTTGGTATTTTAATTGCCCTATACTTTTTTGTCCGCAAGCATAAAAAGAATTACTTGTGGATATTTGACCGCGTAGTAATTACGGTAGCGTTGGCTGGATTCTTCATTCGAATGGGAAATTTGATGAATTCAGAAATCTATGGACACGAAACCACCTTGCCCTGGGGTTTTATTTTTGAATTGCGAGGTGAAACGGTTCCCAAACACCCAACCCAGATTTATGAAGCACTGAGCTATCTGTTTATTTTTGGATTGCTTTCGGCCATATTCCGGAAAACCTGGCAGAGTAATCGGCACGGATTAATCTTTGGCATTTTCTTAATTCTGTTGTTTACTGCCCGTTTTCTAATTGAATTTGTAAAAGAAAACCAGGTTGCCTTTGAGGCAAACATGCAGCTTAACATGGGACAGGTGCTGAGCATTCCTTTTGTTTTAGCCGGCTTTGCCTTGGTAATAAATGCTTTGCGCAACAAGCCCATTGAAATACATAAATCCGGTAAGTAAACATTATGAAGAAACTGATTCTTTTTTTAACAGCGGCCTTATTTCTGATTAGCTGTTCCGACGAAACAGAACTTGATATCGTTTATCCACGCTCCTATTTCCCTGCCTTTCCCGGTTCCTGGTGGATATACACCAACGGAGAGCGCTCATTGGTTCATCCAGGTTACCAACCCAACAGTTACCAACCCGATATTAACTCATCGGCCTGGTCCGAAGAAAAACTGGTTCCTTATATCGATGGTGTTTATCTTTACGAATATTCGATAACCCAAATGTCGACCGAATATCCATTAAAAAAATTACTGGCAGAATCAGTAACCGCGGAATGGGTTGTGAATCACGTAAATGGAGAAGATGTTTTGCGGAAGACCATAGCCAAACTCGATACGTTTTACCTGGCTCACGATTCCAGCCTTTACAAAAAGGTTGTGGTAGTGGTTGAATATAAGGAAACGCTGGGAATTAATAAATGGAACACCAAAGAATATTATGCCGATTCGGTTGGATTGATTCGTCAGGAAATTAACAATCCCTACGACACCCTGTCTGCTATTATCCGCAAAGAATTGGTAACTTATGAGATAAACTGGTAACTGTGGCTTAATACAAAAAATTTTGTCGTATGAAAAGCCCGGTTTCACAGGAACAAACAAGGTTTTGGAACAAGTTCCCATTTGTTTTTACCGACGAACTGGTTTTTTATACTCCCGATGATTTTGATGAAAAAAGCTACTTACTATCTATTGTAGAACACTTTCAGGCCCGGATAACAGATTTTGGTATTGTAGCTGAATCGGCCGTTTCGCTTTCAAAACTTCCGGTTAAAATTAAGTTATACTACTTTTCCGATCCCATTGCTCCCAAAATAACCATACGTATTTCACTGTTTGAAAATACCATTGCTTTATTACTTTTTGTGACAATCGGTATTTTCTTGATTCAGTTCAATGCGGTTTCGTTAGCCATTACAATAATTCTTGCCGGGTTAGCATTCTATATAATAAACCTTCATAAAACGCTGAGCACTATAAAGGCAAAACTTTTGAACCTTGCTCATGCCAACCTGGATTGGGGAGAACCAGCGCTTTGGAGAAAACAACAAGTCTGGCTCAAAAACCCATCGGTTTGCCCGGCTTGTGGCGAAACACGCAATGCTTACAGTTCAACCTGTGTTAACTGCGGGCTTTATTTAAGTAAAGCTCCTAAAAACAAAAATAACAATAGCTTCAGTACTTCAGCAGGTGATACACCAATAATCTACCAATACCAAAAGAAAAATGAGAAAAATAGCCGCTAATTATATCTTTCCGGTTTCAGGTCCTCCGGTTAAAAATGGTTATCTGATTCTTTCAGATGAAGGTGAGATTCTGGAGGTTTGTGGCGGTAGTGAAACCCTTCGCGAGATTTCAGGACTTGAATATTACAGTGGAATTCTTATTCCCGGTTTTGTGAATGTGCATTGTCATTTAGAATTATCACATCTGAAGGGTAAACTTGAAGCAGGAAAAGGATTAGCCGCATTTTTAGAAAATGTACCCAAATTACGTGAAGCTCCTGAATCGGAAGTACATGGGGCTATTCAACAAGCGCTCCGCTACATGTGGAGCCGGGGAATTAATGGTTTGGGCGATGTGGTAAATACACAACACACCCTGAACTTTAAAGTAAGCTCACCCATTAAAAGCCACAGTTTTATTGAACTTTTCTCAGCTGCCAACCTAAGCAATCTGTCGATTTTGGAAATGGGTAATCTTTTGCACGATGCTTTTAAAAAAAAAGAACTGGCAGCATCGCTTGTTCCGCATTCCTTTTATGGAACACCCGCAGCATTGATTATTCTAATACTGGAAAACTTGCGTGTTCCTCAAACCCTGATGATTCATTTTAAGGAACATCCAAAAGAAAGTAGTTATGCCTCTACTGAGAAGCTGCGTTTGCTTTTGCAACACCCCATGGTAAATCAGTTGCTTTTGGTTCATAATATTTATATGACACCCGAAGAAATGCAGAATCTTCAAATTTTGCCAGATGAAGAAAAACAAAAAATATTTCTTGCGCTCTGTCCCAATTCAAACCGGTATATCGAAAACAAATTACCCCCTGTTGATTTATTAATGAACATGGACTTTACTTTATGCCTGGGAACCGATAGTCTGGCATCGAATCGCCAGCTTTCCATTTTTGATGAAATAAAGACCTTGCTGGAGCATGTTCCTGGACTGTCGTTTAATGAACTGCTGAGCTGGGCCACTCTGAATGGTGCCAAAGCCTTAGGCTTTGAAAAGGAACTGGGAAGTTTTGATCCGGGCAAAAAACCTGGCGTATTATTGATTGAAGCTTTCAACTTTAAAAAGCAAACACTTACTAAAGAATCAACCGTTACGCGACTGGTTTAAAAAACTAAAGCCGCATAACGCGGCTCTCTGACTCTAATAAGGTAGAACTATCTGATTTCTTTAACTCTTTCTGGCCATCAACTTACTATTCAATCCCATTCTCCTTTAAAATCTTAATTAACGAAGGGGTATAATGAGCAAGAAATTCAGGATACAGTTTTTTCAAATAATTATACAGATCAATAAATAAAGCCTCAGAAGCTTCGTGATTGTAGTTGTCTTTAAACTCGCGTAATTTCCCTAAGAACTCATTGTGCTTAACCCTGAAGTATGAATAGTCGAGTCCTTCAATATGATTTGCCAGCATTTTTTCTTTTAGCAAATATTCATCGGCAAAATGCAACAAGGCAAAAAACAACTGCTGTCCTTTCTCCTTGTAGGTTTTGTCGGTAATACAATCGCCCAACTCATTTATCAGGTACAGGAACTTTTCATGTTGTTTATCAACAGAGGATAATCCCACACTATACGATTCTTTCCACTTAAATGCATCTGTTCTCATTCCAAATTTATTTAGGTAAACGATTCTATCTTCTGTTGTTCAGAGGCCCGAATGAATGTTTGAAACCCATACAGGCCATTATATTTTGTTGTTTGTTTAACGCGCTCAAAATTAATACTATCCACCATTTGTCCAAATGACTTAAATCATAAAATCAACACAAAATTAATCAATCGTATCGTTGATTAATAATTATAGATGGGGTGTTATAAACCCGCGCATTTTAAAATTATCTTTGTAAACGATGCAAAAAAGAGAAACCATTTTGCTTGCTCCTTTAAATTGGGGATTGGGACATGCTACCCGCTGCGTGCCACTTATCAGTGGTTTTTTAAACGCAGGACACCAGGTTTTGCTAGCCGGTAATGGCGCTTCGCTTAATTTTCTGAAACAGGAATTTCCACAGCTTACCTCTTTAAGCCTTAAAACATATTCCATGCGCTATTCCTCGGGTGGCAGTTTGTTTTTCTTTTTGCTTTTGCAGATGCCTCTTTTTCTGGCTTCCTCTCTTTGGGAACATTACCAGCTAAAAATACTAATCCGTAAATATGCCATTACTCAGGTGGTGACTGACAATCGCTATGGTTTATGGAATAAAAAAATTAGTTCCATACTGATTACGCATCAGCTATTTATTCAGCTTCCCCGTCCGGTGCGGATTTTTGCTCCGCTGCTGCACCAATTTACCCGTTGGCTTATTTTCCGTTTCGACGAATGCTGGGTTCCTGATTATGAAAATAACGAAATCAGTCTTTCAGGAGCGTTATCGCATGGAAAGCACCTGCCTAAAAACGTTCGCTTTATTGGGCCACTTTCGCGCTTTACCAATTACAAATTACCGGCAAAATATGCCCCACCCGGTTTTATACCTGATGTTTTGATTTTAATTTCCGGACCCGAACCTTTTCGCAGTCGCTTTGAAAAAAAAATGGAAGAACGATTTACAAAGAACCGGCAATCGGTTTTAATGGTTTGCGGAAAACCCGGGAAAGTACTTCCTGAAACAAAAGCATTGAATAATAAAATTACCTTTAACAAAGTGTCTCATTTATCGACCCCCGACATGTGTTTTTATTTGAAAAATACCCCTCAGATTATTAGTCTGGCCGGATATTCTACGCTAATGGACCTTCACGCGTTGGGTCGCCAGGCTGAGCTAATTCCAACTCCCGGACAAACCGAACAGGAATACCTGGTCAGTTTCCATAGAAGCAAGAAAAACCCGGAAATCAGGTAAAAACCAATTTTTTACCTGATTTCCGGGACTGCAAAAGATTAATGTAATTCTAACCTTTTAAAGATTCATTGTTTCAGTAAGGCGAATATCGCGCGATGAACTTCCCAAAAGTATTTCGAACTGTCCGGGTTCAAACTCCCATTGGTTGGTTCCTTCGTTAAAAAACCGCAGCGATTCTTTTGAAACCTGCAATTCTACAGTGCTTGATTCACCGGCTTCCAAAAATACTTTTGTAAAAGCTTTTAACTCTTTTTCAGGACGTTTAATACTCGATTCTTTATCGGCTACATAAACCTGAACCACTTCAGCACCGGCTGTTTTGCCCTCGTTGCTCAAGCTAAAAGTCAAATAAATGGTGTCTTCGTCGTCTTCAGCAAAGAGATCGCTATAAACAAAGGTTGTGTATGAAAGCCCGTGTCCAAATGCAAAAGCGGGTTCAACATTGTAGCTGTCGAAATAGCGGTAACCCACAAAAATGCCTTCGCCATAGCTTACTTCCATATTTTGTCCCGGAAATTCACCCAAAGAATGGGCCGGATTATCTTCCAGCTTTTTGGCAAAAGTCATGGGTAATTTTCCTGAAGGATTGGTCTTACCAAACAAAATATTTGCTAATGCATTTCCTCCTTCCATTCCCGGATACCAAGCCTGAATGATGGAAGGAACCTGGTTTATCCACGGATACATATCAACCGGACCACCACCTATTAATACCACCACCGTATTTTTATTTACTGCAGAAACTGCTTTAATGAGTTCGTCCTGACCAAAGGGCATGGTGGTGTTTTTCTTGTCCACGGCCTCACTGTCAAAGGCAAAACCTCCCCAAACCGAAGGATCGTAGTTGTGAATCCATCCGCCCACCAAAATTACTACATCGGCTTTTTTTGCGGTTTCAACCGCTGCTGCTATTAGTTTTTTATTTGCTGTGTTTGCTTTGGTTACTTCATAACCGGGAGCAAAAGTAATACTTGCTTTATCGCCCACCAGCTTTTGAATTCCTTCCAGCGGGGTAATTTCATACTTGGCATTTACCTGTGAACTTCCTCCTCCATGGGCATGGCGCCGAATTGCATTGTCGCCTATTACGGCTATGGTTTTAGCTTTATCTGCGGTTAAAGGCAGCAAATCGTCGTTTTTTAATAAAACAATTCCTTCTTCGGCTACCTGAAGGGCTACTTTTTGGTGTTCCGGAATGTTGATGGCACCGGGAGTCCGCTCACCAAATTTGTTAATCCGGAACATGGTGCGTAAAATCCGCCGCACTTTGTCGTCGACCACCGATACCGGAACCTCACCGCTTTTTACCATAGCCAAAGCCGAGTCGGCTAAATAAAACTTATTGTAGTCGATTGAAGGCATCGTTAATTCAGATCCCATTTCAATGTCGGTTCCGTTTAACAAGGCTTCGCGGGTATTGTGTACTGAAGCCCAATCGCTCATAAACAAACCGGTAAAACCCCATTCCCCTTTTAGAATGTTGTTTACCAGGTATTCATTGTGTGTGGTGTATTGGCCCCTTAATTTGTTGTAAGAACCCATTACGGTATGCACCTTGGCGTCAACGACAGAAGCCTTAAATGCAGGAAGGTAAATTTCGCGTAAAGCCTGCTCGCTAATGGTAACATTAACTCCACTGCGGTTGGTTTCCTGGTTGTTTGCCACGTAATGTTTAACACAGGCTGCAATGCCCTGGTCCTGCACTCCTTTAATATAACCCACAGCCATCTTTGAAGTAAGGTAAGGATCTTCGCTCAGGTACTCAAAATTACGCCCGTTAAGCGGTGAACGAATAATGTTAACGCCCGGTCCTAAAATAACATCTTTTCCACGCTGCTTGGCTTCGGTTCCAAGCACTGCTCCAAAGCGATAACCCAAATCGGTATTCCAGGTCGATGCCAGGCAAATGCCCGTTGGAAGGTAGGTGGCCGAATCGTCAACCGTCAGATCGCGTTCCCATCCACGACCATGTTCAAAACGCACCCCGTGGGGGCCGTCGCTCATAACCAGTTCGGGAATTCCCAGTCGTTCTACACCTCCGGAAGTAAAGGAAGAACTGGCATGCAGCATCCCAATTTTCTCCTCAAGGGTCATTTGTTGAATCAAGGTGTCGATTTTTAATTCCATACGTTCTGCTTTTGATGGTTCTTTGGTTTGGTTGCACCCAACTGCGGCGAGCAATAGTGCAATAACAACTAATTTTTGTGCATTTCTCATCATTCTATGTTGATTTTTGTATTTCAAAATATGATACTATTTGTTTTTCTCTGCATAAACACTCGGGAGTAAGCCAAACTCTTCTTTAAAATACCGGCTAAAGTATTTGGGGTTGTTGAATCCAACCTGATAAGCTACTTCCGACACGGTTAGCTGGCTTTTTCCCAACAACTGGGCGGCTCGTTTTAAGCGTAGAATGCGAATGAACTCAATGGGGGTTTTGCCCGTAATTGATAACAATTTTTTATACAGATGCACACGGCTCATCCCCATTTCCTGACTCAGCAGCTCGACTGAAAAGTCGGAATTATCCATATTTTCCTCAACGCATTTTATGGCTTTGTCAATCAGTTGTTCATCGAGCGAGGAAACTTTAATTTCCGAAGGGTTGATTTCCTTTTTCTGGGTTATCTGATGATGAACCTCAGCCCGTTGTTCCAGTAGTTTATTAATTCGGAGCAAAAGAATATCGAGGTTAAACGGTTTGGTGATGTATTCATCGGCACCGGTTTCGAGTCCCTGAACAATATGCTCGTTGGCTGTACGGGCTGTAAGCAGAATTACCGGAATATGAGAGCTGCGTACATCGCTTTTCATGGCTTTGCATAATTCGTAACCATCCAATTCGGGCATCATCACATCGCTGATAACCATATCAGGAATCTGCTCAAGACATATCTCCAGTGCTTTCTTTCCATTTTCAGCCTCCAACACCTCGAAAAACTCCTGCAGGTTATCGTGCAAAAAAATGCGGAAGTCTTCGTTATCGTCAACAATCAAAATGGTTTGTTTACGCTTGGCTGCTTTGGCCATATCGAATCCATCCGCATCCAAAACTCCCGGACTCAGGGTTTCAACCACCTCATGAGTTTCGAGATCGGTTGTGTTGGTATTTACCAAAGGAATGGTAAAAACAAATACGCTTCCCTGTTGCTGATTGGGCTCCATCCATATAGTTCCGCCGTGAAGTTCAACAAATTCTTTACTTATGTGTAATCCTATACCGCTTCCGGTAGCTTTAGTTTCGGGAACATTCTCCTGGAAGAAACGCTCAAAAATCTGACTGCGGTGTTCCGCTTTTACTCCGATTCCGGTATCGGCAATGCTTACGCGAAGCTGAGGCTCATTATTCACGGTAGTAAATGATATTTTAACATCAATCCGGCCCCCTTTGGGTGTAAACTTATAAGCGTTCGATAAGAGGTTGCTCACAATTTTTGATAGCTTGTCCTCGTCAAAATTCATGCGTATCTCTTCTGACGAGGCAGAAAAGGTTAAGTTAATGTTCTTCTTTTCGTATGTTTCGGCAAAAGAATGACAGATTTCGCGGATTACCAACACCGCATCGCCCATGGCCAGGTTCAGCTTATGCCCCTTGGCATCCATCTTACGGAAATCGAGTATCTGATTCACCAGTTGAAGCAACTTGTTGGCATTGCGGCTTATCATTTTCAATGACTTGCTGGTATTCTCGTCGTTGGTTTGTTTTATCAGCTTGTCAAGGGGAGTGATAACAAGCGATATCTGGGTGCGGAATTCGTGACTGATGTTGGTAAAAAAGCGTAATTTCATTTGGTCGAGCTCACGGTTTCGTTTGGCTTCGAGGCGTTCCTGGGCAATCTGAAACCGGTTGCGTATGCGCTGGCGCATGATTCCGGCTACCAGTAAAATAATTCCGGTAATTATCAGGTAATAGATAAAAATGGCCCAGTTTGTTTTCCAAATGGGAGGATGCACATTTATTGTAAGGGCAATGGGTTCATCAGACCAAAACCCGTCGTTATTTGCTGCTTTTACCAAAAAAGTGTAGGAGCCTTCGTCGAGGTTGGTATAGGTAGCACTGGGATTTATACCCTGAGTTTTTACCCAATCCTGATCAAAACCCTCCAGTTTATAGGCATAGGTGGTTTTAGCCGGTTGCAGGTAATTCAGTGCTGAGAACTGAATGGTAAAAATATTCATCTGGTGAGTCAAATCGACAACTGTGGTCTGACTGATGGCTTTTTCCAGAATCACCCGTTTAAAGTATTGGGAATCGATAACTACGGGTTTATTGAACAACAAAAAATCGGTAAATACCAGATTCGGCCGATTCCGGTTGTATTTAATCCGGCCGGGCGACACCAGGTTGTACCCGTTGGTTCCGCCAAATATCAAATCGCCAGCTGATGTTCGGTAAGCCGAGCGCTCGTTAAAAGCAGCTCCCTGAAGTCCGTCGCGTTCGTCGTAATTGCTGGGGATAAAATGGTATTCGCCGGTTTTCGGATTGGTTGATACTACAAGGTGCGAGAGGCCATTGGCTGTGCTTACCCAAAGGTTTTTGCTTTCGTCCTCGAGAATGGCACAGATTACATTATCGGCAATTCCGGTATTTTTATTCAGCAACGTCAGTTCATCGGTTTTGGGATTAATAATATTCAAACCATCGCGGGTTCCAATCCAGATAAGTCCCCGCGAGTCTTCAAAAACACTCATAATGTTTTTATTGATGAATTGCGCTGTTCCGGAAAAATTCCCCGTTAGGGTAATAAAGCGATCCTGTGCCGGATAGTAAATAACCAAACCATGCGCTGTGCCTATTAATAGGTTTTTTTCGTGCGTTTCGTGAAGGCACAACACATAATTGGACGATAAAGCCGGAGTGCTGTTCATTGAATACTGCCTGAACCGACCGGTTTCGGCATCCAACTTATTCAAGCCTCCACCCAGGGTTGCTATCCACAGGTTGCCATAGGAATCTTCCAACAACGACCAGATGTTATCGTTACTTACCGTGTTTTGGTTGCCATTATCTATTTTATAGTGCTCAAACCGTCCATTCACATAACAGTTCAATCCGCCCTGGTAGGTTCCCACCCACAAGCGATTTTTGGAATCGTTCAGGAGCGAAACCACTACGTTGTTCGAAAGGCTTTGCGGGTTTTCGGCTTGGTGCTGAAACAGGCTTTGTTTACCCGTTCGGTGATCGATGCGCAACAATCCTTTGTTATTGCTTCCTATCCACAAGTTACCCTCGCGGTCTTCCTGAAAACAGTTTAAATCGTTATCGAAAGCCGGTTCCTTATCGGAAACCTTAAGTCTGATGTGCTTAAACTTAAAGATGCTCTCGCTGAAATACGAAATACCGTACTTGTAGGAGCCCGCCCAAAGGGTATTTTCGTTATCGTAATACAAACACACCATGCTCTTTTCCACAATACTTCGTTTATCGTCGGGGTGGTGCTCCAGGTGGGTGTTGGTTTCGGTTTTTTTGTTTATCAGGTTAATTCCACCATGGTCGGTGGCTATCCAAATCTGATTACGGTTGTCGCTGGTAATGTCTTTTACCGTATTACTCGATAAAGTATATAAACATTTGGGATCGTTGGTCAGGTGGTTCCATTTTTCTGTTTTGTTCGAATAATAATAAATGCCCGTGGGATTGGTCTCCTGATACAACCAGCGATCGCCATCGTTATCGACAAAAATATGCAGCGAATTAACTTCAGGCAACTCGAATTTATTGGTCAGGAACTCCGTCTTTTCTACTTCTAAAGTTGTTTGGTTCAGGTGAACGATTTGCCCGTTGGTATAAACCAGGTACAAGGTTGTTCCTGCATGAAACATATCGCTTATGGGTTCTTTGGGAAGACGTTCCAGCTTGTTCCATGCTTTTAAACCCACGTCGTACCGGCTGCATTCCCCTTTATCGCTGGTTACCCAGAAATTCCGGTCATCATCGCTATAAACAAATGCAGGCGTGTTGTTATAGCCAAGCGTACGCAAATATTTTGTGGCCGGATAAATAAACCGTTCTTTTTGTGTATTCAACACCGTGTAACCCGAGCCAGTAGTTATCCAAAGGTTCTGTTGAAAATCCTCCTGGATGTTAAGAATGTTGTTATCGATAATGGAATTGGTATCGTTTTGAATGTGGGAAAATATTTTAAAGCTGTTGCCGTCGTAACGGTCAAGGCCCGAACTTGTACCAAACCACATAAAGCCCCGGCTGTCTTTAAAGATGCAGTTAATCTGGTTGTTCGATAAGCCCTGATTGATGGTCAGGTGTTTAAACGAGTACTCGGTTTGAGCTGCCAGGCTTAAACCCCAAAACAAACCTACGATATAGCATACAAGTTGCTTCATATTCCAATTGTCATTTGCTGTTTGTGATATTGCAGCGAAAATCTGGTTTAAAAATACCAAAAATATGGTGATTTACGGCAGATACCTCAACGCTTTACCGGCTATGCGGTATGACTATAAATTAGTCCACACGACTAGAGCAAGCGCCAGGCTGGACTGCCTTTAGGGATTAAATGCCCCTGTTGCAGCCTTATTTTCCTTCTGCCGAACAAAGCGGGCATTAACAATTCAGCCACCAATAGTTAACCTTTGATAGCCTATTTAAGCAACCACATGGCAATTAACAATGAGCAATTAGGGAATAGGGAATAGTGAAAATGTCTGTTAAAATCCACCCGCGGCATCCGCTGCAAATTTGCCAGGGAATGGTAAAAATATCCTCCTAATTAAACCGCGGTTTTATCTTACTCCAATCGGTTCAATATTTTCGTCCCGATCGAAATAAATTTTCGTATAGACGCTTTTTTAAAACCGTATAGATGAAAATTTATTTTCGTCTATACGAAAATAAGGCCTGCTGCAAGCCAGTGTTTACAAGCGTCTTAGGAAGCGATTTTTTTGTCAAAAAAACGATAAAAATGATCCATCGTAAGAAATTATGTTTTAATTTTATTCGTGATTTTCAATAAGTAATAAACTCCTTAAATGAACCGGTATGTTAACCTACAAATTAATTGAAAAGGGGAACCCGAGTGATAAGGAAGCCCCAAAAAAGCTCTATGCGAGCCATGTTTCCAAAGGGAAAAAATCATTGTCGCAAATTGCAGCCGATATTGAAAAAATATCGTCGCTTAGCCGTGGCGATATCAGTAATGTACTTCAAAATGTTGTGGATCAGGTACCCAATTACCTGCTCGACGGGCAATCGGTAAGCCTGGGCGAGCTGGGAACTTTCCGTATTTCGTTTAGCAGCGAGGGTGTGGATACTCCTGATGCCTTCAATGTAAATAAAATTAAAAATATTAAGATCATCTTCACTCCCGGAATGAAGTTAAAAGAAGCAATAGGCAGGGCCTCGTTTGAGAAAGGCGAATAAGGTTGGACTATTGGGAAACGCGGAATACGCCGGCTTTTGGGCCGGCGTATTTTTTTTTAGTTATTCGCTCAATTACAATTCTATATTTACCCCATTGTAAAAGTCAAGAATTTTTACGCGGAAAATATATTCGTATTTGGCCTGAATAAACGACGACTGGGCAGCAGTAACCTTGTTTTTGGAATCGTTAAACTCCAAAGGCGTTACAATACCCAGGTTAAATTTTTCCTGCACATAGCGGAAGGCTTCTTCGGCACTTTTAACGGCCTTTTGGCTCGACTGATATTTCTTAAGAGCAGCCAAAGCGTTCGCATTAGCCTGTTGAATTTCCTTTAACAGATTATTTTTTTCCAGCTGTAATTCCAGTCTTGAATTTTCAAGATTAACTTTGGCATTCTGATAATTAGTGCGCGCATTCAATCCATTAAAAATTGGTATACTCAGACTAAAGCCAATGCGTGTCTGAAAATTATCATTAAACTGAGTTCCAAAAGCCGCATTGTCGATATCAAAAAAATGCACATAACTATCGCCCATCGAGGCGCCAAGACTTAAAACCGGATACATTTGAGCTTTAGCAATCTCCACATCTTTTTCTGTACTTTGAAGCTGAAGCTCCTTGCTCAATATTTGTGGCCTTTCAAGAACGGCTTTGGCAAACACCTGGTTGGCATTAAGTACCTGGCTGGTTAACTCGCTTTCGTCAAATTCGGGCGAAACGATATCGAAACCCGGCTGTACTTCTAAATCCAACAGTTGCATTAAGTTCAGTAACGAAATAGTGAGCTGGTTTTCGTAATTGGTAAGGGTTAATTCTTCGTTAGCTGCCTGGGATTCAGTTTCCAGCAGTTTTCCCCTGGCCAGATTACCGGCTTCTACCTGCTTGGTATTATAATCAATCTGCTGTTTCGTGATTTCCAACTGTTCTTTGGCTGTACTCACCAATTCCTTATTAAAAAGAATATCCAAATAAGCGGAAACAACCGCTAAAGAAATATCATCTTTTGCTTTTTCTAAATCTTTTATCGAAGCTTGTAAATCTAATCCTCTTTTTTTAATGGTGTTTTGTTTTGCAAAACCATTAAACAAGGTCATGCTGCTGGATATATCGGTTCCTACTGACATTGAATTCCCGGAAACATTTACATTATCACTTCTTGTAGATAAACCAAAATTGAATCCTTGATTAATATTTGCATTCAGATTGGGCAAAATATCCTTTTTAGATTGATTCAAACGATTCTCGTTATAATTTACGTTTAAGTATTGTTGCTTAATTTGTATGTTATTTTCGATGGCATGTTGCACGCAGCGCTCCAGGGTCCAGGCTTCCTGCGCCATGCCGGTATAGGCAGGGAGCAAAATGGCCGCCAGCAGAAGCAAGGTCAAATAGCCGTAAGTTAATTTCTTCATTGTATTAGTATTTTAAGTACGGTTTACGTTACGATTGAGCCTGGGGCCCTTTTTTCTTTTCTTCTTTTTTAGGCTCGCCTTTTAGCTGGTCGTCCCAGTTTAGGCCTTCGGTAACTTCAATGTTGATACCATCCGACAGCCCGATTTCAATTTTGCGTTTATCGAAGGTTTGCGGAATGGTAATGGAATCGCTGGTTAAAACCTGTACAAAAGCGGTGTCGGCACTAAAGGTAATCAGGCCTTCGGTAATGGCCATTACGCTGTCGCGACGTTCGAGTTCAATCTCGGCATTGGCACTGTATCCGGAACGGATAAACTGGTTTTGCTTTAATTCCACCTTGGCCTTAATGTCGAACTGAATGGCCCCGTTTTCCTCCACGCCTTTGGGCGAGATGTATTCGAGGTTGGCGTCGAAACGTTCGCTCTCAATGGCTCCAATGGTGAGTTTCAGCGGCATGCCTTCCACAATTTTACCCACTTCGGTTTCGTCCACTTTGCCTTCAAAAATCATGTCGGTCATGTCGGCCACAATGGCAATGGTGGTTCCATCGTTAAAGTTGTTGCTCTGGATAACCGAGTTTCCTTCCTTAACGGGGATGTCGAGAATCATTCCACTAATGGTTGAGCGGATAAGGGTGTTGGTGGCTGTTTCGGCCTTGCGGTTCACCCCTTCTTTAATAATGTCGAGGTTATTGTTGGCCGTTTGCAACTCTTCGTTGGCCGAGTTGTAAGCCAGCTCGGCATTCTGGAATTCCGACTCTGAAATTACATTCTTTTTATACAATTGTTGCTGACGCTCGAACTTGAGTTTTTCGTTCTCGAAGTTCAGTTCTGCCTGTTTTACCCGCGATTCGGCCGCGTTCAGACTAATCATATCGGGTATTACCTTAATACGGGCAATTACCTGACCTTCTTTCACCATTTGTCCGGCTTCGAGGTAAATTTCCTGCACAATTCCTGAAATCTGAGGTTTAATCTGGATTTCTTTCCTTGGCAAAACCGAACCGGTGGCAATGGTTTTCTTTACGATGTCGATTTTTGTGGGTTTATGAATTTCATAAACAACGGGTTTCTTCTTCGATTTGCTGGCTAAAAATCCCAAGGTGCCTAAAAAGGCGGCTGCAATAATTACCCAGATTAGGATTCTAAAAAACTTTTTCATTAGTTATAAGTGTTAATCGTTAATATTTGTAAGTTAAGTTATTTAAGTGACTAGAGTTTATAGCGTACTTGGAATACTTAAAGTGACTAAAGTGCCTGGAGTTCATATAGTATTTAAAGTTATGCGGTGTAAATCTCATATTAGTTGATTTTAATGTTTTTCCAAAAGCTTTGTTATCCATAACTTAATCACTTTTAACTTTATTCACTTTAAGCACTTTAGCTCACTTAAGCCACTCTAAGTACTTTAGTTCACTTAAGTCACTCTAAGTACTCCTTCTTAATCCTGCCTGATGGCTTCAATAGGTTTGATACTTACCGCACGCGATGCCGGTAACAAGCCTGCCAGCGCACCGGAAACTATCAGAACAATAAGGGCAATGGTTGCTATGCGGATATCTACTTCCGGGTCGCGGAACATGTCGCCACCGCCACCGGCCATGGCCCGGTTTATTCCCTCGACCAGCCAAACGCCTGCCGATAAACCAACAAACCCGGCCAGTGAAGTAAGAAACACCGATTCGTTGATAATTTGCGAAACCACTTTCAGGGGTTTAGCCCCGAGTGCGCGCTGAATACCAATTTCTTTGGTGCGTTCCTTTACAATGACCAGCATAATGTTGCTTACGCCAATTACCCCGGCCAAGAGGGTTCCGATACCCACAATCCAAATCAGGGTGTTGATGCCGGTAAACAGCCCGTTCATTTTACGGAATTCCTTTTCCACATTAAAGCCGCCAATGGCGCGCTCATCGTCGGGATGTATTTTATGACGGGCTTTGATAATGGTCCGGGCTTTTTGTTCCACTATTTCGACCGGGACATCGTCGTGGGCACTCATGGCATACCAACCAACCACATCGCCAAAATTGTAGGTTTTTTGCAAAGTAGTAAAGGGCATGTGAATGTTTTGTTCTTCACGCTCGGCCTGGCCGCCGCTCTTTTTCGACTTAAAAACGCCCACCACATTAAAGTAGATGCCATTAATCTTAATGTACTCACCAATGGGGTCTTCACCCGGCTTAAACAGTTCGTCGACCACTTTTTTACCAATAGCTACTACTTTTCGTTTTTCGGCAATGTCAATATCGTTTACAAACCTTCCGGCAGTAATTTCCACTGGATCTATCAATTGCCAGGCCGGATAATCGCCCATAATTGAATATGCACCCGAACGATCGTTACGAACCGTATTTATTCCCCCTTCACTGGTCCAGCCATTCAGTCGGGGCGATAGGGCTTTTAATTCGGGAATATTTTTAAGCATCAGCTCGGTATCGCCATTGTTAAAATTGTAGCGGCGCCCGCGGGGAAAGCCCTTGTAAGGAATGGTGGTATTTTGGGTCCACATAAAGGCACTGTTGGTCGAAAAATCGCCCATATTGCTAAATACTGCATTGTGCAGCCCATTTCCAGAGCCCAGCATAATTACCAGCATAAAGATGCCCCAAAAAACGCCAAAAGCGGTAAGGAAAGACCTGAGTTTATTCTTTTTCAGGGCCAGCCATATTTCATTCCATTTATCTACATCAATCATAGCTCTTGTCTTTTACTGGATTATTCTTCTCTTAATGCTTCAATAGGTTTTATACTAGCCGCTTTACGAGCCGGTATTAAGCCGGCCAGGGTTCCTGAACTAATTAATAATAGCGTGGCACCCGCTGCAATCCGAATGTCGGCTTCGGGGTTCATAAAAAAGTCGGATTGCATATGGGGCGACAGCAGTTCAAGCAGACCAACACCCAGCACCAATCCAAAGTATCCGGCTACCGCTGTAATAAATATCGATTCCATGAGTATTAGTCCCACAATGGATCGGGGCGTTGCGCCCAGCGCTTTTCGCACGCCAATTTCCTGGGTGCGTTCTTTCACCACTATTATCATAATGTTGCTTACACCCACAATTCCCGAAATAATGGTTCCTATGCCGATTATCCAAACAAAGATTTTAATTCCACTAAACAAACCCTGGAATTTCTTAAACTCTTCGAGGTTGTTATTGATATAGATGGCCCGCTTATCCTCCACATTAAACGTGTGTCGTTTGGCAAAACTATTGCGCAACTGGTTTTCCACTTCCACACTTTCCTTCATCAGCTCGGGAGGAATGGTAATGGCCAGATTTTGTATTTCGTTTCCACCGGTAAACACTTTTTGTCCGGTTGAAATGGGAATGTAGACCCGGTCGTTGTCGCGCTCGCTGGGATCGTGAAACACACCCACCACCTTAAAGGGGACATTATTTATTTTCATGTATTTGCCCAGGGGATCCTCATCCTTAAACAGGGCATCGCGAACCTTATAGCTGATAGCCACCGATTTGCGGCTCATTTGTACGTCGAGCTTGCTGATAAAGCGGCCACTTTCCAAAGCAACGGCTTCAATTTCCTTGGTTCCATCGTGCACCGCAATGATATCGAACGAGCCGTATTCCTGTTTGTACGAAAGGTTACGTTGTTGCCAGATATTTAACCGCGACGAGATGGCCTGAACCTGTTTTACTTCGGAAGCGGTAGCCTCATAGTCCTGATTGGTGAATTTAATCCGCCTTCCGGGCTGGAGGCCTCGGTAAGGCATGCTGGTTTGCCCTCGATAAACCCAGATACTGTTGGTGGCATCCTGTTCAAACTGATGGGTAATTCCATTCTGCAAACCGTTTCCCGAGCCCAGCAGCACTATCAGGATAAAAATACCCCAGGCCACGCTGAACGAGGTGAGAAAGGTTCGTAATTTGTTTTTTTGTAAGGTAGAGAATATCTCCATCCATTTTTCTTTGTCAAACATTTCTTTTAGTAATAAGGGTTAAAAGTGAACTAAATTGACTTAAGTTTTCCTTATTTTAGTGTTATAACTTATTGATGTAAAAATTGCCAATAATTCAGAGGCTTCTGATTTTACCGTTTCTAAACGTGCTTTTTGAAGCCATTTTATTTCTTCAATTACTTCAAGCCAAAATAAAGTTTCATTAGCTTCTCCTTCGCTAATTCTAACCTTATTGGCAAAGTCGGCTTTACTTCTGGCTCTATTAGCTTCTCTATAATTTGCTCCAATACTGGTTCCAGACTTTGTAAGCTGAGCCCTAACAACCTTTCCTTCTGGCGTAATGGTTAACTCAGAGGATAGTTCTATTACAGCAACAGCAAACTTTATTGTTCGTTGCTCTAAAATCTTACTAAACTCTTTGTTATCCATTTTTTAGTTACTTTTAACTTTAGTTCACTTTATCAACTTTTATTCTTCTCTAATTGCATCAATGGGTTTTACCCGAACAGCACGCTGCGCTGGTAAGAGTCCGGCAAAAGCACCGGCAATTACGAGTATCAGTAAGGCATTAAGCCCCGATTTTAAATCGATGCCCGGATTCAGAAATATTTCACTGGCATCGCCCTGCAGTGCAATGCCTAATAGTTCATTCAATCCAATTCCCAGTATTAGTCCGGCATAGCCTGCGGTAAGGGTCAATAAAATTGACTCCATTATAATCTGCCGGATAATGTTAAATGGGGTTGCTCCCAGCGCACGTTTGATGCCAATCTCCTGGGTACGTTCCTTTACAATAACCAGCATTATATTACTGATGCCAATAACTCCGGCTAGTAGCGTTCCCAGCCCAACCAGATAAATCAACACCCGGATACCGATAAACAGGTAACTCATCATCTTAAACTGACGCTCAATATTCACATGTCCCATGGCTCCCTGGTCTTCGGGGGCAATATCGTTGCGTTTTTTAAGAATATCAATAATCTTATTCTCAAGCAGGCTTACATCAAAATTCTTTTTTGCTGTAAAGGAGAAAAAGTGAACAATGTCGCCATAATTAAAGGTATTTTGGGCAGTGGTGAAAGGAATATGTACCGACTCTTTTTTGTCGTATCCAATCTGAATGTTTCCCTCGGGACTGGTTACTCCCACAATTTGAAAGTACACTCCCGAAACCCGGATATACTGGCCAACCGGGTTTATACCATTTCCAAACAATACTTCTTCGACCCGCGAACCAATAACACAAACTTTTCGGGCCTGCTGAATATCAATTTCGTTTAAAAAGCGTCCTTTGGACATTTTTATGGGTTCTACTTTGGTCAAATCGGGGTAATCGCCCTGAATCTGGAACGAACCGTATTTGTCTTTATACACAATATTATTGGTGCCCGACTGCCTCCAGGCCTGCAAACGGGGAACAAGGTATTCTATTTCAGGCGCATGGTAACGCAAAGCTTTCATGTCGTCGTTGTCAAGGTTCCAGTTGCGTCCTTTTTTAAAACCTTTGTAAGGAACGGTTGTATTCTCAGTCCACATAAAAGCCGCATTGGTGGCAAAACCCTCAAACTGTTTGTTGATACCGTTCTCGAGTCCGTTTCCGGCACCAGCTAAAGCAACCAGCATAAAAATACCCCAAAATACTCCAAAGGCGGTTAAGGTTGAGCGCATCTTGTTTTTGCTGATGGCCTGCCAGATTTCTTTATATAATTCTAAGTCGAACATTTATATCAGTGTCTATAATTAAACCCTTAGGTACATTATTCATAGCGTAACGATTCAATGGGTTTGATACGCGCGGCTTTAAGTGCTGGTATCATTCCAGCCAAAGCGCCACAAACCACCAGTAGTATGGTTGCACCCACCGCGATTCCAATGTCGGCATTCGGATTCAGAAACAATACAATTTGTCCGGCAGCATCGGTTGTTTGTTGGGCATTGGCAATACTTTGGTCCATTACAAAATCGACTCCTTCCATAATTGCCACACCGATAACCATTCCAATGTATCCTGCCAAAGTGGTTATAAATACAGCCTCCGAGATAATTAATCCTAAAATTGAAGCGGGTGTTGCTCCCAGTGCTTTTCGAACCCCGATTTCGCGGGTACGTTCTTTTACCACAATTAACATAATGTTACTTACTCCAACGATTCCGGCAATGAGGGTACCAATACCAATAAACCAGATAAACATGCGGATACCCAGAAAGACTTTTTGTGTCTGGCTGTATTCGGTTAGTGTATTGCGGATGCCGATAGCACTCTTGTCTTCGGGGTTAACTGTGTGCAGGGCAGCAAGTTTTTGCCTGATTTTATCTTCAATAATCTTGCTTTCCTCGGGAGTGGCATCCCCGGTTGTCAAACCCAATGAGGAAACTCTTACTCCACCGTTAAATATTGACTGAGCGGCAGTAAATGGCATTACGACACGACGGTTTTGCCAGCCATTACCATCGGAATACACACCGATAACTTTAAACGAGATGTCGTTTACTTTAATAAATTTCCCTACCGGATCAGCTCCTTTAAAAAGAGATTTATATACTTCTTCTCCAATAACTGCTACCTTTCGGCGCTGCTGAATATCTATTTTATTCAGGTAACGCCCCTGCAACACTTTTGAGCCCTCAATGGGCTGGTGATCGGGCAAAACACACTGCACGGTAAAGTTCCCGAATTCATTATTGTAGGTAACGCGGGTTCCGCCCCAGATATTAAATTGGGGCGAAATATTGTCGATACCGGCAATCTGGTCGCGAATTACTTCATAATCTTTGTTGGTAAACCGAATTTCCCGGTCGCGACTTAAGCCTTTGTAATCCATGCTGGTACGGCCAGGCCATATCCACACAGCATTTTTAGCGTTGCTTTCAAAGTTCTGCATCACCGCATTCTGAAGTCCTTTGCCGGAACCTAACAGAATAATAAGCAGTAAAATTCCCCAGGCAACACTGAATGAGGTTAGAAATGTGCGTAGTTTATTTTTTTGCAGGGTGGCAAAAATCTCTTGCCATTTGTCCAAATCAAACATGCTGCAACTGTTTTGCCTTGCCGTTTTTTACGTTCGATTCAATTAAACCATCTTTCAAACGAATAATTCGTGAAGTCATTTCGGCAATATCGTGTTCGTGGGTAACAATAATCACGGTAATTCCTTCCTGATTAATCTCCTTCAGAATATCCATTACCTCGTACGAAGTAGCTGTATCTAGAGCACCGGTTGGTTCGTCGGCCAGAATTACCTTGGGTTTTGAGATTAATGAACGTGCAATGGCAATTCGTTGCTTTTGACCGCCAGACAGTTCGTTCGGCATATGGTGTGCCCAATCTTTAAGCCCCATTTTATCAAGGTATTCCATGGCAATAATATTGCGTTTTTTCCGACTTACTTTTTGATAGTAAAGAGGCAGGGCCACGTTTTCGAGGGCATTTTTAAACGAAATAAGGTTGAACTGCTGAAACACAAAACCCAGGGTGCGATTTCGGTGCACGGCTGCTTTGGCTTCGCTCATGTTTTTTATCAGTTCACCATCGAGGTAATAAGCCCCTGAATCGTAGCTGTCAAGAATACCGACAATATTTAATAAGGTAGATTTTCCGGAACCGGAGCTTCCCATAATGGAGACCATTTCTCCCCGCTCAATCTCAACATCGATTCCTTTCAGCACATGCAAACTGTTGGCTCCAGTTACATACGACTTGTGTAGTTTTTCAATTTTTACCATTGGTTTTAAGGTTGAAGTTATGGACAATAGACGCTTCTCCATAAGAGAAGTTACAATTATTGAAACGAAAGAAACTTTAAAAAAATTATAAATATAGCTATAAAATTGATACCTAGCTTGATGAATCGAAGAAAGATAAGGTTGCTTTAGGTTAAAAAAGTGTCATAAAAGCACTTAATCTGCCTGCCCTTGCGGTGAATCCTTATGGGCTAATTTGAATATAATGCAACAGGTGAGTTGGATGGTCTGTTAAAACGCCACAATTTTAATTCCTTTTTTCGCCGATTTTTCACCGATTTTTTAAGATGCTGGGGCAACTAAACTTTTTTAATTGTAGTTTTGCACCAATATATAATTGTTATGAAATTGATTTTAGTTGCTCTTATCGTTCTGGTTATTAATGTTCCTTTTGGTTATTGGCGAGCCAACGTTAAAAAATTTTCTTTTCAATGGATTCTAGCCATTCATTTACCGGTTCCTCTGATAATTTTTTTAAGATTTGCCGGTGACATTGGGTTTGCATGGTATACTTATGTGATTTTGGTTAGTGCTTTTTTTATCGGGCAGCGGTTGGGATTTATGTTATGGCAACGGAATCGGGAACAACTCCAACACGTATCTTCATGCCTTATTGTGGATTTAAAACGATCGTTTTCAAAATAAAAAGAAGGATGTGCACAAAGCCATCCTTCTTTTTGGCTTCCATTTAAAAAGTTATCGTTGTTTCATCTCCCGTATAGCGGATGTTTTTGTGGCTGAATGATGAAACAGACAAGCCTGTTCCCAAACCTTCGCTTACTAAAATAACACTAAAGGTTCTTTCTTTCAACATCCCCGGAAACTCGCCTTTGCATTTTGTTAGGGTTAGTTCACGTTTGGTATCGTTCCATATAAAACCGATGGTAGCATAAATGCCTTTCTCATAATTGTAATTGTCGTTTTCATCTTCGTACAAGGTAAATTTACCATTCTTTCCTGGATAGATTCTAATTTCAAGTGGATCGGCTGGTTTTTCTGTAGCAAATTCAATAAAGGGTCCCATGGGAATTATGCTCCCTGCAGGAACCAACAACGGAATTTTATCTTTAGGCGCATCAAAAGTCACGCATTGTCCTCCAGGGTAGGTTTTTCCCGTCCAGAAGTCGTACCACAAGGTATTGTCCGGCAAATAAACATCCCGGGTTTTATCACGTTCCGCTTTTTCATCTTCTTTAGCAAATATGGATGGGGTTTTCCAATTTAAAATAGTGCGCGAAGCTCCTGTAGCGTTGTTTTGGGTTTCGTAAACAAAATCGTAACTCTTACCCGCTTTCAACGCAATGGGCTCAAGGTATTGCTCGGTACTCTGATAAACCACTTTAAGGGTATCTCCATTCAAAATAATTCTTTTTTTATCAAAGCTTTTCAGATGAAACTGATGATTGCCGGTTTCGTTGGGTGTAAGTTTTCCTTCCCACCGGATTGAATACATAGAATCGGTTACATATTGAGGGCGCCCACCATACCAGTTTAAATTAATTTCAGCATCCACTGTTTCGCGACTGCACTCCTTAAAATCAGTTGTTTTATAATACCGGGCTTTTAATCCTGGCTGATTTGTTGCTGTGGTGAAATATTTGGGATCAACAACCACGCTGGGTTGTGGGGGAGTGTAATACATGTAGTCGGTTACCGGGGCAACCATAATAAAAGGGCCAAACATAAACTGGTCGTCGATAGTATACGTTACTTTATCGTTTGGAAAATCCATAGGCAAACCTCGCATCAGGGTGTAATCGTCGTTGGTAATTTTCCAGGCCAGGGAATAAATGTAAGGCATCAAGCGATAACGAAGCTTATCGAACTTAATAAGCGATTCGGTAAACTCTCCCATTTCCCATATCTCGCGAGGGGTTTCAGAACCATGCGAACGAAAAATTGGCGTAAACACACCCAGTTGGAACATGCGGTTATATAATTCCTGATATGCGGGATCTTTACCACCATAACAGAAAACACCTTCATACGCCCCCAACACAAAAGCACCGATATCAAAAGTCCAATAGGGAATCCCCGACATGCTGTGGTTAAGCCCGGCTGATATCTGATTTCGGTACACGCTCCAGCTGGCTCCAATATCTCCACTCCAGGTAGTAGCCGCATTGCGTTGTTGACCGGCAAATGTTGACCGGGTTAGGATGTAGGCCCTGCGATCGGATGTTTCTTCACGCCAATAGCGATGCATATCGTTGGTCATGACCAACGAAAAAGCGTTCAGGTAGCGTGCCCAGGAGCCCAGGTAGTTGCTACCGATGCGTTTCATCTCGTATTCGGTAGCCTCTTTACTTAAGGCGTTTATTACATCGGGTTCGGTAGAATCTATCCACCAACCATCCAAGCCTTTTGAATATAATCCACCGCGCAGGTAGTTCCAATACAAACGATTTGCCTCAGGATTAAACGCATCGTAATACTTAAAACCTGCCCATCCAACGGGTTTATAAAGGAAATTGTTAGCCTCCATGTCGGCGTATATAGGTGTATTAGGCCCGAACGCCGGCCAAATGGATATAATCAGATGATAATTCATTCGATGTAGTTCGTCGCACATGGCTTTAGGATTAGGAAAAAGGGTTTTGTCAAAAAACATTCCACTCCAGTTCTCAGCTCCATTCCAGTAATCCCAGTCCTGAATCATATTGTCGATGGGGATTTTTAGTTTACGGTATTTTTTGGCTACTTCCATCAATTCATACTGCGTATCGTAATGTTCTTTACTTTGCCAGTAACCATAAGCCCATTTACCGTACATCGGTGCTTTTCCGGTAAGGGTTCGGTACCCACCTATTACTTCGTCCATGCTTTGTCCCCACAAAAAAAAGTAATCGATGTTGCTGCCCATATCTGACCAAAAAGAGGCCCCGTCTTCGTTGTCTTTAAAAATGGTCATGGAATAATTATCCCAAAGAATCCCATAGTTTTTTGTTGAAACCAGAAAGGGATTCACGGCATCGGTGTTCGATTGTACCAGTTTAACTTGCTTACCCCGGTAATTAAAATAACCTTGCTGATGCTGTCCCAGGCCGTAAATTCCTTCATCGGGAGTAAGTTTAAACTGCTGTTGAACGGCAAATCCTGAATCTCCATCGAATACAACGGGATTAAACAGGGGCTGACCCAGTTCCGAAAGTATTGATTCGCCTTTTGAATTTGTATAAGATAGGGCCTGGGTCTTTTTATTTACTACAACACTCAATGAATCGGAACTCAGCGTAACCGACGATTCGTTTTCACGCATCACAACATTCAAATTCTTTTGTGGTTTGGCAATAACGGCCAGACTTAATTTATCAGGGGTTCCTCCGGTGGTCCATTTAAGCACACGCACGGTTTTGGGATTGTAAAACTGAATGCTTACCGTGTTGTTTTTGGCACTAATAGTTAGCCCGTTTGGAATGGGTGTAACCTGAGTTTTGCCTGAATCGCAGGCGTTCAAAAGGAAAGCCGACAATAAAAGAAAAAAATGGGGAGGTCTTATTTTCATAATTTTGGTATTAAATGTTAATGAATAACCACATCAGTGGGGCAGGGTAAAGGCCAGAGCAAAAACCAACGAAGCCTGCCAGTTAATGGCTATCTCGTTGTGAGAATAACTTGTTTCTTCATCAATCCAATCGGTTGCAGAATGGCCTCCGCCAACCAGATATCCTGGCCAGGGCACAAGAACACTATCGGCTCCCGAACGCCTGTCGTGTGGGTACATGGGCGGATTGAAACCAAGACCCGTAACAAAAGAACGGCCATAAAAATTTCGGCCGAAAAGATGTGCAATAATATTGTCGTTGACTTGTTTATATTTTTGATTTCTGCTAATTGCATAAGCTACATACAAGTTGCTTGCCAAACGAGCAACAGTTCCGTTACATCCCCAGTAATATTTGTCGAAAGGACGGCCGTAAATGTCGTGGTCAGACCACCAAGCAACAGAATCAGCTGTGTTAGTCAGCGATTGACTCAGACCCTGGTAGATGATCGGGGATTTTCCCTCTTTTGCTGATAACAAATAGGTATAAACGCCCAAGTTTTTTACATTTTGCCAGTCCCAGTTCATATCAACGTTTAAACCAATTTTCGAAATCTGATTTTCAAAATCCGATAAATATTGTTCTTCACCCGTTGTCTCCCATAGTTCGGCAGAAGCCCAGATGCGGGCAGCGGTGTCGGGTGTTTGGTATCCTCCGGTGCTGAATTCATCTTGTTGCCATTTTATGTAGTCAGGATAATGTTTTAGACATTTGTAGGCCCTTAGGGCAGCATTGAGACAGGTTTGTGCATAATCCGGATCGTAGGGTTTAAAATAGCGGGCGGCTTGTGCCATAACCGCCGCAAAATGAGCTGTTGCTGTGGTTCCCCAGGATGAAAAATAACGTTTTTCCACATCCTGATCGGGCATAATAAAGGCTGAAAAATTTAGGCGGGATAATTTATGAGAAATACGTCCGGAAAAGTCAGGATATTCCATTTTTAGCAGCCAGTCGGCTTCCCATTTTAATTCTTTCAGAAAATCGGGATATTCCTGGGCGGTATTGGGAATATCAAGAGAACGAGGTTTGAGTTTTGATTCAAAATTATTCCAGGCAAAAAACAGCAAGCCCAGGGTAATTCCTGAATTTACGGTGTATTTACCATAATCGCCGGCATCGTGCCAACCACCGGTGCCGTCTTTGTGGTTGTGTCCAAATTCGGTATAATTCAACCAGCCGTCGGTAAGGTGACATGCGTTCTGTGTAAAAGTATCGTTCCGGTGAACCCCGAATACCCCGGTTCCGCAACGCCAAAGGTAGAATCCGCGCATAGCAGTATAATAAGCCGAATCATAAACCTGTTCTCCAATGGTAAATTGTTGAGAACAAGCTCCATTTTTACTTTTAAGATAGTAATTTCCAGCCCGGGTTAATTTAGAAAAATCGGCAATAAGAGCCTGTTGCTCTACATCTTTTTGGTAGTATGGGCCCGTGGCCGTTCCTTTAAATACCATTTTGTGGGTTTGAGCATCAAACACTTTAAATTGGTCAGAAGAATCGAATAGGGTTGCCTTTTTAATACCATCGGGTGTATATCCCAAGGAATTAATCCTTATCGAATTTTCAGCAGCGGGGTTTATGCTGTTGCATGAGGCAATAAATCCAACAGTGAACAAATAAAGGATACGTTTTTTTTTCATACCATTAGTTTTGGCATTTTTAAAGCTGTGGATACCGAAATAGTTATTCGGTTTTCTGTGAAATCATTATAACAAACAACTGCTCTCAATTAATGGGTTGTTTTAATTAAAAAACCTCCATGGGCATTCAAGTTAATTTTGATGGAGCCTTCACTGAAATCATGTATTGAAGAGAAAATAAGTTCCCGATTGTTTGCGCCATCGTTAATCAGTTGAGCTTTGTTGGCTTTGGTAAATGCCAAATTAAGATTCAGTGTTTTAGTGGAATCCTGACCGTTAATACCCGCAATATACCAGGTTCGACCAGTACGTCGGGCCATAATAACGTATTCGCCTGGAAACCCTTCAATAAAACGTGTTTCGTCCCATACCACAGGAATGTTTCTCATGGTCTCTTTAACATAAGCCGGTACGGAATTCATTACTTTGGGAATTTCAGCGTAATGCTGAATGCCCGACTGAAACAATACAGCTAACGCCAATTCAAAACCATTGGTAGTAACCCGGTTTATATTGTCAACTTCACCAAAACATGTAGGAGTAAAATCCATGGGGTCGAAAACATTCCGTGTGAATGGTATCGTTGCACAATGAGCGGGTATCTGATTGGCATCATTCTGAGTAAAGGTTGCAAACTCCATTCCCCGAATAGCTTCCATGGTTAACAAGTTCGGATAGGTTCGGTGCCATCCCCGGGGCAGGGTACATCCATGAAAATTGACCATAAGGCCAACACTGGCAGCATCTTCCAGAATATCAATATAGTAATTTATTACCGATTGTCCATCGCCTCCAAAAAAATCGACTTTTACGCCGGCTATTCCTATATTCTTAATCCGGGTAAATTCCTTGATGCGCTCAGCTCTTGTAAGCAATTTGTTTTTGGGGGTTTGAGGAGTTGAATTCCAATTGCCTGCTGAATTATACCACAAAAGAAGTTGAACGTTTTTTAATCGGGCGTAATCGGTCAGTTCCTGAATTTTGGGATAACCAATTTGCACATCCCAACCTGCATCTACCAGGCAATATTCCCAACCCATATCGGCGGCATAATCAATGAATTCTTTTTGTACAGAATATATGGTTTTATTGTCTTTAAGCAGAACCCAGCTCCAAGAGGCTCGTCCGGGTTTTACCCATGAGTAGTCGATGTTTGCAGCTGGTTTGGCTAAATCGGTTCCAAGTGTCGATTCAGTAATATTTGCCAGCGAACCCACCGCGATAATTCGCCAGGGAGATTTCCAGGGCAGGGTGGACTGTGGTTTAAGTTCGCCTGTAAAAATTACTTCTTTGGGATCAGGAAAGGCAATTTTATATGCGCCATCGGAAGATTCGGTGGTTAAGTGGGACGCACAATAGGTTCTGTCAACAGCCGTTTCCGAAATAAGTACCCAGGTATCTCCTGTTTTAAAGAGGGCGGGAAAAACCCATCCGGCCATGGGCGATGGCAAACCCACCGGCTGGTTGTACAAGTAATGTTCCTCGTACGAGGGATTGCATTCGCCCCAACCGGTTTTGGCTTTTGCCATGGGTTGCAGCCACGAGCGGGCATTTTTGTCAAAGGTAAAATTAGTATGCTCACGGGTAATAATTTTCAGGATAGAATCGGTATTTGGAAAATGATATTGAAAAGCCACCCCGTGGTCAGAAACCCTGAAAACAACCTCCATGGGCTCTTTTCTGTTATTTTCTACCAGAATGCTTTGTTCAACCGCAGTATAGGTGTATTCTTCTTTTTTATGAACCCGAAGCGTATAGGAATCGTTGATAAGACGGGGTTCAGAAACACCTAACCAATTTAAATTTTTTGAAAAATCGGCATCGTGGCGTTCAAGTCCCAGCAACGATGGTTTTAATACTTGTTTTTGCTGATACTCCACCTGAAAAAACAATTGCCCGGAATCAGAAAGCGAAACAACAAGGGTAAGCTTTTTGTCCGGACTTTTAAGTTCCATGGTTTGATTCTTTTGACATGCGGTAAATGAAAAGGCAAGCCATGTCATAGACATTAAAACAGTTAACCGATTTAAATTTTTCATTTTCCAACGGGGTTTTATCTTAGTTAAGTGTTATTTTCACTTCTACTGTGGTTTGTGGTTTTAGCTTAATCCGGGTGTTTGTATTTAGTTTGTCGGTCTTTAAAACTTTACCGTCAGCAAAAACTGCTTTGCTGTTGTTGGGTAACTTTAGTTTTAAATTTTGTTCAATTGGAGTGTATAAACTTAGTTTAATTTCATTTTTTCCCCATTCAAGCTTTTCTACGGTGAGTTGATTTCGGGCTTTTATTCCACAAATAGATCCCGTTTCCCAGGAAGCGGGCTTAGCAGGTAATACCCATAAAAAGTTTGGTTCGGAATACAACAGCGCACGAATAATAACTGTTTGAAAACCCCCGCTTAAATCCATATTGAATAATCCGTTTGGATCATGATACGTGGCTAAAGAATTGCTCCAATACTGTGCCGAGAGCCACTGAATAATTTCTTCAGTTAAGCTGGCATCACCAAGGTTGGCCGCAACCCAGGCCATTTGTACCAGACCAAAAACCATAATTCCACCATTTTCATTCCGCCGTACGTCCATGCGTTTTTCAATGACTTTTTTCACACCATTCAATAATTCCGGTTTTGCCGCAATTTCGGGGTCCACAAGGTCATACATTCCATATAGGTGCGAAATATGCCGGTGTTTGTGGTTTTCTGTATAGCCCGGCCATATCCATTCACGAAGCGTTCCGGTGCTATCAAGTGCATAATCGGGCAGCTGGCTGAGCAGGGCTTCCCACTTTTTTAATTGTGTTTTTTCTTCATTAACTATTTTTCCTACACGAAGCAAGTTGCGTAACAGTTCTTTAGCCAGCATTACATCCATGGTAGCATTAATGGTTGCTTGTGATGGATGGTTGGTTGGATTATTTTCGGGCGAATAGGAAGGGTTAAAAACAAGCTTTCCATCGGGGCCTGGCTGCAAGAAATCTTCGTAAAAAAATGCCGCTTCTTTCATGAACGGATAGGCACGTTTGAGTAAAAAAATGGTGTCGTTGGTATAACTCCAGTAATCGAAATAAAAGTGGGCAGCCCAAGCTGCGCCACCATTCCAAAACGAGAGGCACCAAACGGGATCGAAGTGTACATTCCATCCGTGCGAGCTGCTGTGCGACGGAACCTGAATGCCTCGACATCCATACAGTTTTTTCGCGTTGTCACGATAGTAAGGAAGTCGCGCATCGTGATAGTCAAAGAATGGTTTCATAAGTTCCGGCAGGTTACTGCTTAAAAACGACGAAACAGCTACTGGTAAATTTCCATCATGAGTATAGTCGGACGACCAGGGAGGCTGCATGGAGCTGCCCCAAATACCTTGCAGGTTAGGTGGATTTTTACCGGTTGCACATAAAATGTTGTAACGGGCAGCATAGAATTGTTTCTCGACAAAGGAAGGGCTGAACCTGTTTTTTGCCTCCTGCATCATTACTTCTGCATCCAGATTCTTATCATAGTCATCACCATTTAGACTGAGGTTTAAGCGGTTAAATAGTTCGCCGTGAATTTTTTTATGTGCCGTTAACAATTGGTTGTAATCAGCAACGATGTCATCTAATTGTTGGGCTATTTTTTTCCCATGAATTGTTTTCCCTGTTGTGTAACTTTCAATCCGGATTAGAAAAATTACCTCTCTTGTATTCAAGGCAATCAGGGCGTTGCTTTCAGATTTAATTTTGCCTTCCTGGGTGATAATTTTACCAGCTCCTACGTACCCTGCAATATTTCCTTCCCATTGGTGCACAAATTCACTTTCATAAAACAAGTGATCATTTACCGCTTTAATTTGTGTGTTTTTAACGGTGCTGTTAATGAATTCCCACTGATTCCAGGCTACCGGTCTTCGTTCAAAAAAGAATCGGGCGTCGAAGGGCTCGTGGGCAGAAATACGAATTACCAAAAGGCTGTCGGCCCGGCTGATAAAGTGCTGGCGTAAAAAGGTATTACCCTCTTGTTCCCAACGAACCGTTGCTTCACCGGTCTCAAAATCAAGGCTCCGCTGGTAGTTTAATATATTGGCCGTTGTGGTGTTGATTTTCAAGTCGAAAGCCGGAATGTACGGGTCGCTCCATAATTGACCACCGTAGCCTTCAATCAGGCTTTGTTCAACCGGAATTTTTGCAGCGTCTTCTCCCAGACCATCCAGAATTAATTGACGGATTTGGGATAAGCGGCTGTATTGATCGATGGGAGGCTTTGGTAAGCCAGTTGGCAAATACAAATCGGCATGATTCAGGATGATGGTTTCGTTATGCGGATGCCCGAATACCATTGCCCCCATGGTTCCGTTACCTAAAAGCATGGCCTGGTCGGCATTGGGAGCGGGAAGCCAACTGGTATATCCCTTTGAACCGGGATTTGGTACTGGTGTTTGTCCAAAAACAGTAGAAGGAATTAATACCAGAAGTAATAGGAAAGGAACATTTTTCATGATTCACATTTTTTCAATTGCTTTAAAAGATGGTTCCTGTTTAAATTATTAAGCCGGAGTGCAGCCATTGGGATGCATCCAATGGCTGTTTCCGTACTTACTTAAACGCTCTACTTAACTTGAATTATGAAAAAATCTACTTTTTAGTTGTTATTTCAATTGCATCGGAACTTAAGCCTTCAGATGTGGCCTGGACAATTGTTTTGCTGTTGTCGAGCTTGCTTTTTACAATTAAGAGGCATTTTCCGTTAAAAGCTTCTCTATAATTGGCTTTAAATGGTTCGTGACTGATTTGGTTTCCATTGTCGACACCTGCAATTTCAAGAGACTCAGGCACATTAAAATGTATCAGGTTATCGGCATAGGGAACCAGGTTATTATCTTTATCCAAAATGTTTACGGTAATAAACGATAAATCTTCGCCATTGGCAGCAAGCGTGTTTCTGTCGGCAATTAACTGGATTTTTGCTGGTTCCCCAGCGGTGTGAATTATCACTTCTTTAGTGTTTCCATCGGCTTTTTTTCCTATAGCCTTTAAGGTTCCCGGTTGATATGTTACCCTCCACTGCAAATGTAAATCGTCACTTTGTTTGCTTTTCACCCCTTGCGATTGATCGTTGACAAATAATTCTACTTCATCGTAGTTGGTGTAGGCCCAAACATCAACCGTTTGTCCCGGTGTCCAATTCCAGTGCGGAAAAATATGCAACACGTCTCTGTTTGTCCATTCGCTTTGATACATATAAAAAGCATCCTTAGGAAAACCGGCCAAATCAACAATTCCGAAATACGAACTGCGCGACGGCCATCCGTAGGGCGTGGGTTCGCCCAGATAGTCGAATCCTGTCCATATGTACATTCCAGACAGGTAATCGTGTTTTTTGATTATTTTCCAGGTTTCCTCGTGAGTTGAGCCCCAGGGAGCGCTACAGTTATCATAGGCCGAGCAGGTATTATTCGGATTCCCCTCGTTAAATGGTTTGTCCCAGCGCTCGGGCCATCGGCGAATACTGTCGCTGGGCATGTCGTAAAATCCGCGGGTATGCAGCGACGAAGTTGTTTCAGTAGCAATAAATTTTTGTCCGGGAAATTTCGTTGGAAATGCTTCAAAGGTTTCCTGGTGATAATTAAAGCCTACCAAATCGAGAGCTCCGGATTTGTAAATATTATTATGTGGCTCGGGGTCGTTTAATGCCGACGTGATTGGCCGGGTGGCATCAATACTCCTGACGATCGACGCCAGTTTTTTGGCCAGCGTAATTCCGGTAGTATCCCATTGCTCAATTATTTCGTTACCAATACTCCAGATAAAAATACTGGGGTGATTACGGTCGCGTAAAATATGATCGCTCAGATCTTTTTCATGCCATTGATCCCAGTACAGTGAATAGTCGTAAGCTGTCTTTTTTAAGGCCCAGATATCAAAGGTTTCGTCCATGACAATAAAACCCATTTTATCGCAAAGTTCGAGTAGTTCCGGAGCCGGCGGATTATGCGAAGTGCGAATTCCATTCACTCCCATTTCTTTCATTATTTCAAGTTGTCGTTCCAGAGCCCTGTAATTAACAGCAGTACCCAAAGATCCTAAGTCGTGATGGTTACATACACCCAGAATTTTTAGCGGTTTGCCGTTAAGACTAAATCCGTCTTCGGCATCGAAACTAAAATAGCGAATGCCAAAGGTTGTTTCATAGCGATCGCTCAATAAGCCATTAATTCGCACTTCACTTATAGCAGTATAAAGCTCCGGTTGTTCAATATTCCACAACACCGGGTCGTTTATGTTGAGCTGTTGTTGAATTTTTTCAGAACCCGAGCCGCTAATTTTTAGTTGATGTTTGACAGATCCTACTTTTTGTTGCTGAGGATTTAAAAAAATGGTTGTCAGCTCAACCGTCTGCTCCTTTGCGGTATTGTTTTTAACCTCGGTTTCAACACTTACCTGCGCAACTTTTTCCGAAACCTCAGGAGTAGTAATGTAAGTACCCCACAAACCAACATGTACCGGATGGGTTTTGGTTAGCCAAACATTTCGATAAATTCCCGATCCGCTGTACCAGCGGGAATTGGGCTGTATTGAATTATCTGCTTTTACGGCTATTACATTGGCACTGCCATCGAAACGCACCCAGGGAGTAATATCGTATTCAAACGTAATGTACCCAAAAGGTCTTTTTCCGGCAAGTGTTCCGTTAACGTAAACTTCGCTATTCATATATACCCCGTCAAATTTCAGGTAGATGCGTTTATTGCTGTCGGTTGGCGCCAGGCTAAATTCCTTTCGATACCAGCCCAGGCCTCCGGGCAAAGCGCCACCGCCCACATCGGCAGGATGTTTTTCTGAAAATTCTCCTTCAATGCTCCAATCGTGGGGCAGGTTTAACAAACGCCAGGCTGAATCGTCGAATTCGGGTGTAGCCGCCAGACTATCATCCACCAGGGCAAAACGCCAGTTCTGGTTGAACTTTTCAATACTCCGCGGGTTTTCTGTTTGACGGGAACAAGCAAAACCCAGTATCAGTAATCCGATAAATAAAAGAGGATGTTTCATTCGTATAGATTTTTTATTCTTTAACTGCTTCACATATTATTGTGCTCCTTCTATCAGAGCGTCTAAGGCCTGTTGATCGAATACTGAAAGGGTACTTCGATTGAATAAGGCACAACCATTATTTCCCATGCCACCATTATCCCAATAAAAGGGAAGTAAGCCATGAGCCTTGGCCTGTTGCGTAACGTATTTAAAATAATAAGCGCGTGAAGCCAGATGATTGGTAAGTGCGTCGCCGGTTAAGGCAGAACGACGCATAACACTGAACTCGCCAAGGACTACCGGAATCCCTTTATCAACAAACTTTGATTTCATTAATCCAAAATTGGTTAACACAGTCGCTTCTTCGCCATAGGTAGCATTCCTTCCGGGATCGGTTTCTGAATGAAAGCCTTCGCCCCAGTAATAAAACATGTTGCCCCAGGTAGCATCTTCGGTCATTCCACAAAAATTCCATGGAGTGTAATAATGTACCTCAACCATCATGCGGTTGGGTGTGTTGTCAACAGGCATCAGCATAAGCAGATTGGTTTTTTCAATGTCGGTTGACGGCCCCTGAATAATAAGTGTTCGATAGGTATTTTTTCCGCCGGTTGAACGAACGGCATCGATAAAAGTTTGGCTGTACGAGTTTAGTACGCTCATTTCAGTTGCATTAGTCACGTTGGGTTCATTAGCTCCCGCAAATAAAAGATGTTCGTCGAAATTACGCAGGTAAGTTGCTATTTGTTCCCAGAAAGCCTTCTGTTTGGCATTATTTTCTTCCTGCTTGGCAAGAGTACAGTTGTTCTCGAGCCAGCCCCCATCCCAGTGAATGTTCAATATTACATACATGTCGTTATTTATGGCATATTGAATAACCTCTTTAATCCGTGCAAGCCACGTGGGGTTTATTTCAGCAGTTGCTGAATTCGAGAGGTGACTGTTCCAAGCAGCAGGAATGCGAATGGCATTAAAACCGCTTTGTTTAACCAAATTGATAAGAGCTTGTGAGGTAGCCGGGTTGCCCCAAGTTGTTTCTCCTCCGGGAGCCTCGAGTGAATTGCCCAGATTCCACCCCAAATTAATCATTGATGCCAGTTGGGTAGCGGTACTAGTCATACCCGTGTTGTCAGGCTCCTGAGGCGAGGTGTTGTAGTCGGGATAAAGTTCCCCGTTTTGGGTAACCGCTATTTCAACAACAGGGGCATATTCGGCACTCAGGGTAATGCTAGCTTCCCTTGGATCTTTTCCTTCATTAGGGCTTGCGCTGACTGTAACAAAAGTTTCTTTATCTGTTCCTGTAGTTTTGTCGAACGAAATCCAATCGGCGTTACTACTTACGTTCCATTCAGGTGCCGTGGAATTCAGACGAAAAGCGACCTCATTTCCGCTTCTTTTAAAGGTAATGCTGTTCAGACTTGAACTTAAGGAATATAGGAATTCCGATGCAGCCTGGCTAACAACTACACAAACTGGTTTGGCATTGCCTGCTGTTATGGTCAGGGTGTCAGTTCGAGGGGTTGCTGTCAGGGTATTTACCAAAACAGTAATCATTGCCGTTTTTAGTTCTCCTGAAGTTGCTGAAAGTTTAATCCAATCGGTTCCCGGGTTGTCAATTTGCCAATTCTCAGCATCGGTTGTTATTACAAAGGTACTGTTGCCGCCTTCTTCAGGAATAGAAATTTCAGTAGGATCAATCGAAAGAGCGTTCACATTGCTTTTGTCGCAGGCCTGAAGTGTAATAAACAGCAGCAGTATAGAAAATAAAAACAATTTCTTCATATTTCAGCTTTTAATGATTTTATGTATATCGCAGTCGATTTTTTGTTTTTTTATATAGGGCCAGTTAAAATTACAATTTTATACTTAATGGTTTTCCTTTGTATGAAATTGTTTTATCGGGTTTGGTCGAATATTTGAGTATTCCGGGTTTGGTTTTATTGATATAAACAATATTAAAGTTCCGTTCTTCGTCCATTCCGCGATAAGCTCCTTCGCGTTCACCAAGGACCAGAGTTTTTGATTCCTCGTAGTAATTCAGCGAAATTTTTGAATACGCTCCTGATTCATAGTTGTAATTTAAACCTTCGTCTTCATATAATACAAATTCCGCATCGGCTCCTCCGTAAACATAAAGGGTAATAGCTTCGCCAGGTTTTTCGCCCACATATTGAATTTCGGGTCCAATGGGTATTATAGAACCGGCCCGGACAAACAGCGGTATTTGTTCGTATGGAGCATCAACACGGGTGGTTTGAGCACTGCGGATAAATGTGCCGTCGTATATATTGTACCACCCAGCCGATTCGGGGAAATATACCTGCCGGCTACGGGCCTTGTACTGATAAACCGGACACACCATCAGACTGGGCCCAAAGAGGTATTGGTCGCTAATGTTTAAGGCTTTTGGATCGTTTCCAAAATCCATGATCAAAGCGCGCATCAGGGTATAGTCTTCAAAATAAACTTTTCCGGCAAGGGAATATATATAGGGCATTAACCGATAACGTAGTTTGTTGTAATAAACAATCGATTGGTAAGCCGGATGATCTTCAGGGGCGATGTTATAGACCTCGCGAAAAGGAAATTGGCCGTGGGCCCGAAACAAGGGCGCAAAGGCCCCGAATTGGTACCAGCGGGTATTCAATTCGCGCCACTCGTTCAAATCCTCGCTACCTTCCTGGGCTTGTTCGTAGCGTTTTTCGACACAGAATCCTCCAATATCCATCGTCCAGTAAGGAATTCCCGAAAGAGCAAAATTTAATCCGGCACTTATTTGTGCTTTCATATCTTCCCACCGGGTACCGATATCGCCACTCCAGGTAGCGGTGCTATATCGCTGCAAACCGGCAAATCCGGAACGGGTTAACAGGAACACACGCTTGTTGGGATCCACACTGCGTTGTCCGTTAAAAATTCCCTGCGCATTTAGCAGTGCATAAGTATTCAGGAATTCGGTAGATGATCCTATTGCGGTAGGACCGCTTAGTTTTTTGCGGTAACTAAGACTGGCGTTTGAAAGAATATCGGGTTCTGAGGCATCCATCCACCAGGCGTCAATTCCCAAGGGATAAAGGTGATCGTTAAGCTGGTTCCAGAATAACTTACGGGCACCCTGGCTGTAAGGATCGTAGAACGAACCAATGTATCCGGGACTAATCCAGTCGCGAATGCTGTCGTTTATGGCCTGTTTGTATATCCAGCCTTTTTCGACGAACTCTTTATAATGCTGTGTGTTAATGTAAAATTTTGGCCAAACCGAAATCATGATGTGGGCGTTCATAGAATGAATGTCGGCAATCATCTGTTTGGGACTTGGAAAGCGGCTGGCTTCAAATTCATGACTCCCCCATTGGTCAACTTCCCAATACGACCAGTCCATAACAATATTATCGATGGGAATCTGACGACGCCGGAACTCCTTAAGTGCAGAAACTATTTCGTCTTGTGTCTTGTAACGCTCACGGCTTTGCCAGAATCCATAAGCCCATTGGGGCATGATAGGCGCTTTTCCGGTAAGGGTTCGATAACCACTGATAATTTTGTCCATGGTTTCACCATACACAAAATAATAATCGAGTTCCTGCCCCATTTCGGACCATAACGCCAGTTGCCCTTTTTCTTCAACAGGAAGCGGGCTAAGCGCTTTTAAACCTATGTACGAAACACCGCCATCGGGCTTCCATTGCAAGCGGATGGGAACTTTTTTTCCGGCTTCGAGCACAAACGAGAATTTGTAGGTATTTGGGTTCCATGCGGTTCGCCAGCGCTCAGGAACAAGCTCGGTGTTGTTTAGTGTAAGCGTTGTGTAGCCGGCATAATACAATTTGAACTCATAGGTACCTGTTTCGTTTGCCTCAATTTCACCTTCCCAGATAATTTGGGAATCGTTAAAAGGAAAACCTTTTGGAAATTTCTTTACCTGCTCTAAATCTTCGTAATCAATTGCAGCCTCGTTTCGCTCGATAAATGATTTACCTTTACTGGTAATATACTTGGCGGTAAGGCCTCCTGGCTCACCCTTTTTATTGTAGAGTTTAAATTGCGACAACTGTTCATAATCGCGAACATCACCAAATTTGGTCAGGGAATAATTATCCCAGAGCAATCCGTATTTTTTATTCGACACCACAAAGGGTACCGCAACCTTGGTATTGTATTGATAAAGTATTTCATTTTTTCCTTTGTAGTTCCATTCATCGCTTTGGTGTTGGCCCAATCCAAAAAAGGCTTCGTCGTCGGGCGATTCAAAAACCTGGCGGAACGAATAGCCCTTGGTTCCGTCAACCGTTATTGGACTAAAGGTTTTTGCCCCGCCATTATGCTCGCGTAAAAGGGCATTTCCCTCCTTATCGGTAAACGAAACCGAACCGGTTTTTTTCACTACGTATGCATTAATTTTTGGGGTACTTACCTGAATGGTTTCACCCAGGTCATCTACGTTAAAAGCAGCTTTGCGCGATGGTTGTGGTAGTACTACAAGGCTTTTTCTGGTTGGAAAACTTGCTTCGGGTGTTGCGCTTACTCGGATAATCTGGTCTGTCACCACTTCTAATTTTACCTTTTTTGCACCGTTGGCCAGCGGTTCTGTGAGGGAAACAACAATACCGTTGCCCACTTTTTTGTAAGGTTGTTCGCCGCACGAAGTCCAAAGGAGTATTGCTGTAAGTAATCCAAAAAAAAGTTTGGTGTTTGCAAAAATATTTAATCGTTTTATGGCTTGGTATTGAATCATAGCAAAGGGATTTATGATGTATTTTAAAATTTAATGGTGTGAAATCATTACACACAAAAATACGACCTCTGAGGCACTCAGTCGTTTACAGAATGTATTGGAAAAGGGGACAAAAAAATAATTCCTTAGTTTGTTTTGATAACAGCAGCGGGTTAGAATGTTATTAATAAATAAAGAATACCGGCTAAAATACAGGCTGGCTATAGTAATAAAGTAATCTTCCTGATTTTATGCATTACGGAACGCAGGAATTAAAATATGACTTGGCTTTGGCTGAATTTTATTTGTAGCACCTCCAAAAAATAGCTGAAATTGGCCATGTAATTTCAGAAGAGTAAAAGCGGTGTTTTTTGGGGTAACTGAAAAACGAGCTAAAAAAACCTAATCGATTATACAGGAACAACACCCCCTTTTTTTTATAACGCAAATAACTGCCAAATGAGTTTTGCGTATGCCTGAGTAGTATGTACAAAACAAATAAAAGAGGGTCTTTTCTTGATAAACCGAAATCAAAGAAAACTACACGATAAAACAATTGATAATACATTTTGGCTAGTGGTTGGAAACATTTTGTGCGATTGGATACTAAAATTATCCCAGGTCATTAACAAAAGCACAAGTTCCGATTGAGTCTGGCTTTGTATTTTTACATAGTGTAATTTTTACGTTTTTCATTGTTTCGAAAACTTAATCCAACTATTTGATATGAAAAATAAGCTCATTCAATTCTTTTCAAACCTGCAACATTCCAAAAATATCGGCTGGCTGATGCTTGTTGTATTTTTATTTAGCAGTGTTTATGCTGCCCAGGCGCAAACCGGCAAGGTGTCAGGCACCATTACCAACAGTAACGGTGAGCCGTTGGTTGGGGCAAACCTTATTTTAAAAGGTACAACAATGGGTACCATTACCGATATCGATGCAAAGTTTACTTTAGACGGTCTTCCCCTGGGAAAACAGATTTTGGTCGCTTCATTTATCGGGTTTAAAAACAACGAATTGGAAGTATCAATTATTGAAAATCAAACCACCATTGTAAACATTATCTTAGAAGAAGACATTACCAGCCTCGATGAATTGGTAGTTATTGGTTATGGGGTTCAAAAAAAGAAACTAAGTACCGGAGCTACCGCGCAGGTAAAAGGTGAGGATTTAGCAAAACGGAACACAACCGATGCCTTACAAGCCATGCAAGGACAAACTCCAGGAGTTAGTATTATCTCAACCTCAGGCCAGCCAGGCGAAGGAGCACGGGTTACCATAAGGGGTTTGGGAACTGTTGGTAATGCAGGGCCACTATATATAGTAGATGGCGTGCAAACCGGCAACATTAACTACCTGAATAATTCCGATATTGAATCCATTGATATACTTAAAGATGCCGCATCGGCTGCTATTTATGGTTCACAAAGTGCCAATGGGGTAATACTAATAACCACCAAACAGGGTACCAAAGGAAAGTCGCAACTTACTTTTGATGCTTATTATGGTGTACAAAACCGGGCCAAAAGCATCGACTTGCTTGATGCCAATCAATATGCCCAGATTATGAACGAACAACACCTGAATTCAGGCGGTACAGTAGCAAACATGCCTTTTGCCTATATGCCTGAGTACACAACCGAAGGTGCTGCCAATACCAACTGGCTTAACGAGATGTTTGTAAGTAACGCGGTTACCCAGAACTACAACCTGGGTTTAAGTGGTGGCAGTGAACAAACCTCCTATTCCCTTTCCATTAATTATACCGGACAAGAAGGTATTGTTGGCGGTAAAGCTAACTCCAACTATGAGCGTTATGGTGCCCGTTTTAATTCGGAAAATGAACTGTACAACGGCTTTTTAAAAGTGGGACAACATTTAACCTTTACCTATACTAAAAAGAACGGAATTGCTGTGGGCGATCAATACGGCAATACCTTGCGCGGAGCATTTAACACCAGCCCTATTCGGCCCATGTACGATAACGAGGGCAACTTCTTTAATGCTTATGACAATACCATTCTTGATCAAAATGGAAATTCCTATTGGAACGATGCCGAAGGCCATCCCTACGCCAGCATGGTGCTGAATAACCAAAACCTGAGAAATACACAAAAGCTGATTGGAGATGTTTACATGATTATTGAACCGGTTGAAAATCTTAAGCTCCGCACCTCGGTAAGTTTCGATTATTTTTCTGAGGACTATCGTTCCTACACACCCGAATATCGTTTATCGCTTTATTCTTTTTCTGATTACGACAAGGTAGTTCAAAGCATGTCGAAGGGGCATTCGGCAAGTTTCGACAATACCCTGAGCTACAGTAAATTTATGGGAAACCATAAGCTCGATGCCATGGTGGGCATGTGGGGACAACGTTACAAAGGAGTTTGGATGAATGCTGAAAATACAGAACTGGCTTTTGACGATTTTTACCATGCCTACCTTAACAATGCCACCAATAAAGATGCTGTGTACATGAAAATGGGGGGTGCACCCAACGAAAACACCATGCTCTCATATTTTGGAAGGATACAATACAATTACAACGAAACCTATTTATTTAATGCCACCCTGCGCGCCGATGGTTCATCGCGTTTTGCAGCCGGTAATAAATGGGGAAGTTTTCCCTCGATTTCTGCCGGATGGGTAATGTCAAACGAGGCTTTTATGGAACCCCTTACTCACTTGGTGAACTTTATGAAACTGCGTGCCAGTTGGGGACGTGTGGGAAACCAAAACATTGGTGATTTTCAATACCTGGCCCCCATTAAATTTACTCAGGCCACCTATAATTTTGGAGGTTCTGAAGGCGTCAGCATAAATGGGGCTTATCCCAACCGTTTATCAAATCCTGAATTAAAGTGGGAAACCTCGGAACAATTAAACCTGGGCTTCGACAGCCGCTATTTAAACAGCAATCTTACCCTTAGCTTCGACTGGTACCGTAAAATGACCAAAGACTGGTTATTGATCGTCCCTGTTTTAGCTACTGCCGGAACCGACGCCCCTTTTGTAAACGGAGGAAATGTTATCAATTCCGGTATTGAATTGGTGTTGAGTTACCAAAACCACATCGGCAATTTCAGTTACTCGGTAAGTGCCAATGGGGCTTATAATAAAAACGAAGTGCAGGAAATTCCTACCGACGACGGCATTATCCATGGTGCTAGTAACACCCTGTACAACAACTCCTCAGAGTTTTACCGGGCTCAGTCAGGCCACCCCATTGGTTTTTTCTGGGGTTACCAAACCGACGGGCTTTTCCAGAATACAGCAGAAATACTGGAGTATGAAGCCACGTATGGAAAAACCCTGCAGTCGAATCCCAAACCGGGCGACGTGCGTTATGTCGATCAAAACAACGATCAAAAAATTGACGAAAAAGATAAAATTAACCTGGGAGACCCGAATCCCGATTTTACGTATGGCTTAAACCTGGCTTTTAACTATAAAGCCATCGATTTTGGAATGTTTGTGAATGGTGTTTTGGGTAACCAGATAGTTCAATCGTACCGAAACCATACCGACAAGTATGCCAACTATACCTCAGTTATTATGGATCGTTGGTATGGCGAGGGTACTTCCGATCGCATTCCCAGGGTAACCAATTCAAACGTAAATTATCAGTTCTCCGACTTATTCATTCAGGAAGGCAGTTACCTGCGTATTAGTAATCTGACCCTGGGTTACGATCTGGCTAAAAAAATTAAACTAAATAACTTCAGCCAATGTCGTATCTACGCATCGGTTCAAAACCTGCACACCTTTACATCGTACGATGGAATGGACCCCGAAGTGGGTTATGGGTTCGACAATGGAGCCACCGACAAATTCTCGTCAGGAATTGATTTGGGTTATTACCCCCGCCCAAGAACGGTATTATTTGGTGTAAGTGTTAAATTTTAAAAATAAAACAGCAATGAAAATATATCCTATTCTATCAGTTCTTGCTTTGGTTTTGCTCCTTGGAGCCTGTGCCGAAGACTTTTTAACCACTGAACCCATAACTGAAAAAACCGATGGCAATTACTATTCCTCGCCCGAAGAGGCCAGCGAAGCGCTGGTGGGTTGTTACGATGCCTTACAGCTTATTTGGTCAGGGACAGGTGTAGCTATGCCGGTGGCTGCCGATGTAATGTCGGATCTTTGCTTTGGGGGTACCGGTGCCGGCGATGGCGATGGTTATCCCATGCTCGACGAGTTCGATCAGGGCCGTTCGCCCGGCGATTTAAATATGTTTGAAGGCAATTGGATCAACTATTACAAAGGCATTTTCCGTTGCAACACCCTTATTGCTAAATTAGACCAGGTGGAATGGGGTAATCAGGAGCCCCTGAGCAGAACCATTGAGGCTGAAGCCCGGTTTTTACGTGCCTTTTTCTATTTCGATCTGGTACGCATGTTCGGTTATGTTCCCTTACTAACCGAGCCAAGTAGCGAAAATATTCCACAGGCCGAACCCAATGCCGTGTATGAAGTAATTGCCAACGATTTGCTCTTTGCCATCGACAACGGAAACGATACCCCTTTTGGAACCATGGTCGACAGCGATTACGGACATGCCAATAAATGGGCAGCCCAGGCCTTACTGGCTCGTGTGTACCTGTATTACACCGGCTATTACAACCAACCCGATTTGGTTGGCCTGGTTTCGCAGTCCGAAGTGTTGGCCCAATTAGAAGATCTTATCCTGAACAGTGGTCACGATTTGGTTGAAAACTATGCCGATCTTTGGCCAGCTGCGGCCACTTACGAGGCGGCTCAAAACAGTCTCCCTATTGTCGATGCTTCATATGCCGGAGAAACCAATAAAGAAGTGGTTTTTGCTATTAAATATACCTATACCAGCGATTACAATGGCAATACCGACGGCAACCACTGGCTGGTTATGAACGGCCTGCGCAAAATGGCCTGGCCAGCCAGCGGCTATGGCGACGGATGGGGCGCCTGTACGGTACCCGCTGAAGTTTACAGTACCTGGCCTGCCGGCGACTCCCGGCGTGAAGCCTCTGTAATGGCAATTGCCGAAGAAGGAATCAATTACACCCAAATAAAAGACGTAAAAGAATACACCGGATATTTTACCAAAAAGTATATCCCCACCTGCGACGCCAGCGGCAACAGCAATGCCATGAACAATGGCGCAGCCGATTTTATGATTGGCCAGTACCAGGACTTTTTTAGCATCCGCTTTGCCGATGTTTTGCTGATGGCTGCCGAACTGGGCAGTGCCGATGCACTTACCTATGTAAACCGGGTACACACCCGCGGAGGGTTGCTTCCTTTGGTGTCAGTAGATAAAGACGTGATTTTTGAAGAACGTCGCCTCGAATTTGCTTTTGAAGGACTGAGATACTGGGATTTGCTGCGTTACGATCATACCCTGAACTATGCTGCTTCAAAAGTGGCCTACAGTGGAACCGTACTAACCGGTAATGCTGCGGTTGAGAAAATTATCGACGGAAACAATTTAATAAAAACAAAAGGACTGTTTCAGATTCCAAACAATCAAATAACCCTGTCGGGTGGCGTGTTAATACAAAACACCGGCTGGGAATAACTAACTGTGTAACTAACAATTTATCTTAATTAAATCAGTACAATTATGAAAAAAATGAACGTTAAATTATGGTCTCTCTTGCTGAGCGCATTCATGTTGGTATTTGTTACCGCGTGCGAGAACAGCGACGACCCTGAACCAGCCATTGACTATACTCCGGTTTTAGGTTCTACCTTTAACTTTGTGGTCGATGGAAACGATGTAACCTTTACTACCACCATTCCCGGCAACGTGTGGTTTACCGTTGACGGAACCGATTACCCAACCGTTGATAAAGCAGTAACCGTTAATTTACCCTTAAAAGGAACCTATGCAGCAACCTGCAGCAGCTTAGGCAGTGGAACTACCTTAACTTCGGCTCCTTTTGATGTGGTTATTGAACAGGACGACCTGTCTTATCTTGAACGAGGGGCTTGGAAAGCTTTGACAGGTGGCGCCGAAGGTAATAAAACATGGGTACTCGATGTGAGAGAAGTGGTAACAACCACAATCGACAACGCCGGCGTCGAAACATCTAGCTCGGTTTTCAAAAGTGTATACTTCCATAATGCTCTCGATTTTTATGGAGAAGAAGGTGTTGGAGGAAACGAAGATGGTGCATGGGGCCCATGGGGTGGAACCAATATCTATGGTTGGGGAGGAACTCCCGAGGCTGGTGAAATTACATTTAATGGAGTGAATCGCACCGCTACTTTAACCATTGACGGTGAACCAACGACCGCTTCATTTGCCATGAACGTTTACGATAGAGACCCCAATTACTTAATTATTCCTAAAGAAAATGCCGGGGGAACCGATATGTCGTTATGGGACTATATGTTGGAAAAAACAGGTTATGGTAGCCTAGTTTCTTTAAGTGATGAAATGGGCGATATTAGCTTCTCGGGTGAGTTACGCTTCCCGATGGATATTGGACGCTTAACCAACGATGGAAATGCAACCATTCCCAGCCAGTTTCTGGAGGAAGATTTAAAGAACGTTACTATTTTACATGCTTCAGATTCCGGATTGATTATGCGTGTGAAGCGAACTTACGAAGGAGATAATGAAAACAAATGCTGGTTGTTATACAATTACATCGTAAAAGGCTACGATTATGGGGTAAAAACCCCATTGACCCATCCGGTTCGCACCGACATTACCGCTGAAACCCTGGCAGGAACCTGGAAAGTTGCTGTCGTTCCAATTGATTGGGTTAGCTGGGCAACTAAAGATGTAATGAACGCTTGGGCTGATACAACAGCCATACCGGATTGGGCAAAAGGAGGAGCCCTTGGTTTAACCAATGCTTATGAAATTCGTTTAAACTTTAACACCGATGGTACATGTACCATTAATGGTGTGGTAACTACCTATACAATAAGTAAAGGCGGTTACATAGCGTTTGCCGACGATGTAAATATTCCGGTTTGTGCCGTTACTTTAGCGGGTAAAAACATTTATGCGGTAGATGTTGCCAGCAGTACCGAAGGGATTTGGTTAGGTCAAAATGATGATGAAGGTAAAGAAGAAACTCCAGTTATACATTTGGTAAAGGAATAGTTCTTTTTTAATTTAGGTTTAGGCGGCCCCATAATGGGGCCGTTTTTTTTTATGCTACAAGAGTTTTAAACCCACAAAACATCAGGAAAATGCATCAGTGTTCAAACCTTTACTGGTAGCGGCTTGCAGCAGGCCTTATTTTCGTATAGACGAAAATTTATTTTCATCTATACGGTTTTTAAAAAGCGTCTATACGAAAATTTATTTCGATCGGGACGAAAATTTTGAGCCGACTCGGTAAGCTAAAACGGCCGTTTAATAAGGGGGATATTTTTTACCATTCCCTGGCAAATTTGGAGCGGATGCAGCAGGTGGATTTTAACAGACATTAGACTTAAGACTAAAGACATAGAAACCAGGCAGCAGAAACCCGTCAACGGCTTTCTCTTTGTTCATTGTAAATTGTTAATTACAAACAACCTTTCGGGTTGAACAACAATAGCCGCAGGTTAAACATGTGGAGGCAAACCCTCACCCATTCCCGAACCCTGAAAGGGTTCAAGCGGAATTCAAGTAACACCGGCTGGAGCCTGCCTGTTGTAAACATCGGTTGTTTGCGGTGCATGGTAAACCAATATTCCATGGAAACGAACTACATGCACCGCTTATCTTTGGGAAAAACCAAACCCCGGGTTTCCACCCGGGGCTATTATAGTAATACCCCTTCGGGGTTCTGTTCTCTGATGCTGTGTTCTTTATATCATTGCCCGCTAACTATCTTCTGTGAACTGGAGCCTGGGGACTGCAACTCTCTGTCTTGAGTCTTTTGTCTCTGGTTATAAGTCTTGTGTCTTAAGTCTCAAACGCTACTCATTCAGCTTCCAATTGGTCCACTGGCTTTGACTGCCGGTACTGGTGCTCACTTTGGGATTCTGTTCCTTGTCATTAATCAACACCGAGCGCAACGACACATTCTCGATAACAAAATCGGAAAGCTGCTTATAACTCACATCGCCCTTACTTTGTTGCATTTTTTTCAGCAGGTAATAGGTAAACATACCGTGTTCCTGTTGTTTGTAAGGCAACGACGACTGCTCGCTGCTGCTGGCGCTAAATACCACCAGGTTCCCACCCAGGGGGCTCTCTTTGGGATTAATTTTCACCCCGCGTGCAGCCAAAAGGCCCTGGTTTCGTGCACCACCCGAGAAACAGGCGTCGATAAATACAGTAACCCTTTTTGATGGAAATTCGGTCAGTTGGGCATACATATCTTTCAGTGCAATGCCATCGTAGGCATTCTTTCCGCTCACATCAACCGGCATAATAAAAGGTTCTTTGGTTTGTTCGTCGGGCAGGCCGTGGCCGGCGTAATACACAAAAAACTCGGCCTTTCCGTTGGTGGCTTTGATAATTTTACTGGCTTTGTCGATGCCCTGGCGCATACGCCCGGTGGTGGCATCGAGCATAAAGATGATATTCTCCTCAGGGATGCCCAGAACGCTTAGCGCATATTCCTTAAAGGCACTGGCATCGTTGCGGGCAAAGTCCACATTCACTTCGCTCGACAAATCGAGCTGGTGCGAGCTGTAATCTTCGTTACCAATAATTAAAGCATAACGATGCGTGTATTGCCGGGGCGAAACGGGAATGTTTTTATCCACATCGGAGTTCTTTTGAAAGAGATAGGCCGGTTGGCCCGCCCCTCCTGTGGTAACATATACTATCTGCTGTTGCACCACGGTATCGACCTTGGTTACGAGCCGTTCCTGAATGACAGTCCCGCCAACGGGGCTCATCTTAACGAAAACCTGGTCCTGATATTTTCGGTTGGCACCTACGGCCACATCAACAAGGCCCGGCACCACATAATACAGAAAATCGACGCCGGCCAGCCAGTGAAAGGTCGACATGTCGTGGTATTCGGTTTCGTGATAGCCCTCTTTCCGCAACACATATACCTGTTCGTTTTGGCGGTTGTTTTGCGAGGCGGCTACACGACGCTTCACACTTATCGTGGTGGGTGTTTTTTGGTAGGTGTTTTTACCGTTCACGTATAATTCGGCTCCAGGGGGTTCCGATTGCACCGTTACATTTTGGTGACTTCCCAAAAAAATGGTGGCACATGAGGGCAATAGCAGAAATACCAATCCGGCAAGCAGGGGTACTTTAAACGTTTTCATAAACGATGGGTTAGTTGTTGAACTATAAAACAATAGTATTAAAACAGCATTTTGGTTAAAATGAGCTGCAATTTAATTATTTGTAAGCAAATAAAAAATAGCTGCTGTTCAGCGCTGAAATATTTTTAACCCAAGATGCTGTACCCTGCGTACCAAAGGCTAAAGCATGCCCAGTTCCAATTTAGCCTCCTCAGTCATCATGTCCATGGTCCAGGGGGGATCGAACACCAGGTCGATACGGGCTTCTTTAATGCCCTCCACGCCTTCCATTTTTTGTTTTACCTCGGCCATAATGCTGTCGGCCACCGGACAACCGGGAGCTGTCAGGGTCATCTCCACGTCGAGTATACCATCTTCCTCTTTCAGGTTGTAGATTAAACCCAGATCGTAAATATTAACCGGAATCTCCGGGTCGTATATGGTTTGCAATTCGGCAACCAAAATATCCTCTAATTCTTGTGTCATGGTTGTAATGTTTTAAATTTTCATCTCCAATAAATCAATCTCGTTTGATTCCTATTTTTTCCCTTCACCCGTATTGGCGGGCTCCTTCCTTAAGGAAGGGTTTGTCATGCTTCAGCAACCGACGCATTCCCCGTGAGGGAAGCACTAACTAAACAACACGGCTGGTTAACTGTTCATTTTGGTGTGATAGGCCAGGGCATACATTTTCATTTGTTTAACCATGGCCACCAAACCATTCGAGCGGGTCGGCGACAGGTTCTCATGCAGTCCAATCCGGTCGATAAAGTACAACTCCCCATTCATAATTTCTTCGGGTTTCAGCCCCGACATCACCCGCACCAACAGGGCCACAATTCCTTTGGTAATAATGGCATCGCTGTCGGCAGTAAAGATTACTTTTCCGTCTTCCAGCTCGGCATCGAGCCATACTTTGCTCTGACAACCCTTAATCAGGGTTTGCTCGTTTTTTATTTTGTCCGATACCGGAGTCAGTTCCTTGCCTAAATCAATCAGGTACGAGTACTTGTCCATCCAGTCGTCGAATACGCTGAATTCTTCTATTACCGATTCTTGTCTTTTATCTAATTCGCTCATAAAACACGGTTTCTCTGAATACAAGTCACCCGACGACTTGTTCGTTGTAACTTTTTGTATGTTGTGTTAAGATAGTCGTCGGGTGACTATCCTGCATCCTCAGGCAAACAGTTCAATCACTTTTAAAAGTCCCTGATGCAATTGGTCCACTTCATCGCGGGTATTGTAAAACGCAAAACTGGCCCGTACAGTTCCCGAAATACCGTAATGAATCATTACCGGCTCGGTACAGTGTGTTCCGGTGCGCACCGCAATGCCCATTTTATCCAACAAGGTTCCCACATCGTAGGCGTGAAGGCCCTTTATATTAAAGGAAATGACACTGGTTTTCTTTTTGGCGGTTCCCACAATTTCGAGCCCGGGAATAGTCAATAGTTTGGCTTCGGCGTAATCCAGTAGTTCCTTTTCGTAAGTTGCAATGTCATCTAAACCCAGCGCCGTCAAATAATCGATGGCCGTAGCCAAGGCAATGGAATCGGCATAATTGGGTGTTCCCGCTTCAAACTTAAAGGGCAATTGATTGTAGGTTGTTTTTTCAAAGCTCACGCTTTCAATCATCTCGCCACCACCCTGATACGGAGGCATCCGGTTAAGCCAGTGTTCCTTACCGTAAACCACCCCAATGCCTGTGGGCCCATAAATTTTATGGCCTGAGAACACATAGAAATCGCAATCGAGTTCCTGCACATCCACCTTTAAATGCTGTACCGCCTGTGCTCCGTCAATCATCACCACAATACTGTGCTGGTGCGCCAATGTCACAATTTCCTTCACGGGATTGATGGTTCCCAGCGAATTACTCACGTGGTTTACTGCAATGATCCGGGTTTTGTCGCTAATTAATTTTCCCAGCTGATTCAGTTCCAACTCTCCGGCCTGATTAAAAGGCCATTTTACTACGCGGGCTCCCCGCTTTTCAGCCACCATTTGCCAGGGAACCAGGTTGGAATGGTGTTCCATTTCCGACACAATAATTTCGTCGCCCGCATGGATAAACGTTTCACCAAACGAATGAGCCACCAGGTTAATGCCTTCGGTAGCCCCCCGGGCAAAAATTACCTCATGACTATGCCGGGCATTGATAAATTTTTGCACGGTAAGCCGGGCATTCTCCGTTTCGGTGGTTGCTTTGTTGCTTAAATAATGCACCCCCCGGTGAATGTTGGCGTTATATTTTGTATAAACCTCCAGCAGCTTATCGAGCACCACCTGGGGTTTTTGGGTGGTGGCCGCGTTATCTAAATAAACCAGGGGTTTGTTATAAACCGTTTCTTTAAGGATGGGAAAGTCTTCCCGTATTTTATCAATAGTTAAAGCCATAAGTAAACCTCTCAATTACGGCCACAAAAATACGATTAATTGTGGATAAAAAGGTATGGAATTGGTTTAAGATTCATCCCATAAAACAGCAAGCAAACCTCTCACCTGGCTTAAAGCCGGAAAAGTTTGCTTCTGTTAAGAATGCCATCCGGGCAAAGAACAGGTCAATACCCTGCAACCATTCCTTTACCCGGATGGCTATTTCAGTATGAAGTTATACTTTTTCAAGTACCATGGCTATTCCCTGGCCTACACCAATGCACATGGTACACAGCGCCCTTTTGGCTGTGTTTTGCTGTAGCTGATGCGTAGCCGTAGTAAGCAAGCGCGCACCGCTCATTCCCAGCGGATGTCCCAGGGCAATGGCTCCGCCTAAGGGATTGATGCGCGGATCGTTATCGGCCAGACCCAATTCTCGGCTACAACCCAGAGATTGAGCCGCAAAAGCTTCGTTTAGTTCAATCAAATCGATGTCGTTCAGCGAAAGCCCTAAATGTTTCAACAACTTTTGTGTGGCAGGCACAGGACCCATACCCATTATGCGCGGAGGAACTCCGGCCGCTTTCATTCCTAATATTCGGGCTTTGGGAACCAAATTGTATTTCTTTACTGCTTTGGCCGATGCAATAATTAAAGCAGCAGCCCCATCGTTTATTCCCGACGCGTTGCCGGCAGTAACTGTTCCATCGGCTCCCGTAACCGGTTTCAGCGCGGCCAGTTTTTCCAGGGTTGTAGCGCGGGGATGCTCGTCAACGCTAACAATTACAGGATCACCCTTGCGCTGCGGAATGCTTACCGGAATCAATTCGGATTGAAATCCATTGTTCTGTTGTGCCTTATTTGCCTTTTCCTGGCTCCATAAGGCAAACTTATCCTGATCATCGCGGCTGATATGGAATTCCTTTGCAATATTCTCAGCTGTTTGTATCATGCCCTCGGTACCGTACATTTTATCCAGGGCTTTGTTTATAAAGCGCCAGCCCATGGTGGTATCGTACATCTGCTGGTTACGTCCATAAGCGCCATCGGCTTTGCCAATAACAAAGGGAGAACGCGACATGCTTTCGACCCCACCGGCAATTATAAGCTCGGCTTCACCGGCTTGAATGGCACGGGCGGCTGTTCCAACGGCATCCATTCCTGAACCGCACAGCCGATTTATGGTTGCTCCGGGAACCGTTACCGGAAGGCCGGCCAATAGCAAGGCCATCCGAGCCACGTTACGGTTATCTTCACCCGCCTGATTGGCACAACCCAACAGCACATCATCTACATCGTTCCAATCAATCTGCGGGTAGCGTTCCATCAAAACGCGAAGGGGAATGGCGGCCAAATCATCGGTTCGCACCGCTGAAAGTACCCCGCCATAGCGGCCAACGGGAGTTCTAACAGCATCACAAATATAAACTTCAGTCATAACATTAAGCGTTTTTATTCAGTTGTTCCAATTGGGGTTTAATGGTTTTAAACCCGTTTAACAGCGCCTGACTTAATCGGTCAACTTCCTTCTGGGTTAACGCGGTTGAAAACATACAGGCACAGGTGTTAATCATAATCAGGTTTTCCTGATAAAACAGGTAATCGAGCAGGGTGTTTATCAGCGCTGCTTCTTCTTTGCTCTGGTAAGCTTCGCGATACGTTGTGGGTGGAGTTGCCTTTAAATGCATACGAAACATAGAACCTGCCCCGGTAATTGAAACCGGAACATCGGCCAAGCGGATTGCTTCCTTAATCTGTCCAATGGCCTTTTGTGTTAATGCATTCAGCTTTAGCACCGCATCCTGATTAAAATGTTCCAGGGCCACTTTGCCTGCTGTCATGGTCATGGGATTGGCCGAAAAAGTTCCCGAATGCGGAAGCAAAAGCTTGTTCTCGCGCGGATCGAGCACTTTCATAATTTCAGTGCTTCCGGCCAGGGCGCCCACCGGAAATCCTCCACCGATAATTTTTCCAAGCGCCGTTAAATCGGGTTTTACTTTGTAGTCGTGTTGCGCTCCGCTATAGTTGGTTCGGAAGGTAACCACCTCGTCAAAAACCAGTAAAGCCCCATTCTTTCTTGTCCACTGATGCAGCGCCTCAATATATTCGGGGTTAGCACGCAATAAGCCTACGCGGTGCGGCACCGGATCGATAATTACACAGGCAATCTGATCGGCGTGTGTGTTTAATATATGTAGCGTCCGCTCGATGTCGTTGTAGGGAAAAATTAATACGTCGTTTAGCACACCCTGGGGAGTTCCGTTCGCCAGGGCTACACTATTGGGTTTATCCAGGTCGCCCCAATTGGTTGGATTGGCCGTTTGACTTACTTCAGCAAAATCATAAGTTCCGTGGTATGCTCCTTCGGCTTTGGCTATTTTAGGTCGTCCGGTATATGCGCGTGAGGCCTTAATCATAGCCATTACTGCCTCGGTTCCGGAATTCATAAAGCGAACTTTTTCAAATCCCGGTGCACGCTGACACAAATGCTCCGCCAAACGCACCTCTGCTTCGGTTGCCAGGGTATAAGCCGTTCCCCGGTTCAACTGCTCGGTTACGGCATCCACAATGGGTTGGTAGGCGTGCCCATGAATGAGCGAAGCCATGTTGTTGGCAAAGTCGATTCGTTCGGTGCCATCTACGTCGGTTACATAACAGCCTTTTGCTTTGGCTGCATATTGCGGGTAGGGTTTGTGAAATACGGTATTTCGACTTACGCCACCGGGTAGTACATTTACAGCCTGAGCATATAACTCCCGGCTTTTGTTGGTGTTTGTATTATTTTGAGTATCCATGATGGTAAAATTAGGATTGGTTTTTTTATAATCCACCTTAAACATTTCGTCCTGTGGTTTTAAAACCCCGGACGATTTGGTTTTTGATTTACGAGCCTTTACTTTCCGGATTCGTCGATTAGTTTGGGTTCGGTCAGTCGCTGTAATTCTTCGAAGGTAACACCGGGAGCCATTTCGCGAACGTAAAGGTTTTTATCTTTTACATCGATAATGGCCAGGTTGGTGTAAATGCGGTTTACCACTTGTTTTCCGGTAAGCGGGAAAGCACATTGGTTCACCAGTTTAAACTTTCCATCCTTAGTGTTATGTTCGGTAATTACCCAGATGTTTTTTACACCGGCGACCAAATCCATGGCTCCTCCCACGGCGGGGATGGCATCGGGTGCCCCGGTTGACCAGTTGGCCAAATCGCCTTCTTTTGAAACCTGCAACGCACCCAGCACGCAAATGTCGAGATGCCCGCCGCGTATCATGGTAAAACTGTCGGCATGATGAAAGTAGCAAGCTCCGGGAATTGCGGTAACGCATTTCTTTCCGGCATTTATAAGTTCCGGATCAGCCAGCGCTTTTTCAGGCACCGGGCCCATTCCCAACAAACCGTTTTCGGTATGATAAATAACCTCGATGCCTGGCGGAACGTGGTCGGCTACCAGCTCGGGAATGCCAATGCCCAGGTTCACATACGAACCATCAGGGATATCGGCGGCTACTTTTTGAGCCATTTCGTTGCGGCTCCATCCTGTTGTGTTTTTTTCAGTTACCATGGGTACCTCCTGTTATCGGCTACAAGTTTCGATTCATCGGCAGGGTTGCTTACCTGCACCACGCGGTTTACAAAAATTCCGGGTGTAACTACGGTTTCCGGATCAATGTTGCCCGGTTCCACAATGTGTTTTGCCTGAACAATGGTTGTTCGGGCTGCGGTACACATTATGGGTCCAAAGTTTCGTGCTGTTTTATTATAGATAAGGTTTCCATACCTGTCGGCAGTCTTGCATTTAACCAAAGCAAAATCAGCTTTAATGGCGTGCTCCATCACATACAACTGTCCGTTAAATTCGCGTACCTCTTTGCCTTCGGCCAGTGGAGTGTTTACCGATGATGGGGTAAAAAAAGCTGGTATTCCTGCGCCACCGGCACGTATTCGCTCGGCCAGTGTTCCCTGGGGAACCAGCTCCAATTCAATTGCCCCTTTATTATAAAGTTCGGGAAAAACGGTTGAATTAGCTGTTCGCGGAAAAGAGCAAATCATTTTTTTTACCTGTTTGTTCTCGATTAATGCTGCCAGTCCAACATGACCGCTACCGGTATTGTTACTAACCACGGTCAAATTTTTTGCTCCATGATCGATAAGCTTATGAATCAACTCAATTGGACTGCCAGCTTCACCAAAACCGCTTATCATGATGGTTGCCCCATCAAAAATATCGGCAACGGCTTCAGCTGTGGAATAAATAATTTTGTTAATCATGCTGTGGGGTATTAAATGACAAAAAGCTATTTTGTGACTTTTAAACGAATGGTTTTCTGAAAAGTCTTTACAGGAACCCTTTTAAAAGTTATTAAAGGAAGGGCGAAAGCCCCATTCTTTAATGACTGCTTTTTACTTTCTTCAGAAATGCTTCTTCCAAATTGTTTTCAATTTCTTTCAACTCCTCTTCGTAGAAGTGTTTATCGGCAGCATAAGGTTTCAGCTTTTCGATGGTGTTTTCTTTCTCATCGTATTTAGCTAAAAACACCTTATCCATCCATTCCATATTACGACTCTCATTAAACTTAAGTGCAAACACTTTCTCACCATTTATTTCAGCTACACCCAGCATCGAAGTTTTTCCGGCCGACGAAGTCATGGTAATATACCTCGAGGGGCGATTGATAGAAGCCAGCGAACGGTAAACTTTGCTGAATACCTGATTGAGCTCGGCTAAGGGTACAGTAAAGTAGTGGTGTTCGCCGGTTGGACGGGCACAATACATGCTGTGGAACCCAATGGTTAACATGGCCAGAACATTGCCCAAATCGATCCAGTTCTGAGCCGAGCGGTCGATATCTACTTTTCCTTTATCGTCAGTAAACAAACTGATATGGTTCATTACCGGACTTTGGCTTTTAATGGTAACTCCTGTAGCACGCAGTCGACGTACAGCGGCAATGGTGCTGGTATTCAGCAATTCGCGTGGGGTTGAAAAGTGACCCATCCAAACCACCTGAATGCCATTATCGAGCAGGTAGCGGTATAAATCGAGGTATTTATTGTAATCGTCGGTTAATACCAATTCTGGATGGAAACTTAAGGCCCGTGAGCCAATGCGCAGGGTTTTTATGTGGGTCAATTCCGGATCTTCAACCAAAGGACGGGCATATTTCTCGAGCCGGTCGAAAGGCATGTAGGCGCCATCGCCTCCGGTAAGCAATACATCACTAACTTCCCTGTGTCGGCGCAAATAACCGTGTACCTGGTCAATGTCGCGCTGTATAAACATATCCTCGTCACCACGCACCTGGGCATGACGGAAGCAATAGGTACAAAAAGCAAAACAACTTTGGGTGGATTGATCGAAAATCAGTTCACATTGTGGGTATTTGTGCTGGCTTCCCTCAACCACTTCCATGCCGCCATCTTCGTTGATATAAAAAGGCTTATTAAGCTTTTGTTTTCCGTCGTGTGGATTGGTTTTGTCCATGTGCGCTTTAACCACCAGTTCCCGTTCCTCGTCGGTTTTTGCCGCCAGGTATGCTTTGGTCGTTTCGGGAGCAATCATTCCGGGCTGGGGAAAAACCAACTGAAAAAGTGAATCTTTTTCAAAGTTCTTCCAGTTAATGGAATTCAGTACATGTTTGGTGGCTAAAAAACGATAAACCTTAATAAAAAGCTCACGCTCCTCAATGTAGCCCATATCGATTCCATTTTTCAGGAGAATCTGATGAATTTCGCGAAATCCGCTCAACCCTCCGTAATGGTGCTTTTCGTTAAAAATAAAGGGTTCACTTTCCATGATACCCGAATGCTGGGGATAGGCATTGTGTAAACGTGCCAGTAGTCCTGCGGGAAGCAGGTTTTCTTTTACAATATTGGCTTTAATGTCGGCGGAATATTGGTGCCTATCCATCATAAACTGAATGTCGGTTGGTTTAATTTTGATGGCTTTGTGTATTGTTCCCATGATTTTGTTCCTTTTAAAAAATTAAACGTTATTTAGTTGGTTTATTATTAGTTACTCTGATTTACTACCCAAAGTAATTCTGAAGGGCCATTGTTGGTGTTGGCAAACAAATGCGGCTGGTTCGAAATAAAGTAAAAGCTGTCGCCTTCGTTAAGCTCATAGGTTTGTTGCGACAAACTCACCCTGAATTTTCCTTTCAGTACAAATAAAAATTCCTGTCGGGGATTTTGGGGTGTCATAATTTCGCCGGAATCGCCTTTCTTCTCAAAATGCAGCAGAAAAGGATCCATTTGTTTTTGTGGGTCGTGATGCGAAAGTAAATACGATTTGGTACCTGTTTTATTCTTTTTAACAAACTTTCGTTCATCCTGCTTTAACAGCGGATGCTCAATAAGGTTTCCATTTTCGCCTATGAGTTCGCCAACCGTTGTGTTTAACGCATCGGCAACTTTTTTAAGTGTTAAAATTGAAGGAAAGGCTTTTGCACGCTCAATCTGCGAAATTAAACTGGGAGTTACTCCAATGGAACTGGCCAAATCGCCCGCAGCCAGCTTCAGACTTTCGCGACGCTTTTTAATCCGTTCTCCCATTCGATGCATGCTCATACAAATTAAATTTAATTACACGAATTAAGTAGAATTTAATTTATTAAACAATGATATTGTTTAGAGAAGTAATATGTTTAATAGCGGGTTTTTGAGCCGCTTTAAACAAAAAGCAAAACAAAGCATAAAGTATTTGGACAGAAACCAAAAAAAATCCTATTTTTATAAAAACCTGTTGTTGTATGGAATTGCTACAGCGCTTTTTAAATTATTCTTTGTTAAGTATAGGTTCTTACCAACTGCACCTCGACCAGTTGGTTATGGCGGTAATTATCTTTTTTATAGCCACCGTTTTTTATTTCCTAACCCGGCGCTACCTGAAAAAATTCCGACTGATAAATCGGCTGAGTCCAAATCACGCAAAATCAATTGTGGGCTTTGTAAAGATATTTATTGTCCTTTTCGGAGGCCTGTTTATTATGCAGGTTATGGGCTTGCCAACCAAAAGTTTACTCGGCTATGAATTATTAAAAACCGAAAAAATAGCCATCACGCTGTATAATATTATTGTATTGCTGTTTCTGCTTTTTATAACAAAGCTGGCCTTATACTTTATTGAGTTGGGATTCGAAGATAAATTAAAGGACGACAAACTGGAGGCCGGAAAAAGCCGATCGATTTTTCAGATTGTAAAATATGGGGTTTGGGTTGTTGCCATAGCCTTTTTTATTGAATCGCTGGGTTTTAGCATTACATTTATCATTGCCAGCTTATCAGCATTACTGATTGGTCTTGGGCTGGGTATTCAACAGTTGTTTAACGATTTTGTGTCAGGCATTATTATATTGTTCGATCGTTCCATCAAAGTGGGCGATATTGTTGAGGTTGAAGGCGAAATGATTGGTCGGGTGGAAGAAATTAATCTGCGTAACTCTAAACTAATAAGTCGCGACGATGTAACTGTAATTCTGCCTAATTCCTTATTTACCTCAGAAAAAGTAATTAATTGGAGCCACAACACGTTTAAAACCCGCTTTGGCGTTAAAGTTGGTGTGGCCTATGGCAGCAATGTGATTAAAGTTAAGCAACTGTTAATTGATGCCGCCCGTGAACACCCCGACGTGGAGGAGCCCGAGCCCCAGGTTCTTTTTCGCGACTTTGGCGATTCGTCGCTCGATTTTGAAGTAATGTTTTTCACGCAAAAATCGTTTCGGGTAGAAGGCATAAAAAGCGACATTCGCTTTACTATATACCAAAAGTTTAATGAAAACGGTATTGTTATTCCCTTCCCACAACGCGATGTGCACCTGATGAATAATGCCTGAATAATATTTACATCGACTAACAACAAGCTCTTTAAAACTTTTGTGGGAGAATCCCGTCGCTAAAAAATGATCCTTTCTAGCCATACCGCCAATACATAAATCAGGCGATTAAAAAGACAATAAATTTTAGTAAGATAAATTAATGCTTCCTCTTTAAAGCCGGGTTGATGAGCTATCGTTTACTGGATTCGCTTTAACCCCAGACCCAAGGTTAACAATTCCCAATAGTAATCTATAAAATTGATTCGTTAAAACAACGTTCTCCCCGGATACAGCCGGTAAATACAAACCACAGTGGTATATAAGTACTTCAATTCTGGAACTTTAGTACCCCCAAATGATAATCTAAAATATCCTATTTGGAACTTTTATCGCGTAATAATATGGTTACTTGTCGTTAAATTTATCGTGCCAAGTTTTTTAGCCAGAAAATAAATAGCTTAAAGAAATTGATGCTTAATACCTTTTAAGCACCAATAAAAGAAAGTACAATGGTTACAGAATTTCTCATATAGGTTTTGGACTGGGTATGCAGCATGCCCAGTCTATTTTAAAACCAGAAAACCAAAGAAGAGTGCGTAGTATCTGCAAGAAATAAGAAGGCGATAACATGGTCTAAATTATATCTACTAATCAAAATTAATTATTATGAAAAAACTAAAATTACTATTGTTACTTTTCCTTGTGGCAAGCAGTATTAGTTTATTGCATGCTCAATCATGGTATGTTTATGATGGTAGTTCCATACCAAACGATCTGGATGGTTGGATTACATCTTCTGATGCTCCGGGAACAAATTTTGTTGAATCCGTTGTAGACGACCCGGAGGTATTTGGCAATAAATACCTGAAGTATTTAAGTGCCGATGTGGAATCGAAAAAATATTACCGGCACAAATTTACCGGTACCAGCACAGCAATTACAGTTGTTGCACGAATGAAAGGCATACCCATTGACACCCTTTCAGGTGAATATGCTTTTCAAATTGAAACGGCCAACGGTGTTGTGCGAAGCGTTCTTGATATTGTGACTGATGAAAACAAGCTTAAAGAAGAGAAGGGTGATGCCGCCGATGTTGTGCTTGATGCTGATTTATCAGAATGGCAAATATATCGCATTACGCTGGATGACAATTCAGTAAATGTTTATTTAAACGAAAATGCAATTCCTGTGATGACCGGCTTAGGTGCGGCCGTTTCAGATAACCACCTTCGTTTTGGCGATGCCGGCTCTGCACGTGTGGCTGGTTGTGTTGACTGGTGCGTGATTGACACCACGGGAGCTTATGCCCCGGGTTCCGGTGCAGTAATACCCGATAGTTTATCATTGGCTTTTGGTCCGTCAGATTATGTGTTTATTTCCGGTATTGAATTATCGGCATTGACCACAGCTATTGAAATCAACGAAACAACTCAGGTTTCGGAAACCATTACGCCCTGGAATGCCAACGACAAAACTGTAAGCTGGAGTACCAGCGATGCAAACATAGCTACTGTTGATGCCACAGGTTTGGTGACCGGAGTTTCTGCCGGAACCGCAACCATAACTGCCACTGCTAACGATGGCTCTGGCGTTACTGGTACAATTGATATTACTGTTAGAACATTGGTTACCGAAATTCAATTGGCTGCCTTAGTTACAAGTATTGATATTAATGCAACAACCCAGGTTTCGGAGACCGTTCTTCCCTGGGAAGCTACGGATAAAACCGTTACCTGGAGTACCAGCGATGCAAACATAGCTACTGTTAGTACTTCCGGTTTAGTAACAGGCGTTTCCGGTGGAACAGCTACCATTACTGCAACAGCAAACGACGGCTCAGGGGTTAGCGGAACAATAGATATAACTGTAGAGCCAACTGCTATTCATTCTGAATCAGCGAACGTTCCTGTAAAGGTGTATCCAAATCCATTTGCATCAAGGGTAAACTTTACTATTAACTTAAGCCGGGATGAAAATGTTTCCATTGCAATTTCTGATGTGTCAGGAAAAATTATCCGTGTATCAACGCATCAATTAAAATTCGGTGAAAACACCATTACAATTTCTTCAGATGAAATGTATCCGGGATTATATTTCTATGTAATTAAAGGAGATGAGATTTTGAATACCGGAAGGTTGTTGAAAATAGAATAAGTAAATTTAATTCGATTTATGCAGGATAGGCTTTAGGGTCTATCCTGTTTTTTATTGTCTTGTGTCGTAATAAACATTTTCATTATCCCGGTGCAACCTTTTCGCTTCCTGTTTCGTTATCTTTGTCTGTATGAAAAATCTTTTTAGCATAAATAAGATTGGCGTAGCTGAAGCTCAGGAAATTGCAGGGTCGTCAAACCATGCTCACCAACACGACTACGAAACCCTTATTGTGGGCATACAGGGTAAATTAGAGCATTTTATCGATTTTAAATCGAGTACGGTTGAAGCGCCTTTGGTAAGTTTTGTTGCCCGCTGCAAAGCCCATCGTGTATTGCCCCAACCGGTAAATGGCAAATGCAACATGTGGGTAATCCGATTTAAAAGCGAATTTATTGCCGAAACCATCTTTCAATTATATGCCACATACCATAGCAACGCAAACATCGATTTACAAACCGGGGCCTGTTTTAACCGGTTAAATGAACTATGCGCCATCATGAATGATGAGATGCAGCAAGCCGTTCCCGACTTATCTATTGTACGTCATTTGCTGAGTGCTTTGTTTATTATGATTGAATCGGAACGTAAAAAAGTAGCTCATCAGGGCGCCGACCTAAATATGCACCAGAACGAAACATTTATAAACTTTATGAAGATTCTGGAAGAGAACTACCGGCGTCCTATGGGGGTTGATTTTTATGCCGAAAAGCTCTTCATGTCGGCCCGAAACCTGAATTTGATTTGTCAAAGCATAATGAATCAGAGTGTTTCAGAAATGATAGAAACCCGAAAACTTACCGAAGCAAAAAATCTGCTTACCAGCACCAACAAATCCATCTCCGAAATTGGTTTTGAATTGGGGTATAACGAAAAATCGTATTTCTCCAATGTATTTAAAAAGAAAACCGGACAAACGCCCACCGAATTTCGCGAAGAGATGCGAAAACTCCTTTAATTTGTCTTTTTTTCCGATTTTTACAACCGCTCTTCCGAAAAGTGTAACCCACACCCTCCCTTGCCTTGTATCTTTGCATCATAAATTTTTAAAACAAGGAAAAATGGAAACAACTAAAGCAAAATGGGTACTTGACCCTGCACATAGTGAACTGATGTTTCGGGTTAAACACCTGATGATTACCAATGTAAAAGGAGAGTTTAAAAGTTTTACAGCTGAAATTGATCATGAAGATTTCAAAAATGCTGCGGTAAAAGTAAGTGTCGATACTTCATCGATTTTTACCAATAATACCGACCGCGACAATCATTTGAAAAGTGCCGATTTTTTTGATGCAGAAAACCATCAGGTAATGACTTTTGAAAGCACCTCTTTTAAACAGCTTGAAGACAATGAGTTCAAACTTATCGGAACTCTAACCATTAAAGGAATTAGCAAAGAAGTTACGCTCAACGTGGAATACGGCGGCACCATTAAAGATCCGTGGGGAAATGAAAAAGCTGGTTTTTCTTTCCATGGAAAAATAAATCGGAAAGATTGGGGCTTAAACTGGAACGCAGCCTTGGAAACAGGTGGTGTAATGGTAAGCGACGAAGTGAAATTGCTGGGCGAGGTTCAATTTACAAAGCAAAATTGAGTTTAATCGCTAAAAAAATACAACGATGGGTAAAACAATCCTACATAAAGCCGAAAGCCGTGGTGACGCCAACCACGGCTGGCTTCACAGCCGGCATACATTTAGCTTTGCCGACTATCATAACTCCGAACGCATGCACTTTGGCGCATTACGCGTTTTGAACGACGACGTTGTGGCCCCTGGAATGGGTTTTGGTACACATCCACACCATAACATGGAAATTATTTCCATTCCGCTTGAAGGCGATTTGGAACACAAAGACAGCATGGGTAATGTTACCGTAATTAAAAACGGCGATATTCAGGTTATGAGTGCCGGAACCGGTGTTTCGCATAGCGAATACAATCGCAACAGCGACGCTCCGGTAAAATTCCTGCAAATCTGGGTTATTCCAAACCAGAAAAACGTACAACCCCGCTACGATCAAATAACGCTTGATCCAAAAAACCGCAAAAATAAATTACAACAAATTGTGTCTCCCAACGCAAGCGATGAGGGCGTTTGGGTGCATCAGGATGCCTGGTTCCATATGGGTAATCTTGACCAGGACGTGGCCACCGAATATGTAGTAAAGAAACCTGGGAATGGCGTATATGCCTTTGTTTTAAAAGGCTCATTTGCCATTGAAGGAACCACCTTAAACGAACGTGATGGTCTGGGAATATGGGAAACCGATAAAATAAACTTACTGGCCAAAGCCAATAATTCTGAAATTCTGTTGATAGAAGTTCCAATGAACTTTTAATTGTTAAAAACACTTGTTACTTGCTAAATAACAACAAATTAAATCTTGTTCTACCAATGAAAAAAATTTTAAGCCTGGGCATGAATCCAGGAAATCATTCAGAAGCAGTTTCTTTAGCCATATTATTACTTAGGCTAACGGTGGGGAGTTTAATGCTTACCCATGGTTACGGAAAACTGCTGATGCTATTTAACGATGGACCCATTCAATTTGCCGACCCAATTGGATTAGGAACAAGTCTTTCTCTTTTTCTTACCATCTTTGCCGAAGTGCTTTGTTCGCTTTTCCTAATTTTTGGATTGGCAAGTCGGGTAGCAGCCGTGCCTTTAATAATTACCATGTGGGTTGCAGCATTTATTGTTCATGCTCCCGATGATTTTTCAAGAAAAGAGTTGCCACTACTTTATAGCGCGGTTTACCTGGCGGTTGTGTTGGCTGGCTCCGGTAATTATTCGCTCGATAAATACCTGTTTAAAAAAGTAAATCGCTAAACAAAAAAAGTGAAATGCAACGCGACCAGTTTCTTAAACTATTAGCTTTATTGCCAATAACATCCTTTGCTATGAGACTAAATGCATTAGAAAAAATTACCACCACCTTTAACAACACCGAAAAAATGCCGGTGTTATTTTTAGGGCATGGCAGCCCAATGAACGCCATCGAAGAAAATGAATTTGTGTCCGGATTCAGGGCGGTAGTTAAAACCATTCCCAAACCCAACGCTATTTTATGCGTGTCGGCCCATTGGGAAACCAAAGGAACTTATGTTACGGGAATGGAACAGCCTCCAACGATTCACGATTTTGGTGGATTTCCAAAAGCTTTGTACGAAGTTCAGTATCCCGCACCGGGAAGCCCGGAACTGGCGAATAATGTTCAAACTCTTGTAAAAAGTACGGTTGTGTGCCTTGATGAAAAATGGGGCCTCGATCATGGAACCTGGAGCGTTGTGCGACATTTATATCCCAACGCCGATGTACCGATAATTCAAATGAGTCTCGATTATTTACAAACCCCACAATATCATTACGATTTAATGAAAGAGCTGGCTCCCCTGCGAAAAAAAGGCGTGTTGATAATTGGTAGTGGCAATATGGTTCACAATCTGGGATTGGTTGCCTGGGAAAAATTCAAGACCGACAATTATGCTTTTGACTGGGCTTCAGAAGCCAGTGAGAAAATTAAAAAACTCATTCTTTCGGGCGATCACAAACAACTAATTAATTACCGTTGCCATGGAAAACCTTTTGAATTGGCCATTCCTACTCCGGAACATTACCTGCCTTTGTTGTATTCCTTATCCTTACAAGAAAAAGATGATGCGGTACAAATTTTTAACGACAAGGCAGTAGCCGGATCGCTAACCATGACTTCGGTAAGAATCGGATAAAAAACCTGTTGAAAAAAAAGAGGCTGTCCAGAAAGTAAAAGCACAGCCTCTTTTATTCGTATTCCTATTCGAGGCTCTTTCCAAATATTTGATTCTCCGGAAGAATTTCAGGCTTTTTAGACACTTTCTTGAGTATAAAGTGGGCCCAGCTGGGCTTACCGATTGCTTTTTCAATACTCCCTTCGGTCGTTTGAAAAATGCTTCGGCATAAACTTCTCGCCCATCTTCATTTTTTTTCAATAAAAAAAGCCTTCACAGAAAACTGTAAAGGCTTAAGTATAAAGTGGGCCCAGCTGGGCTCGAACCAGCGACCCCCTGATTATGAGTCAGGTGCTACTAACCAGCTGAGCTATGGGCCCTACTAATAATTATTAATGTTATATTTTACCAACTTTAAATAAAAACAGACTTGTGTCAGATGCTACTAATTTCGAAAAAACAAAATTTACAATTTTGACTTTTTTCGAGAATCCTCAATTTTATATAAAGCACCGCTTTATTATAATCGGAACCAGCTGAGCTATGGGCCCTACCAATAATTATAAATTAATCTGTTTTAAGAACGTAAATCAAATCCCGACCTGAGTCGGATGATTCCCTTAATTTTTGGGAGTGCAATTTTACACATTTGTTGCTTATTTTCCAAATAAAACACAAGACTTTTATAACAAGGCTCTATACCATTGCATTAATACATTATAGGCCTCCTGGAGATTGCTCCCATAACTTATGATACCGTCTTCGTGACCTCCTAAAACAAGCAGCCTAATCCCGGGGGTTTCGCAAACTTTTTGCGCAATTGCTTCAGCCAAAGCCGGGGTTCCATAGGCTGCTTTTACCTCGGTTGTTGGTAAATCATTCAGGTAATGGTTCCATAATTTAGACTGATGCACATGAATTACAGCCCCCACGCCCATGTGCTGCTTATAAATTGCAGCATGGCTCATGCTTTCGCTGCTGGCTGCAATTTGTCCTTCAAAAACAATATGGTTCTGTAAATAATTACACTGTGTAACTAAAGCTACCTGTTCCGCTCCCAATAATTCCTTGCTTCCTGTATCGCTTCCGCTGATAAAAAAGGCATCTCCATTAGCGCGAACCGATATGTTTCCAAAACCAGGGCCATCAGGTATTTTTCCTATCATTTTTAATGCCCTGAGTTTGTTGCGATAAAAATTCAGTTCGCTCAACACCTCTGCTGGAATTGTAATTTCCCGTTTGTTCCAATCAAAAGTATATTTTATGTAACCTTCGTCTAGCATTTATTTTGAGAATAACCTTGTTATACCGGTCTCGTTTGCTTCACAGATTCCCCGCTCGGTAATCAGGCGGGTAACTAATCGGGCGGGTGTAACATCAAATCCGTAATTGGCAACCGGAGTGCGCTCTGGCATCAGGTTGGCTGTTATAATCTGATGCTGAAACTGCACTTCCATTTGTGTAACCTCCGATGGATGGCGCTGCTCAATAGGGATATTATTTAGGCCATCGGTCATGTTAAAATCGATACTCGACGATGGCAGCGCTACATAAAAAGGAATGTTGTTATCGTAAGCTGCCAGGGCCTTTAAATAGGTTCCAATTTTATTAGCTACATCGCCATTTCGGGTGGTTCGATCGCTGCCAACAATTACCATATCGACCAATCCGTGCTGCATTAAATGACCGCCGGTATTATCAGGAATAACCGTGTAAGGAACTCCCGTCTGTTCAAGCTCCCAGGCGGTTAAACGTGCTCCCTGATTCCTCGGGCGGGTTTCATCGACCCAAACGTGAACTTTAATCCCGTTAAGGTGTGCTTTATAAATAGGAGCTGTTGCTGTTCCCCAATCAACACAGGCCAACCAGCCGGCGTTGCAATGGGTAAGAATATTTACGGTTTTCTCGTTTTTTGCTTTCGCTAATTGTTCAATTAATGATAAACCAAAATCGCCGATCTTGCTGCAATTGTCCAGTTCTCGTTGTTCCCAATTTCTGGCCAGTCTTAACGCTTCTTCGGAATATCCATCTGACGAACATTTTTCAAGCGATTGAATCATGTCATCAATAACAATGGCCAAATTAACTGCCGTGGGACGGGATGACTTTAAGTAATCGCCCATGGATTTTATCTGAGCGAGAGTACAGGATGGTGTCTGCTGGCTTATGCCCAGGTAAAGTCCGTACCCGGCTGTTACGCCAATCAACGGTGCACCGCGAACAATCATTTCATCAATTGCATCAAATGCATCTTTCAGTGTTTTAATTTTCACCAACTCAAATCGAAAAGGCAATTTCCGCTGATCTATCACCCATACATCATTAATTTCCGGTTCATACCAGATGGATTGCCGGGTTTGTCCGTTTACTTGCATGTTTTAATCATCAAAAGTTTCGTACTGCAATAATATTAAAATAATCCGTCTTGCACATAAAAAAAACCGCCACATGGGCGGTTCAAATTATATTGCTACTGTATTAATTACAATGTACAAAACAACCTTCGCATCGGCTTAATTCTCCACGTAAGCGTTTTTCTACCAATTCACCGTATCGTTCGGTCAAAACCGGTACACGAATGTTCCTGATAACTTCGAAAGCAAAAGCGTACATTAACATCATTCGGGCTTCGCGACCGCCAATACCCCTCGATTGCAGGTAAAACAATGCGTCTTCGTCAATCTGGCCAATGGTTGCTCCATGCGAACATTTTACATCGTCGGCATAAATCTCAAGTTGAGGCTTGGTGAAAAAACGGGCTGTTGGTGTCAGGCAAATGTTTTTATTGCTTTGAAAGGCAAGGGTTTTTTGGGCATCGGGTCTAACCAGTATTCGACCGTTAAATGCTCCGGTAGCTTCATCATCTAAAATGTTTTTATACATTTCGTTGCTTTGGCAATTGGGAACCGCATGATCAATAAAGGTATAATTATCAACATGCTGTTTGTTGTCGACCAGTGCCAGGCCATAAACATTAGCTTCAGAATGCTCTTCGGCCAGTTTTACAAACACATTGTTGCGTACAAATCCGCCATGTAAGGTCAGTGTGTTTGTAAGTGTATTGCTATGTTGCATTTGGTGAATATACAACGATGATAGCTGTGATGATTGGTTGTGCTGGTTTTGGATGTTATAAAAATCGAAAACCGCGTGTTCATCTACAAATACTTCTGTAACTGTGTTCGATAAAAAGTTCTGGTGCGAAAGGGTGTGATCGCATACAATAACTTTAGCCTGACTGTTCTTTCCGGCTACTATCAGGTTACGCTGATTTACCAGCAAAGGATTTGTGCCCCGCAACAAATTAATAATCTGAATGGGTTTTTCCATTACAAATCCATCAGGAATGTAAAGAAACATGCCGTCCTGTGCAAAGGCTGTATTTAAAGCAGCCACCGATTCCGGGTGTTCCAGCACCTGTTTGTTGTAGTGTTTCTCAAACAAGTCAGCGTATTTTACAGCAGCTTCGCGAATGCTGCACGCTACAACTTCTTTGGGTAATTCGGCATGTTGGTTGTTTAAAGCATAATACCAGCCGTTTTCCAAAATTAGCGTGTGCGTATCCAAATCGGGTACAGCACACTGAAAAATAGTTTTAGAATCGATGGTAATGTTTGGTGCTTTAAATAAATAGCCGTAAGTGCGGCCAAAGGCATGCATCAAATCGGTGTATTTGTATTTTTCTTCTCCTTTATAGGGAATACCTTGTTTATCGAATTCACGAATGGACTGGTCGCGATAGTTATTCATGCGTTCAGGCAGGCCATCGTTTATATGTTGCAGGTTTTGCTGATAAAGACTTATCAGCTTATATTTCATGGTGTTGCTGTCGATATGTTCGCTCATTTTTGATAGCTTTTTTGTAACTCTAACCCTCAGGGGTACACTAACTTATTCTACAAATGCTACGGTTGCTTCCCGAAATGAGAGATCAACCGTTTCAAAAGGGATTTTTGAATCAACTATTAATTTCCTGTTTAATCCAGTCGTATCCTTTTTCTTCCAACTCCAACGCCAGTTCTTTTCCCCCGCTTTTTACGATTACACCATCGTGTAAAATATGCACCACATCGGGAATAATATAATCGAGCAGGCGCTGGTAGTGTGTAATTAAGATTGTAGCATTATCGGGGCGTTTGAGTTTGTTTACACCATTTGCTACAATGCGCAGCGCATCAATGTCAAGTCCGGAATCGGTTTCATCAAGAATAGCCAGTTTAGGTTCGAGCATGGCCATCTGGAAAATTTCATTTTTCTTTTTTTCACCACCCGAAAATCCTTCGTTAACTGAACGTGACGTTAGCCTATCGTCAATTTCGACCACTTGTTTTTTGTCGCGTAACATTTTCAAAAAATCGCCCGCGCTCATGGGTTCTTGCCCGTGATATTTTCGGTGCTCATTAACGGCTGCTTTCATAAAATTAACCATGCTTACACCAGGTATTTCAATGGGATACTGAAAACTCAGGAACAACCCTTCGCGAGCCCTGTCTTCAGGTGCCATATCCAATAAATCTTTCCCGTTAAAACTAACTTCACCTTCGGATACTTCATAACGCTCATTACCGGCCAGTACCGCTGATAAGGTGCTTTTACCGGAGCCGTTTGGGCCCATTATGGCGTGTACTTCACCCGGTTTAACTTCAAGGTTGATGCCTTTTAATATTTCTTTGCCATCTACATTGGCTTTCAAATTCTTTATGCTTAACATTTTTTTAATATATTTTATTAATAGACTTTTGATTGTCAGGCTTTAGTCTATTGGTTATATTCTTATTTAACGAACTTCCCTTGTTTTTATGTGACCGATCTTTATCCTACGGAGCCTTCAAGGGTGATTTGCAAAAGCTTTTGCGCCTCAACAGCAAACTCCATAGGCAAGGTGTTTAACACCTCTTTTGCATAACCATTTACAATCATTCCAATGGCATCTTCTGTGGAAATACCACGCTGGTTGCAATAAAAAATCTGGTCTTCTCCAATTTTTGATGTGGTTGCTTCATGCTCCAGAATTGCTGTGTTGTTTTCACATTCTACATACGGAAAGGTGTGCGCGCCACATTTATCGCCTAAAAGCAGGGAATCACACTGCGAAAAATTTCGTGCTCCATCGGCTCGTTTAGAAACTTTAACCAGGCCCCGGTAGCTGTTATTGCTTTTTCCGGCACTAATTCCTTTTGAAACAATCGTGCTTTTGGTGTTTTTACCAATGTGGATCATCTTGGTACCGGTATCAGCCTGCTGATGGTGATTAGTTACTGCAACTGAATAAAATTCGGACACTGAATTATCACCCAGCAAAATAGTACTTGGATACTTCCAGGTAACCGCTGAACCGGTTTCAACCTGGCTCCATGATATTTTTGAACCTTTCCCCTGGCACAACCCCCTCTTGGTAACAAAGTTGTAAATTCCACCCTTGCCGTTTTTATCGCCCGGATACCAGTTTTGTACGGTTGAATACTTCACCTCGGCATTATTCATGGCTACAATCTCAACAATAGCTGCATGCAACTGATTCTCGTCACGCATGGGAGCTGTACATCCTTCGAGGTACGACACGTAACTGTCGTCTTCGGCAACAATCAGGGTGCGTTCAAACTGACCGGTATTGGCTGCATTGATACGGAAATAAGTGCTCAGTTCCATGGGGCAGCGTACCCCTTTGGGTATGTAACAAAACGAACCGTCGGAGAAAACAGCTGAATTAAGTGCGGCAAAGTAATTATCGCTTGAGGGCACAACCGAACCCATGTATTTACGCACCAAATCAGGATGTTCCTGCACAGCTTCACTAAAAGAGCAGAAAATGATGCCTTTTTCAGCCAGCACATCGCGAAAAGTTGTTTTTACCGACACACTGTCTAAAACAGCATCCACGGCAACCCCGGCCAATACTTTTTGTTCATCGAGCGGAATGCCCAATTTATTAAACGTTTCCAATAATTCAGGATCCACTTCATCCAAGCTGTCGTACTTGGCACTTTGCTTTGGTGCTGAATAATAGATAATATCCTGATAATTAATCTCAGGGATTTTTAAATGGGCCCAAGTAGGCATTGTCATTTTTAGCCAATTGCGATAGGCGTTCAACCGGAATTCAAGCAACCATTCCGGCTCATTTTTTTTTGCAGAGATAATACGAATTACATCTTCGTTTAGTCCTTTGGGAATGCTCTCACTCTCAAAACTTGAAACAAAACCGTACTTGTATTCGCTCTGCGTTACTTCGTTTAATATTTTATCTTGTTCATTCATAATGCAAATTCAAATGCTTTACGCCTTAATTATCAACACGTCGGAGCAGTAAAGCGGTTTGTAAACAGCAAAACAAAAGTAAAGTGCTTTTGTTTTGGGGGGCAAAATTACACAAAACTTTATACGAATGACAAAAAAACAAGAATAAAATCGGATAAACACGTCTTTTATTAAGCAGGAAAACCCTTTTGCAAAAACATAAAAATTTTTTAGTTATGTTTTTCTCTGCATCGGCACTTTTAAATGCCCTGATTGTCGTTTTAATCGATTTTAGAATTCACTTTAATTGCCTCTTCACAACCGCAACTTAGATGTATTTTTTCTAATTATCAATAAACTTCCGAAAAAGTTAAGATTATTTAAAAACTACTGCCCTTGATTAATACATCATAACAAAAATCATGTTTTCGGTTTCATTTTAGCGTTGACTTATAGTGCCAATTTCTTATTTTTGCGTACTTAAAAATTGTATTATGCATAAAGAACAAAAACACAAAAAAAGAGACCGGAAGGATATGATACAATACATCAACCTTCAGTTAGCGGCTTTGGGACAGCCCCTCTTTTACGACAATGCCGACGCTACTACAAAATATGCGAATGACCGATTTATTTCGCTAACCGACGATCTGATAAAAAGCTTTAAAGAAAAATCGCGTTTGCTTTCTGATCACCTTTCACCAGTTGACCAGCGCATACAGAATTTTTTAGATGATTATTTAAAAGAAGTGGAATTCCCTAAATCGTACCGGATACCCAACAACACCTTTGTTTTGAACCAAAAAGGACTGGCCCGGGAGATAAGCCTTCCGCCCGATGGCAATGAATTCAAAAACGATTACGTTAGTTCCTATCGCCTCAAGCAGGGAATACTAAACAATCCGGCAAAAGACAAACGAACCACCAAAGGTACCTTCCACATTGTACGCGGAGGGCTTCCTGTTCCACCAGATAAAAAAGAAGTTCCAAAAATCACCTTTGCCCACTTACTACATGCGGCATTTAATCCACCCGAAGAATTAAAAACCCTGCCTTTTACCGCCAACCAAAAAGAACAGGCTAAGGTAATGATTTCATTACTGATGCGACCTGTGGTTTGCCCTGAAGTAAAAGGTGTTATCAGTGAAAAAAGTATGGAAATACGTTTTTTTGCACCAGGTAGTTTTGCGAGCAATCTCGATTTTGTGGAAAATATTTTTGGAAACGCGGGCGATCACAACCTGGCCATTAACGATGCAGCACTCGATATTGAACACTGGACCGGACATACCGGATGCATGGTTCTGGCTCCGCACCTCACCCTGCTTAAAAAGAAAGATATTGGACTTCCTCATTATGATGATGCTTCGCCTCGTCAACGCCGCGACGGTATGTGCTGGAAAGACGAAAACGAATGTTATAACGACGGTGTGGCCTTTAAACTCACCTGTCGCGACGATCGTGGCGTGGTTATAACTTTGATTGCCGACAACTATTATGGGTACTCAAAAAAAGAAATTAAAACACAAATCAGTTACTCAGCCAATTTGTATGGTTTGGTTGAAGAAGAACATGCCGGTGGAGCTATTGCTTTTTCCTGCGGAAACATGATGGACAAAATCTATGGCGACATATATACTTCAAAATTTAAACCAGGCTATACTTTCGAAAATGTTAAAAAACTTATGGGCGATGCCATCGAGGTTTTACCCGAAGGTTATGCGGTCGACAAAAAATATTCCGACATTTTTTATATTCCCGAACACGCCGATTTCGACATAAATAAACGTACCGTAAGCTGGAAAAACAATAACAAAGAAGTCTGTTTGAATCTGACCCCCCAAAAAACCTATGTGCATCCAACCGGACATAAGTTTCAACTGATAAAACACCCTTCACAAAACCTGTGGCGCATTGTTGATACTGCCCCCGAAGGAGTGTTCTGTCACAAACCCAGCACCGTTTCGGGCGGTGGAAAATCAGAAATCTCAAAATCGATGCAAAACGCCATCAAATACGGTGCTTTTTATGTGGACGATTTAGAACAGGATGCAAAAAAGGTAGATGAGCTGTTAAATATGGATTATTCAAAACGCTGGAAAGATATCCGTCCCGATGGCAGCCCATCACGTAGTTTCTTAAGTCCAGAGCGAACACTAGGTAGTGCGGTTAAGTTACTCACTCCATCGGACCAATACAGCCGTGAATACAATGCTTTTTTAAAAGAAATTCCCGATCACATTCGCATGTTGGTACTTTACATAAAAAGACTGTACCGTACCGATGAAAAAAACACCACTTGGAAAGATAAATTTACCGTTGAAATTGTAAACGGACGCAAAGGCCATGCGCTCATGTTCAACAACAGTCCGGTTCTTTCGAGCAATGTCCGCATCGGATTTAACCCCGAGGGTAATTGGTATTTGCACAAACTACGCTCCGATTTTATTCCGGCACAAAAAGTGCAGATGGAAGATGATATTACGGCAAGCATTACCATTCCGGCTCATCGCCTGAAAAATTTAAACCCTGAATATAAAAACAAAAGCGTAAAACTGGTTACCAATTGCGAAAGCTACTTTTTTCAACGTCCCGACGAGGCCGTTATACGTGGTTACGACAAAGAAGCCGAATACGATATTGTACAGGGAAACACTTTTATAACCAATTACGAGCCACTTACCCGCGAAAATGCGCTGGAACTTTATAACGACGCCATCAGCTTTGAAGAATATACCCAACCGGTAAAAGATTTGATTAAAAAGGTGGTGGAAAGTAAGGACGATCTTTATTTTGTCACCCCGTCGCACACGCGTATTGTAAACGGCGAACCCACAGCTAATCCGCGGTATCTGGAAAAAAACAAATTTAAAGAAGAAAGCATTGCCAGTTACCTGGCCGATGTAGGGGTGCGCTTGTATCGAAAAATGAAAGCCGACGAGCCGGTTTTTTATCCGGTAAATGCCGTTTTGCCGGGTCGCAGAAATAATCCGGCCGACAAAAAAGCCGGAATCCGCTCGTTAAGTGTTTACAATCCTATTCATTATCAGGAGCTACCCGAATTGTTTATGGATTTTATTTGCAGTCTGACCGGAAAATCGCCCTCTACTACCGGAGCGGGTTCCGAAGGCGCGCTTACCAAAGGACCGTTTAACATGTTGGTGGCAACTACCGACTTAAACAATGCATTACTCTCCTATATTTTAACCGAATATGCAGGATTCAGCTCTGCTGCCGGTTACATTGGTTCTGAAAATCGTTTTGACCACGACATCAGTATACTGATTCCCGAAATTTGGGCGCGCCTGATGCCCGAAGATCGTGATCCCAAAAACCTGATTGAAAACAAATGTCTGGAAAAACTTGAGGATTTTGAATACAATGGTAAAAAAGTATTGGCCAGCCGTCTGGGTTACCGGATAACTGAAAATTTTGCATTTCGCTGCATGAACCGGTTGTTCGATGAGCCTTTAGCGGTTTTTACCGAACGTATGTTAAAACCAGAATTGCAAAACATGGACGATTACGTCGATGGTATTAATAATATTGTAGAAGCACAGCAGAAAACTGCGCTGTCGTATTTTGAAGATGGTAGTGTAAATGCCGCCATACCTCCCTTAAAAATTTTACTCCATATTATGGCATACGGACATTACGAAGGCAAAGACATAAGCAGTCCGGAGTTACGCAAACAGTTTGAGCGCGAACAGGTAATTAAAAGCGATTGGTACCTTGAGCGGCTTAAACAAAAGCAACAAAAAGACATGGCGTTTTGTAAAAAACAGGTAAACTATCTGGTCCAATTCATGCAAAACCCCGATAATGCATCGCTGGTTGTTGAAATGAATATACCTGAACGCATTGAGAAAGCACAAAAAAACCTGAAGGAAATTTCGTCGGAGGCTTATTTTAAAAACCTAATTGGCACCATAGGAATCGATCCTTTATTTAAATAGTAGTTGCTGCTTTAAAAATAAAACCGCAAAACGGGCAAATAATTAAGTCTTTTGTCTGCTTTTTGCGGTTTTTTTGTTTTGTATTTATCCCTTTTGTAAAAACCAATTATCGCAATCCTGTATTAATTTCCTTCGGGAAGGTGAAAAAAATGATAACCTTTGTGCTTCATTTGGTGTTCATAATCGACCAATAACCTTGTATTCAATTACGATTTAACGTGAACCAATGAACGAAAATGAACTTATAAACTCGGTTTTGAATGGAAACACCAACGCTTTTGGGCCTCTGGTAACACGTTACCAGGACTTGGTTTTTAATACCTGTATGAGTTTTGTTCACAATGCCGACGAAGCCAACGATTTAACGCAGGATGTCTTTATCCGAGCTTTCGAAAAGTTATCCCAATTTAATCATCAGTCTGGTTTCTCGACCTGGTTATACCGAATTGCCATTAACACATCGTTGAATGCGATTCGATCAAAAAAAGGCTCCCTGTTTCAGCGCATGGGTGGTTGGTTTGACTCCGAAAACAAAGCTGTTTTCGACGTACCAACAGATCAAAGCCTAACTCCTGAAAACCTAATGCTTAATTCAGAGCAAAGCGCCCTGGTACAAAAAGAGCTCGACAAACTTTCAGAAAAACAACGGGTTGCTTTTGTGCTTAGTCGCTGCGAAAACCTTCCTCAAAAAGAAATTGCGGCTATCATGCAAATTTCAGAAGGAGCTGTTGAGTCTTTAATACAGCGGGCTAAAGCAAATCTTGCCAAAAATATTTCAAGCTATTTTAAAAAATAATTGGCCCCACCCGTAGGAAAATTAAACATTTTGTTTCTAATCTATAAAATCGCATACAATGAATTGCAACGAATGTCAAACAAAAATCACAAGTTATCCTGAGGAAAAACCCTCACCGGAAACACTGTTATCAATTCAAACACATCTGAAAACCTGTAAAGATTGTCGGGCATTTTACACTGCTTCGGTTTGGGTTGATGCTTTTGTTACCGAAGAAAAACGAATTAAAGTGAATCCGTTTATGACCCACCGGGTTATGGCACAAATTGAAAAGCAAACAGCGTTGAGTCCTAATTCGGGTTTGGTTCGCTTATTAAACCCCCAGGCCTTACTGGTAGCCGCATCGATTGTGCTTGCGTTGTTTTTGGGCGTTTCGGCCGGTAGTTTTTATCAGCCGGGAAACCTTAGCGAACAGGTCCCCGAAGAATTTCAGTATTTGAACGATGCCGGTATGGAATCGCTGACCTATTTAATAAACGAATAAGCTGAGAATTATGAAAATCAACAACTCAAACGGAAAATTAAAGTTAGCCTTATTGTTTTTACTGGTTCTTAATATGGCAACTTTTGGAACTATCATTTTTCATCAGATTCGGTCGAAAAACGAAGTACAATCCTTAAACAATCAGGAAAATTCTGGCAACCATAGCGCCTTTAGCGGATACTATTTTCGCGAGAAACTAAACTTAACCCCGGAACAAATGCTGGTTTTTAAAGACCTTAACCGCTTATTCAGAAGTAAAGCCCGTAACATAAACCGGGAATTGGGAAAAACCCGTCAACAAATGCTGATAACTATGCAGCAAACACCGGCTGACACCTTACGTTTACTCGAATTATCAGCTTACGTCGGCAATCTTCACAAAAACCTTAAGGAAGAAACATTCAGGTATTATCTGGGAATAAAAACCCTTTGCGACAGTTCACAACAAGTGATTTTAAACCAGCTATTCAGCGAATTCTTTATTCATGAAAATAACCCTGACACAAGAGGTAAAGGACTTCAACAGCAACGTTTTGGAAAAAGAAACAATAATTAAATAATTCACTTAAATTTTATAGATTATGAAAACAAAATTAATTTTAACAGGATTTGCATTAATAGCCTTTATAGCAATGGCTAACGCTCAGGAACAACCAGCAAAAACACAAGCGCCTCAAACTGCCTCCGGAACCTTTGTTGATGCCAATAACGACGGTGTTTGCGATAATTTCACACAAAATCGACAAGGACAAGGACAGGGTAAGGGTTTAAATCAGAAAAACAAAACCAATAACCGACAAGGACAAGGTTACCGTAAAGGAAATGGTAAATGCCTTGGACAAGGTAAAGGACAAGGTTTACGCAACGGAAAAGGAAGCGCGGCTAATTTTGTTGATGCCAATAAAAATGGTGTTTGCGACCGCAGAGAATAAGTTTAAATTAAATAGAATAAGTGCAGCGGACCGCAAGGTTTGCTGCATTTTTTATTTAGCCGGTTTTCGGTAAAGCGCCCGATGCGTTTTCTGAATCATCTCCAACAAGGGAACTTCAGGCGGACACGCCCTTAAGTCAACTAGCTTTAACCGTTCTTTGGTTGGAAAAGCACCGCCGTACCAATTATCATTCTCGCGCAACATGTTGTAGCGGTATTTTCCAAAGTCAACCATGTCGAACGCTTTCAGAAGGGTTCTAAATCGGAGGGTTTCCGGAATATTAATTCCTGAAGGATCGTTTTCCATACTGTATCCATCAAAATCAGCAAAAGGAACTTTTTGTTTCTCTGCCTCAAGCCGATTCAATATTTCAATATCGGAACTCGCCATAGGAGCCGGCGCCGGAAAAATTCCATTAATGTCGCTAAACGATGCGGTAACAGGCAACCCAAAAGTTAGGGTGTGAATGGCCGAATTACCCAGACAAAAACGTGCATTCCATTGCAGTGGAGAAACAGGCGCTGTTAGCTTCTTTAACTTTTCTGACGGATTGAACAACCCTCCTCCCTTATCGTTGGGTGAAATTATAAATACGCCCATGTCTTTTGATGCAGCTAGTTCAACAGCCGGTAAATTTCGCTGAAAAGTATAATAATAGTGCAGGTTTACAAATTCAAAGCGGTCGGTTTCTATCGCTTTTAATATTGTCGAAAGTTGTGCATGGGTACTAAAACCCAAGTGCTTGATGATTCCCTCACCCTTCATTTTCTGCAGCTCGTCTAAGGCTCCGCCCGAAACACTTATTGTATCAAGCGTGTCAGTAGTATTTAGTCCGTGCCAGGCATAAAAATCAATGTAATCCGTTTGTAAATCCTTCAACTGTTTTTCTACCAAAATCCGTGCATCAGCTGCGGTTTTAGGACTTCCTTTGGTCATTAAAAAATACGATTCGCGCGGTACTGCCAGCTCCTGATTCAATACCTTTCCGTAGGCCGTTTCACTCTTATTGTATCCCCAGGCCGTTTCAATGTGATTAATTCCCTGGTTAAAAGCCTGTTGAACTGTGTCGATTACCTGATCCAAAGTCTCTTTTGGAATGTCGTGGCGGTTGCCTTCCGAAGCTTTGATAAAGCGCATCCCGCCAAGGGTAATAACACTCAGTTTTTTTTCTGTTTTGCCAAACCGACGGTATTCCATCCGGGGTTGGAATAACGATAAATTAGTATAATCCATGTGTAAAAATTCGCTGCAAAGGTAAAAACAACTTAAAGCCAGAACAACGATTGGAGAAATGAAATGTTAAAAATTCTCACTATTTTTATTCTTCATAAAAATGACACCATGAAAAAAATAAATTCCATTGAAGAATACATTATTACCAATAATAAATGGCAGGACGGATTGATGATTCTGCATGAAATTATTGTGGCGTCCGGATTAGATGCAGCCATTAAATGGGGGGTTCCCGTTTATTCACAAAACGGGAAAAACATGGTTGGTATAGCCGCCTTTAAAGATTACTTTGCCCTGTGGTTTTATCAGGGCGTCTTACTGACTGATTCCCATAAGCTACTGATGAATGCTCAGGAGGGAGCTACCCAGGCGCTGCGTCAATGGCGTTTTAAGTCGGCGAATGAAATTGATCCTGAACTTGTAAGTGACTACATTAAAGAAACCATTGAAAATTTTAAGGCCGGAAGGGAAATTAAAGCCAACAAAAACAAACCCGTTGTAATACCCAAAGAATTACTTGCAGCATTTAAACAAGACCCTGAAATTGAACGTTGCTTTAAAGAATTCTCACATGCCAAACAACGTGAATTTACCGAATATCTTGCGGCAGCCAAACGCCCTGAAACCCGATTAAAAAGGCTGGACAAGGCGGTAGATTTAATTATTCAAAAAATTGGTTTAAACGACAAGTATCGATAAGTAACTCTGATTCCTAATCTGTTTGCCGAACCACATTTCCACCTGCGTCCCCAGCTCCCGGGCCCAATTCAATTAAATAATCAGCCGATTGAGTTACTGTTTGGTGGTGTTCAATTACCACCAGACTGTGTCCGTTGTCCAATAATTTATCGAAGGTGTGCATCAGTTTTTCCACATCGTACATGTGTAAACCGGTAGTGGGTTCATCGAGCAGGAACAAACACGATTTTCCTTTTTGTTCCGTGAGCGAGTTTATCAGCTTCAGTCGCTGCAGTTCGCCGCCACTTAAGGTGTGTAATCGTTGCTTTAAACTCAGATAGCCCAAGCCCAGCTGTACCGCTAACTGGCTTATTTCATGTAATTCAATTATGGAGTTTTGCCCAACAATCTCTTCAAAACTCATGTCGAGCCAATCGGCAATATGTTTTCCCTCGACTTTTATGTTTAGGGATTCGGGTTTAAAACCCGTTCCGTTACAAAGCTCGCAAGGTTCATAAACATCTGACAAAAAATCGAGGCTGGTTTTTATCTCCCCCTTTCCTCCACAATTAACACAAGCGGCAGTTTTACTATAAAGAGAAAACTGCGAAGCATTTGCTGCTATTCCTTGTTGTTTGGCTTGTTTTACAAAGTCCTTTTTCAACGATTCGTAGCTGTTTAAAAAACCTATTACCATGCTTTGAGCATGTGTTTTGGATAAGTTCTGATCCACATAGATTCCCTGATCGAATAACCCCAATCCGGTAATTTTATCACAATTTGTTGCCCGCCCTTTTTGTATCGATTCATGAATTACCTGATGCAACAAGCTGCTTTTTCCACTACCCGAAACACCACTCAATACAACCAGAGCATTTGCCGGAATTCGCACATCAATGTTTTTCAAATTGTTTGCCCGGGCTCTTTTAATCTGGATGGCTTTAATATAATTCACCGGACGTTTTTCGCGCTTAAAACGATAATCGGCTCGTAAGTAAGGCCCTGTAAGCGATTTGTAGCTGTTTACCAACTCGGTGGCAAGCCCTTCGGCAATAATGTGTCCTCCGTACTTTCCGGCTCCAGGACCCAATTCAATAATATGATCGGCACTATTTATAAAATAGGGATCGTGTTCGCAAACCACAAGGGTGTTTCCCTGTCGCTTTAATTCCTGAAGAATAAAAATCAGGTTTTCGGTGTCGCGGCTATGCAAACCCCGGGTAGGTTCGTCCAAAACCAGACAAACACCCGACAAATCCTGGTTTAAAGCCGATGCCAGGCGCACACGCTGACCTTCTCCTCCCGACAAGGTATTGGAACGTCTCGACAGGCTAAGGTACCCCAAACCCAAATGAATTAAATAATCGAGTCCATTTAATATTTTCCCGACCAGAATCTGTGCCGCTTTTTGTTTTACTGTTTCAAGGCTGAATGCGCCGGTAATTACCACCTGCTTTTTCAAAAACACCGACAATTCCATCACGGGCATGTTGAGCCATTCATTTATATCCTTTTCAAGAACTGTAAATTGCATTGCCCTATTGTTTAAACGCCCCCCCTGACAGGAATAACAGCTTACTTTCTTCATTACGGGCAACAGGTCGTTGGCTCTATTGTCGTTGGCCTTTCGCACAAACTCATCGTTAACCAACTTTAGAAAACCCGGCCAGGTTGTTTTAAACTGATGTGAACCTTTACGGTTTTTTCGCTGAAAATTCCATTCCACCAGATATTCTTGATCTCCTGTTCCCTCCAAAGCAATTTTTTTTGCCTCGGAAGAAAGGGCGTTCCAGGGTTTCGAAAAATCAAAGCCTTTAATTTCGCCTACGGTTTTAAGAGTAGCAATATACTGCCCGTTGATATCGCCATAAAACTTACCCGCTTTGCTACCATTCATCGCCCCATCTATCAAAGCTTTATCAGTATCTGAGATTAATTTTTCAGAATCACAAACTGTTTGGAAACCCAATCCCTGGCACTGTGGACAAGCACCTTGTTCGTGATTGAACGAAAACCAGGAACTTAACGGATTATCAATCAACTCGGATTTTTTTCCTACACGGGCAAATAGTAAACGTATTGTATCGTAAATATCAGTAATGGTTCCTACTGTAGAGCGTTCGTTATTGGCCAGACTTTGCTGATTTATAGCCAACGTTGGCATCAGACCCAAAATACTTTCATAACGAGCCTGTGAATTTATATTTAAACGATTTCGAACATAAGCTGAAAAGCTTTCTGCATATTGTTGACGCCCTTCGGCAAATAGGGTGTCAAAAGCCAGCGACGATTTTCCACTACCGGAAATTCCAGTAATTACGGTAAGTTTATTAAAGGGAATATCTACGTCAACTTGTTTTAAATTGTTCGTACTTACTCCCCTTAATTCTATGGGTCCGAAGCGTTCAAAAACAGGTTTCGGACTGGTTTCAACCACTTCTTTTTCAACAGTTAAGGCTTGAGCCGTAGGCGAGCCTTTTACCTGTTCAATTCCGGATGGCTTTCCCTGGTAAACCAGTTTACCTCCTTTGTCTCCGCTGCCGGGACCCAATTCAATCAAATAATCGGCTTGCTTAATTATTTGCTGACTCTGTTCAACCAGAACTACCGTATGCCCTTGATCCACCAATTGGTTCAGATTTTTAAGCAACACATCAACATCATATGGGTGCAGGCCTGATGCCGGTTCATCAATAATAAATAAGGTGGACTCCTTGCTTGTTTTTACCAACTGTTTGGCCAGTTTTACCCTTCGTGCCTCGCCTCCCGATAAGCTGCTTGATCGTTGATTTAAAGTTAAATACCCCAGACCAACCTGCTGCAGCTTGTGTAAATAATCCATTATTTTAGGCACCTCCGAAAAAAAATTGCTAGCCTCATCAATAGTCATGGCATATATCTCTGCCAGATTCTTTTCCCGAAAGTGAATCGAAAGCACTTCGTCTTTAAACTGCTTGCCATTACATTCACTGCAAACCAACTCCACGTTTCCCAGCAAATGCATTCCAATTTGCTCATAACCAGCTCCAGCACATTTGGGACATCGCCCTGCAGGGGTATTGAACGAAAAATGGTTTTTAGTGAGTTGCTTTACTTTAGCCTGAGGTAAACGGGCAAAAAGATTTCGAAACTCTTCGGAAAGGCCTGTATATGTAGCAGCATTGCTGCGTGGCGTTTTTCCTATTGACGATTGATCGATTTCAATAAGTTTTTTAATGGACTCGTCTCCTTCAATGAATTCAAAAGAAGTGAACTGTACCGGCTTTTTCTCAAACTTATTTTTAAAATAACGACCCAATACATGATGCACCAGACTGGTTTTTCCTGAACCTGAAATCCCGGTAATCACATTTAAGGCCCCTGTTTTAAAAGCAACCTGCACGTTTTGCAGGTTGTGTACTTTTGCCCCCGAAATAACTATTTCACCAAGGTAAGGTCTTATTTGACTTTTAAACTTGGGCGGGTTTTTAAAATACTTCAAGGTTTCGCTGTTTCCGATTGTTTTTTGATTGAAAAAGTCAATGGCTTTTCCAGAAAAGAGTACGTGCCCCCCATTTTCACCGGCCCCTGGTCCTAAATCCACAATCCAATCGGCGTATTGAATTACCTGCGGGTTGTGCTCCACTAAAAGCACCGTGTTTTCAGCATCGCGTAAGCTAAAAAGAACTTCCATCAGGTTTCGGGTTTCCGTTGGATGCATACCCGTTGACGGTTCATCAAAAACATAAAGCAAACCACGCATACCCGATGCTGCAACCTTTGCCAAACGCAAACGTTGAGTTTCGCTTCCCGATAAGGTTTGAGCCGAACGATTCAATGTTAAAAAACCAAGCCCCACCTTGTTTACCAGGCGAATGGTTTTCAAAAGTGCTTGAATAATGGGCTCAGCAACCACTTTTTCATGAGCATTTAAAGCGATGGTTTCAAAAAAAGCAGCCAAATCTAAAAGTGTCATCCGGCTCAAATCCACTAAGTTTTTTCCACCAAATAATACCTGCTGAACCGCTGGTTTCAGCCGGGAACCACCACAGCTTTTACACGGAATAGAATTGGCAAAGCGCAAGACATTTGGGTTTCTGTCGCGCTTTAAAATTTCTTCCATAACAGGAATAATTCCTTTATAGAAACTTTCTTCGCGAGGCTTTGCTGTAATTCCACTCCACTTCATCCTCGATTCAAGCGGATGCTTTCCGAATGGGACGGTAATTTTTTTGCTTCCAAATAAAACCACCCTTTTTTGTGCTTGGGTCAAATCTTTCCATGGAATATCGACCGAAAAACCCTCTGCCTGACAAACCTGATTAAGCACATCCATGGTTACCTGGGAGTAGACAATATAACCGCTGGGTGTTGTCATTGCAAAGGCTCCTTCACGGATGGATTTATTGGCATCCTGAATCAGTAAGTCAGGGTTTATTGCATCATTAACACCCAAACCGCTACAAATTTCACATGCGCCTTTGGGGGTATTGAACGAAAAAAAACTTCGATCGATGGGAATCGATTTATCCACTCGCTTATCGCTACCGACCCGGGCAAACAACAATCGGAGTAAATCATAAACCTCAGTAAGGGTTCCAACAGTTGCCCGAGGAGAGTTAACCATCGATTTTTGCTGTAGTGCTATGGCCGGTGATAAACCAGAAAGGTACTGAACATCGGGCTGGTTTAGTTTACCCATAAAAAGCCTGGCGTTAGACGAAAATGTTTCTAAATAACGGCGGCGAGCTTCCTGAAAAAGCACAACATAAACCAGGGTCGATTTTCCGGAACCTGAAACCCCGGTAACCACTATTAATTTATTTTCGGGCAGGTTTAATTTTATCGATTTAAGATTATTTTCTTTGGCATTAAGTAGAGTTATCATAGTAATAAACAGCTGTATTTGACGGCTAACTTAATAAAATAAACGAATTGTGACCAAGTAAGAGCCTTTTAAAAAATATGCTCACTAAACGGATAGCTGCTTTAATAGTTTACCAAAAATTGCCGCTCTTTTGTATTGTGTAATAAAAAGTATATTTTTGCACGATCTTTAATCGATTATAAAACAATGAATAAAGAACTTATGACTGATAGGCAAAAAACGATAGCAACCGAGGTTTCTTTAACTGGAGTCGGCTTGCACACAGGCATTAATGTTACCATGACATTTAAGCCTGCTCCCGAAGATTATGGTTATAAATTTAAACGGGTCGACCTCGATAAACAACCAATTATTCCGGCTTTGGCCGAAAATGTGGTTGATACTGCCCGGGGAACTACTATCGCAAAAGGTGAAGCCCGCGTTTCTACCATTGAACACGTATTAGCTGCAGCCTACAGTCTCGAAATTGACAACCTGCTTATTGAAATTGACGGTCCTGAAACCCCTATTATGGACGGAAGCTCTATTCGCTTTTTTGAAGTGCTTCAAAAAGCCGGAATCAAAGAGCAGGATATTGACCGTGAATATTTTGTGGTGCGCGAAAATGTACGCTATGTAAACGAAGAAAAAGGCATCGAAATTATTGCTTATCCTGACCACAAATATAGTGTTGATGTTCTAATCGATTTTAATTCAAAAGTTTTAGGGCATCAGTACGCAAGCTTAACCGATTTGTCGGAATTCGGGACCCAAATTGCTCCCTGCCGCACCTTTGCTTTTTTCCACGAACTGGAACCCCTATTTAAGAACAACCTGATTAAAGGCGGTGCCCTGGAAAACGCTATTGTAATTGTAGAAAATGAGTATCCGCAAGAAGAGTTTGACCGTATTGCCGACTTATTTAACAAACCCCACTTGAAAGCAAAACGAGGCATTTTAAATAATGTTAACCTACATTTTTCGAACGAACCCGCCCGTCATAAACTACTCGATGTAATTGGCGATTTGGCTTTGGCGGGTAGACGAATAAAAGGAAAAATTATAGCAAAACGCCCCGGACATCTTGCTAACACAGAATTTGCCAATAAAATACGTCAGATTGTTAAATTTGAACAAAAAAACGGCGTAGCACCTCGTTATTACCCTGACGAACCACCGGTACGAGACATCAACGATATAATGAAAGTATTACCACATCGTCCACCGTTTTTGCTGGTCGATAAAATCATCCACATGGACGAAACCACCGTTGTGGGTGTAAAGTGCGTTACCATGAACGAACCTTTCTTTGTAGGTCACTTTCCACAGGAACCGGTGATGCCTGGCGTTCTTCAGATTGAAGCCATGGCCCAGGTTGGCGGTTTGCTTGCATTAAACGATGTGGACGATCCTAAAGAATGGTCCACTTATTTTTTGAAAATCGATAATGTCCGTTTTAAGCAAAAAGTGGTTCCCGGTGACACCTTAATTTTCAGGCTCGATTTAATTTCACCCATACGCAGGGGTATTGCACATATGCGCGGACAGGTTTTTGTCGGAACCTCACTGGTAATGGATGCTGAATTAATGGCCCAGTTGGTGCGGAATAAAGTGACTACATAAAACTAAAAAAAGAAACTCAACAAGGAATGGAATATAAACTAGCTAACGTTCATCCTGAAGCAAAAATTGGAAAAAACGTAATTATTGAACCTTTTGTAAGCATCGAAAAAAACGTTGAAATTGGTGATAACACGTGGATTGGTGCAAATGCTGTAATAAAAAACTTTACAAAAATCGGAAGCAACTGTCGCATCTTTCACGGAGCTGTGGTGGGTGCAATTCCGCAAGACCTGAAATTTCGTGGAGAAGAAACCTGGGTGCTGATTGGCGACAATACCACTATTCGCGAATGCGTAACCGTTAACCGGGGAACTGCAGCAAAAGGCGACACACGAATCGGAAACAATTGCCTGTTGATGGCTTACTCACACGTTGCACACGACTGCCGTATTGCCGACAATGTAATTATTGGTAATGCCACTCAAATTGCCGGTGAAGTTGACATCGACGAATTTGCTATTTTAAGTGGCGGTTGTTTGGTACATCAATTTGTGCATATTGGTTCACATGTAATTATTCAGGGAGGTTCAAAAATTGGAAAAGACGTGCCACCATACATTACAGCCGGCAGAGAACCCCTGATTTATGCCGGAATCAATGCCATTGGTTTGCGTCGCCGGCGATTTACCGACGATCAAATCAAATCCATACAGAATGTTTACCGCCTCCTGTATGCTAAAGGATACAATACTTCCCAAGCGCTTGAATTAATTGACAAGGATTTAACAAAGTCAGATGAACTGAACACGGTTGTAAGTTTTGTAAAAAACTCTCAACGAGGAATTATTGCCGGTTAAATTCTTTAAAAAAATAAGCCAACAACCCCTTTCAATCTACCGAAAGGGGTTTTTTTGTAAATAACAACCGACTACACTAACGAACAAATAGAATTGTCGTGTGTTTGTTAATCTGTTCCAAATTAACCTTTTTTATTTCAATGCTTTATTATTTTCAATTGATTTAATAAAAATTTTTACATAAATTTGATTTTTGGCTCAAAGCCTTACTTAAACTATAACCTAATTGCTTTTTTATGGAAGCCGGAAAACGTATAATTGTACCCTGGGATTTTACTGACAAAGCGGAAAATGCCCTTTCGCATGCAGTAAAAATGTCGAAAGTCCTTGATAATACCATTACCCTTTTACACATTGTTAAAAAAGAAAAAGATATTGAAGAAGGACTCGACAGGTTAAAAGAAAAAGCTGCTCAAGCACAAGAAAAATATGGTATAGCTACCGATGCGGTTGTAAAGGAAGGAACCATTTTTACCACCATTGGTGAATATACTAAAGAAAACGAAGACATTAATCTGGTTATCATGGGAACCCATGGAATGAAAGGTATGCAAAAACTTACCGGAAGTTGGGCGCTTAAGGTTATCGTTAGTTCTTACGCTCCATTTATTGTTGTTCAAGATCCACCTACCGAAAAAGTAAGCTACGATAAAATTGTTTTTCCGGTAAACTTCAAAAGCGAAAATCGAGAAAAACTCATTTGGGCCATTTATTTCGGGAAAATATTTAAAGCTAAGATTCACTTTGTAAAACAGGATGTAAGTGATCGCAACCTGGAAAAAAAGGTTAACCAAAACCTTACCTTTGCCCGCAAATACATTAGCAAATACAACGTTGAATACGAAATAGCCACAGCTGAAAAATCATCGAATTTTGCACAGGCAACCATCAATTATGCCAAAGAAATTGAAGCCGATTTAATGCTTATAATGACCACAAAAAACATAGGAACACTCGATTATGTAATGGGAGCAAGTGAGCAGTTTATTATTGCGAACACCGCCCGAATTCCAGTTATGTGTGTGAATCCGCGAAAAGCGCAGAACTTTTCGCTGGCTACCTTTTAAATCTTTTGTGTTTTATATAAAAAAAGTCGCAAATTCTGCGACTTTTTTATTTTTATCACTTCTCATTTAAGTTTTTAGGAGTAAGCATTCCAACCTTGTGCGGTAATTGCTGTTGATCCTCCGCTTTTGCCATAAAGCCTAACCTCCTGATCGGCAGGAACAATTTCGCCTATAACCTGTACTCCTTCAACCATGCTTAATTTTGTCAAATCGTCGGGGCTAACGGTAAACAAGAGTTCGTAATCTTCGCCTCCACTTAAAGCCAATAACGACGCATCCATATTAAGTTCCTCTGCAACATGTATGGTTTGTGCGTCAATGGGTAAATCGGCATCCATAATTTTAGCTCCACAGTTCGATTGTTTGCAGATGTGTATAATTTCAGAAGACAAACCATCCGAAACATCAATCATTGACGTGGGTTTAATGGCTGATTTTTTAAGGGCTTCAACAATATCTCTCCGCGCTTCGGGTTTTAACTGACGTTCCAAAACATAATCGTAAGCCGACATGTCGGGTTGAGAGTTTGGATTAACCTGATAAACCGCTTTCTCACGATTTAAAATCTGCAAGCCGGCATAAGCTGCTCCCAAATCGCCCGACACACAAATTAAGTCACCTGGCTTTGCACCGTTTCGATAAACCGCTTGTCCTTTTTCCACTTCACCGATAGCCGTAATACTAATGGCTAAACCGGTAACCGAACTGGTGGTGTCACCGCCAATTAAATCTACCTGGTAATGCTCGCAGGCTTTGTGGATTCCAGCATACAATAATTCAACCGCCTCGAGCGAGAATTTACCTGACAACGCAATAGAAACGGTAATTTGTTTGGGAATAGCATTCATTGCGTAGACGTCAGAAAGGTTTACAACTACAGCCTTGTATCCCAAATGCTTGAGCGGCGTATAAGTTAAATCGAAATGGATTCCTTCAACCAAAAGATCGGTAGTAACCACCAGTTCTTTATCGGTATAATCGAGTACGGCGGCATCGTCACCAACTCCTTTTACGGTTGATGCATGCTTTATTTTTATGTCTTTTGTTAATCGGTCAATTAAACCAAATTCGCCCAGATCTTTTAGTTGGGTAAGTTTTTTCTTTGCTTCTGTCATACTAAAAATTTTTGGCAAAGGTAATACTTCAAAACAAATACATTGTCTCGAAATCTATCACAAAAAAACATGGAATTCTATTTTTTCCCGGCATTAAACCGATAAGCTAACTTGTAGGTTTTTTGTGTTCCGCACTGGATTCGAACCAGTGACCCCTACCCTGTCAAGGTAATGCTCTAAACCAACTGAGCTAGCGGAACATGCTGCAAAGGTAATTATTGAATTTAATCTGTACAATAACTTTTTTTTATTTCTTTAAAAATAGTCGCAACATTCTGGTTACGTGTTAATAAATAATCTTTATCTTTGTTAGTCAATGTCAAATCATTAATCATTTACCGATGCTTAAATCCGCTTTTGTTTTCATTTTATTAGGTGTGTTTCTGCTTTCCTGTGAAACAAACACCGACCCCATAGAGGAACAAATCGTTGAAAAAGATTTAAATGGTTATGTTCAGAAAGGGCCTTTTTTAAATGGAACTTCCATTACCATCCATGAGTTAAAAACAAATTTAACTCAAACCGGAAAAAGTTATTCAGCGCAAATTCTCGACAACAAGGGAACTTTTGAGTTGCGCAGCGTTGCTTTTAAGTCAAAATATGTTGAATTAAAGGCAGATGGGTTTTACTTTAACGAAGTAAAAAACGAAAATTCTGCGGCACCATTAATTTTATATGCCTTGTCTGACATTACCGACTATTCGTCGCTTAATGTTAACGTTCTTTCAACACTCGAAAAAAACAGGGTGCAACATTTAGTTGAGCAAGGGCATAAATTTGAAGATGCAAAAAAACAGGCTCTACAAGAAATTTTAGCCATTTTTTCAATCTCAATCGACAGTTTAGGTTACTCCGAATTGCTTGATATTTCACAACCTGGCGATAAAAATGCGGCTTTAATAGCGGTTTCCGTCATCCTTCAGGGTTATTTAAGTGTGGCAGAGCTTTCTGAATTATTAGCAAACATAAGTACCGATATTCGATTAGACGGAACACTCGATAGTGAAACCTTAAAATCTCAACTGATTAACTCCGCACTTAAGCTTGATTTGGAAGCTATCCGTGACAATCTTGAGGCCCGTTACGAATCCCTGGGAATATCGGTGGTGGTAGCAAATTTTGAAAAACACGTGCTGAATTTTATAAATAATTCCGGATATACTCCTACCGAAAAAATTGAATACCCCGTAAATGGTGTTTATGGACCAAATATTTTAAGCGAAGAGAATACGGAATTTTGCAGCGGTAATTATTCCATGGTAGCAATAGTGCCAGATGGTTATAGTCTTAAGGTTAAAATAATGGGTGATCGTTGGTATTTTCCAGCATTTCAAGAAAACACGGGTTGGAGTTTTTCGGATTGGAATGATGTCGACAAATCAAGGACTTTTTCATCAACTCAAACCGGAAAAATCGAATTCAAGATTTTATTTGAGACAGACTCTGTTACCAGTCCTGTTGAAATTGAAATATATGAAAACGAAGCAACAGAACCAACTTTTACGAAAACATTGAGCTGTGGAAATGGATCCGGGTTCGATGTGCCTGAATATGGACTATATGGCTTAAATGTGCTTTACATTACCGATAGTGTAAAAATGGACACGGCAGAAACTTACAGTATTGCCATTCATTTACCAGCCGATAAAACATATGATGTAAATCTATCCTTCTCGTTCTGGCAAGACTCCTCATTTATCGTCGATGAATCGAAAATAATAAATTGGAATTATGGAAGCAATTCGAATCTTTTGGAATTAAATGCATCGGGGTCCGACTTAGATTTTGATTTGCCCATAAAATTTATCGGTTCCGGAAGTGTTACCATCGAAGGCGGAGGCTTAATGGTAAATGGAATATATTGGTAAATCAAATACCTCATTCCTTTAAAAAGAGATGCATGAACATAACAAGCATCTCTTTTTTTTAACCCTTTCATTTTCAAAAGACTTCAATGTGTTGTTTTAGGTCGTTTGAATTTTGTAATTAAATTCGCAAACGCTATATTTGTCGGTTCTAAAAAATACAGATATAACTAATTCATAATGAGCAGAAAATTTCCTGAATACAAGCAGCTTGACTTGTCACTGATAAACAAAGAGGTGTTGAAAGAGTGGACCGACGACGACACGTTTCATAAAAGCATGAGTACCCGTGCCGGAAAAGAGACCTTTGTTTTCTTTGAAGGACCGCCATCGGCCAACGGCCAGCCGGGAATTCATCATGTGATGGCTCGGGCTATTAAGGATATTTTTTGCCGCTACAAAACCTTACAGGGTTACCTGGTAAAACGCAAAGCCGGATGGGACACCCATGGATTACCTGTAGAACTGGGCGTTGAAAAAATGCTGGGCATTACCAAAGAGGCCATCGGCAAAACCATTTCAGTAGCTGAATACAACGATGCCTGCCGAAAAGAAGTTATGAAATACACCGACTTATGGGAAGATTTAACCCGCAAAATGGGCTATTGGGTAAATATGGACGACCCGTATATTACTTACGACAATCGCTACATTGAGTCGCTGTGGAACCTGCTTAAACAACTTTACGACAAAGGACTGCTATATAAAGGTTACACCATCCAACCCTATTCACCTGCTGCAGGAACCGGTCTTTCAACCCATGAGTTAAACCAGCCGGGTTGTTACAAAGATGTAAAAGATACTACAGCAACAGTGCAGTTTACCGTTGTTCGCAATGAAAAAAGCGAGTCGCTTTTCGATGGGGATGAAAAACTTTCCTTCATGGCCTGGACTACCACGCCCTGGACCCTGCCATCGAATACAGCACTAGCTGTAGGCCCAAACATTCGTTATGTAAAAATTAAAACATTTAATCCGTACACTGGTGAGCCAACTTCGGTAATTTTGGCTAAAGATTTGGTAAATAACTATTTCAATCCCAAAAATGCTGAACTTGAATTGGAAAGTTATAACCCGGGTGATAAAACCATTCCATATAAACTTGTTGCTGAGTATAAAGGCGCCGATTTGGCCGGCATTACCTACGAACAATTAATTCCGTGGATTAAGCCTATGGGTGATGCGTTTCGAGTAATAACCGGCGATTTTGTAACCACTGAAGACGGTACCGGAATTGTTCATATTGCCCCAACCTTTGGTGCCGACGACGACCGCGTGGCAAAAACCGCCGGCATTGTTCCACTTTTGTTAATCGACAAAGAGGGAACCCGCCGCCCCATGGTTGATTTAACCGGAAAATTCTATAACATTGATGATCTGGATGCCGAATTTGTGGCAAATTATGTTAATGTTGAAAGCTACAAAGAATTTGCCGGGCGTTTTGTAAAAAATGCCTACGACGAAAACCTTACTGATGATGACGCTTCGCTTGATGTGGATTTATCGGTAATGCTTAAAAAGGAAAACAAAGCCTTTAAAGTAGAAAAACACGTTCACAATTATCCGCATTGCTGGCGTACCGATAAGCCCGTACTTTATTATCCATTGGATAGCTGGTTTATAAAAACCACTGCCATTAAGGATCGGATGATTGAACTAAACAAAACCATTAACTGGAAACCCAAAAGTACCGGGGAAGGCCGATTTGGAAAATGGCTCGAAAACCTGGTAGACTGGAACCTGAGCCGCTCAAGGTATTGGGGAACTCCGCTTCCTATCTGGATGAGCGAAGATGGCAGCGAACAAAAATGCATTGGTTCAACCGAAGAGTTGATGAACGAAATTGAAAAAGCCATTGTTGCCGGATTTATGGACAAAAATCCATATACAGGTTTTAAAGTGGGCGTATTCAACAAAGAAAACTACGACAAAATTGATTTGCACAGACCCTTCGTTGATGATATTGTGCTGGTTTCAGAAAGCGGACAAAAAATGTTCCGCGAAAAGGACCTGATTGATGTTTGGTTCGATTCAGGAGCCATGCCTTATGCCCAGTGGCACTGGCCTTTTGAACACACGGGCGATTTTAACCAGCTGTATCCGGCCGATTTTATTGCCGAAGGAGTTGATCAAACACGTGGCTGGTTCTTTACCTTGCACGCCATCTCGACTATGATTTCAGATAATGTGGCTTTCAAAAACATTATTTCCAACGGATTAGTGCTGGATAAAAACGGAAATAAAATGAGCAAGCGCCTGGGCAACGCAGTTGACCCTTTCGAAACCATCGAAAAACATGGATCCGATCCTTTACGCTGGTACATGATTACCAATGCACAACCCTGGGATAACCTTAAGTTCGATATGGATGGCGTTGATGAAGTTAAACGCAAATTCTTCGGAACACTGTACAATACTTACGGGTTCTTTGCCCTGTATGCCAATGTAGATGGTTTCAAATACCAGGAAGCTGAGATTCCTTTGAACGAACGCCCCGAGATTGATCGTTGGGTAATCTCGCTACTGAACTCGCTGATTATTGAGGTAAAAGATGCCTATGAAAACTACGAACCAACCCGTGCCGGACGCGCTATTCAAAACTTTGTCATCGACAACCTGAGCAATTGGTATGTGCGTTTGAACCGGAAGCGTTTTTGGGGTGGCGAATACAACAACGATAAAATTGCTGCTTACCAAACACTCTACACGTGTCTGGAAACAGTAGCTGTTTTAGCAGCACCCATTGCACCGTTCTATACCGATCGTTTATTCAAAGATTTAAGTGTCGCAACGGGCCGAAACCAAGGGATGTCGGTTCATTTAACCTCTTTTCCAGTTGAGAATAAACAGGCCGTTGATAAAGACTTGGAAGAACGTATGAATATGGCACAACGCATTTCGTCGATGGTGCTTGGCTTACGCCGAAAAGTAAATATTAAAGTACGTCAACCCTTAAATAAAATTATGATTCCGGTTTTAAACAACAAAACCGCACTTCAAATTGATGCCGTAAAAGATATTATTCTTAGCGAAGTAAACATCAAAGAAATTGAATACCTGGATGATACTTCCGGAATTTTGGTTAAAAAAATAAAGCCCAACTTTAAAACCCTCGGTCCAAAATACGGTAAAATCATGAAGCAGATTGCTGCTGTAATTGGCCAGATGCAACAAGCCGACATCAGTAAGCTCGAACGCGAAAACCAATTTGAATTTGAGCTTGACGGACATAAAGTGTTAATAAACAACGAAGATGTTGAAATTCTATCGGAAGATATTCCCGGTTGGCTGGTTGCCAACGAGGGACCATTAACCGTAGCCCTCGACATTACAGTTACAGATGAGTTGCGAAACGAAGGAATTGCCCGTGAATTCATTAACCGGATTCAAAACATAAGAAAAGAAAGTGGCTTTGAAGTAACAGACAAAATAAACATAAAAATAGCTAAACACGAGGCGATTAATGATGCAATTTCAGCGCACAAAAACTATATTAGTGCACAAACCCTGGCTCTTTCTATTGAATTGGTTGCGGTTCTGGAACAAAAGACAGCCAAACTCGTAGAACTGGATGACGATATAGCTACCAGTATCCTGATAGAAAAGGTTTAGTTGTTAATAACTAATTGGTAAAATAGCGCACAACAGGAGTTTTGATATGCTTTTTTTATTATTTTAGGTTCCTTAAAAAATAGAGCTATGGCAGACGAGAAAACAAAAACTAGATATTCGGATGAGGAGCTTGCTGAATTCAAGCAACTGATTCTTGACAAGCTCGATAAAGCACAAAAAGATTATGATATTCTTAAAAGCGCTTTGTCACATTCCGATGGCAACGACACACTTGACACCTCGCCTACCTTTAAGGTGTTGGAAGAAGGTGCTATGGTGCTTTCGCGCGAAGAAACAGGAAAGCTGGCTCAAAGGCAACAAAAGTTTATTCAGCATTTAAAAGCAGCGCTTATTCGCATCGAAAACAAAACCTATGGGATTTGCCGGGAAACTGGTAACCTAATAGCGAAAGAGCGCTTACGTGCAGTACCTCACGCTACCTTAAGCATCGATGCCAAGAACAATCAAAAATAAATAATTAAAACATACGTTTTGAAAGAGGGAATTCATCGATTCCCTCTTTTTCCATTAAAAAGAAACATCTATGACCCGGGGACGTCTCGTAATTTTAATCATCTTTATCATTTTGCTGGCCGATCAGGTGCTGAAATTCTGGATAAAAACAAACATGATGCTCGGCCAGGAATACCGGATAGCAGGCGATTGGTTTATCATTCACTTTACCGAAAACAACGGAATGGCTTTTGGTTTTGAGTTTGCCGGAAAAGTTGGAAAATACTTTCTAAGCATCTTCCGAATCGTTGCCGTTACTTTTATTAGTATTTATTTGGCCCGATTAATAAAAAAAGAAGTTCCGCTTGGTTTTTTAATCTCAGTAGCGCTGATTCTGGCCGGAGCTTCAGGCAATATCATTGATAGTGCTTTTTATGGTCTTATTTTTGAACACAGTAGCTATCAGGTTTCACAGTTCCTGCCCGAAGGAGGTGGATACGCCGGATTTCTGCAGGGACGTGTTGTCGACATGTTTTATTTTCCTATTCTTGAAGGACACTGGCCTTCATGGTCTCCCATAAAACCAACAGAATCGTTTATCTTCTTCCGTCCGGTTTTTAATATTGCCGATTCTGCCATTTCGGTGGGTATGATGTTAATTTTGTTTTTTTACAGAAAAGTGCTTCAAAAAGAACTTTAATTTTTTTGTTTTGAGTAACACAAAACAGGTTATGCAATGGGATAAACTATTAACTCCCATGCGATTTGGAAAAGAGGAGCTACCAAACATGGAACTCAATCTTTTACGCTCTGAGTTTCAGCGCGATTATGATCGACTAATCTTTTCTTCTCCTTTTCGCCGTTTACAAAATAAAACCCAGGTGTTTCCTTTACCCGGAAGCGTTTTTGTTCATAACCGATTAACCCATAGTCTTGAAGTGGCCAGCGTTGGCCGTTCATTGGGAAACAACATTGCCGCATCGCTGGCTAAACAGAACGAAAACAATCCCTTTATTTATGAAATTGGCTCAATTGTGGCAACCGCTAGTTTAGCTCACGATCTGGGAAATCCTCCTTTTGGACACGCAGGAGAAAAAGCCATCTCCGAATTTTTTCTATCTGGAAAAGGCCGGTTTTTAGAATCGCGGGTAAGTGAGTATCAATGGGCTGACCTCACAAACTTTGAAGGAAACGCCAATGCGCTGCGACTTTTAACCCACAAGTTTAACGGCCGTCGTGCCGGTGGTTATGTGCTTACTTATGCCACTTTAGCCAGCATGTTAAAATATCCGTTTAACGCCTTACTCAGGTCAGGCAAAAACAAATACGGTTATTTTGATTCCGAATCAGAAACGTTTTTGTCTATTGTTAAACAAACTGGTCTTATAAGACTGTCAGAGAACCAGTCGGTATATGCCCGTCATCCTTTGGTGTATCTTGTCGAAGCTGCTGATGATATTTCGTATCAAATAATGGATTTGGAAGATGCACACAAATTAGGCATTCTTTCTACCAACGAAGCAAGCGATTTGCTGACGGCTTTTTTCGACAAAGAAAAGCAAGCCTCTTTTTGGAAGAAAAAACAACAAATCTATCGGGAAGTCATCGACAAAAATGAGCAGGTTGCTTTTCTAAGGGCTTCTGTAATAAATCACTTGGTAAACACCACAGCTCAAATTTTTCTGGAAAACGAAAGTACCATACTTCGGGGTAAATTTTCAGGTTCATTGGTCGATTATTTAAATGGTACCGAAAAGCAGGCAATGAAAGCGTGCAAAGAAGTAGCCTGGAAAAAAATATACAACCACCGATCAGTAATTGAGATAGAAATTACCGGATACAATGTAATAAACACCTTGCTCGAAGAATTTACTCGTGCTATGTTCCATAATAGCGACGACTATTCAAAAAAATTGCTTTCTTTGATGCCGGTTCAATACCATGAAGACCACCAAAGCGACTATGCAAAAACACGGTCGGTGCTCGATTTTATTTCGGGTATGACCGACTTGTACGCTCTGGACTTGTATAAATTGATAAAAGGGATTGGATTTTAAATACAAAACGCCAATTAAAAACAACCACAATCAAAACTTAAAAATATTTATGATGCAGCAAAAATTAAAATCATGGAAGATTTTTGTAACCGGCTTTTTTATAGCAACCGGTTTATTTTCATGCAAAACAAATACCCCCGACTTAAAAGATAAAAACGGAGATTCAATTCAGGCCGAACATCTTTATACCAACCAGACATCAAACAACGACAGTCTGGTAAACTATTCGTTTTACCTACCTGCCGGTTATAATGGCAAAGATGCATTACCTGTGGTGTTTTTTATCGACCCAAAAGGAAATGGAACACTGCCTTTAAACAATTATAAAGATTTAGCCAACAAATATGGATATATTTTGATTGGAAGCAACCTCATTAAAAACAGCTTGCCAGCATCCTATACCTCGGCTTTATTCGAAGCGCTACTAAATGAGGCACGTTCCCGTTTTTTGATCGACGAGAAACGGTTGTTTACCTCAGGGTTTTCGGGTGGAGCCAAACTGGCCATCCTTTTTGCCCAGCAATATCGCGAAATTATTGGAGTGGCCGCATGTGGCGCCAGTTTGCCCCTGATGTCGAACCACGAACCCACTTATTATTATGTGGGAATTGTAGGTGATAAGGATTTTAACTATTTGGAATCGTACCAAACCTTTTCGGTGTTCGATCAAAAAGGCTACGATTATACTGCAGTAATTTTTAATGGCAGTCACGAATGGCCTCCTCTGACTAGTTTTGAAGCCGCCTTTACGGGATTCGAAATCTACTCGACAAAAACCGAAATAACAACAAAAAACGACACCTGGCTTAATAAATTGTGGGACCAGATGCAAGACAGCATTCAGGCTCAGAAAAAGCGGGGCGATTACTTTTCGCAACAACAAACGTTGCGCCAGGCTTCGCGGTGGTTTTATGGTTTAAAAAGCATTAAAGATTTACGCCAACAGGAAATCAAGGTACAAAACCATCCTGATTTCATTAAACTTGTTAATAAAAAACAACGCCTGATAAAAAAGGAAGTCAGCTTAAGAACTGAATTTATCCGGGCCATTGAACAGCGTGATTTGGATTGGTGGCATTCTGAAGTTGAAAACATCCGTAAAACAATAACAAATGAAGACCACGAAGTTGCCCTGGTAAGTGAGCGCTTATTGAACTACATTAGTATGGCAAGTTACATGCTAACCAAAACCGATTTAGACGACGGCAAACTGGATGAAGCTTACAAAAAAATTCAGATATATCAGATGGTTGATTCCCAAAACCCCGATGCATACCTAATGGCTGCCCGTTATTTTATGCTGATGGAAGATACCGAAGCCATGAGTGCTAATTTTGATAAATCCAAAACACTTGGTTTTACCGATTTTGAAACGTATAAAAAAGAAAGTTCCTGGCGCTTACTTATGGAAACAGCCGAGAAGAACCGGTAAGGCATTCAAAACACCTAATAAAAAAAGGGCGTTAAGCCCTTTTTTATTATTTGAACCGGTGAATAATTTCCTTTATTTTTTCAATCTTTTCGTTTAATAGAACGTCAGTTTTTGCTTCCGCCAATAAGCGCAAATACGGTTCGGTATTACTGGGGCGAATGTTAAACCACCAATCAGCAAACTCAACCCGATAACCATCAAAATCGAACGAAGCTGTTGCTTTTTCTGCTGCCACAAAATGATCCCGAACCGCATCCATAGCCTCTTTTTTCTTTTCAATCTTGAAATTAATTTCTCCCGAATTCGCGTATTTGCGAATGCCATCGATAAGTTGCGACAGGGATTTGCCTTTTGCTTTTTGCTTGCTTACTATATCGAGCACAATTAGCATGGCCAATAAACCCGAATCAGAATAGTAAAAATCGCGAAAGTAATAGTGCCCGGCTAGTTCTCCTCCAAAGATGCCATCAATCTCACGAAGCTTAAGTGCTGCAAAAGCCCGGCCAACACGCCACATGTGCATGGTTGATCCAAACTCCTGAATGTATTCGGCAACAGCTTTTGATGTACGGATATCCTGCAAAACATTTCCTTTTAATCCTTTTTCTTCGAGGAAATAATGCGCCATTAAACCAATAATTAAATCGGGCGAAATAAATTTTCCTTTTTCATCAACAAACATTACGCGGTCGGCATCGCCATCAAAAATTACTCCTATGTCGCTGTTGTTTTTAAGAACTGCGGCTTTTAAATCGGCAACATTTTCTTCAATTAGCGGGTTGGCTTCGTGATTGGGAAAAGTTCCGTCAAGTTCTTCATAGAGATAAGTCGGCGCCTCGCCCAGTAAATCCTTAATCAGTAAACCAGCCATACCATTTGAGCAGTCGACCACCATTCGTAAATTCGAAAAATCGCTCAGGTATTTCTTTTGAAAATTTAAGTAGTTTGTCTTAACCTCAACATCAATTACTTTCCCTTTCTTTTCAACCGGAACAATGGTTCTTTCCTTCATCCATTTTTCGATGGTTCCCAGTCCGGTGTCGTAACCAACCGGTAAGGCGTTCTCGCGCGACACTTTTAAACCGTTATACTCTTTGGTGTTATGTGATGCCGTAATTTGTACCGAAGCATTAAATCCATATTTTGCGGTCGACCAATAAACCATTGGCGTTGTTGCCAGCCCAATATTATGCACGTCGGCACCAGCGTCAGTAATGCCTTTACACAAATACTCAAAAACTTCTGGCGATGAAACCCTAACGTCGCGACCAACCAAAACTTTATCGGTTTTTAACAATTCGGGAATAAAAAATCCAATTTTATAAACGTCGTCTTTATTAAAATCTTTATTATAGATTCCTCTAATATCGTAAGCATGAAACGCTCCCATAGAACAAAATATTTAATGTGTGAATTAATCTGCGAATTTAATTCTTTTAATTTTTTATCCAAAAGTGTATTTTCCTGAAATACATCCAAAACCAAGGAATTAAAATCGCCAGTGCTTCCAGGCCTCATTAATCTGTGGCGAAACAACTATTTGGGGATATTGTGGTTTGTCGTTTAATAAAATGGATTGTATTGAAACTTCTTTTTTTAAGTAATTTTGCATCTCACCCATGGTAACGTTTCCTTTGTTTTCTTTTAGTTTTTTTAGAAAATAATACGTGTACAATCCGTGTTTCATTTGTGAATGGGCGTGGGCCGTTTGGTTACCCGAACTGGCCGCAAAAACAACCATGTTTCCGGTAACCGGTATTATTTTGGGAACAACTTTTACTCCCCGCGCCTGAACTATCTCTTTGTTTCGGGCGCCGCCGGAAAAACAGCAATCCAAAACGCAGGTAACTTTTTGGCTGGGATGCTCGCTCAGACTGAGGTAAACATCATCAAGTTTTAACGCCAAATCGATGTCGTTTCCAGTTAAATCGATGGGTAATAAATACGATTCGCTGGTTACTGGATGTGGCAGTCCGTGTCCGGCATAGTAAAAGAGCAATTCCGCTTCCGGACCATACGCCTGTGCCAGCAGATTTAATTTGTGAATGCCTTTTTTCATTTGTGCCTGAGTGGCATCGGTAATAAAAATAATATTCTCCGTAGGAATTCCCAGTGTTTTGTTGGCATAGGCCATAAATAAGCGGGCATCGTTTACGGCAAAGCTTACATCTACTTCGTTGGGCAGATTGTTGTGACGATTTGAATAGTGTTCGTTCCCTATAATCAACGCAAATTTATTGGGATAAGTCCGGTTAACTTGAGGAATATCCAAGGCGATGTCGCTTATTAAATCAGGAAGAGGCGAATGTTCATCCGCTAAATCATCGGGTAACCTTAACGGTGGTTTAACCTCCGGCAATGTGGGCTCCAGCGCTAAAAAGTTATTTCGGGGATATTTTAGGTGCGCCCCCACCATTAAATCGACAAGAAAAGGAACTCCTGCAAAAAAAATGCTGGGAACTGAGACCACATTAAAGGAAGAGCCAACAATCAGTTTTGAGTCCTGGAATCCCTCCTTTTTAACTGTTATTTCAACTTTATTTTCCTGTCGGAATTTTAGCGGACGTTTCTGTCTGCGTTTTACCTTTACCTTACAGGGTGTTTGTTTATATGTATTTTGCCCGTTAATAAATACCAGTGCTCCTTTGGGTTCGGTTTTTATTCGAATATTTTGTTGTGATCCTGATATTATGGCAGCACACGAAGAAAAACTAAGGGCAATTGCCCATAGTAAAAGGTGCCACAATATATTGGACTTCTTTAAAAAAGGCATTTTGTTCAAATTTTTGTTGTATAATTTGTTTGCATTCAGTCAGATAACAATGAGTCGTCTTTGGTTGCGTACAAAAATAATTAAATCTCTAAAAACTTATTCTAAAGCCGGTACAAATCCCATTGTGTGCGGAATAAATCAATTTCATTCTGTAGCGTAGTTTCATCCCAGCTTAACAAGGTGGCCATAATATGGGCAACCTCACCTAAATTTTTTTCAACCCAATCGGGCTGAAAAAGAACTTTTTCGGTTCGGTAAATTAAAAAATCGGCAAGTCGGGCAACACGTTCATAATTTACAGCATACCATAATTCCGCTTTTAGCCAGCATTCCGTTGTTTCGGAGCAGGTAGGGCGAAGTTCATAGGCTTTTTCAGTAATTTTATCGACATTGGTTCCATAACGATAAAACAATTCTTTAAAATCAGGAACAGAAATACCTGTTTGTTTAGCCTCATCGTACCGATTATCGGCAATTTCGATTAATTTTTCAACAGTTGGCGGATTTTCCCAATTGCTTCCCGAAGCCCTGATGTATTGAGTCTTACATTTTACCTGTGGTTTGTTTAACTTACGCAAAACCTTGTCAACTACTGTTTTTGCCATTAAACGAAACCCGGTAAGTTTACCCCCTGTAATAGAAAACAAACCCGATTCCGAAACAAACAACTCTTCTTTCCGGCTAATTTCGCCCGGCGATTTTCCAGGATCCTGAATTAGGGGACGAATTCCGGACCAACATGAAATTATATCTTCATTCTTCAAGTTAAGTCCGGTAAATTTACTATTTACGGCTTTTAACAAATAGGCCACATCGTTGTCGGTAACAAGCGGTTTTCGCAAATCATCCTGATAAGGCGTGTCGGTTGTTCCCAGGTAAACCTGATTGTTTCGGGGAATGGCAAAAACCATACGCTTGTCGTGGGTGTCAAAATAAAAGGCTTCCTGAAGTGGAAATCGTTCTTTTGGAAAAACCAGATGCACTCCTTTGGTCGGATAGAGTAATTTGGACATGGGTTTATCGAACTGATTCATAAAATGCTCACACCAAGGGCCCGTTGCATTAACCAAAACCGCTCCGCTAACAGAAAATATTTTTCCGCTTATCGCGTCCTGAAGTTTTGCTCCGCAAAGTTGCTCTTTGGCAAGCAAAAGCTGCTTTACCTCACAATAATTAAGGGCGTCTGCTCCAAGCTCAACCGCTTTTTTCACCGTTTCTATTACCAAGCGGCCATCGTTGGTTCTGTATTCATAATAACGATAGGCTCCTTTCAGTCCTTTACTTTCGAGAAAAGGATACTTTTGTAATAGCTTTTCCTTTTTAATCCAATGTGCTTTATACTCTTTTTTAACACCGGCTAAAAAATCATAAATCAGCAAACCAAAGTATGAAAGTACCCGATTCAATTGCCCGCCTTCAAAAATGGGCAGATAAACCGGTGTAGGTAACACAAGATGCGTTGCGTTGTCGTGAAGTATTTTTCGCTCTTTGCCCAGTTGGGCAACAAATTTTAATTGTAGCTTTTCGAGATAACGTAATCCACCATGTACCAGTTTTGTAGAACGACTGCTTGTTCCCGATGCAAAATCGTTTTGCTCAATCAATGCAACCGAAAGTCCGCGTGAAATCGCATCGAGGGCAATACCGGCACCGGTAATTCCTCCACCAAATACAATCAAATCGAAATTTTTTTTCTCCATTTTGCCAATTAAGGCATCTCTTTTGCACGAGCTGAAGTTTTCAGAATTGTTCATAAATCTTTGTATGTTTGCATTTGGTAAAATACGGCTTTTTTATGACTCTGTTTATGATTTTACCCGTAAAGAATCGATTAGTAATATTGAATACATGAAGCACGTTTCCTTTTTCCGTTTTACAGCCATTTCGCTACTGTCCCTTTTTGTGTTTTTAGCTTCGTGCGCAAGAATGTCGGCGCCTGCCGGAGGTCCAAAAGATGAAACTCCGCCTGTTCCTTTAAAAAGCAAACCCATTAATTATTCAACCAATTTTGCTGCCGAAAAAATAGTGGTACAGTTTGATGAGTTTATCGTTTTAAAAAATGTCAATCAGGAATTATTGGTATCACCACCCCTGCCAGAAAAACCCGGAATAAAATTGCGCGGAAAAAACCTGCTTATTCATATTAATAATCAACTAAAAGATAGTACCACCTATAATTTTAATTTCTACAATGCCATTGCCGATTTAAACGAAAACAACCCCTTAACCAATTTTCAGTTTGAATTTTCAACCGGACCGGTGTTTGATTCACTTTATGTAGGCGGTGTTTTGTCGAATGCGTTTGATTACAAAACCGAACCGTCAATTTTTGTAATGATGTACGAGCAGTTCAACGACTCGATACCACGCACCCAGATACCCGATTATGTGGCTAAGACCGATGCTGATGGGCGCTTTTTTGTTACCAACTTACAGAACAAACCCTATTACATTTTCGGACTTCGCGACATGAACAACAACATGAAGTTTGATTTGCCCAACGAGGGAATTGCCTTTATGGACTCTGCCTTTTCTCCGGGTTTCAAAGAAATTACGGTTGTTGACACGTTGAAGTTACTAGATTTTATCTCACCCGATTTACAGGATACGGTTTACCGGGACTCGGTAGTTCAGCATCAGGAACTAGTTACTACCATTGGCGATATACGCCTTTTTATGTTTGTTGAAGACCACGCCACACAATATTTCAAACAAGTGTATCGCCCCGAAAGGCAGCAGCTGATTTTAGCTTTTAACCTTCCGGTTGATGATAATTTTAAATTTTCACCCATTGTAAATGCTCCGAATAATGATTGGTTTGTAAAAGAACCTTTAATTAAAAACGATTCGCTGATATTTTGGATTAAAGACTCGGCGCTTTTTAATTCCGACAGCCTCTTTTTTAGTTTGAGTTATACCATGAAAGATTCAATCCAACTTGATTTTGTAAGAACCGATACGATTTTAGCTTATTATAAACCAAAAGAAGAAGCCTCAAAAAGCAAAGCGGAACAAAAAAAAGGAGGACGCTTTAATTTGAATGTATTTACAAACAAGGAAGAGGAAGCCATTGTGGACACAACTCCTCCACCATCGGAACTCACTTTTATAAGCAATGCAAAAGGAGCATTTGACCTGAATAAAGCCGTGGAGCTTTTGGCTCGATTCCCCATCGCTAAGGTTCAGAAAGAACAAATTGCGTTTAATAAAATTGTTGACGACTCCTTACACAGCCCGGTTAAATATGAACTAATAAACCCTGAATTTAACCTGCGACAATACTTGCTTCAGTTTAAAGTAGAAGAAGATGAAAAATACGAACTCATCTTACATAAGGGGGCCTTTACCGACATTTATAATAATACCAACGATTCGATAAAATACAGCTTTACAACACGAGGAACAGAATATTACAGCAACATTCAATTACATATAATGGGTGTTGTTGAACCATCGATTATTCAACTAATGGACGAAAAAGAATTGGTGCTTGAAGAACGAAAAATCTGGAGCGATACCACCTTAACTTACGATTTTCTGCAACCCAAAAAATACATCTTTAAATTGTTTTTCGATTTAAACCAAAACGACAAATGGGATACCGGAAGCCTTAAGGAATTGCTTCAACCGGAGCCGGTATTTTATTTTCCTCAGGAAGTTGAAACCAAAGGCAATTGGGATATAGAATACGAATGGGAATTATTCCCTGTGGGTCCACCAAATTTAAAAAAGGGTAAAAAAACAAATAAGGGAGCCGCAACCCAACCAAAATTTGGTACACCTTCGGGTAAACAATAAAAATATTATGGCTGTATTAATGGAATTTGCCATCTTCCCCACCGACCAGGGAATAAGCGTCAGTCGACAGGTGGCACAAGTAATTGAAATGATAGAAAAATGCGGTTATTCGTTTCAACTTACCGCCATGGGAACCCTGATAGAAACCCCAACGGTTGGTGAGGCTCTGGAGATTGTTGAAAAGGCTGCTACCCTTTTGCAGGAAGAAAGCAAGCGCATTTATTCCACCATAAAGCTCGATATTAAAAAAGATGCTGCGAACTTAATGGAAACTAAAGTTCAATCGGTAATAAAAAAGCTGAATAAAGATAAATAGCTATTTTAATACTTTCATTTTCATAATTATATCATCGAGCGGGCGGTTTTGCGGGTTTGTTTTTACCCGTGCAATACTGTCAATTACATACATCCCTTCAACCACCTGGCCAAACACGGTATAGTTCTGATCCAAATGGGGGGTTCCTCCCAGTTTGCCGTATGTTTCAGTTTGATCGGATGTATAATGGAATAAATCAAGTTTTTGATACTCTGGTTCCAGCAACAGGGCAATATTATTAAATTCCTGATTCAGTGCAACCATGTTTTGAACACGCCCCAGAGAGTCAATCCGTTTTTTTAGCGCGGCATTTTCAGGTTTCTCAATGTAATCAAACACCAATTGTTTCCGCTTGGGAAAGTTTACTTTTTCTTCCATTTGTTTAAGCATTTCAGGGGTGAAAATTTTTCCCTGAACAATATAAAACTGACTGCCCGAAGATTGCTTTTGGGGATTCACCTGATCGGGTTCCCGGGCAGCAGCCAAAGCTCCTTTTTTATGAAATAGTTCCGGGCGAAATTCTGCTTCTAACTGATAACCCGGGCCTCCGTTTCCGAGCTGAATGCTGGCCATAGCATTTTTCGATTCGGGGTCTCCTCCCTGAATCATAAAAGCATTAATCACCCGGTGAAATAACAAGCTGTCGTAAAATCCCTGCTCCACCAATTTAATAAAGTTATCGCGATGCAGCGGTGTTTCGTTGTATAGCTCCACTTTCATGTCACCAAACGACGTTTGTATTAATACCAGCCGCCGGCTTTCATCAGCGGTTGTTTGTTTTTCCTGTGGTGCTTTATTACTGCAAGCTATCAATATAAACAGGCTTACCAGAGTTAGTGTCAAAATTTCTTTCATCGGTTTTAAAAATAAGTTTTTGAATTACAAATATATTTATAGCGGGAATAAAAACAATATGGGTGGAAAATGCTTAAAAACTCTAAGTTTTGCGCTTTGATTTGTAACAATTTTGTAATTAATCTAATATTTGTTTTCTTTATAGAGTGTAATTTTACCATCATAAAATCAACTTTCATCTTTTAATTTTGCGTTCTTTGCGGGATAAATCCGTAGGTTATAAAATAAAAAAACGGTAAAATATTCACGCTTTTGTAACACATACCAAAATAACAAATATAATTCATTATCAGAATGAAAAATAAACTTCTCATATCACTTATCGCCGTACTTTTTGGTGTTTTGCCCTCGTGCGAAAAACCCGAAGGAACTGGAGGCACCTCGTCGATTGTGGGTCGGGTTTGGGTTCGCGATTACAATGCCGACTTTAGTCGAGTGGTGTCAGAATATTGGGGCGAAGAAGAAGATGTTTACATTATTTATGGTAACGACTCCATTCACAGCGACGACGCCGAAACCAGTTATAATGGTTATTATCGGTTCAACTACCTGCAAAATGGCGCATATACCATCTTTGTTTATTCAAAAGACAGTTCGTTTCAATCGCCTTCGTCACGGGTTATAGTAAAGCAAACCATAAACATTAGCAAACAGGGAAAAGAATACCTGGCTCCCATTATCACCATACTTGACTAAAAATGTGGGAGGAAAAAATAAATAGCGAACTGCAAGCGTTCCATACAATTAACCTGGATGAATTAAATAAATTGCGCTTAATGAACCGGGTCGATCGCAAATTTGTTTTTCCTCTTAATAAACTTCCCGAACTGCTTGGACGGGTTTCAAAGCATTATAAGGTGTTGGAAATTAAAGACGAACGTTGTTTGTTGTATCAAACCGAATACCTCGATTCTCCGGAGCTCATTTTGTATCACAACCACCAAAATCAGCGCTTAAACCGCTTCAAAGTCCGTTTTCGTACCTACACCATTTCAAACAATACTTTTTTTGAAATAAAACGGAAAACCAATAAGGGGAAAACCATAAAAAAACGTGTTGAAATTCCGAAAGAAAAAAAACCGGAAATCGACTATGCCTTTTTAGACAGTGTTGTTCCATTGGATGATAAAAACCTACTACCAAGTTTAAGCAACCAGTTTAAACGAATTACCCTGGCATCGTTTATAAGCAATGAGCGTATTACGCTCGATTTTGATCTGGAAATTAAAGATCAGAATGCCCGCAAAACCTTACCTTTTTTGGCTATTGCTGAATTAAAACGTGAAAAAGCATCAAACAATTCTCCTTTTGCGCTAGCATTAAAAGCCATAAACATTTATCCCCGGGGGTTTAGCAAATACTGCATGGGAAAAGCCTTATTAAATCCCCAGTTAAAACAAAATACCTTTAAACCGAATTTATTGTACTTAAAAAAGATAAAAAATGAATTTTCTGATTAGCATAATGGCCGAACTGTTCGGCATTGAAATATTTAAAGCCAACGACTTTGCAGAACTTGTCATGCGGTTTGCTTTTAACTTTCTGTTTACTTTTACTATAGTTCGTTATATTTATTATCCAAGAACCCGCCGGCGCGATTTTCTTTTTACTTTTATTTTAATTGGAATTGTCGTGTTTTTGATGTGCTTTTTGCTTGAAAGCGTTAAACTTCAACTGGGGTTTGCTTTGGGGTTGTTTGCGGTTTTTGGAATTATCCGTTACCGTACAACCACCATTCCCATTAAAGAAATGACCTATTTGTTTGTGGTAATTGGCCTTTCGGTAGTAAATGCCCTGGCCAACAAAAAAGTAAGCTACGCCGAATTGCTGTTTACCAACTTTATTGTAGTTGCGGCAACCTTATTTATCGAAAAATTCAAAAACCTCGAGAACGAATCGTTTACCATTGTACTTTACGAAAAAATTGAATTGGTTAACCCGGAGCGAAAACAAGAACTGATGTTGGATTTGGAAAATAGACTGGGAATTAAAATATCACGAATCGAAATTAGTCAGGTCGATTTTCAAAAAGACATTGCTAAAATACTGGTGTTTTTCTTTAAAAGCGAACAAACCTGGGCCACTCAGGACGATATAGAATATAGGACCATTAGCAATGAACAATAAATCACCCTTATTATTTCTTCTTTTTGTTCTTTTTTCCGGGGTTATTTGGGGTCAGGAGAAAGACTTTAAAAGCTGGAATTCGATTCAAGCCTCACTCGAGCTTACAAAAAAGCTGGATTTAAAACTGGAACAGGAATTACGTTTTGAGGATAATGCTTCGTATCTGGGTAACTACCTGACTGTAGCCGGTATTTCATATAAAATTAATGCTTTCCTCCAGGTTCGAGGATACTACCGTTTCCAAATAAACCGCAATCCAAAAATTGGATACGAAACCATCCAAAGATTCTATGGCGATATTCGTCTTAATGAACGCTTTGGTCGCTTTGATATATTGTACCGGGTTCGCTATCAGGTAAATTTTTTACCTGATAACGATGCCAATTTTACCTACTTAAATCCACAACACCTCAGACATAAAATACAGGTTGATTACGATATTCCAAAAAATAAAATAACACCTTTTGTATCATACGAAATGTATCAGGCTTTGAACAATCCCATAAAAAACACCCTTGAAACACACCGATACTCCGCAGGCCTTGCCTATCCTTTAATGAAACTTATTGATGCTGAAATATATTACCGAATTGAAAAAGAAAATGATTTAATTCATAAGGCAAAACTTAGTTATATTTTAGGGGTTGGTTTGAACTTTAATCTCTAATTTTCATTCGTAAACATGGTTTGATTGGTATTTTTTTGCTTTTAGCTATTGAAAAACAAGAGAAATCATTAAATTTGGTGAAACGAAGAAAAATCAAACGCGAAATAAAATTAATCCTAACAATATGAAGTACCTGAACTGGCTTGTAATTCTGTTTTATGATTAGTCATTATTATACCAGTAATTATCAGACATAGCAATGGCAAGTCTGTCAAAAACCTTATCACCAAAGTATCTACGGTTTAATTTGTAGCAAAATTCATCCAAATA
>JBFWMB010000001.1:0-115406 GCA_050251815.1 Salinivirgaceae bacterium | reverse complement strand
CATTGCTCATTCTTCATTGTTCATTGCTCATTGCTCATTGATTTTTGGCTGCCGACTGCGTTCCGGAGGCTGAAGGCTCATTGTTCATTGTTCATTGCTTTGGCTGCCGACTGCCCACTGAGAGCTGTGGACTGATTACTTTACTACAAATTTACTGCTTTTCAATAAGCGGTTGTTTTCGTAGATAGATAGCAGGTAAATACCGCGCTCCAGTTGACTAATATTCAATGAACCTTCAATTTGTCGGCTTAACAGTTTTTTTCCGGTCAGGTCGCTCACCACTACTTCTAACACTTGTGAATGATAATCGCTCTTAATATACAGGGTTTTACCGGCTGGATTGGGATAAATAAGCAGGTTGTTGCTTAAGTGTTCTGCTTTAAAACCGGTACTTTCTTCTCCCAGTTTCCATAATTCCCTACCGTGCAATGATAGCCCGTCTGTTGCGCTAAAAAATAAATCGCTTCCTGAAATAGTAAACCATTCAGGATTTGAGCTGGCAGTATTGGCATAGATATCGCTCACCCTTACCGTTCCTGATTCGCTGCCATCACTTTTCCACACTTCAGCACCATTAACTTCATCATTGGCATTAAAAAATAAGGTGCCATCCAGGTTTGTCAAATATTTTGGATCTGATCCTGATTCGCCGGGATTAATGTCCTTAACCAATACAGTTCCGGCTTCGGTTCCATCGCTTTTCCATAATTCATTGCCGTTTGTTCCGTCGTAAGCACTCAGAAACAGGGTGCCATTTACGTTGGTCAGGTTTTCAATTGAAGCGCCAAGTTCTCCCGGCTTAATGTCTTTTACCAGTACAGTTCCTTCCGTGGTACCATCGCTTTTCCATAACTCATAACCATGAACTCCATCATCGGCAATAAAAAACAGCAGGTCATTTACAGGGGTGAAATTGGGTTCGTATGAGATTGAGAGCGCATTACCCGGGTTTATGTCTTTAACCATTACAGTTCCTGCCTCTGTACCATCGCTTTTCCAAAGTTCCGTGCCATGGGTTCCATCGTGTGCACTAAAGAACAAGGTACCGTTAACATGGGTAAGGTTATTAATTTCAGACCAACTGTTACCCGGGTAAATATCTTTAACCAGGACGGTTCCGGCTTCGGTTCCATCACTTTTCCATAATTCGTAGTTATAGGTATTGTCGCTTGCGCGGAAGAATAAGAGTCCGTTAACTTCGGTGAGATGTCCCCCGTAAAATGCTCCGGTTCCCGGATAAATATTGCTTGCTACCATTTCAGTGCCAGCATCGGTGCCGTCGCTTTTCCAAAGTTCAATTCCATTGGTACCATCGGTGGCTCCAAAATACAACATGCCATTGAGCAGGGTGAAATCTTTCGGGTTTGAGCCCGTTTGACCCGGATTAATGTCCTTTACCAAAACAGTACCTGCTTCGGTACCATCACTTTTCCATAGTTCATAACCCTGCGAGCCATTGTCAAAATCGAAGAACAAACTACCATTTAGAGCCAGCTGCCCATAAACGGGAAAAGCACCATCCTTAACCATAACAGTACCCGCTTCGGTACCATCGCTTTTCCATAAACCATAATTTGTTCCGTTGAAGGCTTTAAAAAACAAAGTGCCATTGACATCAATCAAATGGGTTGGTTCAGAGCTTCCGATACCCTGCCACACATCTTTCACCAATAGGGGAGTTTGTTGGGCCATGGTTTGAATACTCAAAAAAACTACACAAACAGTCGAAATAAAGTTAATTTTCTTTTTCATCGCTTAGCTTTATTAGGGTTTCTACTTTTTCGATTTAACTTATATAAGATATAAACATCTAAAATAGAAAAATAAATTAAAAGATGTATAAGTCTTTTATTGGAAATGATTTTTACCTAATGATTTTTTTTAGCAAGATGGTCTTCTATGAATAGCAAACGTGTTGCGGTGCAGGGTGCACAGGTATTTCATGGCAACCAAGTGCTTGCACCGCATTATTATGGTGGGGACTATTTTTCTACCGAGCTTTAACTCCTCTGGAGTTTTAAACCCTCCGGGATTTTATGCTAATTGCTGGCTGCCGACTGCGTACCGGAGGCTGAGGGCTCATTGTTCATTGTTCATTGCTCATTGTTCATTGCTTATTGCTTTGGCTGCTGACTGCCCACTGAGGGCTGTGGACTGATAACTAATTGTTCATTGCCCATTGCTCATTGTTCATTGTTAATTGCTATTAGCCCTGGAAATAATCTTTTTAAGCCGTCTTACCCCATCACCACCTTTACCTGATAGCTTTTTGTTTCTTTGCTTAAAGGTATTTCGTTGCCGACCACAGGTATTCCGTTAACGGTAAGCGATGCAATGCCCTGGGACACCTGATTGGGGTTTTCAACTTCGATATGGAAAAGGCTTCCCCTGAATTTGCGGCTCAGCTTAAATCCCTTCCAGTAATTAGGAATGCAGGGGTCGATAATCAGTCCTTCGTAATTGGGCCTGATGCCCAGAATGTACTGCGTAATGGCGTAATAATTCCAGGCTGCCGTTCCGGTTAACCACGAGTTTTTCGCCTCGCCGGGTTTAAAAGCGTCTTTTCCGGCAATCATTTGCGAATACACGTAGGGTTCCGTTTTATGCAGGTCGCTTATTTCTTCAAGATAGGCCGGACAAATTTTTTGGTAGTAATCCCAGGCGCGGTTACCGTTGCCAATCCGGGTTTCGCCAATCATTATCCACGGGTTGTTGTGGCAGAATATTCCGGCGTTTTCTTTGTATCCTTGCGGATAACTCGATATCTCGCCGTATTCAATGTAGTATTTGGTAAACGGTGGGTGGTTTAACACGATGCCGTACGCACAATCGAGATGTTTTATTACCGAATCCATGGCTTTGGCTATCATGCCTTCTTCTTTGCCGATGCCTGCCATGGCACACCAGCCGTTCGATTCAATAAATATTTTTCCTTCTTCGTTTTCGTGACTGCCTATTTTATTACCCTGGTAATCGTAGGCCCTTAAGAACCATTCGCCATCCCAGCCATGTTTTTTTACCGCTTCAATCATGGCATCTACCTGCTTTTGAGCGCGAATGGCTTCGTCGCTTTTCCCCAGTTGATGGCAAAGGTCAATATATTCCTGGCCATAAACCACAAACAGTCCGGCTATCATTAACGATTCAGCTTTTGAGTTTTCGGTTTTGTTTTCGGTGGTTTGAAACGATTCGTTGGGGTCGGTCGAGAAGCAGTTCAGGTTCAGGCAATCGTTCCAGTCGGCCCGGCCAATCAGTGGTAACCCATGAGGCCCCAGGTGATTAATAATATGATTAAACGAAACGCTTAAGTGGTGAAAAAGGCTTTGCGCCGAATCCGGGTCGTTATCGAATGGAACCATCTCGTCGAGAATGCTAAAATCGCCGGTTTCTTTCAGGTAACTTACCGTACCCAGAATAAGCCACATGGGGTCGTCGTTGAATCCACCGCCAATATCGTTGTTTCCGCGTTTGGTTAGGGGTTGGTACTGGTGATAACATCCGCCATCGGGAAATTGGGTCGATGCAATGTCGATAATGCGTTCGCGGGCGCGCTCCGGAATCTGATGCACAAAGCCAATCAAATCCTGGTTCGAATCGCGGAAGCCCATGCCCCGGCCAATTCCGCTTTCAAAATACGAAGCCGAACGCGAGAAATTAAAGGTTATCATGCATTGGTACTGGTTCCAGATGTTAACCATCCGGTCGAGTTTCTCATCGCCCGAATGCAATACAAAACTGCCCAGCAGTTCGTCCCAGTATGTTTTTAATTCATCCAAGGCTGCATCTACTTTAGCCACGGTATCAAAGTTTGCCAGGGTAGCTTTGGCTTTTTGTTTGTTAATTACCCCTTTGGCTTCCCATTTTTCTGCTTCCTCATTTTCAACATAACCCAAAACAAAAACAAAATTTTTGGTTTCGCCAGGTTGCAGTTCCACCTCAAGGTAATGCGAGGCAATGGGCGACCAGCCGTGAGCCACGCTCATGCGGGCTTTGCCTTCAAGTACGGTTTGGGGTTCGTCGAATCCGTTATATAATCCAAAAAACGATTCCCTGTCGGTGTCAAAGCCCTGTATGGGGGCATTCACCGAATAGTAGGCGTAATGGTTTCTGCGTTCTTTGTATTCGGTTTTATGGTACAGGGTAGCACCGTCAATCTCGACTTCGCCGGTTGAAAAGTTGCGCTGAAAATTTTCCATGTCGGTGGCGGCATTCCAAAGCGCCCATTCAACAAATGAAAACAGTTTAATTTTTTTAGGCCGATTGGTATTGTTGGTGAGGCTTAGTTTTTGCACTTCGGCCCAGGTTTTTAAGGGAACAAAGAATAGCGTTTCGGCCGTAATTCCGTTTTTGGAGCCTTTAATCCGGGTGTAATTTAATCCGTGGCGGCACTCGTAATGGTCGAGTGGCGTTTTTACCGGTTTCCATCCGGGCGACCAGACGGTACCGGCATCGTTGATGTAAAAATACCGGCCCCCACTGTCCATGGGAACATTGTTATAGCGGTAGCGGGTTATGCGGCGGAATTTGGCATCTTTATAAAAGCTGTAACCTCCGGCGGTATTCGAAATAAGGGAGAAAAAATCCTCGTTTCCCAGGTAATTTATCCAGGGCCAGGGTGTAGCCGGGTTGGTAATAACGTATTCCCGGTTTTTATCGTCAAAATATCCGTATTTCATAAGGTGGGGTGTGTTAAGTATCCATTCAATAGCTTTTATTCTTGGGGTAAATTATTTTCTTTTTGTCGCCGGGTATCAAGGACAAGCGTAATTTCATCGAGTTTTGCCTGGGTGATGGGGTAAATGGTCATTAAGATGGCAGCCAGCAGGGCTATCAACGCCGGAATCCAACTCATCAGCATCTTAATTCCGGGAATGGCATTTTCAATGGTGGATGCATCCATTCCGTCGTAATGAAAAGCTGCCAGTACCACTCCAATAAATGCTGCGGCCAGACCACCCCCGAACTTTGTAACAAACGAACCGGCAGAGTACACCAGGCCGGTGGCCCTGCGGCCGTTTACAAACTCGGAATAATCAGCCACATCGCCAAGCATGGCAAAGAAAAGGGTTGGGAAAATAGCTGCACCGAATTCTGAGATAATTCCCAGGCTAAAAATGGCGCCTAAATCCTGTGGCCCACAAAAAATAAGCAAGGCATTTACGCCACCTGAAAACAATAAGGCATAAATAAACAGTTTTCGTTTTCCAAATTTCTTTCCCAGGGGCGCTGTTGCCATGGCACCGGCAATCGATGCCAGCATTAATCCAACCAGGTACGATGCCGCCAGTAGCTGATTGTTCAGGTACAGGGTGAAATAATACATCACCATGCCTTGTTTCATGGAATTATAAATGGTCCATAATAAGCCAACAACCAATAGGATTAGCCAGGGTTTGTTGCCTGCCAAATCGCTTAAATCCTGTTTGAGATTGCTGGTTTGTGTTTTTGGCGGGAGTACCCGTTCTTTGGTGCTGGCAAAGGTTATAAACATAAATAAAGCCAGAAAGATGGAAAGCACATAGATGGAATAGCTATACCCTTTTTTTTGATTGATTAGGCTTATTTTATCCCGGGTTAAATCGGTTTCGCCTTTACTAATAAAGGTGTAAGTGTGGTCAGGCTCCATGGCGAAGCTAAGGTAAGGGGCCGGTTCAGCGTTCTTGCTTTCGGTATCGTGCGACCAATACCATTGAGCAATGCCGTCTTTGGTTTTGATGTTGGCATTGGGAACATTTTGTGGTGAGGAAACCCGCACTTCGTATTTTTTATTGTCCAGCTTATTTATTTCGATATCCGGATTTACATTCCCAAAATATGCGACAAGGAATAATAAGGCGCCCTGAACCAGCATGCCTCCGGTAAAAGCTCCCACCATGCGGTACGAACCAATGCTGGTGCGTTCTTTATTGTCGCCGGTCATAACAGCCATTAAGGCTCCGTAGGGAATGTTGTTGGCTGTATAAATCAGGGTAAATAAAATGTAGGTAGTGTATGCGTAAATAATTTTACCGCTGTAGCTCAGGTTGGGCGTGGTAAACAGCAACGATAATATAACAGCAAGCGGAATGGCTGTCCAAAGTATCCACGGACGGAATTTCCCGTATTTGGTTTGGGTACGGTCGCCAATAATTCCCATAGCCACATCGCTGATTCCATCGCTGAAGCGTGCAACCAATAATAACAAACCGGCTGCAGCGGCGGTAAGGCCAAATACATCGGTGTAAAAAAACAGTAAGAAAGTGGATACGCCGCGCCAGGCAATATTTGCCGCACCATCGCCAAGGGCGTAGCCAATCTTTTCTTTTACGGATAATTTGCCACCCGCTAAAGTTGTCATAGTTTGTATCAATTAAATGCTAAATAAAGAAGTCGAAGCGCTCTTTTCGGGTCTTGTCGTACACATCGCGACTAAACATATACAGTTGAGCCGGTTTGTGGGCTACGCCAACTTGTTTTTCTTTCAGCGGGACCACATAATTCATTTGCGATACTTTTTTTCTGAAATTTCGCTTATCGAATTGAGTTCCCAGCACAGCTTCGTAAAGTTTTTGCATCTGCGTAAGTGTAAATTTTACCGGCAGTAATTCAAACCCGATGGGTTCGTGTCGGACTTTATAGCGCAAATGCTCCAGGGCTTTCTGTAATATTTGATCGTGATCGTAAGCCAGGTTACTAACTTCGTTTACCGGATACCAGGCTACTTTTCTTCCTTTTTGTATGATGGGCACATGGATCGATGGCAAAAGCGAATAATAACCAACGGTAACCACCCGCTTACTAAAAACATCGCCAAATTGTTCAAGCCAAAGCTGGTCGTTGGGATGCTCGAGCCGGCTGAGCGAACCAAAGGTGTAGAATTGTTCCAGTACCAAATTGTTTAAACCGGTTAAGTCGAAGACAATTCGAGCTGCGGCTTCGTCCAATTCTTCATCTTTGTAAATGTGATAGCCGGTAAGTGTAAGATCGGTGAATAGTATTTTGTCGGAATTGGCTTCGTTCATGGTGCGCTCTACAAGAAGCACTTTAAGTTGTTCGGAATCAAAACCAAAAACTACACAATCTACACTAATGTTGTTCATTAATTCTCGTCCCATTTGATGTTTTTTTTCATTGGTTATACCTGAACGGGGTTGAAATTCCCCTTTTTAACGCGTGAAACCAGCATTCGATCCTTAGTGGATTAATGAATACTTATTATATAGTGTTAAAAATACACGTTGTTGATGCAAATATACTCTTATTAACCATCGGTGCAAGCAAAAAAAGGCTTTTTATTGTGCTTATATTTTCAACCATTTGATAACTAGCTTTGGGCATGTGGGTTTTAATTGAACGATGGATGTTTTAAGTAGCGATGCATTTTTACCTAAAGGGATGGATTGCTAAGTAAATAAGGAACCTTGTTGCTAAAATTTGGAAAAGAATGGCGGGAGTTCTGCATTTTTTTTCCATTTTTGGTTTGTGAAACTTTAATTTCAATAGCGTAGTGCCTTGAAATTTGTTCGTTGAACATTACCGCCATTGGCGGAGGGTATATAACCCGCTGGTTCAGCCTAACAATTGGGCTGGTTGTTGCGAAATGGTTTCTTATCCCGGTAATTGTCGGGATGCTTTGGGTTAATACCCATGACAGGTAATTTTAATTATGGAAAACCTACTCGACGAGAATATTACTTACCTGAAAGGTGTTGGTACAGCACGTGCCAACTTATTGGCCAGCGAACTGGGGATTAAAACCTATTACGATTTGCTGAACCATTTTCCCTATAAGTACCTCGATCGCACCAAATTCTATACGGTTAGGGAATTAACCAGCGACATGAATTACATTCAGCTCAGGGGAAAAATTCTGCATGTTGAGGTGCTGGGCGAAAAGCGAAAACAACGGGTGGTAGCCACTTTTTTCGATGGAACCGGAACCTTAAAGCTGGTATGGTTTCAGGGTATAAAATGGGTCCAGCAACAAGTAGTTCAGGGTAAGGAGTATGTTATTTTTGGAAAACCTTCGGAATTCAACGGCATATTGAATTTTATGCATCCTGAAATTGAATTGGTTGATAATTTTAAGGATAAACCTGATTTTTCGTTGCAGGCCTTGTACAATACAACGGAGAAAATGAAATCGAAGTTTCTGAATTCTAAAGCCATTCACAAACTGCAACAAAACCTGCTTCCGCTTTTAAAAGGGAAACTGATAGAATCGTTACCGGCTTACTTAATTGAGCAACACAAGTTGCTGCATCGCTACGATGCGTTGTATAATATTCACCTGCCCCAGGGTCTTGAATTATTACAAAAGGCGCAGTTTCGCCTGAAATTTGAAGAATTGTTTTACATCCAGTTAAAACTTTTACGCTTAAAGCATTACCAAACAACCCACCTGGGAGGTTTTCGTTTTGAACAGGTGGGCGATAAATTCAATACCTTTTATAAGGATTACCTGCCTTTTGAATTAACCAATGCGCAAAAACGAGTGCTACGCGAAATAAGACAGGATACCAATACGGGCCACCAAATGAACCGGCTTTTACAGGGCGATGTGGGCAGTGGAAAAACCCTGGTAGCACTAATGTCGATGCTCCTGGCCATCGATAATGGATTTCAGGCTTGTTTGATGGCTCCTACCGAAATTCTGGCCAATCAACATTTTAAAAGTATTGCCGAATTCATCGAGGGTATGGGTGTAACTGTGGAGCTTTTAACCGGTTCAACCCGACAGGCCCGACGGCGCAAAATTCATGAAGGTTTGTTGTCGGGCGAAATTCATATTTTAATAGGTACACACGCATTAATTGAAGATACGGTTCAGTTTAAAAATCTGGGATTTGTGGTTATCGATGAGCAGCATCGCTTTGGCGTGGCACAACGGGCCCGTTTGTGGAAAAAAAATGTGAATCCGCCTCATGTATTGGTAATGACAGCCACTCCCATTCCTCGTACCCTGGCCATGACCTTGTACGGCGATTTGGACGTTTCAATAATTGATGAATTACCTCCGGGGCGAAAAGCGATAAAAACCCTGCACTATAACGATTCAAAGCGACTTAGGGTTTTTGGTTTTTTAAAAGAACAAATTGCCTTAGGCCGGCAGGTTTATGTGGTTTATCCCTTGATAAAGGAATCGGAAGCCATGGATTATAAGGATTTGGAAGACGGACTGGAAAGTATTTCCCGGGCATTTCCTCCTCCCGACTATGCCATAAGCGTGGTTCATGGAAAAATGAAGCCCGAAGAGAAAGATAAGGCCATGGATTTGTTTGTACGCAGGCAAACACAGCTAATGATTGCTACTACAGTTATCGAGGTTGGAGTAAACGTTCCCAATGCTTCGGTCATGGTAATTGAAAGTGCCGAGCGTTTCGGTCTTTCACAGTTGCACCAGTTACGCGGCAGGGTGGGGCGTGGCGCCGACCAGTCGTATTGCATCCTGATGACAGGAAACAAGCTGACCACCGATGGCCGCACCCGGATTAAAACCATGGTGGATACCAACGACGGATTCGAGATTTCGGAAGTTGATTTAAAGCTGCGTGGACCCGGCGATTTGGAAGGGACACAACAAAGCGGTATTCCTCTTGATTTGAAGATTGCCAACCTGGGGCGCGATTCGCAGATTTTATCCTTTGCACGCCAGGTGGCACAAGATGTTTTGGCCGATGATCCCCGGCTGGCAAAATCAGAAAACTTTGTGCTTAAAAAGCAGATGGAACAAAAATGGAAATATGAGTTCAATTGGAGTCAGATATCCTGAATGAATTTGTTTTTGTTATTTTTGATGATGTTCTTTAAAAGCCACTTTCTTATTTGGTATGATTATAAATAAGCCGCGGAATTGATTTTTAAGAGCATGTATTTGAGTTGATTTACATCGTTTTTTTGATTGATGCAAAACCAAAAGTGTGGCAGTGAATTATTTTTACGTGCACATAATCAGGTAAATAAAACATTAATGTATGTAGATAATTCACTATTTAAAATCATCCTAAATTAGCTTTAGGTGATTAAAAAGAAATGCGGATGTTTCCAAAACATTTACAAACATTATACTTTTGCCTCAAAATAGTGGGAAGGTAATGAAAGACGGAACCATATCACATCAGGGCTTTGTTGAATCGGTAACCAACGATTTGGTAAAGGTACGAATCACCAGCATGTCGGCGTGCTCGGCCTGTCATGCCAAAGGAGCATGCAATGCCTCTGATCAGGAAGAAAAAATTATTGATGCCCTGTCGAACGGAAAAACCTACAAAGTTGGCGATTGGGTTACCGTATGGGCAAAAGAATCGATGGGTTTCAAGGCTTTGTTTTTAGGTTATCTCCTGCCTTTTTTATTGGTGCTTACCACATTAATAATTGGCACCTCACTTCAGTTATCTGAAACTAAAGCCGGGTTAATTTCCCTGGCTGTACTAATTCCTTATTATACCGTATTGTATGTTACCCGCGATACAGTAAAGAAATCGTTTATATTCGAAATCAAACAATAAATATTTGGTTATATGAGCATTACAGTTATTTATACCATTCTTTCGTTAAGTGCTTTGGGAGTAGCTGCCGCCATCATACTTTATTTTGTGGCACAAAAATTCAAAGTAATTGAAGATCCCCGCATCGACGAAGTGGAAGGCATGCTTCCGGGGGCAAACTGCGGTGGTTGTGGATTCCCGGGTTGCCGGGGTTTTGCTGAAGCTATGGTTAAAGCCGACGATATTTCAAACCTGAATTGTCCGGTATCCGATGCTTCCGGCATGACAGCCATTGCAACTTATCTGGGACATACGGCAAATATTACCGAACCTCAGGTGGCCGTAGTTCGTTGTAATGGAACCTGCGAGTTTCGTCCTAAAGTGAATCGCTACGACGGTGCCGGATCGTGCGCTATTTCAGCTGCCTTGTATTCGGGCGATACCGGCTGTAGTTACGGTTGTCTGGGCGAAGGTGATTGTGTGGCTGCCTGTAAATTCGATGCCATGTACATGGATCCGGTTACCGGATTGCCGGTAATTATCGAAGAGAATTGTGTGGCTTGTGGTGCTTGTGTTAAGGCCTGTCCAAAAGACATTATTGAGCTTAGAAATGTGGGCAAAAAGAGCCGTCGCATTTTTGTATCGTGTGTAAATAAGGACAAAGGCGGCGTGGCTAAAAAATCGTGTGAGGTAGCCTGTATTGGTTGTAGCAAATGTTTTAATGTGTGTGCCTTCGATGCCATTACCATGGCAAATAACCTGGCCTATATCGATTACAATAAGTGTAAACTGTGTCGTAAATGTGTTGAGGTTTGTCCTACCAACGCCATTCACGAAATTAATTTTCCACCACGTAAGCCTGCAAAAGTTGCAGAAGAAGCTGGTGAGACCAAGGCTGAAGAAAACAAAGCATAATCTATAAATAGGAGATTCTATGTTAAAAACATTTAAAAAAGGTGGTGTTCATCCGGCAGAGAATAAGTTTTCGGCCAATGCTCCTATTGTAACCGCCGAATTGCCAAAGGTTGCTATTATTCCTCTTGGGCAGCATATTGGAGCGCCTGCAAGTCCACTGGTTCAAAAAGGCGATGAAGTTAAAGTCGGGCAACTGATTGCACAAAGCAGCGGGTTTGTTTCGGCAAATATTCACGCTTCCGTTTCCGGAAAAGTACTTAAAATTGATACAGTAATGGATGCCAGCGGTTTTTCACGCCAGGCAGTTCATATTACGGTCGATGGCGACGAATGGATTGAAACCATTGATCGTTCACCGGAAATTGCAAACGAAATAAAAGCAAGCCCTGAAGAAATTATTAAAAAGGTACAGGAAGCTGGAATTGTGGGGCTTGGTGGGGCAACCTTCCCCTCACATATCAAACTTTCAGTTCCTCCGGGCAAAAAAGCAGAAGTACTTTTAATTAATGGAGTGGAGTGTGAGCCTTACCTTACGGCCGATCACCGCTTAATGCTTGAAAAAGGCGAGGAAGTGCTTATTGGAACCAAATTGCTGATGATGGCTTTGGGCGTTTCCAAGGCATACGTAGGCATTGAAAATAACAAACCCGATGCCATAAGTCATTTAAAAGAAAAAGCATCGGCTTTTGAAGGCATTGAAATTGTACCTTTAAAAGTGAAGTATCCGCAAGGAGGCGAAAAGCAATTGATAAAAGCGGTTATTAACCGTGAAGTTCCCTCAGGGGCTCTGCCTATTGATGTGGGTGCCGTAGTTCACAATGTGGGAACAGCTTTTGCGGTTTACGAAGCAGTGCAAAAAAACAAACCCTTGTTTGAGCGCGTGGTTACTGTAACCGGAAAATCGGTAAAGAATCCGTCGAACTTTTTGGTTCGCATCGGAACCCCAACCAGTCAGCTGATTGAAGCCGCCGGCGGTGTTCCTGAAGATACCGGCAAGGTGGTAAGTGGTGGCCCCATGATGGGAAAAGCCCTGAAATCGTTGGATGCTCCTATTGCCAAAGGCTCATCAGGCGTATTGCTATTCCGTGAACCCGAATCAGGGCGTCGTACGGTGGAACCTTGCATACGTTGTGGCAAATGTGTATCGGTTTGCCCTATGGGACTGGAACCCTTTTTACTTATGACTTATTCCGATAAGAAGATGTGGGAAGAGGCAGAGCAGGAGCGTACCATGGATTGCATTGAATGTGGTTCGTGCATGTACACTTGTCCGGCCGACCGTCCATTGCTCGATTACATCCGCTTGGGAAAATCGACCGTGGGTAATATCATCAGAACTCGTAAACAATAACCATAATCTCATCAAAATGGATAGATTACTACATGTAGCACCCTCGCCCCACATTGCCGGCGAGTATTCTGTAAAAAAGATAATGTTTGGGGTAGTTCTGGCATTGCTGCCAGCCCTGGCCACTTCGATATACTTTTTTGGCATGGGCGCCATAATTGTTACCCTGACAGCTATTGTGAGCTGTGTAGCTTTTGAATACCTGATTCAGAAGTTTATTTTAAAAACCACACCAAAAATAAGCGACGGTTCAGCCATCTTAACCGGATTGTTGTTGGCTTTTAACGTTCCCAGTAATTTGCCGATAGGGATTATCATTATTGGAGCTTTGGTTTCCATTGGTATCGGTAAATTATCGTTTGGTGGTTTGGGACAGAACCCATTCAACCCGGCTTTGGTTGGACGGGTGTTTTTATTGATTTCGTTCCCTGTGCAAATGACCAGCTGGCCTGTACCAAAAGGTTTTGCTACCGGTTATGCCGATGCAATTACCGGGGCTACTCCCCTGGCTTTGGTAAAAGAGGGCGTTGGAAATGGGGAAAGAATCAGCGAATTAATTGGAATCCCGCAACACATGGAATTGTTCTACGGTCACATGGGTGGAAGTATGGGCGAAGTGAGTGCCATTGCCCTGCTGCTTGGTTTTGCCTTTATGCTTTACCGTAAAATAATTACCTGGCACATACCCGTATTTTTAATTGGAACCATATTTGCTTTTACAGGAATTTTAAACCTGACAAATCCAGAAAAGTTTGCTGATCCTGTTTTCCATATTCTTACGGGGGGTGTTATGTTGGGAGCCATTTTTATGGCAACCGATATGGTTACCTCGCCCATGAACCCGAAAGGTATGGCTGTTTTTGCTATTGGAATTGGTGTAATTACCGTATTGATACGGATTTTTGGAGCTTATCCCGAGGGAATTTCCTTTGCCATTCTGATAATGAATGCATTTGTTCCCATCATTAACCGCTACATAAAACCTAAACGCTTTGGAGAGGAGGTAAAAAATGGCAAGTAAAAAAGAATCGACATTTATAAATATGGTACTGGCTTTACTAATTGTATCGCTTATAGCATCGGCCACCCTGGGGTTTGTTTACGAATCGACAAAAGATCCCATTGCAGGTGCACAGTTGAATAAAAAGCTAAATGCGATAAAAGAAGTTGTTCCTGCATTTGATAATGATCCGAATGCCGAAATGTTTTTGGTTGAGGTTGAAGGAGGGGAGGCCCTAGAAGTTTATCCGGCAAAAATGAACGGACAACTGGTGGGTGCTGCTGTTAAAACATACACCAATATGGGTTTCTCCGGATTAATCCGCGTTATGGTCGGGTTTACTCCTGATGGTTCCATCTACAATTATCAGGTGCTTGAACATAAAGAAACTCCCGGATTGGGAACTAAAATGGCAGACTGGTTTAAACCTGTGGTGGTAACCGATTCGTTACCAAAAGAAGCTTCATTCTTCGATTGGCTGTTTGGTATTAAGCCCGGTTCAGGAGGCGATGGGAAAGTTATTGTAGGGAAAAATCCGGGCCAAATGAATTTAACGGTTAGTAAAGACGGGGGCGATGTGGATGCCATTACCGCTGCAACCATCAGCTCACGTGCATTTTTAGATGCAGTTAGCCGCGCCTACAACGGATATATGAAAAAAAATAATGCAATAGAAAATAGTTCCAACCCAGCCGACTCGTCCGCAGTTGATACATTTGCTGAAGAAGTGGCTCATAACAAAGGAGGTAACGAATGAATCAGATGAAGAATTTTACCAAGGGATTATTAAAGGAGAATCCGGTATTCGTACTTTTATTGGGAATGTGTCCAACCCTTGGGGTAACTACTACTGCTGTTAATGGAATGGGCATGGGTTTAGCAACTACTTTTGTGCTGGTAATGGCAAATATTGTGGTTTCACTGGTTAAAAACGGGATTCCCGATAAGGTACGCATTCCTGCATTTATTGTAATTATTGCCTCATTTGTTACCGTGGTTGAACTTACCATGCAAGCCTATCTTCCCTCACTGTTTGAAAGTTTGGGACTGTTTATTCCGCTTATCGTGGTAAACTGTATTGTATTGGGTAGAGCCGAAGCCTTTGCCTCAAAGAATAATGTGCTTTCGTCGGCAATCGACGGACTGGGAATGGGACTTGGTTTTACACTGGCTTTAACCATATTGGGTGCTGTGCGTGAATTCTTTGGTTCAGGTATGGTTTTCGGATTACAAATTTTCGATTCCAATTATGGAATGCTGGTATTTATTCTAGCTCCCGGAGCATTTATAGCCTTAGGCTATCTTATTTTACTGGTTAACAAACTGAATAAAGCTTAGGAGGAAGATATATGGAATATGTATTTATAGTTATAGCCGCAATTTTTGTTAACAATATTGTCCTTAGCCAGTTCCTGGGTATTTGCCCGTTTTTGGGGGTTTCAAAGAAAATTTCAACGGCAGCTGGTATGGCCGGAGCAGTAACTTTTGTAATGGTTATTGCCACCATTGTTACTTACCTGATACAAAAAGCCGTACTCGATAAATTCGGCATTGGTTTTATGCAAACCATCACCTTTATTTTAGTGATTGCATCGCTGGTCCAGTTGGTCGAGATTATTCTTAAAAAAGTTAGTCCTGCCCTGTATCAGGCCTTGGGTGTTTTTTTACCCTTAATTACTACCAACTGTGCTATTTTGGGTGTGGCCATTATGACCATTCAAAAAGATTACAATTTGATGGAGGGTGTTGTTTTTGCCATTGCTTCGGCCTTGGGTTTTGGCCTGGCTTTAATACTTTTTGCCGGCTTACGCGAGCATGTCGATTTAATGAATGTTCCCAAAGGAATGAGAGGAATGCCTATTGCATTGGTTGTAGCAGGTATCTTAGCCATGGCTTTTATGGGCTTTAGCGGCTTGGTTTAGTAGAATTTCCAAAATATAATTAAAGGCTGTTCCATTCGGGGCAGCCTTTTCTGTTTTATACAACATTATAAAAAACCGCTTGTTTATAGTATCTTGTGTTGAATTAATTAATAACTCCCGTTTTATGGTGAAAAAAATTAACAGAGTATTGGTTGCCAATCGGGGCGAAATTGCTCTTCGGATTATGCGTTCGTGCCGGGAGATGGGCATTAAATCTATAGCCGTTTATTCTGATGTTGACCGAACCGCCATGCATGTTCGCTATGCCGACCGGGCATACCCTATTGGTGAGGCCCCTTCGAGCGAAAGTTACCTGAATATTGATAAGATTATTGAAGTGGCAAAACTTTCAAAAGCCGATGCCATTCATCCGGGTTATGGTTTTTTAAGCGAGAATGCTGCGTTTAGTCAGCGGTGTCAGCAGGAAGGAATAATTTTTATTGGTCCCACACCCGAAGTGATAAGTACCATGGGCGACAAAATTACGGCTCGTACCACCATGTTAAAGAGTGGTGTTCCCGTAGTTCCGGGCACAAACACAAAACTTTCCGACGATGAAAAAGTTGTTGAACTAATTAATGAAATTGGACTTCCGGTAATGATAAAAGCATCGGCCGGGGGCGGAGGAAAGGGTATGCGTCTGGTCGAAAAGGAATCTGAAATAATTAGTTCTTTGCGCGGAGCCCGTTCTGAGGCAAAAACAGCCTTTGGCGACGATACGGTGTATGTCGAAAAGTACATTGCCTCGCCGCATCATATCGAATTTCAAATATTGGGAGACCAGCACGGAAATGTAATTCATCTCTGTGAACGCGAGTGTTCGGTTCAGCGTAGGCATCAAAAAGTTGTGGAGGAAACCCCTTCACCCATTATGAATGCTGAACTGCGCGAGAAAATGGGACAGCATGCCATTGCTGCTGCTAAAGCGGTTAATTATTACGGGGCGGGTACCATTGAGTTTTTGGTCGATGACCAGCTGAATTATTATTTTCTTGAGATGAACACCCGCTTACAGGTGGAACACCCGATAACAGAGCGCGTAACCGGGTACGACATTGTAAAGCAACAGATTCTGATAGCCGAAGGGCGTCCGTTAGAAATAAAGCAGGAGCAGGTAATTCAATTTGGTCACGCCATTGAGGCACGTATTTATGCCGAAGATACCGATAACAATTTTATGCCCAGTCCGGGTTTGGTTACGCACATTACCGAGCCTCTTGGTTTGGGTGTTCGTACCGATGGCTATGTTTTCGAAGGATTTCGGATTCCTATGGATTACGACCCCATGATTTCGAAGCTGATTGTTTCGGCACCTACACGTAAAGAAGCCATTGAGCGCATGCGCCGGGCTTTGTACGAGTATAAAATTACCGGTGTAAAAACAAACATTAAATTTTTGGAACGCATAATGGACTGCCCCGACTTTAAGGAAGGAAATTACAACACCCATTTTATTAAGAATAATGAGTCGTTTCTGCTGGCTGGCGACGAGGCTAAAACTCAATTTGAAGATCTGGCTATTGTTACCGCTTTTATGGATTTCCATCAAAAAATTAAAAAATGCCGGAATGGGTTTAATCAAGCAGGAAAATCCAGCCGCTGGAAAGACTTTCACCGAAGTCAGCAGGTAAAACGCATGAATTAACAACGAATAAAATCATTCACAACTAAAAACATTCTGATATGGCTATGGAAGTACAATTGGATGAACGCCTGGCAAAAGTGGAATTATTGGCCGAAGATGGAAACATTATCACCATTAAGGTCGATGATAAAGTTTATCAGTTAGATATGATTCAGGTAGAACAGGGGGTCTATTCGGTTTTATACAATGGATTATCGTACAATGTGGAGTTAATTGCTACCGATAGCCCAAAAAAATATGCCATAAATACTTTTTATCATTCCTATCAGGCAGAGATTATCGATGCCGAAACCCGGTATCAGCGGGCCCGGAGTGCAGGAAATGAATTCGAAGCAGAGAGTACGCTGGTATCGCCCATGCCCGGTAAAGTGGTTAAGATTCCGGTAAAGCCCGGCGACAAGGTTCAGAAAGGCGAGACCGTAATTATTATTGCAGCCATGAAAATGGAAAGTGAGTACAAAGCCATGAAAGATGGGGTGATAACTGATATCTATGTAAAAGAAGACCAAACCATTGATGGAAATCAACCACTACTAAAAATTGAATAAGCAAAAAATGTAAAAGATATTTCTATGCAAACACTCGACGATAAATACCGGATTTTTGATGAGAAAAATAGGGCCGCTGAATTGGGCGGAGGAGCTGACAGAATTGAAAAACAGCATGCTTCAGGCAAAAAAAGCGCCCGTGAGCGTATTGCCGATTTGCTCGACCCCGATACTTTTGTTGAAGTAGATAAACTGGTAATCCATCGCTCCCACGATTTTGGCATGGAGAAAAACCGCATCCTTGGCGATGGCGTGGTTTGTGGCTACGGAAAAGTTGATGGCCGGCTGATTTATGTTTTTGCTCAGGATTTTACCGTATTCGGAGGCTCACTTAGCCGGGCCAATGCCGATAAAATTGTGAAAATTACCAAACTCGCCATGAAAATGGGTGCTCCCCTGATTGGTTTAAACGATTCGGGCGGAGCACGCATCCAGGAAGGGGTAGAGAGTCTTGCGGGTTATGCCGATATTTTTAATCTGAACGTAAAAGCATCGGGAGTAATTCCCCAGATTTCGGTAATTATGGGGCCATGTGCCGGCGGTGCTGTTTATTCGCCTGCCCTTACCGATTTTATTATGATGGTGAAAGATACCAGTTACATGTTTGTTACCGGCCCCGACGTTATAAAAACGGTGACCCACGAAGAAGTTACCAAAGAACAACTAGGCGGTGCACTTACGCATAACAGCAAAAGCGGTGTGGCTCATTTTACCGCCGACAACGACGAGCAGGCCATGATGATGCTTCGCGAGTTAATTGGTTTTATTCCTTCAAATAACCTGGATGATGCTCCGGTTCGCCCTTGCAACGATTCTGTTTATCGCGAGGACGAAAAACTGCAAACGCTGGTTCCTGCCGATCCGAACAAACCCTACAACATGAAAGACATTATAGAATCGGTTGTTGACGATCACAACTTTTTTGAAGTGATGCCACTGTATGCGCAAAATATTACCATTGGTTTTGCGCGCCTGGGTGGATTTTCGGTAGGTATTGTTGCCAACAATCCGGAATACATGGCAGGTGTTCTCGACATCAACAGTTCTGTAAAAGCAGCCCGGTTTGTGCGCTTTTGCGATGCATTTAATATTCCTTTAATTACCCTGGTCGATGTCCCCGGATTTTTGCCCGGTACCAGTCAGGAGTTTGGAGGAATTATAAAGCACGGGGCCAAACTTTTGTATGCTTTTGCCGAAGCCACCGTTCCCAAAATTACCTTAATTACCCGAAAAGCTTATGGAGGGGCCTATGATGTAATGGCCAGCAAACACATTGGAGCCGATGTAAATCTGGCCTATCCAACGGCCGAAATTGCCGTAATGGGAGCCGAGGGAGCGGTGAATATCCTTCAAAGAGGATTAACAGATTCTGAACGTGCTGAGGCTATTGAAGATTACCGGATAAAATTTGCCAATCCCTACAAAGCGGCCGAATTAGGGTATATCGATGAAATTATTAAACCCCGTGAAACCCGGTTTAAGTTAGTTCAGGCCCTTGAAATGTGCCGGAATAAGAATGAAAGCAATCCACCTAAAAAACATGGCAATATTCCTTTGTAGTGCAAATTTTCCTTTAAATGTGTTTTTAGGGTAAGTTTTTTCATTTAATGGAAACTTTAAGTTTTTATTAACAATAATGTAATTGCATTTTCGTTTATTTGAGCAGTCAAAATTAGCCCTTATGATAAAAAAAATACTGCTCATTTCTTTTTTGTGTGGATGGTTCGGTGTTTTGTTTGTACAAAAATTTACCCTTAGTGGTTATATTAGCGATTCGGAGAATGGCGAGGTGCTTATTGGTGCCAACGTTTATAATGCCAATGATTACCTGGGAACCATCACCAACACTTATGGTTTTTATTCCTTAACACTACCGGCAGGTAAGGTAAAACTAACCATTTCGTTTGTAGGATATTCAACCTTTCAGGACCTTCCTCGATTCGCTCTACAACAGCAATTACAATCCGGATATTTACAATTAAAGCTGCATGATTTTCTAATCAAATTTAAATGCCTGTTGCAGCATTTTTTAACTTACTGAATACCCTTGTGTCAGGTTTGGTTCAACGCTTATGTTGAAAAACCTGAATGACGGGGTGTAACCGATCCGTTTTTTTAGCGTTTTATGCTTGTATTACAAAATCAACTAAAAAAGAACATATGAGAAAATTATTTATCCTTTTACTAACCACTGTCTTTTCTTTAAACCTTTTCGCTCAAAGCGTGAATTATAAAAGCAGAGATGAGGTTCCCGTAGAATACACCTGGAATTTTAACGATTTGTATTCCGGTTGGGATGCCTGGCAGGCCGATTACGATAAAGTAATGGCCTTAATTCCCGAATTAAACCAGTTTCAGGGAAAGCTGAAAGAAAGCTCAGAAAATCTGGAATTGTTTTTCAAGAAACAGGAAGCCATGTACAAAATAATTATGCGTTTGTACCCTTACGTAAGCCTGCAACGTTCCATTGATTCAAAAAATACCGATTTGATGAGCAAAATGCAATTGGTTTCCACCTTATTTTCGCAATACGGCATGGCTACATCGTGGGTTGAATCGGAAATGATTGCCATTCCCAAAGAAACCATGAGTAAATGGATTAGTCAGTCGGAATACCTGAATAAAAGCCGCTTTGCCCTTATGGATCAATACCGCTTGCAGGATTTTGTTTTAAGTGCCGAGAAAAACGAAGTGCTGGCTTATTATTCCAAAGCGTTGGGTTCTCTTTCGGGAACTTACGGGGCTTTGGCCAATTCCGACATGGAATTTCCCGAAGTTACCCTTAAAGACAGTTCTGTTGTGGTGGCCAGTCCGGTGGGTGTGCGCCAGGTAATGGCTGAAAATCCTAACCAGGACGAACGCTTGATGGTTAGTGAATTGCATCGTAAAGAATATGCAAAAAACAAAAACACCTATGCCAGTATTTATTCCGGAATTTTGGAAGCCCGCTGGGCCAGTGCCAATGCACGGGGATTTGAATCCTGTCTTGAAGCAGCCATGTCGGGCGACAGTATTCCCACTACCGTGTACACTTCGTTAATAACTACAGCCGGTAACAATACCAAGCCCTTGCAAAAATATTTGCAACTACGAAAAGAAGCGCTGGGTCTTGAGAAATATTATGGCAGCGATGGTATGGTTGAATTGGTAAAAGCCGAAACCAAACTAACTTATCCCGAATCAAAAAAGCTGGTTCTCGAAGCCATTGAACCTTTGGGTGAAACCTACAAAAACAGGGTTGATTTTATGCTCGAAAATCGTTGGATCGATGTTTACGAAACGCCCGGTAAGGAACCTGGTGCCTACAGTTTGGGATTGTACGGAATTCATCCCTTTATTATGCTGAACTATGCCGGTACCCTCGACGATAGTTTTACCTTAGCCCACGAACTGGGACACAGCATGCACAGCATGTTCTCAAACGAAAAGCAACCCTTTGCCACAGCTCAGTACAGCCGCTTTGTTGCTGAAGTTGCCTCTACTTTTAACGAACATTTGTTGATGGATTATTTGCTAAAAACCACCAAAGATCCCAATCAGCGCATTGCTTTATTGGTGCAACAAATTGAGAATATTAGTGGTACTTTTTATACGCAGGCCATGTTTGCCGACTACGAATTGCAGGTTCATACCCTGATTGAAAAAGGTCAGCCTGTAAATGAGAAAATACTGTCCGAAATCTGGGAATCGCTCAATCAGAAATACTACGGCGATGCCGTTGAAAAAACCGAATACGGAAAATACAATTGGGCCCGAGTAATGCACTTTTATGAATTGTACTATTACGTTTATCAATATGCAACCAGTTATTCGGCTTCAGCCAAATTATCGAACGATGTGTTAAACGGAAGCAAAAAAGATAAAAAAGAAGCCATTGCCCGATACATCGATTTTATTAGTGCCGGAAGCAGTGATTTCCCTATCGAAATTTTAAAAGATGCGGGAGTTGATTTAACAACCGCCGAACCTTTCGAAGCAGTGGTAAGTCAAATGAATCAGTTGGTAAATCAGTTGGAAGTGGAATTGCGTAAAGTAGGAAAGATAAAATAAAACCTGTAAGCAAGTTTATAGGTTATTCAACGAGAAAGGTCGCCCAGGCGGCCTTTTTTTATACTTTTTTTGCTGAAAAAGCGTTAATCAACCGGGTGCTGTTTCAAACCAGAATTGGCAAATTTTGCTAAACCTTGGGCCAACAGCTATAATTATTGGGCAATCTGGAGTTTAAAAGTAAACGGTTTTAACCTGGTCAGTACAGGCAGCCAATTTTAAAAATCAATTTTTTAAGGCCTCCGTACCCGATTTTTTTGTATTTTGGCACAATTTTAAAAACTACAGAACGCTTAAAAACTATGGCATTTATTAACGATAAGATTATTGGCGAAGGGCTTACTTTTGATGATGTGTATCTGGTACCGGCCTATTCTGATGTATTACCGCGAAACGTCGACATTACTACACAGTTTTCGAGAAACATACGCTTGAATACACCCATTGTTTCTGCAGCAATGGATACCGTAACCGAATCGACCATGGCAATTGCCATTGCTCGTGAAGGAGGTATTGGTGTAATCCATAAAAACATGAGCATTGAGGAGCAGGCACGAAAGGTTAAAATGGTAAAACGGGCTGAGAACGGAATGATTATCGATCCGGTTACAATAACCAAAGATAAAAGCGTTTCTGATGCCCTTCAGTTAATGAAAGAATTTAAAATTGGCGGAATTCCCGTGGTCGATAATTACAATACCTTAATTGGCATTGTTACCAACCGTGATTTGCGTTTTGAAACCACCGAAAAGTCAATTGCCGATGTAATGACTGCCGAAAACATTGTCACCACCAAGCAAACCATTGATTTGGAGCAGGCGGCAAAAATTCTGATGAAGCACAAAATCGAAAAACTGCCCGTGGTTGATGACGACAACAAATTAATCGGACTAATTACCTATAAAGACATAACCAAAGCCAAAGATCGTCCCAACGCTTGTAAAGACAGTAAAGGAAGGTTACGCGTAGCAGCAGGAGTCGGCGTTACGTTCGACACCATGGATCGCATTGCCGCTTTGGTCGAAGCTGGTGTCGATGCCATTGTGATTGACACGGCACATGGCCATTCAAAAGGAGTAATTGAAACCCTGAAAATGGCTAAAAAGAAGTTTTCACAAGTCGATTTTGTTGTGGGAAATATTGCCACAGCCGAAGCAGCACTGGCCTTGGTTGAGGCCGGAGCCGATGCGGTAAAAGTAGGAATTGGACCCGGATCCATTTGTACTACCCGAATTGTTGCCGGAGTGGGTGTTCCCCAATTATCGGCCATTAGCTGGGTTTCTGAAGCATTAAGTGGAACAGGTGTTCCCATTATTGGTGACGGAGGTATCCGCTATTCGGGCGATGTGGTAAAAGGTCTGGCTGCAGGTGCCGATTCCATTATGATTGGTTCCCTTTTTGCCGGAACCGACGAGTCGCCGGGTGAAACAATTATTTACCAGGGACGAAAATTCAAATCGTACCGTGGAATGGGCTCGGTTGAGGCCATGCAGCAAGGCTCTAAAGACCGTTATTTCCAGGATACCGAAGACGATATCAAGAAACTGGTTCCCGAAGGAATCTCGGCCCGTGTTCCCTTCAAAGGAACTTTACAGGAAGTTATTTACCAAATGATTGGTGGTTTGCGAGCCGGAATGGGCTATTGCGGAGCTATTAATATCGAAGCATTGAAAAAGGCACAGTTTGTGCGAATTACAAACGCCGGTATGGCCGAAGGTCACCCCCACGATGTTACCATTACCAGAGAAGCTCCCAATTATTCACGTTAATAAAACCGATTATTAAAACGCAACTAAAAAAACAAACAATGAAGCATAAATCACTTATTATTTTGTTATTTTTTGTTAGTTCTTTTTCATTTTTAACGGCTCAAACCAATTCTGACAATGTTTTGCTGACAATTGGCAATAAAGATGTTTCGCTGGAAGAATTTGAACGGATTTATACCAAAAATAATCAGGAGCCGGCTTACGATAAAGCATCGCTCGAAGAATATATGGAGCTGTTTGTGAATTTTAAGTTGAAAGTAATGGAAGCTGAAGCCCTGGGAATGGACACCCTGCCAGCATTTATTTCGGAACTGAAAGGATACCGTAAGCAGTTGGAAAAACCTTATTTTACCGATGAAGATACCGACGAGGCATTGATTCGTGAGGCTTATGAGCGAATGAAATGGAATATTCGCGCCAGTCATATTCTGATAACTTGCAACGAAGATGCTTTACCTGCCGATACATTGAAGGCTTATAATAAAATTAAAAAAATACGTCAGCGGGCAATCAAAGGGGAGGATTTTGCTGAATTAGCCGTTCAAAACTCTGAAGATCCGTCAGTAGTAAATAACAAAGGCGATTTGGGTTATTTTACGGCTTTTAGTATGGTATATCCTTTCGAAAGTGGTGCTTACAATACTAAAGTAGGCGAAATTTCTGAGATAGTGCGTACCCGTTTTGGTTATCATATAATAAAAGTTGCCGATAAACGCCCCGATAAGGGGCAGGTTAAAGTGGCCCATATTATGCGGGCTGTTCCGCAGGGAAGCAATGCTGAAAAAGTTGCCAAGGAGCGTGAAAAAATTTATCAGCTATACGATTCCTTGCAAGCCGGAGCAAATTTTGAAGACCTGGTTCGTACCTATTCCGACGACCGAGGAACCAGTGCCCGGGGTGGTGAATTGCCTTATTTTCAGTCCGGACGAATGATTCCGGAATTTGAAAAAGCTGCTTTTTCAATAGCTGAAGTTGGGGGAATTTCAGAACCGGTTCAAACCGCTTACGGGTGGCATATTGTTAAACTTATCGACAAAAAACCTTTGGATGCTTACGATGTATTGAAACCGTCAATTAAAAGTAAGATTTCAAAAGATGTTAGAGCGCAAAGAGCAGAACAAATGGTAATCAATCGTTTAAAAAATGAGTACCGCTTGGCTTTGAATAAAAAAGCGATTGAAGTGTTTTATTCACTGGTCGATTCTTCAATTTATGAAGGAAATTGGACTAACGAAAAAATCAAAAACCTGAGCGAGCCGGTTTTTACTATAGCCGATACCCTGGTTTATACCCAGGCCGATTTTGCTGAATTCCTGGCTGAAACCAAATCACGCAGGGTTAAAAAACCAATCCCTGTATTAATCGATACCGAGTTGGAGCGCATGGTTGAAACCAAATTACGCGATTATGAAACGCACTTGTTGCCTGCAAAACATCCCGAATTTAAACATTTGTTGCAGGAATATCACGACGGAATCCTGCTTTTTAATTTAACGGATAAAATGGTTTGGTCGAAAGCCGTTGAAGATACAGTTGGACTTGAAAAATATTATGAATTAAACAGGCAAAATTACCTTTGGGGCGAACGTGCCGATGCAACTATTTATACTTTTAATAATAAGGCTTTTGAGAAAAAAATTATCAAACTGGCAAAAAAAACCGGCAAGAAAAATACGAATCTGACTCAGCTTAAAGTTGATTTTAATTCCAGGGCAATGGCCAAAGATTCGACTTTTAGTTTGGATATAACCAACAATTTGTATGAGAAGGGAGCCAATGAATGGGTCGATGCCGTATCGTGGAAACCCGGGATTAAAACTGTGGTGAATGCAGATAATAAATACATTTTGGTTTATATAAACCGGGTGGTTGCACCGGAACCTAAAGAACTGAGCGATGTTCGGGGCCTTATTACAGCCGATTATCAAAACTTTCTGGAAAAAGAATGGCTAAAAGAATTGCGTGAGAAATATCCGGTAAGCATTCATCAGGAAGTTTTTAATGCCATGGTAAAACCATAAACCAGGCAAGCAATTGCCGATTTTTTACAAAAATGAGAATTAAATTTAGTGTACTTGCGCTGTTGGTAATTTTTATTACCGGATGTTCCCAGCTTTTTAACGGGAATCATCACGATAAAATTATAGCAGTGGTAGGCAGTAAAAAGCTTACTTATTCGGAGTTGAAAATGGCTGTTCCTGCCGACATGAAAGAAATTGACAGTATCTCCTTTGCTCAGAATTACATTGAAAAATGGGTAAGGAATCAATTGTTGCTTGAAAAAGCAGAATTGAACCTGGATAAAAAAACCCAACAAAGTATTGATATAATGATAGATAATTATCGTACCTCGTTGTTTTTGTTTAAGTATCAGCAAATGCTGATTCAGGAAAAACTCGATACGGTAGTTACAGAAAGTCAAATTGAGGAATATTATAACGAGCATGCCGGTAATTTTCGGCTCGACAGCAATGTGGTAAAAGCTATTTTTGTTCAGATTCCAAAATCAGTTCACGATGGCTACCAGGTTAGTAACTGGATAAAAAAACAAACCGAAGAGAATATGATTTCGCTCGAAGACTATTGCTATCAGAATGCCCGAAACTTTTATATGGGCGAAGAATGGCAGTATTTTAATACTATCTTGGACTACTTCCCCCGCAAGGTGAGCGATCAGGAACATTTTTTAAAATACAACCGCTACCTCGAGGCTTCCGATTCATTGTATCGCTATTTTATGGCCATTACCGACTATAAATTGAAATCCGATACCACACCTCTTGTTTTTGTAAAGCCACAAATAAACGACATTCTGATTAATCACCGTAAGGTAAAGCTTATAAAAGACCTCGAGATAAATATTTATAACGATGCGGTTAACCAGCAGAAATTTACCATTCATACCAATTAAAAACTTATTTATGTTATTAAGAAACAGTATTTTAATCGTTTTAACCATTCTATTCATCAACCCAACTTCAGCTCAGAATAAGCAAATTATTGATCAGGTAGTGGCTATTGTTGGGAAACAAGTCATACTCCAGAGCGACATCGAAAATCAGGCCTTGCAGCTTAGGGCTCAGGGTTATTATACCACAGGCGATATTACCTGCGAGGTTTTTGAGGAAATGCTTTATGCTAAATTGCTTGTTAATCAGGCGATTCTCGATAGTGTTGAGGTTAGTGATGCGGAAGTAAAATCAGAAATGGAGCGTCGCCTGAATTATTTCATCAATCAGATAGGAAGCGAGGAAAAACTGGAAGAATACTATAAAAAATCAATCCCGGAGATAAAAGAGGAATTCTCTGACGTTATTCGCGAACAGCTTTTAAGCCAACGCATGCAACAACAGGTTACAACCGATTTAAAAGTAACTCCGCAGGAGGTAAAAGCCTTTTACAAAAGCATTCCCACCGACAGTTTACCCATCATCAATACCGAATTTGAAATGGAGCAGATTATTGTAAATCCTAAGGTTCAGGAAGTTGAAATTCTTCGGATTAAAGACCGCCTGCGTGAGTTCAAGGAACGGATTACCAATGGTGAAAGCTTTGCTACTCTGGCTGTTTTGTATTCTGAAGATCCGGGTTCTGCAGCCCGCGGTGGCGAATTGGGATTTGTGAGTCGTGGCGATTTGGTTCCCGAATTTTCGGCTGTTGCGTTTAATCTTAAAGTGGGAGAAATCTCAAAAATTGTGAAAACCGATTACGGTTATCACATCATTCAATTAGTTGAGAAAAAAGGGGAACGCATCAATTGCCGGCATATCTTAATGAAACCAAAAATCAGCCTCGATGAAAAAACTAAGGCTAAAAACCGGCTCGATAGCGTTCGTACAGCCATTCTAAATAAGGAATTAACGTTTAAAGAAGCCTGCTGGAAATTCTCTGAAGACGATAATACCCGCTTAAACGGCGGCGTAATGGTTAATCCGGCCACCGGAAATTCCCGCTGGGAGGCAGGTCATCTAACCCCTAAAATTGCCTTTGCCATAAAAGATTTGCAGGTAGGCGATATTTCGAAACCTTTCGAAGATGAAGATGAAAATGGTCAAACCGTTTATAAAATGGTTTTACTAAAAAGTAAGTCAGAGCCTCATCCGGCAAACTTAAAAGACGATTATCAGCGAATACAGGATATGGCCCTGAATAAAAAAAGTGGTGAATATATGGAAGAATGGGTTAAGAAAAATTTGAAAGAAACCTATATTAAAATAGACGACGATTATAAAAACTGTAAATTCCAAAACGAAATTTGGAAAAACAGGTAGCCTATGAATTATAAAAGTGACGTGGAAGCCGTAGATGCTTTAAAAGCATCGTTCGAAAAGCTTTTGGCCGAAGTACAAAAGGTGATTATTGGCCAGGATGAAATAGTTAAAAATACCTTGCTTTCAATTTTTAGCGGTGGGCACTGCATGTTGGTGGGCGTTCCTGGTCTGGCAAAAACATTGTTGGTGAATACCATTGCCGGAGCGTTGGGCTTAAATTACAAGCGCATTCAGTTTACTCCCGATTTAATGCCTTCCGATATTATTGGTGCCGAAATTTTAACCGAAGATCGCAACTTTAAGTTTGTTAAAGGGCCGCTTTTTGCCAACATTGTATTGGCCGACGAAATTAACCGAACACCTCCCAAAACCCAGTCGGCTTTGCTCGAAGCCATGCAGGAGAAATCGGTAACGGCTGCCGGTAATACCTACAAATTGCAGGAACCTTTTTTTGTATTGGCAACACAAAACCCAATTGAGCAGGAAGGTACCTATCCTTTGCCCGAAGCACAACTCGACCGTTTTATGTTTAATATTTTACTCGACTATCCAAAGTTGCACGATGAGATTGCTATTGTTTCGGAAACAACCTCCGATGCAATAAAAACGGTTGAGAAAGTAATGAATGCTGAAGAAATAATTTATTTTCAACATTTGGTCCGGAGGATACCCGTAAACGAGCATGTGTTGAAATATGCGGTAAATTTGGCTGCCAAGTCTCGTCCCAATACCGAACACGCCCTGGCAATTACCAACCAGTATGTAAATTGGGGGGCCGGACCCCGCGCATCACAGTTCCTTATTCTTGGAGCAAAAGTTCACGCAGCGGTTTCCGGAAAATATTCACCCGATGTGGAAGATGTTAATGCGGTAGCCTTCCCAATTTTACGGCATCGTATTGTGCGCAACTACAAGGCTGAGGCTGAGGGTATAACTGTCGACAATATTGTGCAAAAACTCATCGACAGCCAAAAAGATTTTAATTAATAAGCTTTTGTGTTTTGTGGAACAGCATTTGTAATGCACTGTGAGCTTTATATTATTTGAATGAAACCAATAGTATTGAAAATAGTCGTTGTATTTTTTCTTGTTTTGCTAACACTGGGTAAAGGTTTTTCTCAAAATTCATCAAAAATTGAGATACGAAAAGCCGATTATTTCCGGTCAGATAAAAACATACGCGATGGAGCCCGGCGTTTGATTGGCAATGTGCGTTTTTGGCAGGACAGTACGGTTATGACCTGCGACAGCGCTTATTTTATGGGCAGTAAAAACAAATTTGAAGCCTATGGAAACGTGCATCTTTTTAAAGAGGGCGATGCAACCATCGATGTTCGGAGCAAGTACCTTTTTTACGACGGAAATAAAAAAATGGCCCATTTCCGTAACAATGTAGTTATGCGCGATACCCAGGTGGTTTTATACACTGATTCGCTCGACTACGACACCCGGCGCGACATTGGTTATTACCTGAACGGAGCACAGATTGTCGATAGTGCAACTACTTTAACCAGTACCATTGGTCATTATTATCAGAACAACAGCATTGTTTATTTTACCGATAAAGTTACGGTAAATCATAACGAAGGTGAGTTTCAGATTTATTCCGACAGTCTGCAATACAATACTAAATCGGAAATTGCTTATTTCTACGGCCCCACTGAATTTTACAACGATACCAATTATATGTATGCCGAATTTGGGTGGTACAACACCACCAATAATGTGGCATTTTTTAAAAAGAAAGCTTACTTTTCAAATTCAGAACAAAACATTCAGGCCGACAGTATTTATTACGATCGCGACAAGGAAATTGGTCGGGCGTATTCGAATGTTGTAGCTACCGATACAACTCAGGATCTTATAGTAAAAGGAAATTACCTGGAGGTGTTGAAAAGCGAAGATCGGTTTTTTGTTACCGATAGTGCTTTACTCATTCATATTATGCAGGGTGACAGCCTTTTTATGCATGCCGATACGCTTTATGCTGAGATGGACACTTCGGGTGAACACCGCATTTTTAGGGGATATTATCACACCAAAATTTATAAATCGAACTTTCAGGCAAAAACCGACAGCTTGGTTTTTTCCATGGCCGATTCCATTGTCAGATTTTATGGTTCACCCATTTTATGGGCCGAAGAGAATCAGATTACGGCAACCTATATCGAAGGTTTTGTGGTGGATGAAAAACTCGATCATTTTAAACTCTACAATGGCGGATTGATTATTTCAAAGGAAGATTCCCTCCATTTCAATCAGGTGAAAGGCGATGAAATGATAGGCTACCTGAAAAACAATCAACTGTCGAAGATTGATGTGTTCAAAAAAAGCGAAACCATATACTTCCCGGTCGATGAATATGGCATTATGGGAGTCAATAAGAGTAAAAGCAGCAATATATCCATAACGTTAAAGAATAATAAGTTGAACCGGCTTACCTACAGGAGTAATTACGAAGGAGCTATGTATCCTTTGGAGGATTTGCCACCAGCTGAATTAAAGGTTAAGGGTTTTGAGTGGCATTTGCTTTTCAGGCCTAAAAAGCCGCTGGAAGTTTTTGTATGGCCTTAAATCTCTGATACTATGCTTTCATCTGTGATGATGAACTGAAAGCACCAAATCGAACTGCTCCCGGCGTGAAACAAAGGGAATCTTGAGGTTTTATTTCCTGCACTATGCTGCGGTAATGGTTGTAGTTCTTTTTTGCTGTTCCATCAGCTTGCTGCGGGGTATGTGGTATAAAATAGATAAAACGTAAAAAGCCACTCGAATAAAGTGGCTTTTAACTTATTTTTTTAGTATTCATCTTCATTAAAGAAGAAATCATCTTTGCTTGGATAGTCAGGCCAGATGTCGTCAATACTTTCGTAAATGTCGCCTTCATCCTCAATCTCCTGAAGGTTCTCGATAACCTCTAGCGGTGCACCTGAACGGATTGCAAAATCAATCAATTCTTCTTTGGTGGCAGGCCATGGAGCATCTTCTAATTTTGAGGCTAATTCAAGTGTCCAATACATAGTTATTTAATTTAGTTACCGTTTTTTTTAAAAGTTGCAAATATATACAAAAAAAATCCTTACTTGGATCGTGGAATCCAACTTATTTCATCAATAGTTAACTCTTTTGCCAGTTTTCTTGATAAAACAAAGAAATAATCGGATAAACGATTCAGGTATTTTACCACATCAAGGCAGGGTGCTTCCCGGTCGTGCACTTTCAGGGCCAGCCGCTCGCATCGCCGACAAACGGTTCGGGCAACGTGGGAGTTTGAAATGGCTGGGTGTCCCCCGGGTAAAATAAAATGGCTTAATTGGGGTAAATCGGCATCCAATGCATCAATTTCTTTTTCAATGGCATCAATATCAGCGTCAATAATTTCAGGCAATTTAAAATCACAGTCCTCACAGTCGGCAGCCAGTATGGTGGCTGCGGTCATTAGCCGGTCCTGGACTTCGAGTAAAAAGGTTTTATGACGGGGGTTTTGAATGCTGTCGTAAAGAACTGCGGTAAAAGCCATCAGTTCGTCAACCGATCCGTAAGCTTCAATCCGCAAATGGTATTTTGAAACCCGTTTACCGCTTATTAAAGCTGTTGTTCCCTTATCGCCTGTTTTGGTGTATATTTTCATAAATGGGTTATTAATAATTACGTTATGTGCTTTTTTTTTTGATGTTTGTTTTTAAGCTAAGTTTTTTACTTCATTGTACTTGTTAACCAGTTCATCTTTTTCAATTATTCCATCGCGTAAGCGCACAATACGCTTTGCGTTCAGGGCAATTTCCTCTTCGTGGGTTACCAAAACAATGGTATTGCCTTTTCGATGCAAATCACCCAGTAAACGCATAATCTCTTCCGATGTTTTGGAATCGAGATTTCCGGTAGGTTCATCGGCTAGTATTATCGATGGGCTATTAACTAAAGCCCTGGCAATGGCTACTCTTTGGCGTTGGCCACCCGACATTTCATTGGGTTTGTGATCCATCCGGTCGTGCAGGCCTACTTGTGTGAGCGCAGCTTTGGCCAACTCAACCCGCTCTTGTCGGCTTATTCCGGCGTAAATAAGAGGAACGGCTACATTTTCAATGGCATTGTATCGCGGAAGCAAATTGAAGGTTTGAAAAATGAAGCCAATCTCTTTATTTCGGATTGCAGCCAGCGCTTCGTCCTGTAAACGGCTCACATCGCTTCCATTCAGCCAGTATTCGCCAAGCGAAGGCGTGTCGAGGCAGCCAATAATATTCATTAAGGTTGATTTTCCGGAACCCGAAGGCCCCATAATGGCCACATATTCATTTTTGTGTATCGAAAGGTTTATGCCAGCTAAGGCGTTTACTTCCTGAAATCCAACCTGATATATTTTTTTTATATCTTTTATGATTATTACCTGCTCCATGTTGGTTTGGACTTTATAATTTTTGTTAAACGCAAAAGTAATGGTTTAATTACCTTTTAAAAGTTTTTTGCTTAAAACCTTAGTTTAAAATGCTGCCTGCTAAGTTCTTTTCTGAAAAACACAAGTCCCAGATGAAACAGGTTTAGCGTAACGCGAACCTGGGGATGCTTTTTTATGGTTTGCCAGGCAACCTCCATTTCGCTATTCAAATAAATATCGTCGAAAACAAACAGGGTTTCGTTATGAGTCTTTTTAAGGCACCGCTCAAAATACTCAAGTGTTGCTGATTGGGTGTGGTTGCCATCAAAAAAAACAAAGTCGAGTTTGTCTAATTTTCCGAGGGCTTGCGGCAAGGTTTGTCCAAATTCGCCAACCCATAGTTCCGCATTGTTGATATGCAGTTTTTTGAAAGTTTCATGGGCTAATCCGGCTGTGTTTGCACAACCTTCGAGTGTAATGAGTTTTGTCCGGCTGTCGGTTTTTGCCAGGTAGCTGCTGGTTATTCCCAGCGAGGTGCCCAGCTCAAGCAGGTTTCTGTACCCAAAATAATTAACCAGGCGAAACAATAATTGTGCTTGTCTGGCTGGTTTTAAGGAGTATTTGGCAATTTTCGAAATTTTTCGCCGGTTCCATTTGTATTTGGTTTTTCCCGTTCCCAAATCGTTTACCGGAATAAATGAATGATTATTGAGCAGCGAATTACGCTCTTTTTCAATTTCGGCATAACAGTAAAATGGGGTGTAATCGTGGATTACCTGGGTAACAAGCTTAAAAACAAAGGGAGAATGAATACCAAATCCCTTGCGGTTTCGGGCAGTAAACCAGAATTTTATGTAGGCTAACACGAGTTGAATCCGGTGCATCTTTTTTTCGACAATGATAAGGATTCTTAAAGTGAAAACTCAATGATTGCTTTACAAATAGTTATTAAACCACGTTTTTCTTTAGGCAGGAAACACAGGACATGTTTTTCCAAAACCTTCACATTACGTAATGCGTCTTCAGCCTAAGGTCTAAATCCTAATCTGCTACTGGCAGGGCAGGCTTCCAGGTTCAAACCATCCGTAACCTGCACACAGTGGTGCTAATTCGTATAAATACCACCCCAAAATATGCTTTAAAACGCTCAGTGTTTGGGTAATATTACGGTAAAATAGCTTTCGCTTTCTCTTTAATTTCGTTTGAAATTATCATTCATATTTCAACCAATGAAACATTAGTTTAATGCATGCGCTCGATTATTTTATGGTTGTTCCCCCGATTTATCGGAGCAGGCATCTGACGAATGAAAACAAATTATAAACAGATGAAACCTTTATTTGAACAGTTATTAAGTGATGTTCGATTTGTTGAAGGTTACCATACCTGCATGAATTGTGGGATTTGTACTTCAGTTTGCCCTGCGGCAGAGTTTTACAATTACGATCCACGAAGGCTTTTAAATCAGTTGCAGGATAAATCCGACGAATCAATAATCGACTTACTAAAGTCAGAAACCATATGGTATTGTGGGCAGTGTATGTCGTGCAAAACCCGTTGTCCCCGCGATAATACACCGGGTTTTGTAATTCAGGCCCTACGTAAATTGTCCATTAATCTGGGATATTTTGTTGAGTCGGAAAAAGGTCGACAGCAATTTGCCATTAAACGTACGGTGGGCGAAAATATTCTGAAGTTTGGATATTGCGTACATCCACAGGGACTTGCTCCTGAGTTGCATCCTGAACAGGGACCGGTTTGGCGCTGGGTTGTTGATAATGCTGATGATATTATGGATAGATTGGGAGCCAATTACAACAAACCGGGAGCGGGTACTTTACGAAAAATTTCCCGGGAAGATTTAGACGAACTTCAAGCTATTTTTGATGTTACCGGAGGAACGGCCATGTACCAGGCCATTGAAAATTTTTCCCGGGAAAAGGCTAAGCAGATGCATCTGGATTTTAGCGACAATATAACGAATGAGTATTTCTACGAAGTATACAGCGAGAATTCAAATCAACACAATAAAAGCACAGCTAATGTTGAAACCAAAAAATAACAATCCCAACTGGAATAAATACCAGAAAGAGATAGCCGACAATCACTATTATTTTGCACGCAGTTGCATACGTCAAAATTTCTTTCCGGCATCGGAACAACTTTTTTTAAAGATCCTGCAAGAGGAATTGAATAAGGATATTTACGACGACCCGCGCCACACTACCTGCACGGGAATTGCCTACCATGCTGATATCATACCCCAGGAAACTACGGCAACAGTAATTGCCCGCCATTTTGCCTTAATGACTGAATTGGGGTATGAGAATCTGGCTATTTCATGCGTTACCTCGTTTGGACTTTACACGGAATTGCTGGAAACCTGGAAACATTTTCCTGAAGAGGAAGTAAAAATTCGCGAAATGCTTTGGAAAGCAACCCGCCGGGAGTTTCTAATTCCCAAAAATCTGGCACATAGTTCCGATATTATTTATCATTTCAGAAATGAGATAAATGCAAAGGCAAAACGACAACTAGTTCATGCAAAAACCGGTCAAGCGCTTAAGGTTGTGGAGCATATTGGTTGTCATTATGCCAAACTCTTTCCTGAAAAAGGGGTTGGGGGTGCGGAGTTTCCCGTTGTTTTGGCGGGAATGATTGAATCGTGGGGCGGCGAGGTGGTCGATTATCCGGAACGGCGTCATTGTTGCGGCTTTGGGTTCAGGCAATATTTGGTTATGGCTAACCGGGGGTATTCGGTTTCAAACTCAAAAAAGAAATTTGATTCAATGGCTCCATACGAACCCGATTTTATTGTAGCTAATTGCCCGGGTTGTACCATGTTTATGGATAAGTGGCAATACACCATTGCCGAAATGGAAGGTACAACCTACGGACAAAATGGCTACGGAATTCCGGTTTTAACTTATGAAGAAATGGCCGGACTGGTTCTGGGTTACGATCCTTGGGACCTGGGGCTTCAAATGCATCAGGTATCAGTTGAACCTTTACTTGACAAAATGGGAATCGACTACAGTAAATCAAACAAATACAAGACACAACAGCCGAATGCAATTCCCAAAAAACCTTTAAAACTGATGGTTTAAAATTATGCAAACAAAAACAATAGCAATAATAGGAGCAGGGCCGGCAGGTATGGAGGCATCGGCCAGTCTGGCAAAACTGGGGCACCACGTCGTTCTTATCGAGAAAAAAGAGTCTACGGGAGGTCATTTAACTAATTGGCACCATTTATTCCCCGATCGGCGTCCGGCAAAGGATTTATTACATAAACTCAAACAGGAGGTTAATCAGGCAAATATTGATGTCATGGTAAATACTGCTGTTCTCGATGTAACACAAAAAGATTCCCGGTACCAATTGGTTTTGAGTGAAAAAAAAGCCATTGATGCCAATGCTGTGCTTATTACTACAGGATTTGAATTGTTTGATGCGGAGAAAAAAGAAGAGTATGGCTACGGTATTTACAATCAGGTAATAACAAATAGTGATTTAGAGCAACTTTTTCAGACTAACGATTTGGCTGCTCAATTCACAAAACCCGTTAAACGCGTTGCCTTTGTGCACTGTGTGGGCTCGCGCGATGCTAAAGTTAACAACCACTACTGTTCAAAGGTTTGTTGTGTTACAGCGGTTAAACAGGCCATTGAGTTTAAAGAACGCATGCCCGAAACCGAAGTGTTTTGTTTTTATATGGATATGCGGATGTTTGGCCCTTACTATGAAGAACTGTATCGCGAGGCCCAGGAAAAGTGGGGAATCGTGTTTATTCGGGGGAAAATATCCGAAGCTTCGCAAAATAAAGATGGCTCGCTGCAAATTAAGGCCGAAGATACATTGGCATCGAAACCATTGCGGATGAATACCGATTTGTTGGTATTAATGGCAGGAATGATTCCGGCTGTGGGAAGCGAGCAAATTTCGCGGCAATTTAAACTGCCAATGGGCGATAACCGTTTTTTTAAAAGTAAGGACAATCACTTCGACTATCAGTTAAGCGATTCCCCGGGAGTGTTTATGGCCGGAGCCTGTCTGGCTCCCATGAATATTACCGACACCATTTCGCAGGCAAGGGCAGCTGCATTGCGCATTCATGAGTATTTAACAAATTAAGTAGCATGTGGGGTTTTAAAATAGAAACAACAAATCAAATTAATTACGATAAAAACAATCGGGCTATAATGAATAAAGTTTTAGCGCTCGAGCCTTCGCTTCGTATCTGTATTGCCTGTGGAGCCTGCACAGCGACCTGCACAGCAGGCAACCTGACCCCATTTAATATCAGGCGTTTGAATGTTTTGCTTCAGCGAGGCGAATACGACGATTTAAAATCGGAAGTGGCAAAGTGCATGTTGTGTGGAAAATGCACGCTGGCCTGCCCCCGGGGAGTGAATCTGAGAAATTTGATACTCAAAACACGTGAAACCTTATTAAACGATGAATGCCATGTATTATGATCCTTTTGTTCTTCCGTTTACAGTAGGAATGCTTCTGTTATTGGGGTTTTTGTTTGTTAAATATGGAACCTGGATTTGGCACTTGGATGCACAAGACAAAAAAAAGATTAGGCACCGGCTTTTAACCCGCCGAACACTCTTTGCGCTTCGGGAAATAGTTGCAGAAGGATTAATCCACCGGAAAATTTTTAAAGTGAATCCCCGCCTGGGATACATGCATATGAGCCTTGCCTTTGGTTGGTTCTTGCTTATTGTGGTGGGTGCTATCGAAGCTCACATTTTTGTAAAAGGATCGGCTCCCCTGTATTTCCCCATATTCTTTCGCTACTTTGTACCTGAACAACACCATTTCTTTTTTTCGTGGGGTTTTGCCCAGTTAATGGATTTACTCTTGTTGTTTGTGCTTTCGGGTTTGTTTATGGCCTTTGCCAAACGGTTTAATGCCAAAACAGTAGGATTAAAGAAAACCACAAAGCTAAAACTTGTCGATAAGCTCGTATTAACTGCTTTGTGGTTCATTTTCCCCTTACGTTTATTAGCCGAAAGCTTTACATCGGGTTATTATCAGTCGGGTGGATTTTTAACTGCCTCTCTGGGTAGTACGTTCCAGTCTTTTTTGCCTCTTGAACACCTTATTTATCCTGCCTGGTGGGCTTATTCTATTTCATTGGGGGTATTTTTTGTGGGTTTGCCTTTTACCCGATACATGCATATACCAACCGAAATGCTTTTGATTTTTTTCCGTCATTGGGGATTAAAATTAAAAGCAAACAATCGGGTATTAAAAGAAGTCGAAATCTATTCCTGTCCCAAATGTGGTATTTGTATCGATACCTGTCAGCTAAACAATTTAAACCAGGTAAATAAAAGCCAGTCGGTATATTTTATTCAGCGTGTGCGAAATGATGAAAATTACCGGGAATTGGCTGAGAATTGTTTACTATGTGGACGCTGCGAGTCGCTTTGTCCGGTTGGAATTGATTTAACCGCTTTGCGCCTGATGCATAAACCCGATTTTTATGAAAGCAAAAAAGAAAACTATGCTTTCATACCCGAACAAACCAACACCGCCGATGTGGTATATTTTGCCGGTTGCATGACGCATTTAACCCCAAACATAAAAAACTCCATGGAACAGATTTTTAAACAGGCTGGTGAAAATTATTGGTTTATGGATAAGGAACAGGGTGCGTGTTGCGGACGGCCACTAAAACTGGCGGGTCAGTTGAAAGCTGCGGAGGAATTGGTAAAGCGAAACCGACAATTGATAATGCAGAGTGGAGCACATACTTTGGTCACTTCTTGTCCCATATGTTATAAAATCTTTAAGGAAGACTACCGACTGCCATTACATGTGTTGCATCACAGCGAATACATTAATCAGTTATTAGGAGCAGGACGGTTAAAGCTTAAAAGATCAGCCTTAAAAGTGGTTTACCACGATCCTTGCGAATTGGGCCGCGGTTCAGGTATTTATAAAGCGCCTCGCAATGTTATTCAATCGACAGCGTTTTTGATGGAGAATAATTATTCAAATGAAAATGCGTTGTGCTGTGGAGGTAGTTTGGCCAATCAGTGTATATCGGAACAAAACAAGCAGACTATTGCTCAGGATACAGTTGTTAAGTTAAGCGAGCCTAATCCCGAATTGTTGGTTACAGCATGTCCCCTGTGTAAAAAAACCTTAGGGGCTGTTTCGCCTGTTAAGGTAAGCGATTTGGCCGAGTTGGTTGCAAAACAAATGCTTGTACCGGCTAATAGCCCAAAATACAAAGCCATTTCAGTGCATGAATATGCATAAACTGTTTTATAGGCATCGCATTTGTTTAGATCTAAGAAAGCTAATTTTATAGTTAAGTAATTTTATGTTTTTGAAAATTTGAACCTGTCTCTCAAAGATTTATGCTTGCATTTAATAATGGGGTATTTGAAAATAGCGCTCACTTGAATTTCCCCGTGCATAGCCTGGCTGTTAACAGGGGCTATGGAGCCTATGAGTTTTTTGAGGTATTGTTGGGCAGGCCCTTGTTTGTAGAAAGGCATTTGGCCCGTTTCCGAAACACGCTTAAGCTAATGCGTCTTGAAACTGCTTTTACCGGCCAGCTGGAAGATCTTGTTGAGGATCTGATAGCAAGGAACCAAATTAAAAACGCTTACATAAAAATCCTGGCTTTGCCAAAGGAATCTTCCGATAACGCAATTCAGGCTGGTTTGTATATGTTTCCGGTTCATATTCCTCCATTTCCCCAATCGGCCTACACGCAGGGAATGCATCTTTTAATGAAAGAATACCAGCGCTTTTTACCCGAAGCCAAATCAACCGATTACCAGGCATCCGAATATTATAAACACGAAATGGACCAGATCAATGCAGTCGATGTACTTTATTACTCCGACAATCTCCTGCGTGAAACCTCGCGGGGAAATATTTTTCTGGCAATCGATGAGCTTATTTATACCCCTGGGGCTAATATTTTATTTGGAATAACCCGGAGCATAGTAATCGAATTGATTCGGGAATTGAACCTTCCCCTGAAAATTACCGATGTTCCGGTGCCGTTGCTTTCTGCTGCGCAGGAAGTGTTTATTACCAGTACCACCAAACAGGTAATGCCCATTGTTTCAATTAACGGAAAACCGGTTGGAACCGGGATGCCCGGAACTCTTTCCGTACTGCTAATCAAACAGTTTCAGGCCAACCGCAACAGGTTTGTGGAACCGGATATGCGCTGATATTGTAAAATCTTATATTCAGACAGCCAACAGTTGTTATAGAATACAACCACATACAATATGCTTTTGCTGTTTATATGGGCTATTTCTTTTCTTCAGGCCATAACAAATAAATGTACCTGTCACATCTTGCCCTGAAATGATAGGATTAGAGGTTTACTAAGTCGGAATGGGTTTAACTCATCATACACATGTTGTGCCAGCCTCGCCTAACTAGTAATGATTTCTATTATTATTGTTAGAGCCATAATATCAGGTGTTTGAAGCTTTTTATAGGTGGATAAACATCCAAAACAGTGGACAAATAATTATTTCATTAAAAGCTATTGTAAAAGATAAAGGTATTAGCGACTTTTGTAAATACGAATAACAATAAACAAAAGATTATTGTGACTTATACCGATAAAGATACCTTCTATTTAGCTGTCGATTGTGTGATTTTTGGATTCGATGGTGCTCAACTTAAACTCCTGGTTTATCAGCGCGACTTTATGCCCGAGCAGGGCAGTTGGTCTTTAATGGGTGGTTTTCTTAAAAAAGGGGAAAACTTAGACCAGGCAGCCAGTCGTGTATTAGCACGGATATCTGGTTTAAAAGATGTTTATCTTGAACAATTAAGCGCTTTTTCTGAGGTAAATCGCGATCCGGCAGCCCGGGTTATCAGCATTGGGTATTATGCTTTAATAAATATAAATGATTACGATAAAAAATTATTGGATCAATACAGTGCCCGATGGTTTACACTCGATCAATTACCGCCTTTGATTTTCGATCACACTGAAATACTTGAAAAAGCCTTGCGACGCTTAAAACGAAAAGCAAAAACACAACCCATTGGTTTTGAGCTTTTGCCGTCAAAGTTTACCATTATTCAGTTACGAAACCTTTACGAGGCAATTTATCAACGGTCGGTCGATCCGGCTAACTTTCGGCGCAAGTTTTTATCGATGAAATTGTTGGATCGACTCGAAGCTAAAGACAAGACAAGTTCGCGCAAGGGCGCTTATTTGTATGCATTTAATCGCGAAAAGTATGAAGACCTTTCAGCCAGAGGTTTTGCCTTTGATGTGACGGGTATCTAATCAATTTATATTAACCAAAATAGAAACGCAAAACTTATAATTTATGGCAGCATTAGATTGGATTGTAATAGGCCTTTTCGGGCTTGCACTCGTTGGAATCATCGTGTGGGTATTTAAACAAAAGCAGGATAGCTCAGGCGATTACTTCCTGGCCGGGCGCGATGCAACCTGGATTGCTATCGGAGCTTCCATTTTTGCATCAAACATTGGTTCTGAACACCTGATTGGTTTAGCCGGAGCCGGAGCTTCCAGTGGTATGGCTATGGCTCACTGGGAGATTCAGGGGTGGATGATTCTGATATTGGGTTGGGTATTTGTTCCGTTTTATTCGCGAAGTATGGTTTTTACCATGCCCGAGTTTCTCGAAAAACGGTACAATTCCGAATCGCGCACCATTCTTTCATTGATTTCTTTGGTTAGTTATGTGTTAACCAAAGTGGCTGTTACGGTTTATGCCGGCGGATTGGTTTTTAAAGAGGTATTTGGTATCGAAAGTGTTTGGGGCATCGATTTCTTTTGGATTTCGGCCATTGGACTGGTTTTGCTTACGGCTGTTTATACCGTAATTGGTGGAATGAAATCGGTATTGTATACTTCGGTCTTGCAAACGCCAATTTTATTGTTAGGCTCTTTAATAATAGTGGTTCTTGGTCTGCGTGCTGTGGGTGGCTGGGACGAAGTACTGGCAATTACCAGCGCTGTTCAGGTGAACGAATACGGCGACAGTATGGTGAATTTGATCCGAAGCAATCGTGATGCCGATTTTCCATGGCTGGGAGTTTTTATTGGCTCCGCTGTAATTGGTTTCTGGTATTGGTGTACCGACCAGTTTATCGTTCAACGGGTACTTTCAGGTAAAAACCAAAAAGAATCGCGTCGGGGAACCATCTTTGGTGCTTACCTTAAATTAACCCCTGTATTTTTATTTATGATTCCGGGAATGATTGCATTTGCCATGGCACAAAAAGGCGTGGTGATTAACGGTGAAGTATTTGCTTTAACTTCGGCCGATGCTGCTTTTCCTACCCTGGTAGCAAAATTATTGCCCGCCGGGGTAAAAGGACTTGTAGTAGCAGGAATTTTAGCGGCTCTCATGAGTTCATTGGCTTCCTTATTTAATTCCTCATCGATGTTATTCACCATCGATTTTTATAAAAAATACCGGCCCCAGGCAACAGAAAAAAAGCTATTGAGTGTTGGCCGTACAGCGACTATTGTTGTGGTAGTTCTTGGAATATTATGGATTCCTGTAATGCGAAGCATTGGCAATGTATTGTATACCTATTTACAGGATGTACAATCGGTTTTGGCACCGGGAATTGCAGCGGCCTTTTTACTGGGTGTACTTTCAACCCGGCCAACGCCTAAAGGTGGAATGTGGGGAATGATTGCCGGATTTATTGTGGGTATTTTACGTTTAGGAGCCAAGGTGTTATACACTACGCTTGCCGGAAATGCCGGATATTCCGATGTTAAAGTGTGGGCAGCCGATATGGGAGTAAACAATCCTTTTTATGTACTTTTTTACGATGTAAACTGGTTGTTTTTTAGTGGTGGAATGTTGGTGTTTAGTATGTTGGTTATTATGGTTGTTAGTCGTTTTACAAAAGCAGCACCTGCTGTGCAAATTCAGGGACTTACTTTTGGGTCGGCTACCCCGGAGCAAAAAGCAGAAACAAGAGCCAGTTGGGACAAGTGGGATGTTATTCATTCGGCAATTATTATCAGCATCACCGTTGCCTTTTATATCTATTTCTGGTAAAATATTGAATTAATTAAAACTATTGCTATGAGTAATTTATCAAATAAAACCGTTTGGTTTATAACAGGTAGTCAACACCTTTACGGGTCCGAAACCCTGAAACAAGTTGATGTAGATTCTTCCACCATTGTCGATGGACTAAACAAAAGTGGAAAAGTTCCGGTAAAAATTGTATTTAAACCGGTAGTTAAAACGCCGGACGAGATTTTGGAAGTTTGCATCGAAGCTAATTCCGATAAAAACTGTATAGGTATCATTACCTGGATGCACACCTTTTCGCCAGCTAAAATGTGGATAGCAGGACTTAAAGTATTGAATAAACCCTTTATGCACCTGCACACCCAATTTAACCGCGATTTGCCCTGGGATAAAATTGATATGGATTACATGAACCTGCACCAAAGTGCTCACGGCGATAGAGAATACGGGTTCATAAATTCCCGGATGCGGAAAAACCGTAAAGTGGTGGTGGGCTTTTGGCAGGATAAGGCTGTGCAGGAACAAGTGGGAGCCTGGTGCAGAACAGCCATAGGTTGGGACGATTCACAAGGATTAAAAGTAGCCCGCTTTGGCGATAATATGCGTGAAGTAGCTGTTACCGAAGGTGATAAGGTGGAGGCCCAAATTAAGTTTGGCTGGCAGATTTCAGCTTTTGGTGTGGGCGATTTAATTGCCTACGTAGATAAAGTAACCGACAGCGAGGTAGATGCACTTTATCAGGAATACGAAAAACTGTATCAGGTGGCTGATAATTGTAAACCCGGCCATAAATATCATGAAAATGTAAGGGTGCAGGCACGATACGAAATCGCGCTAAAACGATTTATGGAAGCGGGTAACTTTAAAGCCTATACCACCAACTTCGAAAACCTGACTGGATTGAGTCAGTTGCCGGGTCTGGCTTCGCAGCGTTTAATGGCTGCCGGTTACGGTTTTGGTGCCGAGGGCGACTGGAAACAGGCGGCCATGTTACGCATAATAAAAACTATGTCGCAAGATTTATCGGGAGGGAGTTCCTTTATGGAAGATTATACCTACCATCTCGATCCAGCCAACGAAGGAGTGTTGGGTTCACACATGCTCGAAATTTGTCCATCCATTGCAGCAGCAAAACCTCGACTCGAAGTACATCCTTTGGGAATCGGAGGTAAAGATGCCCCGGCACGGCTTGTATTTGAAAGTGCTACCGGACCTGCTATGAATGTAACCTTAATTGATATGGGGAACCGGTTCCGTTTCATTGTGAACACGCTCGATGTAATTAAACCGCTGGGTAAATTACCTCTTTTGCCTGTTGCTTCGGCTTTTTGGAAAACACATCCCAACCTGGCCGATGGAGCCGCTGCCTGGATTTATGCCGGGGGAACGCACCATTCCGCTTTTACTTTAGCACTTACCCCCGATTTTATCGAAACATTTGCAGAAATGGCCGATGTGGAGTTTGTATTAATTGATAAGAAAACCAATGTAACAGAATTGAAGAAAGAATTGCGTTGGAATGAGGTTTATTACATGCTCGCCAATGGTTTAAAAGCATAAAGTTTATTGATGTAAGATAAAAAACAATTCAAAAAACATCAGATTATGTTGGAAGAATTAAAAGAACAAGTCTATCGGGCAAACCTTGATTTGGTGAAACACGGTTTGGTAGTTTTTACCTGGGGAAATGCAAGTGCCATCGATCGCAAAAAATCATTGGTGGTAATTAAACCCAGCGGGGTTGATTATCAAAGCATGAAATCTGACGATATGGTTGTGGTCGATATGGAAGGCAAGGTTGTGGAAGGTAGGTTAAAACCTTCATCCGATATGCCTACGCACTTGTATCTTTATGAGCATTTTGAAACAATTGGCGGTATTGTACACACGCATTCGACTCATGCGACTGCTTGGGCTCAGGCTGGTCTGGGAATACCGGTTATTGGTACAACCCATGCCGACTATTTTTTTGGAGAAATACCCTGTACCCGTCAAATGACTGAGCAGGAAGTGTTTGGTGTTTATGAAAAAGAAACCGGGAAAGTTATTGTAGAACGTTTTAAACAATTGAATCCCAACGAAACTCCCGGTGCGTTGGTGCAAAACCACGGACCGTTTTCGTGGGGAAAAAATGTTGACCAGGCAGTTCACAATGCCGTGGTAATGGAAGAGGTGGCCAAAATGGCAGCTGTTTCATTTGCCTTAAATCCCGGCTTATCAATGAACCCACACCTGGTAAAAAAGCATTACCTGCGCAAACATGGCCCCAATGCTTATTATGGTCAGTAGTTTATGAATTAAGAAATGAGAATGATGAAAAAATATGTAATTGGAATCGATTTTGGCAGCGACTCGTGTCGTGCATTGGTGGTTGATGCCTTTAACGGTAATGAAATGGCCACATCGGTAAAATACTATCCCCGATGGATGGAAGGCCGGTATTGTAATCCCGCAAAAAACCAATACAGGCAACACCCCCTCGACTACCTCGAGGTAATGGAATCATCGATAAAAGAAGCCTTACAACTTTGCAATGGCGAAGTTAGAGCCAACGTTGTTGGAATTTCGTTCGATACTACAGGCAGCACGCCGGCTTTAACCGATACGCAGGGAACTCCGCTTGCCTTGTTACCTGAGTTTTCTGAAAATCCGAATGCGATGTTCATTCTTTGGAAAGACCATACTGCTGTTAAAGAAGCCGATGAGATTAACGAACTGGCTCGCAAATGGGGAGTCGATTATACCAAATACGCAGGTGGAATTTACTCGTCGGAATGGGTTTGGTCTAAAGTTTTGCACGTGCTTCGTAACGATAAATCGTTACATGAAAAAGCGGTTTCGTGGGTAGAATACTGTGATTGGTTACCAGCTGTTTTGACCGGAAAAACCGGATTAAAATCGATTAAACGCAGCCGCTGTGCAGCCGGACATAAGGCCCTTTGGCATCCCGATTGGAATGGGTTACCACCCGAGGAGTTTTTAACCCAGTTAGGTCCTGAGTTAGCTGGAATACGCGAAAACCTGTTTGTCGAAACCCATACCAGCGATCAGCCAATGGGAACACTTACAGCCGAATGGGCCGGTAAATTAGGGTTGTCAACCAATGTTGTGGTGGGAGTAAGTGCTTTCGATTGTCATATGGGTGCTGTAGGCGCACAAATTGAACCTAATATGCTGGTTCGGGTAATGGGTACTTCAACCTGCGATATTATTGTGTCGCCCTACGAAGCAATGGAAGACCGGTTAATTCCCGGAATTTGCGGCCAGGTTGATGGTTCTGTGATTCCGGGAATGGTTGGTTTGGAAGCAGGTCAATCCGCTTTTGGTGATGTATATGCCTGGTTTAAAAACTTGTTAAGTTGGCCGCTACAGTTTTTGGATAATGAGAACCAACGAAAGGCCATTGAGGATAAAATAATACCATCTCTTTCTGATAAAGCAATGAAAGTTCCTGTGGAAGAATCAACATTGATTGCAACCGATTGGTTGAACGGCCGACGTACACCCGATGCCGATCAAAATGTTACTGCAACCATTTCGGGATTAAATCTGGGTTCTACAGCACCTTTAATTTTTAGGGCTTTGGTTGAGGCCACTGCCTACGGTTCAAAAGCAATTGCCGACCGCTTTAATGAAAATGGCATTACCATAAAATCGGTAGTGGCAATTGGGGGAGTAGCAAAAAAATCGCCTTTTGTAATGCAAACCATGGCCGATGTTATGAATATGCCCATAAAAGTAGCCCGTGCCGAACAAACAGTAGCACTGGGAGCAGCTATGTTTGCCGCTGTGGCGGCAGGATTTTATGCAACAATTGAAGATGCACAAAAAGCAATGGGACAAGGTTTTGAAAAAGAATACCAGCCCATTCCGGATAACGTTAAAACCTATGAGAACTTATACAAAAAATACCTGAAATTGGGCTACCAATAAAGCTTTTGGCTGTGGAGCACACATTTAATAAATAGACTATTCATTTTTTGAATACTTAGCATTTTAGCTAATCCTTATTATTGAACTTATAAAACTAAAGAGCGATGAAGAAATTTACCTGGAGTTTGTTTGCCCTGGTGTTTTTTATACTACCGGTAACTGCTCAGAATACCTTGACACTGCATGTTGATCAGGCAGAAGCCAAAATAAACAAAGAGGTTTACGGTCATTTTGCCGAACATTTGGGACGTTGTATTTATGGAGGAATATTTGTAGGGGAAGATTCACCGATACCCAACACCAGAGGGTTTCGCAACGATGTGATTAAAGCCTTAAAAGAAATGCAAATTCCTTTGTTGCGATGGCCCGGAGGCTGTTTTGCCGATACTTACCATTGGAAAGATGGCGTGGGGCCACGTGAAAAAAGGCCTTCGATTGTAAATACACACTGGGGAGGTGTTACCGAAGACAATAGTTTTGGTACACACGAATTTCTCGATTTTTGTGAATTAATTGATGCCATGCCTTACATTAATATTAATGTTGGTTCGGGAACCGTTCAGGAAGCTGCCGAATGGGTTGAATACGTGACCAGCAGTAATGAAAGTCCAATGACTGATTGGCGGAAAAAGAATGGCCGCGAAGACCCCTGGGAAGTTAAGTATTGGGGTATTGGTAACGAAAACTGGGGGTGTGGCGGACACATGACTCCTGAATATTATGCCGATTTATACAATCGGTTTGCTACGTATTGTGGTGGCGCTAAATACAAAATTGCTGGCGGACCCAATGTGGCCGATTACAACTGGATGAAAGTAGTAATGGAAAAAACCTCGCGTTATCCCTGGTTGGTTCAGGGTGTTTCGTTACACAACTACTCCTTTGCCCACAGCTGGGAAGTTAAAGGAAATGCCACCGGATTTGATGAATCGGAATGGTTCTCGAACATGAACGATGTCAGACGGATGGAAGTCTTGATTAAACGCCATACAGCCATTATGGATCAATACGATCCCAATCATCGTGTGGGGCTGATTGTTGACGAATGGGGTAATTGGTTTAATGTAGAACAGGGAACCAATCCGGGATTTTTGTACCAACAAAATACCTTACGTGATGCTGTTTCGGGTAGTATCACCATGAATACCTTCAACAATAATGCGCATCGGGTTAAAATGGCCAATATAGCTCAGATGGTGAATGTTTTGCAGGCAGTGATTTTGACAAAAGATGAACAAATGGTGAAAACACCTACTTATTATCTGTTTAAAATGTACAGTGTGCATCAGGAGGCAACTTTGATTCCATCGAATTTAAAAAGCGAAGCTTATGAATTTGAAGATCAAAAAATTCCGGCGCTTAGTTCATCCGCATCGATAAAAGATGGAGTGGTAAATATATCACTGAGCAATGTCAATCCCAATAAAGACATAAAGGTTGAGCTTACCATTACCGGCCAGGATTTAAAATCGGGCAACGGGCAAATTATTACTGCTCAAAATATTTACGATTATAACGATTTTGGTCAGGAAGAGAAAGTTACATTAAAGGATTTTAAGGTGCCAGCACCAAAAAATGGTAAATTAAGTGTTACCATACCCGCGCATTCGGTTGTGTTGGTGCAATTAAAATAGGTTTAGGTTTAGTTCCCCGCCACATCTTGTGGTGGGGATTTTATTTGTATTACTAAAACATACATTCAATGAAAAAACAATGGATAAAATGGACTGCTGTTATTGGCTTGGGTTTTCTACTCTTTGCTTGTAACACCCAAAATAAAAGTGTATTTACCGATACGGTTGCAGCTATTGATGAGGCTGCGTTTAACCAAACCATCGATGAAAAACCAGTTGCCCTTTATACCTTGACCAATAATAGCGGGATGGGAATGAAAGTAACAAACTTTGGTGCCAGGGTTGTAGCACTTTGTGTTCCTGATGCTGATGGAAAACCCGTTGATGTGGTATTGGGCTATAATACCCTGGATGAATATGTGAATCGACCTGAGAATTTTTTGGGAGCAGCTATTGGCCGCTACGGAAACCGCATTGGTGGTGCACAGTTTACTATAGACTCAATGAGGTATGAACTGACCAAAAACGAAGGAAATAATCAGTTGCATGGAGGACCCAAAGGTTTTTTTGATGTTGTTTGGAATGCTCAACAGCTGAGTTCCTCCGAAATAGAATTTACTTATGTGTCTGTTGATGGTGAAGCGGGTTACCCAGGAAACCTTTCGGTTACAATGGTTTATGAACTCACACCCGAAAATGGGTTTAAAATTACCTATCACGCCACCACCGACAAAACTACGATTTGTAATCTTACCCATCATTCTTACTTTAATTTATCGGGAGAGGGAAGTGAAACAATTAACGATCATATACTAACTATTCGTGCCAACGGTTTTACACCGGTAGATAGCACTTTAATTCCAACCGGAAGAATAGCTCCTGTAAACGGCACAGCATTTGATTTTAACCAACCGGTTACGATTGGGGCGCGCGTGAATGAAGAAGATCAGCAATTGGTTTATGGAGCCGGATACGACCATAACTGGGTATTGAATAAGGAAAGTAAGGGGATAGAGCTGGTAGCTTCACTTTATTCGCCCATTAGCCAAATTAAAATGGAGGTGCTTACCGATCAGCCGGGCCTGCAATTTTATGGTGGTAATTTTATTGACGGTACCTTAATCGGGAAAAGTGGAAAAGTATACCCGCATCGCAGTGCTGTTTGTCTTGAAACGCAACATTTTCCCGATTCACCAAATAAAGCAAATTTTCCATCCACTTTATTAAAACCTGATCAGACTTATTCGCATACCTGCGAATACCGCTTTTCTGTTGAATAATAATTAGTTGATTATAATAAGTTCATTGTAAAAGCTTCTGAAATATTACGTTCAGAGGCTTTTTTTTAGATTCTTTTTTTTACCAAATCAGATGGTGCTTGTTTGTAATACTTTTTAAATATACGGCTAAAATATTTGGGGTCGTTAAATCCGGTAGCATAAGCAATCTCGCTAACCTGCAATTCGCCTTGCTGTAATAATTCATGTGCTTTTTTCAGGCGACAGGTATTAATAAATTCGTTTGCCGAAAGGTTGGTAATGGCTTTAAGTTTATTGTATAGCTGACTTCGGCTTACAAACATTTCGGAAGCAAACTGATCGACATCGAAAGTGGGATCAGTGTAAAATTTCAAAACCACTTCGTTTGCTTTGGTGAAAAAACGGGAATCGAGGTTCGATAAAGTCAATTCATCCGGATTAACGTCTTCGAGTTTACCAAATTTGGCGCGTAGTTTATTTCGGTTTTCAATAAAGCCTTTAATCTTGGCTAAAAGTAAATCCATGTTAAAGGGTTTTACCATATAATCGTCGGCTCCTTGTTTAATGCCTTCAATTTGCTCATCGGTGGTAATGCGTGCGGTGAGCAAAATTATAGGAATGTGGCTGGTGTAAAAGTTATTTTTTATTTTTTTACACAATTCCAAACCGTCCATTTCGGGCATCATTATATCGCTGATAATAATTGACGGCGATTCTTTTTTTGCCAGTTCATAACCAATGCTTCCGTTTTCGGCTTCAATGGTTGCAAAATAAGGAGCCAGGTTTGAACAAATAAACGAACGCATGTCGGTGTTGTCTTCAATAACCAGAACTTTTTCAATAACATCGCCATGACTGTTGTATTCAATAGCTTTAGTTTCAATAATTTGTTCGCTTAACAGGGCCACTTTATCTTTCAGATTCGATTCAAAAATTTGTCCGGTAGTGTCAATCTCATGGCTTGCAAAAACACTTCGGTTTACCGGAATTTCAATTGTAAAAGAGCTTCCTTTTCCGGGTTCACTCTCCACTGAAATGGTTCCGTACATTATCTCTACCAGGCTTTTCACCATCGACAAGCCAATGCCGGTTCCGGCCCGCTTATGTTTTCGCGATTCGGTGACCTGTAAAAAACGGTCGAATAACTTGGTAATCTGATTGGCTTCAATGCCTTCACCGGTATCGCTAACCCTAAGGGTAAGTATGTCGTAAAGGTTTTCTTTTTTCGATGAGGCTTTAAGTTGAATGGATTGACCCTGAGGGGTAAATTTAAACGCATTCGATAGTAAATTGTAAAGAATGTTTTCAAGTTTTTCTTTGTCAATCCATGCGGTTTGCGACACCTGAATATCGTGTGTATAGGTAATCTGGTTTTTTTGTGCAAGCTCTTCGAATGTTTTAAAGATTTCCAAAAGAAAGGCTTTGGTTTCGGTTAACTCAACCTGAAGACTTTGATTGCCGGTTTCAATTTTTCTGATTTCGAGCAATTGCCTGATAAGCATAAGCAGGCGTAATGCATTTCGGTTGATGATGTTTAGCAGGTGGTGGGTTTCCTTATCGTCTTTAAATTGCCTGAGTAAGCGCTCAATGGGCGATAGTATTAGGGTGAGTGGCGTTTGAAATTCGTGCGAAATATTGGTAAAAAACCTCAATTGCAGCAGGTTAATTTCATTGACTTTTTGATTCAATACAATGAGTTCGTCGCGTTGTTTTGATATTTCAGCGTTTTTTGATTCCAGTTCTTCTTTTTGATGTTCAATTTGTATTTGACGATTTTCAAGCTGATGGTTGGTTTCAATAAGTTCATTTGCCTGTTGTTCCAGAATTACTTTTTGATCTTCAATTTTTTGGGTTCTGCGCTGTACTTTTTCTTCAAGTATTTTTTTCTGAAGAATAATTCGTCGCATCTGATACCGGATAAAAAGATAGGTTAAAAGCGTAACAAACAAGAACAGTGCAATGGCAAACCAAATAGTTTTATAAAAAGGAGGTGTAACAATAATGGTAACCTGGGTTGGTTCTTCGGTCCAGATTCCATCACAGTTCGAAGCTCTTAGTAAAAAGGTGTAGGTTCCGCCCTCCAGATTGTTGTAACTGGCAAACCGACGTTGCGACGAAACATTCACCCATTCTTTATCCACTTCGCTCATTTTATATGCATACCTCGATTTTTCGGGCTGGTAATAATCGAAGGCTGAAAAATCGAACGAGATATTGTTGTCTTTATAGGTAAGAAAAATGGTGTCGACATCGTAAATGGGTTTAGTAATCACTACTTTTTTGTGAAATTTTTCTCCCGGATTAACTTCCTGATTATAAATTTTTAGTCGCGTTATTTTTGGTGTGGGAGTGAGAGTGTAATCGTAAAAGTGGTCGGGATTGAAATAATTCAATCCCTGAATTCCTCCAAAATACATAATTCCATCTTCCGATTTATGTGAAGCTGACCAATAAAATTGGTTATTAAGTAACCCATCTTGTTTAAAAAAATTACGAATAACGTTATTCCGGGTGTTTAAAACACTTAAACCGTAGTCTGTACTTATCCATATTTTTTTGTGTCGGTCTTCCTGAATTCCATAAACAACATTGTTGGCAATGCCATCATCGCTGGTATAGGTCTTAAATACAAGCTCGCCATTTAAATTGAAATACGAATGTGCAAGACCATGTCCATAAGTTCCAATCCAGATATCGCCGCTGGAATCTTCCATTAACGAAATAACATAATCACCGGGCAACGACCATTCGTTGTTGGGTTTATGTTTGTAAAACTCCAATTGACTAATTATTATATCGTCGTCTTTGGTTTCACGTAAAGCGCTTTGTGGAAAACGGAAAAGTCCGTTTCGGGTTCCAATCCAGTAATAGCCTTTTGAGTCGAGTAGTACACAGCCAATTTCAGTTAATTGGGGGTTGTGGTTAAACGGTGCTTTTAATGTGGTAAATTTGTGACTGTGGTAATTTAACATCGATAAACCGCCTTGTGTTCCTATCAATAAATAGCCCAATGGATTATCTGACAGAGAGGATACAAAGCCATCAACCAAATCGTTTTTATAATTGGGATCGGACAAAGTTATGCGGTCAATGGTAATGCGGTTGCCATGGGTTGTAAGTGCATTTAAACCGCCACCCCAGGTACCTACATACAATACTCCGTTTTTTCCTCGGACAATTGAAGTTACATAATCGCTGCTTAATGTTTGGGAATTGGTAGCGCTGTAGGTAAAATGTGAGAATTTATTCTGTTCAATATTGAGCAGGTTTAAACCACCTCCGGCTGTACCTATCCAAAGGTTGTTGTTTTCGCGTAGCACAGAATTTATGGTGTTGTTGTTCAGACTGTTTGGGTTGTTTGGATTGTTGGTGTAAAACGATAGTGGATTTTGATAAATATTAAATTTATTGATGCCCCCTTTTTCTGTTCCAATCCATATATTTCCGCTGGAATCGCAAAACAGTGCATTTACAAATTCATTGTTAATTGAGAAGTTTTCCGGACCATCTTTGCCAAAATCAGAAAAAATACCCGTCTCCAAATCAAGGCTTTGCAAACCACCCAGCGATGCAACCAATATTTGTCCCGAAACATCCTGCCGAACCATATTAACTGTGCTGTGTACCAGGGTGTTTGTGTTGTTTGTTGATGGATGCCAGTTTAGCGTTTTATTTTTAAAGTGATGGATAAATAGTCCGTTGTTGGTTGCAAAGTATAAATTTTTGTGCTTGTCGTCATAAATATCGTTAACGTTCGACTGAGGCGGTAAAATTCTATCGGACTCAGGTTCAATAAATTTGTTGTTGATTGAATCAAAAATAAAATACCCGTCACTGCTTCCGGCTAACATATTTCCATCTCTTGCCTGGTATAATACATTTACCTGGTTGTTTGCCAGTTTGTTATTGGCCTGACAATATTGAGCCTGAATTCGGTACGAATCTTTTTGTTTCTGTAATAAAAAAACACCCTGATTTTCAGTAGCCACCCAAACTTTGTTTTTAATTGATACAATTGAACTTACTTTGCGTATGGGTTCTCCATATGCGCTGCTATCAGTAAATTGCGTGATTTGTTTTTTATCGTGGTCAAAATACGATAAACCTTTTAATGAGCCTACCCATACCAGGTTGTGGGTACCGGGAGTTATGGTTCGGATTAAGTTATCGGGCAAAGCATGCCTATTCGATTCGTCAGCCTGAAACAATTCAAAATTATACGAATCGTATCGACAAATACCATTGTTGGTGCCAAACCACATAAAGCCATAATGGTCTTTTGCAATACAGGTAATGGTGTTTTGCGGCAAGCCATCTTCTATCATAAAATACTGAAAACGATAATTCCTTGAATTATTCGATTGGCCACGTAGAATTTGCTTATTTAACAATGAGAATAGTAAAACAATTAGGATGAGGATTATTTTAGGCATGTCGTTTTTTTTAACCTCCTAAAAATACGAATTCTTATCAAATTATTCTAATGCTGAATATAGCTTTCAATTGGGTTTGATAACGATGTTTGAAACATAATTTAGTTGTAATTTACAAGTAGGATTTACCCGAGCTAAAATGAACCTGTGTAAAAAAAGTAAATCGGAGTATTTTTCCGATTGAACATTTGATCCACTAATATTATTTCTATCTTAGAAATATTTTCCATTAACTAATTGTTTACCTGCAATGTTCACTTCCAAAAGTAAGGTTGTGTATGGGCACAATAGTTAAAAAACCATACTTGTTGGTTCACCCGTTGCTGGTTTTAGTTTTAGCTATTTTAAAAGTTTCTTAAACAGGAGAATTTAATCAAGTAGTGTTTTTTAGCTAAATAGCAATATGTTATAGTATTACAGCAGCTTAGTTGGGCTCTGTTTTTACATTTTTAGCCATTTGTCCACCTCAAATACCTATCAGTACACTTTATTAAGAATGCTTAAAATTACTTTTATAGCGACGACAAAACAACAAATCACAAGGTGTAAGCATAAAATATAAAGTGAATTGAAAATAATTTTAATAGATGAAAAACAACTAAACTAAGGATTTATGAAAACAACAAAACTAATGATGTTCGTTTTGAGCGCATCAATTTTGGTAGCATTTGGCTTAGTTGGGTGCGATGATTTGGATATTTATTCAATTGATGCGCCCGCTAACCTGCAAGACCGAATTGACTCCATTGCCGCTGCAAAACCAAATACAGGAGACACTACTTACCTAACTATTAATGCAGCAATTGTAGGACCTGAAGATAACAGTGCCGGATGGTGGGCTTTTTTCTCTGATTATTTTGCCGTACCTACAAACAAGTTATTGCATTTAGAGTTTGTGAACCACGGTACCGGAGTGAATAACTGGAACAATTGGAATCTTGCCATAACCAATGAAATTGCAGACCGTGATGGTGAGGGTTATGCAGAATATTTTGTTCTCCGTTCTGATGCCTACGGATGGGGTAACACGGATTTCGACTTAGGCTTAATCGAACACAATTATCCCGATACCGACGGAGATGGCGATATTTGGAACGACTTTCGTACAACCATGCAAGGTGCTCAGGTTACCATCGAGGTTGACCACTCAGCTACCGGATACGTATTTGTAACAGCCTCTGCTAAAGGTACAAATGGTACAGAGCTGGTCATGACCTATAACCAACCCGTTTCTGCAAGTGCTGATATCGTAGCATTCTTAATTTGCGATGGCAGTTATTTTGAAATGAATAAAGCCTACCTCATACCTTCAAAAGTTACTGTTGTCGAAGATGTAGATCCGATTTCAATCACTGTGGAAGGAACTCCTGCTTTTGTTGAATTAGGCGACGAAGACTTTTGGGGTGATGGCATAGCTACCGTTACATTCGCTGATGGATCTTCAACTGAAGTTGATACTTCAGATATAACATTTAATGTGGTTCCTGATATGACTACAGTCGGAGAAAAAACCGTTGTTGTTGCTTATAGCAAAACCAAACAGGGTGCATACAGTCAGGCTGTATCAACTTTCTACACTTTAGAAGTAACAAATGCAGTTACAGCGCTTGAGGTGACAACATTGCCCAATGTAACAACTTATACTTTCCCTGGACCTGCAGCACCTGTTTTTGATCCAACGGGTATGGTCGTAACTGCTACTTATTCTGACGGTACAACAGGTGTAGTAACAAATGATAATCTTCGCTTTGAGAATCCGGGAGGAGATGGAGCGCAGAATGCTGTAATTACTTTTGTTGGGGCAACAAGCACCGTTACAACAACCTGCCCCATAACCAACGTGGTGGGAGGAACCTATCAGGTAGGTACTGATTTGTTGACCGCATGGTGGACAAAATTCTCAAATAACTATCCAGTCCCATCAGGGGAAAGCAGGACTTTTAAAATGAAATGTTACTCCGATAATGCTGCCAATTGGCATAGCCCAAGTACAATTCTTCGCAAAGCGAACATGGCGGAGTATGCTGTAGTCCGTATGGATAACTTTGGATGGGGCGATGGATATAGCACAGCTATATTAACATCCGACTGGAATTGGGATGTGTTTACATCAAGTATTAATGATTCGTATATTGAAATCACAATTACCAATAATGGAGACAATACGGCTGATGTACTATACAATGTTACATACGCTAATAGCGAGACCCATTTCCAAAAATATGAAGGGATAACTGTAAATAGTTCTGACTTAACTACAGCACTTGTAATTGAGGGAGCTTACCTCGATATAACATCAGTTGAATAACACTATGATAAAAAATATTTAGACTATGAAATATTTATATTTAATTCTTTTGGGATTGCTGGCTTTAGTACCGGCAACCTACGCCGAAGGCAACAATGATGCTAACCAGCGGACAATAGCTCAAACAGACGACATTACTGTAAAAGGTACAATCGTTGACGAAAACGGAGAACCGCTTCCCGGCGCAAGTGTAATACAAAAAGGTACTTCCATGGGTACCATTTCCGATGCTAATGGTAGCTTCCAGCTTTCAGTTCCTTCTAATGCTACACTAATTGTTTCTTTTATAGGATTTAAAAGTATTGAAGTAAACATTGAAGGAAGGACAGATCTGGGAGTCATCACCCTGGCTTCTGATTTAATTGGACTCGAACAAGTGGTAGTTATAGGTTACGGTACACAACGCAAGGTTGACCTTACCGGTTCTGTTGCCGTTGTTAACACGGAGGAGATGAAAAAAGTATCGCACTCAAACATTTCAACAATGCTTGAAGGAAAAGTTGCCGGGGTGCAAATTACCAGCGATGGACAGCCAGGTGCTGACCCTACGGTGCGTATCCGGGGTATTGGTTCTTTTGGTAATACGTCGCCGCTTTACGTTATCGATGGTGTACCCATGGGAACTACCATACGCGATTTCTCACCAAACGATATTGAAAGCCTTCAAATACTAAAAGATGCTTCTGCTGCGGCAATTTACGGTTCGCGGGCTGCTAACGGCGTGGTTATTATTACCACAAAGCAAGGTAAAAAGAACCAGCCCATGAAGATTGATTACAGCGGCTACCTGGGCTTCGACCAGGTGCAGAATGGAGTGTACGATGTGATGAATTCGGAACAGTATGGACAATACATCAACATGGCCTATGCAAATAGTGGGATGGATGTTCCTTCAGGATACGATCCGGCAAGCGAAAATTATTTGTATAATGCCGATGGTACTGCAAAAGTAAACACCAATTGGTTCGATGAGGCATTCAAAACAGGTATCCGTCAGAATCACAACATTAACATGTCTGGAGGAGGTGAAAACAATACATACAATATTGGTATTGATTATTACAGTCAGAATGGTACTATGGTAGGTGCTGGTCCAAATTTCGATCGGTATACGGCTCGTATCAATAACAATATGGATGTTAAATTCATCAAATTTAAAACAAATATTGTTTATAGTCACAGCGATCAGGATAATATGGCTTTGAGTAATGCCAATGAATACGTAGCGGGTCTCTATGGTGCACAATTTCCGGTTATGGCTTCAGCACTTATAACACCTCCGACAATTAAGGCTTATGATCCATCAACCTGGGTGCTCGATGATAAGCTTTCGGCTGCATCAGAATACAGTTACGATTCGTATGGTTTTGGTACCTATTATGATGATGTTCATGGAGACTTGCGTGTAACAAACGTACTGCTTACCAATAGTTTGCTAAAAAGAAATTCTATTGTTGATCGCATTGTGGCAAGCGGTTCAGTGAACGTTGACTTTATGGAAATGTTAGGCATCAGAAATACGAATCACAAATTGGCCTATAACCTAAACCTGTCGCAGAGTAAAACCGCTGTAAAAAGCCTTATCTTCGTTCCCTCATTTATACAGAGTACAACCAACTACTTATCGAAGAGTAGTGAGATTCTAACACACGAGGCGGTTAACTATAGCGATGGATTGATAGAAAATACCCTGACTTACAATGGAGTGTTCGGTCGCAATAATCTCAATTTGGTTGTGGGTCAGACTTTTGAACGCAATTATGAGTACAGGCTCACCGGGGTAGGTTATACCTTGTCTGAACCATATTATTTGCATTTAAATAATGCAGAAGAGAGTGATGCTACAAGCTATGAAAGCGAAAGCGTACTGGCTTCGTTAATCGGTCGTTTAAACTACAATTTTGATGAGAAATACCTTTTATCGGCAACCGTACGACGCGATGCTTCAAGCCGTCTTTCAGCAAAAGACAGGACCGATTGGTTTCCCTCTGTTTCAGCAGGTTGGCGCATCGACCGTGAAAGCTTCTTTCCTTTGGCGGAATCCATCGTCAACCTGTTAAAAATTCGTGGTAGCTACGGTGAATTGGGTAGTATTGTGAACCTTGGCCCATACGATTACATGCTTACGATGTTTCGGAACGACTATACCTATAGTTTTGGTAATTCGAAAGTAACCGGCTCATCCATTTCAAATTATGTAAACGAAGTGCTTAAGTGGGAAAAAAAGAAAATGCTTGATCTGGGACTTGATTTGGCTATGTTTAATAATCGGTTAGAGTTTACCTTTGGTTACTATAAATCTATCTCGGAAGAACTTCATTATGATGTGCCCGTTCCGGCGGAAGCAGGTGTTACTAACGGCATAGTTAAAATGAATGCGGCAACAATGGAAAACTCTGGTTTTGAATTCCTGCTTGCTTATCACAATCGCGATCACGCCGTTAAGTTTGATGTTTCAGCCAATTTATCGACTTTGGCGAACGAAGTAACCAAATTGGGAGTATTAAATACTCCAATTACTAATGGATATAGTCGTACAGAAGTAGGGCGTGAAGTTGGCGAGTTTTATGGTTTGGTTTCGGAAGGCATCTTTCAATCACAAGCAGAGATCGACAATAACTACAACCAGGAAGGCGGATTAGTGACACAGAATGGCGCACAACCAGGTGATGTGAGGTATAAAGACGTGAATAACGATGGTACAATCACCCTTGAAGGAGACCAGACTTTCCTTGGCAGTGGTTTGGCCAAAATTCATTACGGCTTGAATATTCGTGCAGAATATAAAGGTTTTGATGTGAGTGTTTCTACTTATGGAGCGGCTAAGTTTAATGCAGTCGACTTTGTAGATGTTACCTTGCGTGGCTCATACGGTGCACTTAATAAGAGTACCGATTTGTTGAATGCCTGGACTACAACAAATACAAACACCGATGTACCCCGTGTAGCCTACAAAACATCGAGCTCAATTACCAATGATTTGTTCAGCCAGCGTTTTATTCAAAATGCATCGTATCTGAAAATAGCCAATATTGAATTGGGTTATAATTTCCCTGACAGCTGGTTTAGTGGTTATGTTAAAGGCCTTCGTATTTACGCCTCAGGTCAGAATTTAGCCACTTTATCTAAATACAAAGGTTACAACGTAGACTTTGCCGGAGGTACATTCACTCCGGGATACAACTATGCTTCGTATCCAACACCACGAACCATCATGTTTGGAGCACAATTTTCATTCTAAAAATTTAATTAATACGATATCAATATGAAAAGTTTAACGATAATTCTAATTCTGTTGGCGTTTATTGGAGGCTTTACTGCCTGTGATGACGAACTTGATGTTCAGAACCCGAACAGTCAGACAACCTACGATTTTGGTGATTCTGAGTCAGAATTGCAAGAAGCTATTATTGCCTGCTATAACCGTATACGCCTTGAGGGTACTTTTGCCCGCGTTGGTTACACCATGGATGCCGTGCGTGGCGACGAAGTATGGAACTCCTCGCAGCAGTGGTATATCAGCTACGACAACCTCAATTCACCGGGTACCATAGATATTGGCGACCAATGGATTTGGCGCGACAACTACCACGTAGTGAACCGTACAAACTTTGTTTTATCGAAAGTCGATGGGGTTTCAATGTCAGAAGATTCTTATAATCAAATAAAAGGACAAGCGTTGTTTCTCCGCGGTTTGGCTTACTATAATTTGGCAACTTACTACCAGACAGTTCCATTGTTTACTGATTATTCAGATTACTCAGACATTACCACAATGTATGCTGCCAATGCAACGCAAGACGAGGTGTTCAACCAAATAGAAAGTGACTTCACTTTAGCGATGCAAATCTTGCCCTCGCGCGATAAGGGCGGCGAGTGGGCACTGGGTCGCGCAACTAGTGGTGCTGCCGCCGGTTATTTGGCCCGTGCGTTTATGTTTCGTCATAAATTTGACACAGCCTTGGTTGTTCTTAGCGACATTATAGGCGGGAAGTTTGGACATTACGAACTTACAGCCGATTATGGCGATAACTTTAGGGAAGGTGCACAATACGAAAACAATTCAGAAAGTCTTTTCGAAGTTCAGTTTATGGATTATGGTACAGGAGGTACCGACGAAGAATGGACTCCGGTTAATATAAGCTCAGAAGCTACTCAGGGTCATGCGATAGAAAGCAACTACGCATCGCAGCAGTTAGGCAGCTGGGGCGACCTGGCCGGGTCTCCCTGGTTGTATAACCTGTTCAAAAAAGAGAATAGCACCGATGGTCGTCTCGATCCGCGTTTGTATTGGACCTTGGTAACCTACGAAGCAGAATACAGCAGTTATACCGGTCTGAATACAGCAGCATATCCTAATGGAGATCCGCGTAGCAATATGGTTTATAAAGAGGACATCACAGCAACCCCGTTATCAAACACATCTCAGGGAGGTATTTCAATTGCCAAGTTCACCAATGCAAGAAATAACATCTATAGTTCGATAACAAACGGCTTAAAATGTGGTGTCAACCTGCGCCTGATGCGTTATAGCGATGTTTTACTGCGTGCAGCTGAATGCGAAAATGAAATCAATGGTCCAACCCAAACGGCTATCGATTACATTAACGAAGTACGTCGTCGCGTGGCTCTTCCGGACCTTGACCTGGCAGATTTCCCGACGGCTGATCATCTTTTTGAGCAGATTGCAAATGTGGAACGTCCAAAAGAATTTGGTTGTGAGAATGGTCGTGGTATCGACTTGCTTCGTTGGGGGTTCTTTTACGATGCAGCTCGTTTGAATCAGTTGATTGAACATGCTTATTACAAGCTTGATGGTACGGCCAATACCGATGAGCTAACTGCGGAAACCGCCAGTGCTTCATCGTTTCAATATTACTATCCGGGTCATGAATATATTCCTATATTTCAATCAACGCTGAATGCTAACCCCAACCTGGTAGGTAATTCAGCTAACAAAAATGAAGATAATGGTCCTGCTTTTTTAGCTAAATGGTCTGTTCGCCCTGTTATTGAGTAGCGATTATTTTCTTAAATAAGTAACTTCCTTATCAACTTATTTTTGTATGTTGATAAGGAAGTTTTACAATAAGTTAACATGTTTGATATGAGACTAAAGTTATTACTGATTTTACCCATCACCCTATTTGCTTTTTCTTTTGTAGGGTGTGAAGATAATGGAGTAGAACCTGAAGAGAATGAACCCGATACCCTTGCAAATTTTACCATTCCAACCTATGCTGACGATTATTCACCGATAGCCTCGTGGACAAACCGAAATGAGTGGAACCTGGCCAATGTGCACGATCCATCGGTTGCCTTTTATGATGGCTATTACTATATGTATGGTACCGATGCTTCCTATGGTAATGAGGCCGAAGGACACGGACATTTTCAGGGCAAACGTTCACTCGATTTGGTTAATTGGGATTGGGTAGGCGGGCCTTTTTACGATGCCCCCTCCTGGGTAGCCGACTCGCTCAATGCCATTCGTTTACGTATGGGGCTCAATGCCATTGCCAATGAAAATATTAAATACGGGTACTGGGCACCGGTAGTGCGCCGGGTTAACGTGGGTGGGAAAGATATGTTGCGGATGTATTACTGCATAATTATCGATAACTACATTAAAACAGGAAATGCCAACACCCCGGCTAATTTTGATGGAAGCTGGACTGAACGCGCCTTTATCGGGATGTGCGAATCAACTGATCCTGCCGGAGCTGTCTGGATCGACAAAGGGTTCGTTACCAGTTCATCCTCAGACAGGGGTAAAGAATACAGTCGTACCAGTTTATCGGATTGGAGTGCCTATTTTTACTACAATGCCATCGACCCAACATACATTGTAACACCCGAAGGAAATCATTACCTGATACATGGCTCATGGCATAGCGGTTTTGCCCTATTGCAGGTCGATGCAAGCACAGGTAAGCCTTTAAATACGCTAGGGGAACCTTATGCAAGCAGTGTTAGTGAATTAACAAGCCGGTATGGTTTGCGAATTGGTACACGCACCGATGGCTCGCGTTGGCAAGGCAGCGAAGCACCCGAAATAATATACAAAGAGGGTTACTACTATTTGTTTATGGCATACGATGGTCTTGCAGTACCTTACAATACTCGGGTGGTTCGAAGTACAAACATCGAAGGACCTTACTATGACATTACCGGACGCAATTTTACCAATGGACGGGGTGACTGCTACCCAATAGTAACTCATCCATACAAATTTAACCTGAGCTACGGATGGGTAGGCATATCACACTGTGCTATCTTTCAAAAAGAAAATACCGATGAGTGGTTTTACATGTCGCAGGGTCGATTGCCTGAAAACGTTGGAGGCAATCCTTATTCCAATGCCATTATGATGGGGCACGTTCGACGCATTGTTTGGTGTCCGGCATCGGTAAGCGAACCCGACAACCTTTGGCCCATAGCATTACCCGAACGCTATGCAGCTGTTCCTGATTACGGTAACATTACCAAAGACTCGTTAATTGGAACTTGGGAACACATTAACCTTGCATACAGCTATGGCCAGCAAAATGGAGCTACTGAACTAAGCCTTAATGCCGATGGCACTATGACGGGAGCACTTACAGGAAATTGGAACTACGATGCCACAACAAAGTATCTCACCTTGGGAAAAGTTGTGGTTTGTGTTGAACGAGAAGTTGATTGGGAAGCAACTCCACGCCGAGTAACCTTTGTTTATGCAGGAACAGAAAAAAACCTTAACGCAACCTATTGGGGAAAAAAGAAAAATTAGTAACTGGTTGAATTGGATGGGTTCAAGGTTTATTAAAACCTGATTACTTTAAATGAATGGGTTCCGAAACCTTCCAATATATTTTACCACCATTTGCACCGCAGGTACGATAAATAGTTCGCGTGGCAGGTTTACCGATGAATGATGAATGCTATGATACGATTACAGCTTTACACTTTACTTTCCCTGTTTGTTTTTTCAGGATGTAACAATACGCTCGATGATAAATTACATGCTTTTAAATTGTCAGAAGTCCGGATTCATGAGGGCCCTTTTTTACAGGCACAACAAGCTGATTTAGCTTATTTGCTGGCTATGGAACCCGATCGCTTGCTGGCCCCTTTTTTAAAAGATGCCGGATTAAAACCAATTAAAGATAATTATGGCAATTGGGAAAATACGGGGCTTGATGGACATATAGGAGGGCATTATCTTTCGGCTTTATCTTTTATGTATGCAACGACCAAAAATAGTGAATTGTTGCATCGGATTGAATACATGCTCACCGGGTTAAAACATTGCCAGGATAAGAATGGAAACGGTTACGTTGGGGGAATTCCTATGGGCCAGGAGATTTGGAAAGAAGTAGCTGAAGGCAAGATAAATGCGGGAGCTTTTTCGTTAAACAACCGATGGGTTCCTTTATACAATATGCATAAACTTTTTGCGGGTTTGTATGATGTTTATGTAAATACTGGGAGTTCAGATGCAAGGGATATACTCATTAAACTTACCGATTGGTTTTATGAAACCACCAAAAACCTTTCTGCTGAGCAGGTGCAAACAATGCTTATCAGTGAGCATGGTGGATTAAACGAAGTATTTGTTAATATAGCAGAACTTACGGGTGATGAAAAGTACCTTGAAATGGCTCAAAAATTTTCTCATAAAGCCCTATTAGGGCCTTTAATTCAGAAAAAAAATGAATTGGCAGGTCTTCATGCCAATACGCAGATACCGAAAGTAATAGGCTTTGAGCGCTACGCTCAGGCTACACAAAACAAAGCCTGGGACAGTGCAGCAGTCTTCTTTTGGAATACCGTAATTAACGATTGGACCATTTCTATTGGAGGAAATAGTGTGCGGGAGCATTTTCATCCGGCCAACGATTTTTCGAGTATGATTGAATCGGAGCAGGGACCGGAAACATGCAACACCTACAACATGTTAAAATTAACCAAACTGTTGTATCTGGCTCATCCCGGGCAAAAATATCTCGATTATTACGAACGCGCCTTGTTTAATCATATTTTATCGTCTGAACACCCGGTAAAAGGTGGATTTGTATATTTTACACCCATGCGTCCCCGGCATTATCGGGTATATTCCCAACCTCATACCAGTTTTTGGTGTTGCGTTGGATCCGGACTTGAAAATCCGGGTAAATATGGCGAAATGATTTATGTGAAAAATACGAATGAGCTGTTTGTGAATATGTTTATTGCCTCCGAGGTTAAATGGACAGACAAAGAGGTAAGCCTGATTCAGGATACAGAATTTCCATATCAATCGTCCACTCATTTCACCGTGAGTACAAATAAACCGCAACAATTTTCACTAAATATTCGGGTGGCCCCCTGGATGCATAGAGATAAATTGGAAATTAAAGTAAATAATGAGTTACTGGAGCAGGTGAAAATTTCTGATGGATTTATCCGCCTGAAACGCAAATGGAACAATGGGGATAAGGTTTCGATGCATTTTGTAATGAAAACTTATGCCGAATTTTTACCCGATAGTTCACATTGGGTTTCCTTTTTGCATGGTCCAATTGTACTGGGAGCTATTACCGATACTTCCGATTTGAAAGGCTTATGGGCCGACGAAAGTCGTATGGGACATGTGGCCAGTGGACCAAAATACCCTTTAGATAAAGCTCCAAGACTTATTGTCAACGATTGTGACGATTTATCATCTCTGGTAAAACCCATCGATTCATTACCCATGCATTTTAAGCTGTCTCATGTAATAAATACTCCCGCTGGCGCTGTGTTATTGCAACCCTTTTATACCATCCACGAAGCCAGGTATATGGTTTATTGGCCGGTTAATACGCAAAAAGAGTACGAGGTAATGAAAGCAGAATTGGTTCAAAAGGAGAATGAATTGCAGGAACTGAACCGAAGGACCATTGATTTGGTTTGGCCTGGCGAGCAGCAACCTGAAGCCGACCATTTTGTTAAATTTAAGGATTCAAGAACAGGAGTACACAAAAACAGGCATTGGCGCGATGCTACAGGTTGGTTTAGTTACCAGCTGAACAATCCTAAAAATGAAAAATGTACCCTTGAAATTACCTTTTATGGCCTTGACAACCAAAGAAACTTTAGTATGCTTGTCAATGGCGTTACAATAGCTGAAGTGCATCTTGACGGGACTAAGGGCGATAATTTTTTCACACAAAATTATTCCATCCCAGTCGGGCTGATTGACCAAAACAAACCGATAGAATTGAAATTTATTGCCCATAGTGGTTCTGTGGCTGGTGGCATTTATGGCATAAGACTATTGCGTAATTGATAGGTATGAAATATAGCAAACCATTATATGTTATTTATTCCCGGGTAATAGATTCTTGGTTCTTAGTGTGTATTTCAAATAAAAATAAATGCATGGGTCACACAGGTCCTTGTTTGGTAACCCAGGATTCAGCAGCTAAGTTTTACTTAATAGTTAACGGGGATAATTTCTTTTTTAGTAGTAAATTAATGAAAATTAGGTGCTTAACTTTTGCTCCCGAATTTGTGGATACGTCCACATACCATGCATAAAAATCCACCTGTTTGGGAGGCATATAAATTAGTTTTGAAAACAATTAATTATTTAAAACAGAATAATAGAATGAAAAAAACATTAAATAAAAGTATAGTATTTCTAACCACCATTTTATTAAGTGTAGGTTATTCATCGGCGCAAAATGCACGCATAAAAATTGATGTGGACCGCAAAGTGGGTGAAATTGATAAAAAACTTTACGGAAACTTTGTGGAACATCTTGGACGTTGTGTTTACGGCGGAATTTACGAAGAGGGCTCGCCCTTGTCCGACGAGAAAGGTTTCCGAAAAGATGTGCTTAAAGCCGTTCAGGATTTGAATGTTTCCATTACCCGCTATCCGGGAGGGAATTTTGTTTCCAACTATCATTGGAAAGATGGTATTGGACCCAAAGATGAACGTCCCCCCAGAATGGAATTGGCTTGGAACCGGTTGGAAACCAATCGTTTTGGCACCAACGAATTTATGGAATATGCCCGCTTAATGAATACCGAACCCTATTTTTCTGTAAATATGGGTACCGGAACCATTGAAGAAGCACAGCAATGGGTGGAATACTGTAACGTAAAAGAGGGGCCTTACTATGCTGAATTACGAAAAAAACATGGATATGCTGAACCACATAACATAATTTACTGGAGTTTAGGTAACGAAATGGACGGCTTCTGGCAAATGGGGCATTTGAATGCTGAAGATTATGCTAAAAAAGCCCGCGAAGCAGCAAAGCTTATGAAGTTAACCTCGCCCGAAATAAAACTGGTGGCTGCCGGTTCTTCAAATTACCGTCCCGATGCAGACCCCAATGAATGGAATGCTACTATTTTGCACGAATTGCGCGATGTGGTCGATTACCTGGCATTGCATATGTATGTGGGCAATCCCAACGATAATTATTACAACTATATGGCCACACCCATGGTGCTCGACGAACGCACCCGCGTAGTGAAAGGATTGATTGAACGCGAAATGGCCAATGCCAACCGCAACGGACGCGAACCCATTTACATTGCCTGGGACGAATACAACTCGTGGTACCGTGCACGCGATGCCGAAACCATGTCGGGTACCAGTGCTTTGGAAGAGTTGTATAACCTTGAAGATGCGCTGGTTATTGCCGGTTTTCTGAATTCGTTTGTCCGCAATGCCGACGTGGTAAAAATGGCCAATATGGCCCAATTGGTAAATGTAATTGCACCCATCTTCACCAACGAAACCGATTTGTTTCTTCAAACAATTTATTATCCCTTGCAGTTATTTGCCAAAAATGTGCACGGAACATCACTCGATGTTTTTGTAGATTGCGAGACTTACAAAACCGAAGAGTTTTTTGTCGGATTGGGTGAATCAACCACACAGCAGAATGCCGTTCCTTACCTCGATGTTTCTGTAGCTTATCAGAACGGTGAAATAATCATAAATGTAGTGAATCGCCATCACGACAAAGCCATCGCTACCGATGTGATTTCTCAATCTGGTGACTTTGATGGGGCAATTCAGGTGCTCGAAGTAAATGGAAAATCGGTTAAGTCCAGAAACGATTTTGGAATAACCGAAGTAAAAACCCAACAAAAGCAGTCGGTAAAAGCTAAAGGAAATGTATTGACTTATAATTTCCCGGCTCATTCGTTTACACAGTTAAGGGCTAAACTTAAATAAGTAAAAACAATGCTCAAATTCGTAGCAACCTTATTCCTGGGGGTTCTTAGCTTAAGCGGATGCACCCAAAGTACACAGATTGTGGTACACGATCCGGTGGCCATTGGGGCCGATGGAAAATATTACATGTACAGTACCGGAGTGGGTATTGCCAGTTGGCAATCGGACGATTTGCTGCACTGGAAGTTTTTAGCCCAGGTTTTTGCTGAAATTCCGACCTGGTGTAAACAAGAAGTTCCCAGGTTCGATGGAAACATTTGGGCTCCCGATATTTCCTTTCATAACGGTAAATACTATTTATACTATTCCATATCGTCGTTTGCCAGCAATCGCTCAGCAATTGGTGTGGCTACAAATACTACGCTCGATCCAAAAAATGAAAACTATCGTTGGGTCGATCATGGACCCGTGATAGAATCGGTTCCCGGTCGCGACAATTGGAATGCTATTGATCCAAACCTGGTTTTTGATGAGAATGGTGCCCCTTACCTGACTTTTGGTTCGTTTTGGGGTGGTTTAAAACTGGTACGATTAAATTCCGACTTGCTTTCGGTGGCAGAGCCTCAGGAATGGGAAACACTGGCGTCCCGTGAACGTGATTTTCAACTCGATGATAGGGATCCGGGAAACGGAGCCATCGAAGCGCCTTTCATTATCAATGCCAATGGGTATTTTTATTTGTTTGTATCCTTCGATTTGTGTTGCCGTGGTTCATGTAGTACCTATAATGTTCGGGTGGGGCGTTCAACGGAATTGAAAGGACCGTATCTCGATAAGGATAATGTACCACTGACTCAGGGCGGAGGAACCCTAGTGGTTAAAGGTGATGAAAATTACTATGGCATCGGTCATAACGCTGTATATGAGTTTGGCGGGCAGTATTATATGTTTAGTCACGGTTACGACATGCACGATAAAGGCAAACCCAAATTGCTGGTTCATAAGTTGAACTGGGATACTGAGGGCTGGCCTGTCGTAATCGAACTACCCAATCCATGAGTTCATAAATCAATTTAAGTTAATATGTTTAAGAAAGGATGGCTCCATTATTGGGGGAGCTATCCTTTTTTTTATTTTGCTTAAAGAAAAGCACGTGGTTGAGCCGGGTAAAAAAACTACCTTTGCATTAAACCAGATAGTGCGTGGATGAGTATCAGAAAATATTAACCAAATACTGGGGTTATGCCCGTTTCAGGCCTTTGCAGCACGACATCATCCGGTCGGTGGGCGAGGGGCGCGACACCCTGGCCTTGATGCCTACCGGAGGCGGAAAATCAATCACCTTTCAGGTGCCGGCCCTGGCCAAGGAAGGCATTTGCATTGTGGTAACCCCGCTTATCGCCTTGATGAAAGATCAGGTGGAAAACCTGAAAGCACGCAAAATAAAAGCTGCGGCCATCTATTCGGGAATGACCCGACACGAAATTGATGTGACCCTCGAAAACTGTGTCCACGATGCCAACATGAAATTCCTGTATTGCTCGCCCGAACGTTTGGGTACCGAGTTGTTCAGAACCCGGGTCAGGCAGATGAATGTGAATTTGCTGGCCATCGACGAGTCGCATTGTATTTCGCAGTGGGGTTACGATTTCCGTCCGTCGTACCTGAAGATTGCCGAAGTGCGTCAGCTCATGCCTGGTGTGCCGGTGCTGGCGGTTACCGCAACAGCCACTTCGCGCGTTATCGACGATATTCAGGAGAAGCTCTGCTTTGCCGAAAAAAATGTCTTTCGTAAAAGCTTTGAACGCAAGAACCTGGTTTACCTGGTTCGCGAGGTGGAAGATAAGCAGAAATACCTGATAAAGATAGCCAAAGCCATTAACGGCACAGGGGTGGTTTATGTTCGCAACCGGCTTCATACCAAAGAGATTTCCTTGCTTTTGAATCAGCAGGGAGTTACAGCCGATTACTATCATGCAGGGCTGACTTCGGCCGAACGCGATTTTAAACAAAACCAGTGGAAAAAGGGAGCCATCCGCATTATGGTATCAACCAATGCCTTTGGAATGGGTATCGACAAAGCAGACGTGCGTTTTGTGGTTCATATGGATTTGCCCGATACGCTCGAGGCTTATTTTCAGGAGGCCGGACGCGGGGGTCGCGACGAGAAACAGGCTTTTGCTATTTTACTGTACCATCCGGGCGACCGTAATAAACTGGAGCGCCGTATCGATGCTACTTTCCCCGAAGTCGATGAAATTAAAAGGGTGTACGAGGCCCTGGGTAATTTTTTTCAGTTGCCCGTGGGTGGTGGAAAAGGAATGGGATTCGATTTCGATATATCGGCTTTTGTGAAGGCCTACAAGTTCAATATTTTGACCGTTTACAACAGTCTGAAACTGCTTCAGCAGAGTGGATACCTTGAATTGAGCGAAGAAGTAGATAATCCCTCAAGAATAATTTTCACCGTTACCCGCGACGATTTGTACAAATACCAGGTAGCCAATGCGGCCGAAGATGCCTTTATTAAGTTGCTCTTGCGGAGTTATTCGGGAATGTTTACCGAATACCGGCCCATCGATGAAAATGACCTGGCCCGTAAAACAAAAGTAAAACTCGAAACGATTACCACTTACCTGATTAAACTGGGTCGCGATAAGATTATCAATTATATTCCGCGAAAAAAGGTACCCCAGATTTTTTATACCGAAGAGCGCCTGCCCACAGCATCTTTGTTATTTACCCGCGAAAAGTACCAGGACCGGAAAAACCTGTACAGCGAAAAAATTTTTGCCGTGGTTGATTATGCCACCCGCAAGAAATGCCGCTCGCAGCAGTTGCTCAATTATTTTGGCGACATGCAGGCTACCCGTTGCGGGGTTTGCGATGTTTGCACCGAACGAAACAAACTCGATTTAAGCAAAATGGAGTTCGATTTAGTGGCCGAAGCCATAAAAACGGAACTAAGAAAACAACCCTTAAACCTGGAACAACTGGTTGATGCCATTAAACAACCCAACGAAAAAGCAATTAAAGTTATTCAATGGCTGCTCGACAACCAAAAACTACACCGCGACGAATCCTTACTGCTGCATTGGAAAAAAAAGTGAAACCGAATAATGGCTTTTGCAACCGTTCACACCCCCGTTTCAGGACGAACCCGAATCTTCATAACCTTGAGTTAGGGAATTAACAGAATGCACAGAAGTACTTATCGAAATTCGTTGGTTTTGCAAGACTTTTGTTTCTTTTGGTCACAAAAGAAAAAGAGAATGCATTAATTATGCCATTAGGTTCTTGGTGGTTTTATGGTATTATCAAAGCGCATTATTCGTTGCATTTCCACAGGCCTAAGGCTTAATAGCTAAACCACATAGAAATGGTTTGCTTGCGTTTCATTGAAAACTCACACCTTCAATTTACTAGTCATAGTAAACTACAACATAAAATAAGAAGCAAACCAAACATTGGCCTTTAACACCAACAATAAACAATTGCCATAAACTCCAACTATTTGTTCCCTCAGCTCAGGGTACTAAAAAGACTTTTTCGATAAAAATAAGGACATTATAGCTTTTTAGCTGCTCAATGTCATATACTACAGATAAATCATTCGTTGCTTAATAAAGATAGGTTTATTACTTTTGCCCATATTTTTATTTATGGAACACGATATTGAGAACCGGGTTTATTCTGAGAACGTAATTGGTTTTACCACCCTGGCCGCTGAGTACTGCAACCTGCTCGACGGCGTAGCCTTACTCTCACAAAAAGATTTTATCGACAAAGCACACCGTTTGCTGCCGCTGATTTATTTAAAAGCAATTATTCTTCCCGACGTAGAACCCGAGATGCCCGATATGATTGATAAATCGGTTACTCAGGAAGAGTGGGAAGCGGTGCATACTACCCTGTTAAAAAAGCTTAAAGGGGTGGATGAGTACCAGGAGGTTTGGGATGCCCTGAACGATTCGCAGCAAATGATTAGCTTGTCCGAAGGCTTTACCGATATCTACCAGGATTTGAAAGATTACATTACGCTTTATAATATGGGAACTCCCGAAATTATGAACGATGCCATTTGGGAGTGCAAAAACAATTTCAAACAATTCTGGGGACAGCGTCTGATGAATATTACCCGCGTTTTGCATCACCTGTTGTATGGCGGAGTTTCCCTTAACGAAACCGATGCCCTCAGCGAAGCGGATTTTGATCCCGAAAACTGGGGCAAAAAAGATTGGTCCGATTTGGGCTTGCAAAGCGAAAGTGAAGATACGTATGAATAAATCAATTTCAAAAGAAGAATTAAATCTGCTTCCTGTGCAAGGTTTCGAAGGTGAAATTGTGGTAATCGACTACGCCCGCGACCTTAAAAAGATTCTTCCTTATTTGTTAAAGCAAAAGGTGCTGGGTTTCGATACAGAGACCAAGCCCACCTTTGCCAAGGGAAAGAAAAACCAGGTGGCCCTGCTGCAATTAGCTACCGAAAAGTCAGCTTTTCTTTTCCGAATAAATAAAATGGGCTTACCTGCCGAACTGGTCGATGTTTTGGCCAATCCTGGCATCACCAAAGTAGGAGTGGCCATTAACGATGATATTAAGGCATTGCGTTGTCTTACCAATTTCAAGCCCGGTGGTTTTGTCGAGATTCAGGAAAAAGTTAAAGACTTTGCTATCGAAAACTTTGGATTGAAAAAGCTTTCAGGTCTGCTCCTGGGGTTTCGCATCTCAAAAGCACAGCAAACATCAAACTGGGAAGCCGAGCAACTCACCGAAGCGCAGCTTAAATATGCCGCCACCGATGCCTGGGTTTCGCTCGAAATTTACAACCGACTGCTCGAGATTGAGCAGGCATCATAACCACACATAACCAAACGGCTTAACACAGTAAACACATGGAACTGATTCAAGTGATTTTAAAATCGGGTAAGGAACAATCCATCCGCAGGTTACATCCCTGGATTTTTTCGGGAGCCATAAAGGAAATGAGCCGAAAGCCTGCCGAAGGCGATGTGGTGGAAGTGCTCGACAACAAGAACGAGTTCCTGGCTTTGGGGCATTTCCAGGTAGGTTCCATTGCAGTGCGTATTTTCAGTTTCGAAAAAGTTCGCATCGACGATATTTTCTGGAAAAATAAACTAAAAGCGGCCATCAGCTTCCGCCAGCAGTTGGGCTTTTTCGATAAGCCCGATATAAATGTTTTTCGGCTCGTTCATGGCGAAGGTGATGGGCTGCCCGGCTTAATTGTGGATTATTACAACGGAACAGCAGTTCTGCAGGCCCATTCGGTGGGCATGTATTTGTTGCGCGAAAAACTGGCCTTGCTCTTAAAGCAATTGTTAACCGACAAACTAACGGCTGTTTACAACAAAAGCGAAGGAACACTGCCTTTTAAAGCCGGTTTAGATCCCCACGACTCGTATTTGCTTGGCGAACCGGATCAAAATGAAGTTCTGGAGTACGGCAACCGTTTTTCCATCGATTGGGAACAGGGCCAAAAGACTGGTTTTTTTATCGATCAGCGGGAGAACCGGAAACTTCTGGCAGATTATTCATCCGGTAAAAAAGTGTGCAATGTATTTGGTTATACCGGTGGTTTTTCGGTTTATGCCTTAAAAGCCGGGGCCACACTGGTACATTCGGTCGATGCATCGAAACAGGCCATTGAGCTCACCCGCAAGAATGTGGAATTGAACTTTGGTAGTAATGCACCCCATGAGGGTTTTGCCATGGATGCCTTCGATTTTTTTAATCAGACGCAGGAAGCTTACGATGTGATTGTTCTCGATCCGCCCGCTTTTGCCAAACATCAGAAAGCCTTGCACAACGCCTTACAGGGCTATAAAAAGATTAACCAGAAAGCATTGGAACAGATAAAGTCGGGAGGTATTTTATTTACGTTTAGTTGTTCGCAGGCGGTAAGCCGCGAGGAGTTCCGCAAGTCGGTTTTTGCTGCCAGTGTAAATGCCGGACGTAAGGTACGCATCCTGCATCAGTTGACACAGCCGGCTGATCATCCCATCAGCATTTACCATCCCGAAAGTGAGTATTTAAAAGGGCTGGTGCTTCACGTAGAATAATTGAGTTTGTTTTATAATAGGTAATAAAGAAACCGCCGGCAAACTTTCAATTCAGTTTTGATTCATTCGGTAGGCATTGATAAAAAACAGAATTATCCCGGTATCCGAAATCCGATTAAAAGCATGTCGTCAATTTGTTCTGCCGGGTTGGTGGAATCTATCTCCATCCATTGATTCATTTGGTTAGCAAGAGCCTTTTGTTGTTTAGCGCCATTTTGATTGTTTATCAGCAAGAGCCACTTTTTCAGATTCGTAGTCATCAGACGTTTGCCTTTGGAATCCACCTGGTCGGTGATGCCATCGGTAAACAGGTAAATCATTTCACCACCTTCCAACTGGTGCGTGGTATTTGTAAAAACCCGTTCATTCAGGTAGATGCCAATGGGCATGTTATCACCTTTGAATACCTGAAGGCTGTTGTTTTTTATCAGATAAACAGGCCTTCGGGCTCCGGCAAATTCCATTTGTTTCAGTTCCGGATAGTAAAGAATCAGCGATAGTTCAATTCCATCGCGTTGTTCATCGGGCTTCCCGGTTTGGTTCAAGGCTACTTTAATTTGCTCGCGCAACTGATTCAGGATATCAGCTGCACTGCAAAAGTGGTCGTCGCGAATAATTTCGTTCAGGTGCGACATACTTAAGATGCTCATAAACCCACCGGGAACTCCATGTCCGGTACAATCAGCGCATACCAGCGCAAGACAGTTTTTTCCCTGCGTTTTGGTTTTTTTAAAGAAATAAAAATCACCACTCACAATGTCGCGGGGTTTATAATACACAAAACTGTCGGTAAAGTATCGGTTTAGGTGCTCTTTTTCGGGCAACAATGCGTTTTGAATCCGTTGGGCATACTGAATGCTGTTGGTAAGGTCGCTGTTTATTTTATTTATCTTGTGGTTGGCTTTTTCCAGTTTATTGTTTTGTGCCAGTATTTGTTCTTCCGACTTGTTGTTGATGTGATTCAGGAAAATAAAACCTGAAATCAGGATAATTATGGGGAAAATAATGAGATAATTCAATCGGTTGAAGGAATCGAAGGAAACCATCGAAAAATCGAGGCCCACGCCCATGCTTTTATTCAGGCTGTCGACCCAGTAAATACAGGCCAGGTTTACCATAATGGCCAATGGCAGAAGCCATTTACTTTTGGCGTCGATAATTACCAGCGGGATAATAAGAAAACTGAGTAAAAAAACCTTGGGAAAAATATAAACCTCGAGTGGGATGGGTGGGGGAACCAGAGTCTTGTTTACACTGCTGAACAGAGTTAGGGAAATGGGCATCATAATGGCAAATATAAAGGCAGCCACCTTATGGTAACCCAGTTTGTTTAACAGCGGCGTGCTTAAAATTACCAGCGAACTAGCCAGCCCAATGGCATCGAACGACACACTTTCGATAAAAATAAAAGCGATGTTCATGCCAAACACTACAACAAAGGTAATGTAGGCCAGCTGGTTGGTCAAAATGGCCTTGCGGGCCGCAATCATGCTCAGCGAATGATCAATGCCAAAATTCGAAAGTCGTGTCCAGAGTTGTATTACCATTACTGCTTTGCTTTTTGGTAAACCCGTCTGCTATATGCTCCTATAGCTGGCGGGTTTACCCTCTTAAAGCCGGATAAAGATAATTAACTAAGCCCTTATTACCTATTTAAATTTGTATGCTTTACAAATTATCGGTCTGGTGTAAAGTGCTAAACCGGTTAATACCCGGTTTTTTGTCCCTTTTCCACAGCAGGAATTCCTTTCAGCATCCATTCGGGTGCAGGTGCTCCTTTTAGGTAATGATCGAAAAACTGAAGCATTCGGGTGCTTAAATCCATGCGATTGGCCCAGTATTTCGATTCAATATTGTGCTCCATACCATTGTAGTTCAATAACCAAACGGGTTTATCGAGGCGGCGTAAGGCTACAAAATACTCGATACCCTGATACCAGGGGACTGCTCCGTCGTTGTCGTTGTGCATCATCAGCAAGGGCGTGTTTACCTTTGGTGCATAAAACAAGGGCGAGTTCTCGATGTAGTGCCAGGGTTTTTCCCACAGTGTTCCCCCGATACGACTTTGCGTATGCTCGTATTGGAACATCCGGCTCATACCGCTTCCCCAGCGAATGCCGCCATAAGCACTGGTCATGTTACTGACCGGGGCACCGGCCATGGCTGCGGCAAACATATCGGTGCGGGTAATCAGGTAGGCCGTTTGGTAACCACCCCAGCTTTGTCCCTGCAAACCAATCTTTGCTGCATCCACAAAGGGAAAACGGTTAATCAGGTACTGGGTACCGCTAACTATGGCGTCGTAAGCGTTGGGTCCGGGTGCCCCTGTAGTATAAACAATGTCGGGAACAAATACCAGGTAACCCCGACTGGCATAAAAAGTTTTGTTTATAATGGAACGGCTGGGTGATGGAATGTAATACCGGTTGATATCCTGAGAGCTGCGTTCATAGAAATAAACCACCATCGGGTATTTCTTTTCGGGATCGAAATCCTCGGGTTTGTAAAGCAGTCCCCGCAAGGTGTCGTTAGCAAAGCTTTTCCACTGCACCAGTTCCACCGTGGCCCAATTGTATTTTTCCTGTTGCGGATTGGCTTGTGAAAGGGTGGTAACTGCTTTAAAATCGGGTCTGCTGAGTTTAATGTCGGGGTACTGGCTTAGGGTTTGGGCCGACCAGATAAGCTGATCGCTTTCTTTGGCCTTTTCGAGACTGCCCAGCATGTAGTTTCCTTCGAGTAATACCCTGGGGTTTTGTGCCTGCTGCAAGCGGGTTGCATAATATCCCTCGACGTAGGTTTCTTCGTTAAAGCCTTGCAGAATAACTTCCTGTTCAGCCGAAATAAATACCTCATCGGGATCGAGTTTTTGGTAGCGGAGCCGGGTGCTGTTTTTTCGTCCCCAATGGTTTGTAATGTTTACAGCAGCTTGTTTTCCCCTGGGATCGAGTTTCCAGATGTCGAAGCGATCGTACACCAGCACATAAGCATCGTCAGATGCCCAGCCGGCAAGGCCATAAGGCCAGGGATCGCTGGGAGTGTCGTGCAGTTCGTCGCAGAATAGTACCGGCAGGTGTTTGGTAAGTGCAAGCTGCTGACCGGTTTTGGTGTTGAGGCTGTAGTAGCTGCTGTCGGTGGCATTGTACCAAAGCACGTATTTGCCGTTTGGCGACAGATGTACCAGGCTTTGCCCGCGCAGCACCTGCTTTTTATCGCCGGTTTTCAGGTTCAGCAGGTAAACATCCATCAGGCGCTTGCCGGTCCACGACGATGCCCGGGCATAAGGCTTGCTATCGAAGCCCAGCGCCAGTTCGCCATTGTTTTGGTTTACCAGGCGCACGCTTTCAATCAGGGTGTCGGCCAGTTGCAGCAGTTTTTTTTCCTTAATGCGGTAAACGGCCAGGTAGTTTTGTTTCAGATCTTTTTCAAGGTTCTTGAGTTGCATGGGTTGCAATTCGAGGTCGGTCCAGCTCCATACATCGAGTTTGGCTTTTTCATCGTCGGGTAGGGTGTCTTTTTGCGGAACCTTTGGCCGGGGAGCAGTCCCCAGGTAAAGTTTGGTGGCATCGTCGGAGAAATACAGTGTTCCGTTTTCGCTGGGAGCCCATTGCTTAGGAAGCCCTGTGTTCAGCGTATCAACAAGGCGTGCCGGACTTGTTTTTCCGGGCTCACAAAGAAAAAGGGCATAGGTCTTTTGCTTTACAGTGTCGGCACTGGCCAGGTAAGCCAGTTGCCTGCCGGCCTTGTCGAAGGTGAGGGCTTTAAAGCTGAGTGAATCCTGTACCAGGGTATCGGTTTCTACTGTTTCGGTATTTACGGTAATCAGTGCGAAGACCTTTGCGGTATCGTTAATTTTCGAAACCAGGGCAAGACGGTTTCCCTCGTCTGAAAGCACATAGCTCTCCACCCGGTTAAATACCAGCTGTTGTCCGCTAAGCGGGTTTATCAGCAATAAATAGTTGTTGTCTTTGCCTGGCTTCTTCCGGCTTTTTTTCTTTTTAGGCTTGTCTTCCTTTTTTTCAGGTTGTGCCAGGGTGTCGGCAGCAACTGCCGTTGTATCGGCTTTGGGCTCCTGGTGTTTCAATAAAGCGGCCATCCAGTTTCCTTTTTCTTTAGGTACTTGAAACGATATAAGATCGGGGTATTTTAGCCAGCTCTTGTTGCTTAAAATATAGATGCCCAGCGAATCCTTAGGCATCTTGTCTTTGGCTGTTTTGGCCAGTTTTAATTTACGGATGCTGTCGGTTGGGGTGGTGAGTTTCAGGGCAACAAAGTTTTCGTTGGGTGCAAACTTTGCCTGATGCGCCAAAGGAACGGTGTCGTTGGTTTTACTTTGAACCTGGTAAATGATGACTTGTCCGTCGCCTTTTTGCGCGTTAAGCTCATACATTACGTAAGCGCCGCGTTGGGAGATTTGTCGGTCTTCAATGCGTTTCCATCCGGCAAAGTCGCTGGTCGATAATACCTGTTTCTGGCTGAAAGCCGTAAGGCAAAAGGCTGCAAGCAGCAGCAGGAGTCCTGTTTTCTTCATGCTAAATGCGTTAGTGATTAACAAAACACAAGTATAGCAAAAAATACCGAAAGCTCCTTGCCAAAGCCGGAATACAGCCTCTGCCCAGTAGTAGCGTCTTGTTTCTAAAGCGGGTTTACTCCACAATCAGGTTTTTTTGTTTGGGAAACTTAACCACATATTTTAAGTCGAACACCTTTTGTTCACCGGGTTCGAGTTCAAATTCCCATTTTACTTCGCCTGTTTCGGTATCCAGTTTTCCGCCCGAAATGGTTTGTAACTGTACTTCGATTTCCTGATTGGTTGATACGGGAACCTGGTCGAGTACCGTCATTTTTACCGACTGGCTCTTGTTGTTCCGCACGCTTATTTTCCAGGCTCGGCTTTCTTCCTTTTTATTGCCGATGAATTGCCGGGTGCTCAGGTCTTTAACTTTTTCGCGCTGAAGGCTCACCTGCTTGTCGCGCCCCAGCGACAGCTCCAGTGTATCGCTGGCGTAGCGTACGTCGAGCAGGGTCTTGCCCACGTAGGTGTCTTCAAAAAAGACATTGGCTTCGCCTTCAAGTAAGTTGTATTTTTCCCAATCGACCAGGTAGGCAATTAAGAAGGCATCCTTATCAATTTTTGGGATGCTGAAGTACTGAAAGGCAGCCGGCAACTGGTAGCTTTCCAAATCGACCGTGTAGTTTTTGTTATCGCTCTTGATGGTATAGGGCACTTTTACCTCGAAATCGACGGTAGTCTGATTCTCGGTTTGTGCTGTGGGCAGCGATAAACTGCTGCTTACAGCCCTTTTACCCGACAGCGATATGCCCGGGGCTTTTCCCTGAAGCTGTCGCGAAAGCGCCCGTTCTTCCACACCATAGCCCATAACCACCACCTCGTCCAGTTGCATCTGCGAGGGTTGCAGCACCACATGCATACTGCTTCCCTGAATGGGTAGGGTCTGGGTTTCGAAACCAATAAAAGAATAAACCAGGTATTCGGCGTGTTGGGGAATGGTTATGCGGTAGTTGCCGTCGATATCGGTAACCGCCCCGATGGTGGTTCCCTGCACCATTACGGTAGCACCGGGCAGGGGCTCGTGGTTGTTATCGAGTACCCGGCCACTTACGGTATTAGAGGTAATTTTATAGCTGGGCGGACGGGTATTGTAATTCAGGAAGTAAGGCTTGAGTTTGGGCGCCACACCCGATACATTGGGATTGGCCGACGATAATTTCAGGCTTACGTTGTTCCAGTCGGTTTTGGTGTCTTGTTTTACATGGGCTTTGTAAGCCAGTTGCACCGGCTCATCGATGTTTTTTGCCCTGATATCGTAGCTGGGGTACCAGCCTGCATTGCCTACCAGGTAAGTGAGCTCAAATACCGCATTTACCGCGGCAGGAGCGTCAACAGTAACATAGATTTCGCCGCTGGGAAATTCCTTTTTGTTGGTCAGGGTGTTCAGTTGTTTCTGGAGGTCGTTGCGTTGCCGCGATAGTTCGCTTATGGTACGATTGTGTTCAATCTCTTTAAGTTTTAAAGCCGTATAGCGCTTGCCAAAAAAGTCGGCGGTTTGTTGCAGGGTAAGCAGGCTCACTGCTTCGTTTTTACCGCTCAGGTCGCGGTTTTCGAGCAAAAAGGCCAGTTCTTCGCTAAGAATAGCCAGGTAGGTTTGTTCCAGGTTTATTTTTTGGTTCAGGGCTTCGATGGCCTCCTGCAGCCGGCTGGTTTCTTTCGATTTCTCGGCTTTGTTCAGGTAGTTCTGCTGATGGTTTACGTTTAACACGGTTAGGGCTCCTTCGGCTTTTACCTGCACGCTTTGTGCATCGATAAAGGGGGAGAGCATCTCAAATTTCAGCCGGGTTTTTCCGGCAGGTACGCTCACGGCTTTGCGGCGAACCAGTTGCGCCCCGTCGATAAAAACGCTTACCTGAGTTACTTCGGTTTTTACCGCTTTTTCGGGGAGTTCCTGTGCGGCCAGTGAGCCGACAAACAGGCTAAGGATAATAAGGGCAAGTTGTTTCATCGTTATTTTTTTATGCAGGTTATACATGTACTCAGGCTTTGCATTGGCTTTTGCCTGGTTTTACGTTTATACAAATATAAGCTTTTAAGTGATGCCGGACCCCGGTAAAAAACAAAAAACCATCCCTGCCTGGGGATGGTTTTAAGCTTAGTGTTTCCTATAAGCCGCTATTGTTTTTTGGCTTTCTTGAGTTTCTTTTTTAGTTTTTTCACTTTTTGAATGGCGCCTTCCAGCTTTTTACTCAGGGTTTCGGCGGTTTGTTCACGGTCTTTGTTCTTTTTGGTTTTTTTAAGTTTCTTCTCGAGTTTGGCAGCGGCTTCGCCACTTTCGTTTATTTGCTTCTCGGCCGTAATTACTTCGGGTTTCTTCTCTTTTTTTTCTGCTTTCTCTTTTTTCTCGCTCATAAGACATTAGTTTTAAGTGAATATTTTGTGGTAGCGGGCTTTTATGCAGCCCTGCCTTTGGAATAGATAACAAGCCGGGCTGCCTTATTGTTAATAAAAAAAACCTATTTAAAAGCAGAAAAATCTGTTTCCCTGAAGGCTTGTGTTTATTGGCTTAGCGGGAGCATAAAATTTCGACCGCAGGAAATATTAATTTCCACCGCAGGAAAATATATTTTCCACGGCACGAAATTTTTATCGGCAGCGCTGCAAATTTTTAAGGGGAGCTTGAGTCTGTTTTTTTAGTGTACTCAAAGGGACAATAAAGCGGGGCTATACTTTTTTTGGGAGCACAGCCTCGCTTTAAAGGAATCACGCCTTGGTGAATTTCACCGTAGCTAACATGTCTTTCAGTTTTTTACCGGGTGTAAACACGATTCGGGCTTTTTTAATGGAGTCGGCCGTAACTTTGGTCTCCTCGGCATTGCCCTCGGAACTTATGCTTACGCGAAAGTTTCCTACGTCGCCCAACTGAAGAATTTTACCGTCGGCCAGATAGGTGGGCATGGCGTCCATCATGGCGTAAAGTACCGCCCTGATATCGGCCCCGCTTACCGTACTGGTCTTTTCGATGAAGCCGGTGAGTTCTTCAATGTCGGTATAGCCTTTGTATTCAGCCTGAGCGTAGAATTTTTTAACGCCCCCGCCAACAACTCCCGGTTCACCCTTACTCAATACTTTAAACTGTATTGCCATAAGGTAAAATTTTTGGATGTTAATACTTGTTGCGCTTAAGCACAACGTTAATTGATTAAGAAGGTCCTGCCACCCCAAGTAAGGCAGCCAGGTATATATAGAGGTAATTGACGTAAGTGATTCATCGTGTAATGATTGTAAGTTCTCAAAAGGCAAACGAAAGTTAAGAAATAATATTAAAGCAGCCAAGAGGTTAGATAAAAAAATCAGCAGGTTATCAAAAAAAAACCACCCGGCTTAGGGGTGGCTTTTTTATAGTATTGAAGCACCTGGGGAACTCCCGAAACAGGAATTTTTATCCTTAGGTCTTTGTTTTATTGTCTTTTATTGGCCCAGGGTGGAAACCATTACAGCTTTAATGGTGTGCATACGGTTCTCGGCTTCGTCGAACACAATGCTGTGCTCGCTTTCGAACACATCTTCGGTTACTTCCATGCCGTCGAGTCCAAACTTCTGGAAGATTTCTTCGCCCACTTTGGTATCGCGGTTGTGGAAGGCCGGTAAGCAATGCATAAATTTAACCTTGGGATTTCCGGTGGCTTTAATTACATCCATATTAATCTGGTAAGGTTTAAGCAGGTTGATGCGTTCAACCCAGACACTGTCGGGTTCGCCCATGCTTACCCAAACGTCGGTGTAAAGGAAATCGCAATCCTTAACGCCTTCGGCTACCTTGTCGGTAACGGTAATTTTAGCGCCGGTTTCTTTGGCAATTTCAAGGGCTTTGGCCACCAGTTCCGCATCGGGTTGTACCGATTTAGGAGCTACTGAACGGAAATCCATACCCATTTTGGCCGCACCAATCAGCAGCGAATTGCCCATGTTGTTGCGGGCATCGCCTAAATAGGCAAATTTAACCTGATGCAGGGGCTTGTCGCTGTGTTCCATCATGGTCATGAAGTCGGCCAGAATTTGTGTGGGGTGGAATTCGTTGGTCAGACCATTCCATACGGGAACTCCGGCGTGTTTGGCCAGTTCTTCCACAATGTCCTGTCCGTAACCGCGGTATTCAATACCGTCGTACATACGTCCCAAAACACGGGCGGTATCGGCCATACTTTCTTTTTGTCCGATTTGCGATCCCGATGGACCCAGGTAGGTTACGTGGGCTCCCTGGTCGAAAGCGGCCACTTCAAAAGCACAGCGGGTACGGGTCGACGCTTTCTCGAAAATTAAGGCAATGTTTTTACCTTTTAGGCGCTGTTGTTCCGTTCCGGCGTATTTGGCCTTTTTCAGGTCAACCGAAAGGTCGAGCAGGTATTTAATCTCTTTTGGACTAAAGTCCAGAAGCTTTAAAAAATGACGGTTTCTTAAATTGTAAGCCATAGTTGTATAGTTTAAAAAATTAGTCCTACTGTTTTCTGACTGCTAAGTTAATGTTTTTACTTTTTCTTTAAATCCGCTTCGTCGTATTCCATGGTAATTTTGGTACCGTAACTTTTGTCCTGAAGTTTTTTGGCTTCGGTAATTACGGCTTTTTGTCCACCTTGTTTAACGAAATCGAGACAAGCGTTAATTTTTGGGGCCATGCTGCCTTCGCCAAACACACCCTGCTCCAGGTAATTCTGGGCGTCGGCGTAGTTCAGGAATTCCAGCACCTTTTCGTCGGGTTTTTTGTAGTTCAGGTACACAAAAGGCACGTCGGTTAAGATGTAGTATTCTTCGGCATTCACTTTTTTTGCCACCATGGCAGCAGCCAAATCCTTATCAATAACTGCATCGAGCGGACGTACGCGGTTTTCATCGTCGATGTAAACCGGAACTCCGCCACCACCCACGGTAATTACAATATTTCCTTCGCGGGCCATTTGTTCTACCGTTTCGGAGTTAAAAAAGTCGAGGGGCTTGGGCGATGGAACCACGCGACGCCATCCGCCATGGGCTTTTACTTCTTCTTTAAAAATCCAGCCTTTATCGGCAGTCAGCTTTTCAGCCTCTTCTTTGGTGTAGATTTTACCCACGCGTTTGGTAGGGTTTTGAAAGGCGGGATCGTTTTTATCGACCATTACCTGGGTAACCAGCGTAATAATATTGCGTTTGATGTTGTGTTTACGCAATACATTCAAAAGGCAGCGTTCCAGCATAAAGCCAATGCCGCCCTGAGAGTCGGCCACGCAGATATCCAAAGGCATCTGGGGAATTCCGTACATTTGCTCGCCGGCATCGTTACGCATCAGGATGTTTCCCACCTGGGGACCGTTTCCGTGTGCAAAAATTACGTTGTATCCTTCTTTAAAGAGGTATACCAGGTTTTCGAAAGTTTCGGTGGCGTTATCTTCTTGTTCTTCAATGGTGCCTGCCTGGTCACCCCGCAACAGGGCGTTTCCTCCTAAAGCAATAACAGCTAGTTTGTTCATAGTATTTTATATTAAATATCAATTTTTCAGGAACTGCAAATCTAAACTATTTTTTGATAGCTTACAGTGCTTTTCACTGGCTTAACAACATGATTAAACACCACAAATTCAATGTTTTAAGCCTAATTATTTTATTAAACATGTTTTTGATGTGGTGATTTACCGATTTGCTTGCAGTAAAAAGCATTGGCCCGGACATTTAAGCGGATTGATGCAGCACAAAAACCGGCTTGTTAATGAATAGAATTTTGTAGGCTTAATATTTTATCTATATTTGTTTTGCAGTGTCAACTAAACAATCAGTAAAAGTACGCGTACAAGTCATCTCTATGAATACCCTAACCCTGTTTACCCTATTTGTTTATGCAGTCGAGGCTTAAGTTGTTGTTGGTGGTTCTTGTTGTAGGCCTTTTGGTGGGTTCCTGTCAGCTTAAGTTGGGTCACAGCGGTATTGACGAAGGTTCAATTCGCTACAAAATTAACTACCTGCAATCGGAGAAGGAAAACCCCATTATTGGGCTGATGCCGGGGTATCTGACCATGCAGTTTAAGAATAACTCGGTGCGAATGGATGTGGAAGGTTGGATGGGTGTTTTTAAATCGACCTTTATCCGGCAATACGAACAGCAGAAGTCGGTAAACCTGCTAAAGATGATGAGTAAACGTTATTACTATACCTGTACCGAAACTACGCAGTTCATGGGCATGGATACCTATCATTCGGTTGATGTTGCCTTTGATAATGAAGTCCGCGATATACTCGATTTTAAATGCAAACATGCCAGGGTGTCGGTAAATAATGGGGCTGAAACCTTTAGCGTATATTATACCCGGCAAATAGCCATTAAAGAGCCCAATGCCCAAACTCCCTATTTCGAAATTCCGGGAGTGCTTATGGCTTTTCAGATTGAAGTTAACGGAATAGCCATGTATCTTGAGGCCGTTGAAGTGCTCGAGCGTGAAATTCCGGATGCCGTATTTGAGATTCCCGAAGGCTTTGAAGAAGTTCCTAAAGCCAGCATCGACGAAATATTTTCTGCACTAAAGTAGCCGGGGACTTTCCCTGACTCCACTTATAACCCGGGCGGGAATCGATGGTCGGGCTTACTCACAGGTTAATAAGGAGTGCCAGGGTTGAAGGCATTAAAATTAAAAGCCGGCCCGTTTTTTATTAATTGATTAAACATGTTATTTTTGCCTAATTAAAATACAATTCATGGCCGATAAGAAAAAAACACCAACCAAAGGTGGAGAACGAAAAACAGTTAAAGGAAAAAATTTTGCCAACGATGAGCGGGTTAAAATCATTGTTGGTGTTTTTCTGATTTCTGTGGCTGTGTACCTGCTGTTTGCCTTTGTGTCGTATTTTTTTACCTGGCAAATCGATCAAAGCAAACTCGATCTGTCGCTGTTTGAATTGTTTAAGAATGCTGAATTGGTGGTTGAGAACTGGTCGGGGAAACTCGGTGCCCTGTTTGCCCACAAATTTATGCACGATTGGTTTGGCGTGGCTTCAATGAGTTTTGTATTTCTGATGGCTTTGTTGGGAATTCGTTTACTGGGTTACCGCCTGCTTCCGCTGAAACGCACCACAAAATACGTGTTGGTGGCTACCTTATGGTTGTCGGTTAGTCTGGGCTTCATATTCCGCTCGTCCGATTTTGTTCCCGGAGGGGCCCATGGCTATTTTTTAAGCAACTGGTTAATTTCCTTAATCGGGAATATAGGAACCGGTTTTTTACTTGCCATAGTTCTGTTTGCTTACCTGGCCTTTTTATTCGAGGGCTTTATCGATGCCGTTCGCTCAATGGTTAAATCGGTTTTTGAAGCCCGCGTGATTGACACCAGCCTGAATCCTGACGATGATGTTTTAATAAATATTCCTGAAGAAAAGGAACCGGATACCGCATCAGCAATACATCCTCAATACAAAGAGCCGGAAACTGAAGTTCAGAATCAATCGCTTGAAGCCGATTCGGATGATGACGATTCCTTTATTGTGGATTACACTACCCGCCAGGAAGAAACTTTTACACCTGACAAAGAAATAAATAAAGCGGAGCCAACGGATGATATTGACCCCTTCGATAACCTGGAAACCATCGAGATTAAGGTGGTTGAAAACGAGCAGGAAATGCAGGAACAGTCAGTGAATCCTGAAAAAGAAGTAGCAGCCGACGAGGAAATTGAACTGTCGATTGAGAACCGCACCAGTGAGGATGATGCACCGGTTAAGAAAATTGGCGACAAACCCCAGGGCGATTACGATCCCACCATGGATTTGTCGCAGTACAAATTACCTCCCATTGAGTTGTTGGTAGAGCATAATGCAGGTAATGTAAGTGTTTCGGAAGATGAACTGCACAGCAACAAAAACCGGATTGTTGAAACCCTGGCCAATTATAAGATACAGATAGATAAGATTAAGGCCATTGTTGGGCCAACCATTACACTTTACGAGATTGTTCCGGCTCCGGGAGTTCGTATTTCAAAAATAAAGAATCTCGAAGACGATATTGCTCTGAGTTTGGCAGCTTTGGGAATCCGTATTATTGCACCCATCCCCGGACGGGGAACTGTGGGTATTGAAGTGCCCAACCTGAAGCCCGAAGTGGTGGCCATGCGCACCATTATTTCATCGAAGCGCTTTCAGGAATCAAAATTTGAATTGCCCATTGCTTTGGGTAAAACCATATCGAACGAAACCTTTGTGGTTGATTTGACAAAAATGCCGCACCTTCTGGTAGCAGGTGCAACCGGCCAGGGAAAATCCGTTGGGCTGAATGCAATTTTAACTTCATTACTGTACAAAAAGCATCCTGCACAATTGAAGCTTGTTTTGGTCGATCCTAAAAAAGTGGAACTTACCCTTTATCAAAAACTGGAAAACCACTTTTTGGCTAAATTGCCTGATTCTGAAGAATCGATAATTACCGACACGTTGAAGGTGGTTAATACGCTGAACTCGCTTTGTATCGAAATGGATAGCCGCTACGATCTACTTAAGGAAGCGCAGGTCCGGAATATTAAAGAGTACAATGCCAAGTTTATTGCACGCCGCTTAAATCCTGAAAAAGGACACCGGTTCCTGCCATATATTGTAGTGGTAATCGACGAGTTTGCCGACCTTATTATGACGGCCGGAAAAGAAGTGGAACTGCCCATAGCTCGTTTGGCACAGTTGGCCCGGGCCATCGGTATTCACCTGATTATTGCCACACAGCGTCCGACTACAAATATTATTACCGGTTTAATTAAAGCCAACTTCCCTGCACGCATAGCTTTCAGGGTTACCAGCATGATGGATTCACGCACCATTCTCGATTCGCCCGGTGCCAATCAGCTGATTGGACGAGGAGATATGCTAATTTCGCAAGGCAGCGAAATGGTACGTCTGCAATGTGCTTTTATCGATACGCCGGAGCTCGAATCGATTGTGAATTACATTCAGGGACAGCAAAGTTATCCGGGTCCGTATCCATTGCCCGAATATGTGGGCGAGGATTCCGGCAGCGATTTGGGCGAGGTTGATTTGTCGAAACGCGATGCTTTATTCGATGATGCTGCCCGGATAATTGTGGCCAATCAGCAGGGTTCAACTTCCTTAATTCAACGGAAGTTTTCTATCGGATACAACAGGGCCGGGCGTATTATTGACCAATTGGAAGCAGCCGGAGTGGTAGGTTCTTTCGAAGGGAGCAAGGCACGCCAGGTTTTAATTCCCGATGAATATTCTTTGGAACAGTTATTGAATGGTTTGAACAAATAAATCAGCATTAAAATAATTTTTTATGATAAAATATTTAGTAATCAGCGTTTTTACGCTTTTTGTAGGAACGCTTTCAGCACAGAAAGATCCCGCAGCAGAAGCTTTGTTAAAGGCCATGGCCAACAAAGCCCAAACCTATAAATCGATGGATGTTGAATTTGAATACACCCTCGAAAACAGTCAGACCAACTCCAAAGAGAATTACGAGGGAAGCGTTCTGATTAAGGGAAATAAATTTAAAATGCATATTGATGGTACCATTACTTTTAGCGATGGAAAAAGCCGATGGGTGTATCTGGAAGAAAGTAACGAAGTAAACGTTTCTACAGTAATTGAATCCGACGAATTGGAACCTGAAGAGCGCTTTATGAATCACCCGATGTCGTTATATACCCTTTACGAGAAAGGTTTTAAATATACCCTTACCGGAACTGAAACGGTTGATGGTGTGAATTATAATTTGGTTGATTTAACACCCGAAGATATTAGTAAACCCTATTTTAAGATACGTTGCTGGATTACTCCTCAAAATGAATTGAATGCCTTAAAGTACTTCCAGAAAGATGGAACACGGATTCTTCTGAAATTTATTTCGGTTGAGCTTGATAAAAAAGTAAAGGATAGCGATTTTGTTTTTTCTCCCAAGGATTATCCCGGAGTTGAAGTGATTGACATTAGAGACTAAAACAAAAAAGCGAAGACCTTTAAATCTTCGCTTTTTTATTTTTACCTGTTTAAGTTCTTACTGATTACGAATAATCTCGTCGATGGCGTTTTTAACGTTCTCGAACGCATTGTTGTCTTTTACTACATAGTTGGTAGCATTTTCGCGAACAAAATCGTAAACAAGGTTACCGTCTTCCTGACCTGAAAGTATGATAACTTTTGCCTGAGGGTTTATGGAGTGAATCTCACGAAGTATTTCTAATCCGTTTTTTGCTTTGGGGTTCTCGCTATTCAGGTAATAGTCGAGTACAATTACATCGGGATTCAGATGCATGTGATTGATACACTCTTCGCCGGTTTGGAATGCTACGATGTTGTAATCCGGATTATCAACCAACGATTCTTTCAGCATCTCCAAAAAAATAAAATCATCATCAACTAAGATGATATTGTACGTACCGTTCATATAATTTGACTGTTTAGGGTTATTATGGCTAAAAATAGCATTTTTTTTATAAATTATTTTCTTCAACTATTGTTTTTGCTTTAACGCAATCCTTTGTGCCGGGTTACAAAATAAAATATTTTTTGTTTAAGCTCTTCAGGATTAAAAGGTTTGATAATGTACTCGTCCATGCCATTTTCAAGAGCCTGATTTTTTTCACTGGCGTAGGCGTGGGCTGTCATGCCAATGATTGGAATTTGGTTGTACGGTGCTTCCATTTTGGTTCTGATGTATTGCGTAGCTTCATGTCCATCCATTTCTGGCATTTGAATATCCATTAAAATGAGATGGTATTTCTTTTTTTGAAGAGCCTCAATGGCTTCCTTGCCGTTTTCAGCAATATCCACATCAAAAGGTTCCTTCCACGAGAGAATGGTGTCTTTAGCCAATTCCTGATTAATCAGATTATCTTCAACCAAAAGTATCTGGATATTTTCGCCTTCCCGAAACAGATGTTCAATGGGTTCTTCGTGAATCTGACTTATTGTTGGTTCCGAGTCAGATACAATAGGAAACGGGATATTGAATGAAAAAGTTGAGCCTACATTTGGTTTGCTTTTTACTTCGATGCTTCCGTTTTGCATGCTTACCAGTCGTTTAACAATGGCGAGTCCCAACCCGGTTCCACCGTAAAAGCGGCTGGTGTCGCTTTGCGCCTGCGTAAAACTCTCAAAAATACTTTCCAGTTGGTTTTCATCAATGCCAATTCCCTGGTCGGTAACGGCAAATTGCAGGTTGCATGTGTCGTTGTTTTCGGAGCAATCGACCTCAATGGAAATATTTTGGTTTTGGTGAGAAAACTTAATGGCGTTGCTTATTAAATTGACAATTATTTGTGACAATCGGTTGGGGTCGCCTTTCAAAACGCGCGGTAATAGAGGGTTGATGTGTATTTCGAGCGAAACGTTTTTTTCTTCGGCTTTAAATTTTAAAGTTGAAATGGCTTGGGTAATAATCTCGAGCGGACGAAAATTTATGGTTTCCAGAATCATTTTTCCGGCTTCAATTTTCGAGAAATCGAGTAAATCGTCAATAATAATTGCCAGGTTGTCGCTGGCCTGAATTATATTGAACAAATAAGGATTGGCTTCTTTGGTTTTCGATTTGGCCTCCATTAATTTGGCATAGCCAATTATGGCATTCAGCGGGGTGCGAATTTCGTGGCTAATGTTGGCCAAAAACTGGCTTTTAAAATCGGACAGTCGTTCGGCGCTTATTTTTGCTTCAATTAACTGAAGGTTGGTGTTTTGCAAATCTTTTTTTTGATTTTCAATTTTATACTGTTGGTCGTGTAGTTTTTTGTAAGCTTTTTTCATTGTAAATGAAAAATAAGCTATGTAAGCTATTGCGGCCAATAATAATACAGTAACAATAATTGTTAACAACGACATGGTTTTGTTTTTAGTTAATGGTGTTTTAATACCATTTGGTTACTTCATTATTCTACTTTGTTCGGCATATTAATAAATTGATATAGTGCATTCTAGTATCGGGTTCTGATGAATAAAACGCAAAAACACCAACGGGCCAAAAGTACATAATAGTTAATTAAAATAACTATTGTTTAGGAGCATTATTTTAATCTGTTTTACTATTTCGTTAACTCAATTGTAAGCAAAGAATAGCCCAATTAGTTAAGGGGTTTTGATTCGAGATAAGCTTCGATTTCTGGCGTGGCTTTTTCCCAATAAGTTTTAATTTCAAGAATTAGTTGTTCTATCTCTGGTTCTTTCGATTCGGGTTTTTGCGAAAGCAATTCTATATTTTTGGCATTTTCCTGCATCGTTAACATGCCTAGATAACCCAGCTTTGGTTTTAGCGCATGTGCTTTGTTGCGAAGCATATTCCATCCTTCCTGATTGTATGAATCCTGTATCTCACTCAGTTCATTGGGAATGCTGTCGAGACACATTTTTACAATCTTTGCAATCTTATCGTGATTGTTTTGGTAAATTTTTACCAGATTATCGGTATTGAAATAATTAAAGGTAACTGTGGTAGCCACCGATTCAGGTTTTTTGCTTCGTGGTTTTTCAGATGGAATGCTTTGAGGAACAGCTTCAATTTTATTGTTTGCAAATTGTAAAATTTTGGCAAATAGGTCTTCCGGGTCAAAGGGTTTCGATATGTAATCGTTCATCCCGATTGTCAGGCAATTGTCTTTTTCGTTTTTAAGTGCATGAGCTGTCATGGCAACAATGGGAGTCTGGCTTTTTGAACCGGGCAGTTTTCGTATGGTTTTTGTGGCTTCAATGCCGTCCATAACCGGCATTTGTATGTCCATCAGAACTAAATCGTAATCAATTTCTTTAATCTTATCAAGAGCGATGCTTCCATTTTCAGCAACATCAATTTTTATGTTCGGGTTCCATGCTTTAATGGTGTCAAAAGCCAGTTGCTGATTTATTATATTGTCTTCGACCAATAAAATATGCATCAGGTTGGCCGGTTCATGACTGAGTTTTTTCGAAGTGTGAACAACCTGCGATTGGGTGTCATCATTTCCGGCCAGCATCAAAATATAAAAAGTAAATGCGGTTCCTTTGCCCGGTTGCGATTCTACGGTTATTTCACCTTCCTGCAATTCAATAAGTTGTTTTACTATCGATAAGCCCAGCCCGGTACCACCGTACTTACGGGTTGTATCGCTTTCGCCCTGGGTGAAACTCTGAAAAATATTCTGAAGTTTGTCGTGGGCAATCCCAATTCCGTTGTCTTCAACCTTAAATAATAATTTAATTTTATCTCCGGTAGTTTTGCCTTTGGTGGTTATGAGCCGCACATAACCTCCCGGATTGGTAAATTTTATGGCATTGCCCAGCAGGTTAATCAGAATTTGGTTTAAACGAACCGGATCGCCGACAATTACCTGCGGAATGTCGTTTGAAATATCATAACTTAATTGAATATCTTTTTCCTGCGATTTTACCGAGAGTGTGCTTATGGTGTGTTTTATCAGGTTTCGGAAATCGAATTCAATTTGTTCCAGGGTAAGTTTGCCCGATTCTATTTTTGAGAAATCTAAAATATCATTGATAACCACCAACAGATTGTTTCCCGAAGCTTTTATATTTTCGAGGTATTTGGTTTGGTGTTCTTCAAGCTTGGTGCTTAGCAGTAGGTTGGTAAAGCCAATAATGGCATTTAACGGCGTGCGAATTTCGTGACTGGTATTGGCCAGAAAGATTTCTTTCATTCGGCTGCTTTCCCTGATTTCCTGGTTAGCCCGTTCTAATTCAATTTTTTGCTTATTTATTGTATCGAGCGCACTTTCGAGCTCGTTTTTTTGAATTTCAATTTTGCGCAATGCCTTTTGTAATACAATGTGGTGCTTGCTCGATTTTTTAAAAGCCAGCTCCAGTTCACTTTTTTGTGCTTCAATTTCGTCAATTTGGCGAAGTGCGAAGTTTCGTTGTTCTTCCAAGTCTTTGTTGGGTTCGTTAGCAGCCTGGCGCGAGTTGGTCGATATAAGCTCCTGTAAAACAAGAATTACACCCTGAATCTCATCTTCTTCAAAAATTGGTGTAAAAATTAAATCGCGACGGGTAACTACATTTTTATCGAGTTCTTCAAAAAGCTTAAGCGAAATATTTTTTTTATGCTTGATGGCTGAATCGAAATACTTATCGATATTTTTTAAGCGATGCAGTTCGGTTATGTGTTGACCGCTTTCTATTTTAAATAGGTTGTTTAAAGGGCTCTGATTATTCGATTTTGAAAGCAGTTTACCGTCGGGCGAAAAGAAAAAGGAATAGGTTTTTTTCTGAACCACATTATCTTCGTTGAGCACGCCCACATCAATCGATTTGTCCTGCTGCTTAAAGATGGCATAAAACAAGGTTCCAACCAATGCCAGTAAAAAAATAATAGCCCCAATGAGTACCGATTCCATAAATTGGTGTGTTCCTTGTTGATTAAGACGTGAAATTTAACAGTATTTAAAGATAAATTCAAGCAAAACGGGCTAAAATTTAAGCATCATTAAAATGTTAAACTTTTAATTGAATAAAATTCAGGCGTCAATTCAATTAAAAAAGGCCCAACCCTATTTGAGTCAGGCCTTTTTATGAAAAGGTAATATTTTAGAATAAAAAGTTTAATCCAATGTATAAGCCCATATCTCCATCTTGTTCTTTAAGCGGGAAACCGGCATCTACTGCCACAATAAAATTCTGGTTCATAGCAATACGGAATCCGGTACCATAGGTAATATGAACTTTATCTTCTTTAAGTTCGTTGTCAAAGTATTCGTCCTGATTTACAGTTAGCGGAATTGACGATTTGTCAATTTTTTTATCCTGAAGCACCTCTCCAAAATCCATAAACGGACTTAAGGCCAGATAAAAGTTTTGTTTTTTGAAGGTAAAGTGGGTAAACTTCCAGCGTAATTCCAGGTTTCCATACATCATGCCTTTGCCAACTACGCGGTTACGCACCAAACCACGAACCGATTTTGATCCACCCAAACCATCAGTGGTTGATGAGGGAATAAATGAAAAAACCATATTCGGCAGTGCATAAAAAGGTGCATCACCGGCAATTATTCCCTGGTAACCTAAACGATAAGCAAATGAGAGGTTTTCATCAATTAAAGTGAAATATTGACGATGCGTGATGGCAAGTTTGGTATAAGTAAAGTCGGAATTAAGCGATTGGGCTACAACAACTTCAGACCATAACCCTTTCATGGGATTTGGTTCGTTATCGCGGGTGTCGAAAACCAATCCGGCTTTTAATGTGGTAAAAAAACCGCCATCAGTTTCTTCGGGTTTAATAATTCCCCATTCCACATAATTATCAAATAGGGTGGCAGTGTCAGGCAATACCTTTTCGTCCGATTTTCCTTTGTTCAATTTGTCAATATCTACAGTTGAAATTACAATGTTGTTTAATTCAAGTCCGGCTGCCCAGTTTAAGTTTTCCAAACCGGTTTTTCCCTGAAAATCGAGCTTGGTGCAAAACATATTCCGCTTATGTTTATAAAACATCCGTGTTTTATAGTCTGTGTGGGTATCATCTTCCCAGTTTTTATTGTAAACCGATTTGTATCCGTTGAATCCGTAAAAGTCAAGCGCTTCGTCAGGTAAATAGGCAATATCTCCGGTAAAACGAATGTTTGGAATCAAGAATTTTGAGTCGTAAAAAAACCGGTAAATACCGCTCCCTTTGGTAAAACGTGAAATTTCAGCATAAAACGAATGATAATACATGGGATAGGCTTTCCCGTCGCCGTAATTATAAATATTGGTGAGTGCCCCGTATTGGAGTCCAAGGTCGGTATTGAAGGTAATTACCGGTAAAGCTCCAAAGTTCCATCCGGTTTTTGTTTTTGTTTCTTTTTCGGCTTCCTGCCCGAGAACAACCAGGCTACAAAACAATAGCAAGGCACCCAAAACTGTTTTTGATTGGCTCATACGTTTCTAATTTTTGTTAATGTTGTTTGCATTCCTAAGCAGCTAATATAAGTAGTTTTTTAATACCATTGCCATAAGTAGATTTTTTGTGCCAACATTTCAATTGTTATAATGCTATATAATAGGCGTAAACTTTAGGTTGTTTAGGGTGCTTTACTTAATTTCGGTGCCTGTAAAGTGAATCAGTTTTAATGATTATTTGTTTAAAAAAAGTAAAATGAAAACGGTTTTTACCAATATAAAAAATCTTATCCAGGTTGAGAGAACTCCCCGAAAATGGGTGGCTGGAGCCGATATGGCTTTACTTCCGACAATCGAAAATGCCTATTTGGTAGTTGACAACGGATTAATTGTGGATTTTGGTTTAATGAGCACAATGCCAGACTTTTCAGCCGACGATTCGCTTTTAGAAGTGGATGTTACCGGACGAATGATTTTACCTGCATTTTGCGATTCACACACGCATTTGGTTTATGCCGGAAGCCGCGAAATAGAATATGTCGATAAAATTAAAGGCTTGAGTTACGAAGAAATTGCCCGAAGGGGAGGTGGCATATTAAATTCATCAAAGCGTCTTGAACAGGCTTCTGAAGATGAACTGTATGATGATGCTGTTGAAAGGATTCGGGAAATTGTGTCCTTTGGTACCGGTGCGGTAGAAATAAAAAGTGGTTATGGTTTGTCAACCCAAAACGAGTTGAAAACCCTTAGGGTAATAAAAAAGCTAAAAGAAACCATGCCGGTTGAGATCAAAGCAACTTTTTTGGGAGCGCATGCAGTTCCCATGGAATATAAAGGGCGCCAGAGTGAGTATGTTGATTTGATAATTAACGAAATGATTCCTCAGGTTGCTTCCGAAAAATTAGCCGATTATGTTGATGTTTTCTGCGACAAAGGGTTTTTTACAGTCGACGAAACGGAACGCATCTTATTGGCAGCTAAGAAATATGGCTTACGCGGGAAAATTCATGCCAATGAACTCGATTATTCAGGAGGAATTCAGGTGGGGGTAAAACACAATGCCCTTTCGGTTGACCATCTGGAATATGTTGGAGATGCAGAAATTCAAGCGCTTTTAGGTTCTGAAACCATGCCAACTATTTTACCGGGAGCTGCTTTTTTTCTGAACATGCCTTATTCTCCGGTTCGAAAAATGATGGATGCTGGTTTGCCATTAGCACTGGCCAGCGATTTTAATCCGGGTTCATCACCATCGGGTAATATGAAATTCATAATGTCGCTGGGTTGCATCAATTACCGGATGACTCCCGAAGAAGTAATCAACGCTACCACCATTAATTCGGCTTACGCTATGGGAATCCAGGAAACACATGGCTCCATTTGTCCGGGAAAAGTGGCTAACCTTTACATTACTAAAGAAATACCAACTTATCACTACCTGCCTTATGCTTATACTAGTCAGTTGGTCGACCGGGTAATGCTGAACGGTAAGTTTATTTAACCAAATACATATATTAAATATAAGTAATGTTGTATTTGACTTTATGAAAAAGTTTAGAACAAAAGTTAATATTTTGTGGCCTAAAGCAAAAAATGTATGTAGAAACTCAATAGTAATAATTCTGATATAAAACCTTAAAAATAATGAATAAAAAACTTATAGAATGCGTTCCCAATTTTAGTGAGGGAAACGACATGCACCTGATTAACCAGATAACCGCCGAAATTGAGTCGGTAGATGGCGTTAAATTAATTGATGTGGATCCGGGTAAAGCAACCAACAGAACAGTAGTTACCATGGTAGGAACTCCCGATGAAGTTTGCGAGGCTGCATTTAGGGCTGTTAAAAAAGCCTCGGAACTTATCGATATGAGTAAACACAAAGGAGCACATCCTCGTTTTGGTGCTACCGATGTTTGTCCTTTAATTCCGGTTTCGAACATCACAATGGAGGAAACCGTTGTTTATGCCCACAAGCTGGCCGAACGAATTGGTAAGGAATTAACTATACCGGTTTACTGCTACGAATCGGCAGCAAAAGAGCCCAAACGGAAAAATCTGGCTAATTGCCGAAGTGGTGAATACGAAGGATTAAAGGAAAAACTGTCTAATCCCGAATGGAAGCCTGATTTTGGTCCTGCCAAATTCGACGAAAAAGTTTCCCGGACGGGAGCAACAGCAGTGGGTGCACGCAATTTTTTGATTGCCTATAATGTGAATTTAAATACCACATCAACCCGACGGGCTAATGCTGTAGCTTTTGACCTTAGGGAGCGGGGCAGGGCTAAAACCGATCCAAAAACGAGCAAGCCGGTTCTTGATGCTAAAGGAGAACCAGTTTTTGAACCGGGACTGTTAAAATCAGTTAAAGCTATTGGGTGGTTTATCGAGGAGTTTGGTATTGCTCAAATCAGTATGAATCTTACCGATATTTCTGTTACACCCCTTCATATTGCGTTTGACAAAGCTTGTGAACGGGCACAAGCACGTGGACTGCGGGTAAGTGGTTCCGAATTGGTAGGTGTTGTTCCCCTCAATGCCATGCTCGAAGCTGGAAAATATTTTCTTCGAAAGCAACAACGTTCTGTAGGCGTTTCCGATAAGGAGCTTATAAAAATTGCAGTAAAGTCGATGGGCCTCGACGAATTGTACCCTTTCGATCCCAATAAAAAAATTATAGAATACATTCTGGAAAAAGAAAAGCAAACGGGTAAAAAGCAATTGATAGACATGTCATTAATTGCATTTGCCGAGGAAACGGCTTCTGAATCTCCGGCCCCCGGTGGAGGTTCCATAGCAGCCTACATGGGAGCTTTGGGGGCATCGTTGGGAGGAATGGTGGCAAATTTATCGTCGCACAAACGAGGTTGGGACGAGCGTTGGGAAGAATTCAGCAACTGGGCTGAACGCGCAAAAACTTTCCAGGTACAATTATTAAAGATGGTTGATGAAGATACCAATGCTTTTAATAAAATAATGGATGCTTTTGCTTTGCCTAAGAACTCTGATGAAGAGAAGCAACAAAGAACCAAAGCAATTCAGGAGGCAACCAAATATGCTACCGAAGTGCCTTTTCAAACCATGAAGTTATGTTTTGAATCGATGCAGGTAATGAAAGCAATGGCTGAAACAGGAAATCCAAATTCGGTAAGCGATGCCGGAGTGGGTGCCATTGCGGCCCGGGCAGGTGTTGCCGGTGCTTTTTTGAATGTCAAAATAAATGCTGCCGGTTTAAACGATAAGGAATTTGCTACATATATAATTAATGAGGCTAATTCGTTGTTGAAAAAAGCCGGCGAATTAGAAGCTGAGATTCTCGATTTGGTTGAGAAAAAAATATAAACAAAACCCTCGAATTAAAGAAAAGGTGAATCTTTCAGGGGATTCACCTTTTTTATTTATACCGTGGCAACAAGTATTATTAGCCAACATGCTCTTTAACATTAACTTTGAAAGTTAAAATTCAAGTTCTTAAAAATTAAGCAGTTTGCCAGAATATATAATCGTATTTTAACGATGAATAAAGCATAAAAAACGGTATAGCCTTTGCAAAACATGAGTTTTCTCAGTTAAAAGTTTGTTTGTTTCCATTTTTTTCCTCAATTTAGTGCCTGCATAACAACATTTAACAACTATTTATTAACTTAAATTTGTTTATTTATGAAGAAATTTACCATGCTATTTGTGTGCTTAGTTATGCTAGGTGTACATATAGTTAATGCGCAACAAAAGACGATTACCGGTACGGTAACCTCCTCTGAGGATGGTATGTCAGTACCTGGTGTATCAGTCGCTGTAAAAGGTACCACTGTGGGTACTATTACCAATATTAATGGTCAATACTCATTAGATGTCCCCGCCGATGCTCAGGCTTTGGTTTTTTCCTTTGTTGGGATGAAAACAACTGAACAGCTTATTGGTGGAAGATCAGTTATTGATGTAGTATTAGAGCCAGAAGTTATTGGTGTTGACGAAGTGGTTGTAACTGCTTTGGGTATTTCCCGCGAGAAGAAATCGTTGGGTTACGCTGTTCAAGAGGTACAAGGAGATGAAGTTAACAATGCTAAAGGTGATAACTTTATTACTCAGTTATCAGGTAGAGTAGCAGGTGTTCAAGTGAAAAACAATACTAACTTTGGTGGATCAAGTAATATTGTTATTCGTGGTTCTTCATCATTAACAGGTAATAACCAGGCTTTATTTGTGGTTGATGGTATTCCAATTGATAATTCAAATACAAATAATTCAGGTCAGTTAACTGGCCGTAATGGATATGACTATGGTAATGCAGCAGCAGATATTAACTCTAACGATATTGAAAGTATTAGTGTTTTGAAAGGTGCAGCTGCAACGGCACTCTATGGTTCTAGAGCAGCCAATGGTGTTATATTGATTACAACCAAAAAGGGTTCTCCTACTAAAGGGAATGTACCTCAGGTAACTTTGAGTTCAAACATGACTGTAAGTACATTTGATCGAAGTACTTTTCCTAAGTACCAACAAAGTTATGGAGCTGGTTATGGAAAATACTATTATAGTGAGGGTGCTAATCCTGGAATGGAAGATTATGCTGACGTAGATGGTGATGGTCTTGCTGATTTGACAGTTCCTTTTTATGAAGATGCTTCTCGCGGTGAGAAGTTTGATCCAACACTTATGGTTTATCAATGGGATGCTTTAGATCCAGCTTCTCCTAACTACTTGAAAAAAACACCTTGGGTTGCTGGCGCTAATGGACCAGATACTTTTTTTGAAACTGGAATTAGCTTAACAGAAAGTGTTGACGTTTCAGGTGGTGATGAAAAAACTACTTACCGTATGGGATATACTTATTTTGATCAAGAAGGTATTATGCCAAACAGTAAACTTAAAAAGAATAATGCAATCTTTACTGGTACTCACAAAATATTTGACAATCTAAAAGTTACATCTTCAGCCAATTATATAAGAACTGAAGGTAAAGGTAGACCATCAACAGGATACTCTGATAACATTATTTCAGGATTTCGTCAGTGGTATCAAACTAATGTTGATTTGGGATTACAAAAAGACCTATATCACCAAACGGGCCGGAATATTACCTGGAACCCAGCATCATATAATAATTTAGCACCTGCTTATTGGGATAATCCCTATTGGGTTCGTTATGAGAATTACGAAACAGATGTGAGAAATCGTTTTGTAGGATATGCTCAATTAGATTGGGATATAACAAATGATTTAAAGTTTATGGGGCGTTATGCAATTGATACTTATAATGAATTGCAGGAAGAACGGAAAGCAGTTGGTTCTGGATCTGGAGAGTTTGGTGTTGGACGTCCAGATGTTACATCTGGTTATAGCCGCTTTACCAGAGATTTTACAGAAACAAATATGGATTTCATGTTAAACTACCGTAAAAAAGTTGGTGATATTGATATTTCAGCATTAGTTGGTTCTAACGTTAGAAGAACAACTTCGGAATCTGTATTTATTTCAACTAATAATGGATTAGCTGTTGCCGGTTTATATGCGTTGAGTAACACAGTAGATCCATTAGACTTACCTGAAGAATCATTAACTAAGTTAGGTGTGAATGGTATTTTTGGAAGTGTTTCTTTTGGATTATTAGATACTTATTTTCTTGATGCTACCATACGTCGCGATCAATCATCATCACTTCCGGAAGAAAACAATACATATTTTTATCCCTCTATTACAGGTAGTGTTATTTTTTCTAACATGCTTAATTTAGATTGGTTAACACTAGGTAAGTTAAGAGCTAATTATGCTGAAGTTGGTAACAGTGCACCAGCATTAAGTGTTAGTGATGTTTACTTGGCTAATGCACCCTTTAGTGGTACATCAATGGCAGCAGTTCCTAACACTAAATTGAACGCTGATTTAAAACCTGAACGTCAAAAAGCATTTGAGGCAGGTTTAGAAATGAATTTCTTCAAAAGCCGAGTAGGTTTTGATTTAGCATATTATAAAAACAACACTGTTGACCAATTGATGCCAGTTACTGTTTCTTTTGCAACAGGATATGCCACAAAATGGGTAAATGCAGGAGAGATTCAGAATCAAGGTGTTGAATTGGCTCTTTTTGGAACGCCTTATAAAACAAACGATTTCAAATGGGATGTTGTATTGAATTATGCAAGAAACCGTAGTGAGGTTATAGAGTTATATACCGATGAATCTGGTAATGAAGTTAAAAATCTTAATTTAGCTGGTCTCCAGGGTGGTGTTTCAATTAATGCTACAGTTGGGCAACCCTATGGAACAATTTTAGGTTCTGACTTTGTTTATCATGAAAATGGTGGAAAATTAATTAATCCAGCTAATGGTAGGTATTTAAAAAGTGCTACAAATGACCAGGTAATAGGAGATGTCAATCCTGATTGGAATATGGGTATCAGAAACTCATTTAAATACAAGGATATCTCTTTGAGTTTCTTAATTGATATTCAAAAGGGAGGAGATGTTTTCTCTCTTGATATGTGGTATGGTGTTGCGACCGGTTTATATGAAGAAACTGCTGGTCCAAATGATTTAGGAAATGAAATGCGAGACCCAATAGTTTGGAATGATCCTAACAACATGACAAAGGAAGGTGGTTATGCTCCTAATAGTGGAGGTATTATTGCTGATGGAGTTTTAGCTGATGGTTCTGAAAACTGGGTTCGTTGGAATCAGGAGAACTACGGAGCTGGTGGATATGCTGTCGATCCAAACGCTCGATATGTATATGATGCATCTTACGTAAAGTTAAGAGAGTTAATGATTACCTATGACTTGCCAAAAGCATTTATAAATAAAATGCACATTGCAAATGCTTCAGTTAGCTTAGTAGGCTCGAATCTTTGGATTATTTCTAAAAATTTACCACATGCTGATCCAGAAGCAAGTCAAAGTTCTGGTAACATTCAAGGATGGCAATCTGGGGTAATGCCTGCCACCCGTAATTTTGGCGTAACATTGAATCTGCAATTTTAATTATGAGTTTTATGAAAAATATATTTTTAATAATAACAGTTCTAATATTTGTCTTTGCGGGTTGCACCGACAAATTTGAAGAATTCAACACGGACGTTAAAAATCCTGCTGATGTTCCTGGAGAAGTTCTCTTCTCTAATGCGCAAAAAGAGCTTTCTGACTATGTAAATAACACCAATGTGAATATCAATATTTTTAAGTTGATGGCACAATATTGGACTGAAACTACTTACATTGATGAAGCAAATTATGATTTAATTACACGTAATATTTCAAGCAATATTTATTCTAGAATGTATTTGCGTGTATTAACTGATTTAAAAGAAGCTGCCCTTAAGATTGAAGCTGCTGAAGTGCTAGAAATTGATGAAGTTGCTAAAATGAATAAGCTTCAAATTATTGAGTTGCTTAATGTTTATGTATATGCACATTTAGTAGATGTTTTTGGTGCAGTTCCTTATACTGAGGCATTAAATATTGAAAATGTTTATCCTGTATACGACGGTGGAGCAGCTATTTATGCCGATTTGTTTGTACGTTTAAATGCAGCATTAAGCAAATTGGATGATACTGATGAAAGCTTTGGTTCTGCTGATTTGTATTATGGAGGGAATGTAAGTTCATGGGTGAAATTTGGTAATTCTTTGAAAGTAAGAATGGCTATTAATATTGCTGATGTTGATGACGCAAGTGCGAAAACTGCCATTGAAGCAGCTGTTGCTAATGTTTTTACTTCAAATGATGATGATTGTCTAATGGCTTATCAGACTACAGCTCCTAATTACAATCAATTATATGCAGATTTGATTGCTTCTGGACGTCATGATTTTGTACCTGCTCACACCTTAGTTGATCAAATGGCATTTTTAGATGATCCACGAATGGGTAGCTATTTTGCAGATAAACTGTCTGTTGATTTTCCTAAAGTTAATAATGTTAGACAAGTGGATACACTATTTGTCGATTCCCCAATATTATTCCATTATAATGACGGTACCAAAAGTTTTCAGACACCTGATTCTATATTGGATGTATTCTCTAATAAGAATAAATATGGTATTGTGGTTCCTCAAGCAGACACAATTCTTGAACCTACTTTTTATTTAGGTGGTACGTACGGTTATCCAAATTCATACAATCAGTGTGCTCATATAGGAAAAGCTATCGAAGAACCTAATTTTCCAGGTATTATGTTAACTTATGCTGAAGTGTGTTTTTATTTAGCTGAAGCCGCTGAAAGAGGTTACGCTGTGGGTGGAACTGCTGAACAGTGGTATAACAAAGGTATTGAAGCTTCGTTTGAATTTTGGGGTGCTGGCGATGCCACTGCATATCTTGCAAAACCCGAAGTTGCTTATGCAACAGCTGCAACATCTTGGCAAGAGAAAATTGGAATTCAGTCGTGGATAGCCAATTATACAAGAGGTATTGCAGCTTATAATAACTGGAGAAGATTAGATTATCCGATTCTTAATCTTCCAGAAGAGGCAACTTCATATGAAGATATCCCAGTTCGCTTTACTTTCCCTGTTAATGAACAAACTTTGAATGCTGCAAATTATGCTGCAGCTTCTGATGCCATTGGAGGTGATCTTATCTCAACGAAGATCTTCTGGGATGCTAACTAATATAAAATTTTAGATTTATGAGGCAGCCCAAACGGGCTGCCTTTTTTTATTCCCTTCCCCTAGGTATTTAAAAAAAAAATGCCCAAATTCAACCGTACAATAATTTTTAATAATCCTTTATTACTTACAAATCGGGGTAAATGGTTGAAGACAGAATTTTACTTGTTGGGCAAAGCGCACAACTGCTTAATAGCCTGAAAAATGCTTTTCCCCAGCTTACGGTTTTTACCGTTGCTGATATGCAACAAACCTTTGATTTTATTCTTAGTCAGGATGTTGAAATTATGCTTCTGGTGGTTGACGATAATTTTATTGAAGCCATGACTTTAGTTGGTAAGATTCGTTCCCTGCCTGATTATTCCAACACACCCCTGTTAATTGTCGATAAATCGCCGTTTGCTATTCCCGACAATTTAAAACTAGCCTTTCAGTCGGGAGCCAGCGATTATTTATCCGATGCTGCGCAGGAGAAAGAACTACTTGCCCGCATCGAATTGCATCTAAAGAATGCCCGTCGTATGGCGGAGCTGTCTGAAAATAATCGCAATCTGTCGCAAACCCTGGGCATCATGGATAAGTTGGTGCTTTTTATCGACCGGGCCGATAATTCCTTTGTTATTTTCGACAGGCATGGCGAAATGGAATGGGTTAACGAGGGATTTAAACGTTTGTATGGCTATCAAATCGATGAATTTAAACGTAAATTTGGCCGGACCATTTTTGATGCAAGCAAAAACTCTGAAATAGTAAAGAAGGTTAACCAGTGTGTTGAATCAAAAAAATCGGTAAACTATGTGGCCGAATGTCAGATTCGTTCCGGAGAGTTTAAATGGATTCAAACTACTTTAACGCCAATTATTGATGCCGATGGAGCGGTTGAACGTTTTATTGCTATTGAAACCGACATTACCAAACTAAAAGAAACCGAAGAGGCTTTAAACCAGAAGAACGAATACATGCTGGCGCTGACCAATCATCTGAAAAGTGCCAACACCCTGCTCGAAGAGCAGCAAAAAGAAATCAATGTTCAGAACAAACAAATTGAATCAGAACGGAAAAAATCGGACGATTTGTTGCTTAATATTCTACCTTTTGAAGTAGCCCGTCAATTAAAATCGAAGGGTGAAGCCCGACCGCGTAGCTATAAACTGGCATCGGTACTTTTTCTCGATTTTGTAAACTTTTCTGATATCACCCGGGAGCTTTCTCCAAAAGACCTGATTCACGTGCTTGATTCGTATTTTAAAGCCTTCGACGATATTGTGGAAAAACATTTTATTGAAAAAATTAAAACCATTGGCGATGCCTACATGTGTGTAGGGGGTTTGCCCTTAAGTAATAAAAGTAATCCGTTTAACTGTGTATTGGCTGCTTTTGAAATGCAAAATTACGTGAAAAGTAAGATGGATGAAACACGCACGCCCAACGGATTGGAATGGAAATGCAAAACCGGAATTAGTACCGGTGAACTAATTGCCGGTGTGGTGGGTAAAAAGAAATACATTTACGATGTATGGGGAAATACCGTAAATATTGCTGCCCGAATGCAGGAACAGGGGCAGGATGGCCGGATTAATGTGTCGGAATATACCTATCATTACATAAAAGATTATTTTGAATGTTCGAGTCGGGGAATGGTGGCAACAAAGCGGGGATACAACCTGAAAATGTACTATGTCGATCGGATAAAACCCGATTATTCAGCCGATGCCGATGGTTTTTTCCCCAACGATGAATTTTTAAAAATGATTAACGCTTTATAAGAGCATTCAAGCTTCCAGTCATGCGATTGCTTAGTAAGATATTCATTCTTTTTCTGCTTTTGTTTTTTTTAACGGGACAGCCTTTTAAAGAACGCGATTCTTCGTTTACTTTTAAGGAATTTGGTCAACCCATAAAGGTTCAGGAAAGTGTTTGGGTCGATTCCGTTTTTAATTCGCTCAATCTGCGGCAGCGTATTGCCCAGCTTTTTATGATCGATGTGTATTCCAATCAAAATAAAGCGTATTTGAATCGCTTAAAAAAGCAAATTGCAGAACTGCAACCGGGTGGTTTGGTTTTTATGAAGGGAACACCAACGGCGCAGTTAAGCATAACCAATACACTTCAGGAAATTTCACCAGTTCCCTTATTTATTGGTATCGATGCCGAAACGGGTCTGGCCATGCGCTTAGACAGTCTGATAGCATTGCCAAAACCAATGGCTGTGGGTGCGGTTCAGGACGATCAACTGGTTTTTGAAATGGGCGAAGCTGTGGGCTTGCAATGTCAGCGTATGGGTATTCACATTAATTTTGCGCCGGTTCTCGATGTAAATAATAACCCCGGCAATCCTATCATTAATTACCGTTCTTACGGTGAGGATAAGCGCAATGTGGCCCGAAAAGGCCTGGCCTATGTTAGCGGAATGCAAAATCAACAGGTTATTGCTGTGGGTAAACATTTCCCGGGTCATGGCGACACCCATACCGATTCGCACGAAACGCTGCCGGTGATTCGGCATCCTAAAGAACACCTTTTTGATGTAGAATTGTACCCTTTTCAAAATTTAATTGCCAACGAATTAATCGGCATCATGACCGGGCATATTGCCGTACCGTCGCTCGATAGCGGAAATTTCCGCCCGGCTTCGTTATCACCAATTATTGTGCAGCAAATATTGAAAAACCAAATGGGTTTTAAAGGTTTGGTTTTTACCGATGCCTTAAATATGGGCGGCGTAACACGCGATCAGGTTCCAGGCGAGATTGAAGTTCAGGCTTTGTTGGCCGGAAACGATGTGTTGATTTTTCCCACCAATCTTGAATTAGCCGTCAACGCAATTGAAAAAGCTGTAGCTAATGAACGAATTCCCGAATCCCTAATCGATCAAAAATGTAAAAAAATTATACAGGCAAAGCTTTGGAGCGGACTTGCTTCCTACAAATCGGCCACAACCCAAAATTTGGTTAAGGAAATAAATGGAACCAAAATTAAAAAGAATCAGCGTTTACTTACCGAGGCTCTGCAAACACTGGTTTATAACCACAATGCAATTCCTATAGCAGACCTCGATAAAAAGCGTATTCTCTGTATTGCTCAAGGGACTGTTACTGCAAGCCCTTATTTTGCCCAGCTTAACCAATACGCCAGGGTGGATACTTTTTTGTTGTCGTCGAAACAGACTTTTACAAAACAACAATTAAATGAATTGCTTGCACCTTATCAGTTAATTATTGTTGGGCAATTTGGTTTGAGTGAAGTACCCCGCAGGCGTTTCAATATTTCGGCTAACGAACTGGCGGTTCTAAATTATCTGATAGAAACCAAGCCGGTTATTCTGAATTGGTTTGGTAACCCTTATGGATTAAAGTATCTTGAATCAGTAGAAAAAGCACAAGCCTTATTGGTTTCCTACGACGACACAAAAATAGATCAGGAAATTGCTGCGCAGGCACTTTTTGGCGGCATTCCACTAAGCGGACGTTTACCGGTTTCGGTTCGTAACTTTAAAGCAGGCTCTTTGCTTTCTGGTGAAGTTCAGCAAGTTCGGCTGAATTATGCCGGTCCTGAAGTATTTAATTTGGATGAAAAAGCCTTTTCAAAAATTGATTCGCTTGCCAGCTTTGCTATTGATACCGGAGCTACTCCCGGCTGCCAGATAATCTACGTTAAGGACGGACGGGTAATTTATAACAAATGCTTTGGTTTTCATACGTATGCAAAAAAGCAGGCGGTTAAACCCGGCGATATCTACGATTTGGCTTCGGTTACTAAAATTGCAGCCACCACTTTAGCTTTGGTAAAACTTACCAGTGAGCGAAAATTCGATCCCTCGTTTCGTGTAACTCAGTATTTACCAGAACTTGAAGGTACCGATAAAGATAAAATTAAAATGAGTCAGTTATTGGCTCATCAGGCGGGATTGAAATCGTGGATACCATTTTACCGAAACACCCTCGATTCGTTGGGAAAGTTAATGCCAGAATGGTACAGTTCCCAAAGAAGCGATTCATTTAACCTTCCGGTAGCCCGCGATTTATACCTGAAGCAGGCTTTTGTTGATTCGGTTTTTAAAAGTATTGCCGATACGCCTTTGTATCATAAGAATCGTTATTTCTATAGCGATCTGGGGTTTTACTGGCTCGGGAAGATAATCGCAAAGCTAACTTCCGATTCGCTGCAAAACTATGTTCAGACAACTTTTTATTCCAGATTGGGCATGCAGCATACGGGTTATTTTCCCCTACAACGATTCAATCCTGAGCGCATTGTTCCAACTGAGAACGATTTATTTTTTCGTAGGCAGGTAATTCGTGGTTACGTTCACGATCAGGGAGCAGCAGTTTTGGGTGGAGTTGCCGGTCATGCCGGATTGTTTTCGAATGCTAACGATATGGCTATTTTAGGGCAATTATTTCTAAATAAAGGAACCTACGGAGGAGAAAGTTATTTTTCGCCACGTTCGTTCGAATTATATACCCGACCTTATTTTTCGCGTCGGCACAACCGTCGTGCTTTGGGTTTTGATAAACCGGCCTTAAAATCCAGCGATCCTGGTCCAACCAGTGAGTCGGCATCGCCCGAAAGTTTTGGCCATTCGGGATTCACCGGAACTTACCTTTGGGTTGACCCGCAAAACCAATCGGTTTATGTGTTTTTAAGCAACCGAACCTTCCCAAATGCTGAGAATAAATTGCTGCTGGATTTAAATATTCGTACCGAAATTCAACAAGCTTTTTACGATGTTCTTCAGCATTAAAATTTATGATTTATAAGAGGGTTTTGGTTTTTTCTTTCAATTTTGAAGCTTATGTTGAATAACAACTGCAAATAGTGTGGTTTTGTCATGGTTTCTGAATTCTACTTTAATATTTTTGCACCTTATTAATTCAAAGTTAATCTGTAATTAAAATTCAGATTTACAGCCTTTGAAGATTAGATGAGTGTATTCCGGTAACGGTTTTTTTGGGTCAACAACTTAAGCGCTTTTAAATTGAAAGCAAAATAGCAGATAAAACTGATTTTTGAATATGTAACATAAATCAGCATCATTATAATAATAACTACCTTAAAATATTTAATTATGAAGCCTACGCACATTGAACACATTGGAATTGCGGTTAATAGTCTCGAAGAATCGATTCCCTTTTACGAGAAAGTTTTGGGATTAAAATGCTATGCGGTTGAAGAGGTTAAAGATCAGAAAGTAAAAACAGCCTTCTTTAAAGTGGGTGATACAAAAATTGAATTGTTGGAGTCGACCGATCCGGAAGGACCCATAGGCAAATTTTTAGAGAAAAAAGGACAAGGCATACATCACATAGCTTTTGCTGTCGATGATGTAAATACAGCGCTTAAAAACGCAGAAGAGGCCGGTGTGCAACTTATCGACAAAGCGGGTCGCAAAGGTGCCGAAGGACTAAACATAGGATTTCTCCATCCCAAATCAACTTTAGGAGTGCTTACCGAACTGTGCGACAATAAATAAAATTTATATAAACGATTTACTATGGCAAATCAGGATAAAATCAAAGAATTAATTGATAAACGGGTACAGGCCCGTTTGGGAGGCGGCGAAAAACGAATTGAAGCGCAACATCAAAAAGGTAAGTTTACCGCTCGTGAGCGTATCGATATGTTGTTGGACGAAGGCAGTTTTGAAGAGTTTGACATGTTTGTTACCCACCGATGCACCAACTTTGGACTGGAGAAAACAAAATTTTTGGGCGATGGTGTGGTTACCGGTCACGGTACCATCGACGGACGCGTAGTGTACGTTTTTTCGCAGGATTTTACTGTTTTTGGAGGCTCACTTTCAGAAACCTTTGCTCAAAAAATTTGCAAAGTAATGGACATGGCCATGAAAGTTGGAGCTCCGGTTATCGGAATCAACGACAGTGGAGGCGCACGTATTCAGGAAGGAGTAACTTCTTTGGCCGGATATGCCGAGATTTTTGAGCGCAACATATTAGCTTCGGGTGTTATACCGCAGATTTCAGCCATTTTTGGTCCCTGCGCCGGTGGAGCCGTTTATTCACCCGCTTTGACCGATTTTGTGCTTATGTCCGACAAATCGAGTTACATGTTTGTTACAGGTCCAAAAGTTGTGAAAACAGTTACCGGTGAAGATATTTCGACCGAAGATTTGGGAGGAGCCACCATTCATGCCACCAAATCCGGTGTATCGCATTTTCTTTGCGACGATGAGAAGGAAGGCATCTTAATTATCCGAAAATTACTTTCGTACCTTCCGCAAAACAATCTGGAAGAACCGCCGGTAACTCCTTGTTCTGATCCGATTGATCGCCTGGAAGATTCATTGAACGAAATTATTCCTGAAAATCCCAATCATCCGTACGATATGAAGGATGTAATTTATACCATTGTCGATTCACAGGAATTTTTAGAAGTACATCGAAATTATGCCAAAAATATCATTGTAGGTTTTGCCAAATTTAATGGAGTACCCACCGGAATTATAGCCAATCAGCCTAATTATCTGGCTGGAGTGCTTGATATTGAAGCCTCGCGTAAAGCTGCTCGTTTTGTTCGTTTTTGCGATGCTTTTAACATTCAGATTTTAACGCTGGTTGATGTTCCCGGATTTTTACCCGGAAGCGGACAGGAATACGGAGGTATTATTATTCATGGAGCAAAATTAATGTTTGCCTATGGTGAAGCCACTGTACCCAAAATTACAATTACTTTGCGTAAATCATACGGTGGTGCACACGATGTAATGTCTTGCAAACAATTACGGGGCGATTTGAATTATGCCTGGCCAACTGCCGAGATTGCTGTAATGGGAGCCTCTGGTGCTATTGAAGTATTGGAAGGTCGAAAACTGGCAGAATTAACCGATCCGGAAGAACGGGCAAAATTTGTAGATGAAAAGGTTGCCGAGTATAAAGAAAAGTTTGCAAATCCTTATCAGGCAGCGGCCTATGGTTACATCGATGATATTATTGAGCCCCGAAATTCAAGGTTCCGCATTATCCGTGGATTTGAAAGTCTGGCTACAAAGAAACTATCGAATCCTCCTAAAAAACATTGTAATATACCCCTTTAAAAACCAATATTATGATTGAATCAGTTGCAAATCAAGGTGGTTTCACGGTGGCATTGGTAGGTTATATCATTGTGTTTCTGGCGTTGGTAGTCTTAATTCTAATATTTACCGCAATACCACGGATTATCAATATGAAAGTCAGGACCGAACTTCGTCGTAAAGGCAAGGAGGTAACCAACCAACCCGATGAATTGTCGGTGGGTGGTGATGTCAGTGCTGCCATTAGTATGGCACTGCATCTTTATTTAAACGACATGCACGATGAGGAACCCAATGTTATTACCATAAGCCGCATTCAGCGCAGGTATTCGCCCTGGAGTTCAAAAATTTACAATATCTACAATACCCCATTAAAATAATAAAGCGATGAAAAAATTCGATTTCACCATAAAGGGTCAAAAATACGAGGTTCTGATTAAGGACGTTGACGATAACATTGCGCATCTCGAAGTTAACGGAACCAGTTACGAGGTTGAAGTTCATAAAGAAATGAAAGTTACCAAAACCCCAAAACTGGTTCGTCAACCGGTGGTTTCAAAACCGGGCGAAGGTACCATTACCAAAAAAGATTCAGCAGGTTACAAAGTAAAAGCTCCGCTGCCTGGTTCAATTTTTAAATTGAAAGTGGCTGTGGGCGATACGGTTAAACGCGGTGATGTGCTGCTGATAATGGAAGCTATGAAAATGGAGAATAACATTATGTCGGAAAAAGATGGCGTAGTAAAATCTATTAAGGTAGCTGTTGGCGATGCCGTATTGCAGGAGGATGTTTTACTCGAGTTGGAATAAACCGGAAATTTGAAAGTTATGTTTAAAATAAAAATAGTTTCTTTTTTAATCCTTTTGGCAGGTCTTGTTTTCTGGAATCCGGTTCGGGCAGAAAAGGATCTGGAAATGCAAATTAAAAGCGGTAAATGGATGAACAAAGCCGGAGGATATATTCCCAATGCTACAATAAACCCGGATACCATAACTGATTGGTCGGCTATTCGCACCGTTGAACGCTACAAAACCATTGAATTTAAAGAAGATGTAATTCATGGTGAAAGAGTGAATACATTTGTAATGGATTCAGTAAAACAGCGTTTTTCAGGGCGTTGGCATCTTGATGGCAAGCGGTTAATTATGGACTTTAACCCGTTAAATGTAGTTCATTTTGGAAAAAATCTCGATCCCAATGCTACCAGTTATCAGTATGCCACAACCCCAGAGACTATACAGTTACCGCAGCGTGTTTTAACATTTGTTGATGGTACGCTTGTTGAAAGCGATGAAGTAAGCTACAAACATGTTTCAGGTGCTGTACATGGTTTGTTGAACTTTTACGAATTTACCGGCTTTTCAAATGCTACCCCTGGTCACCTGGTTATGGTACTTATTGGCATCTTCTTTATTTTTCTTGCCATTAAATTTGATTACGAGCCTTTATTGCTGATACCTATTGGAATGGGAATTCTGATTGGAAACATTCCCATGTTTCAGGCAGTTGATTTTAATTTGAAACTAGGGATTTACGAGCCGGGAAGTGTGATGAATATTTTGTATCAGGGAGTGTTGCAAGGTTGGTATCCACCACTAATTTTTATGGGAATTGGTGCCATGACCGACTTTTCGTCCTTAATATCGAACCCAAAGTTGATGCTTTTGGGAGCAGCAGCTCAGGTAGGTATTTTTGTTACCTTTCTTGGTTCCTTGTTATTGGGATTTGCGCCTCCTGAAGCGGGAGCGATTGGTATTATTGGTGGTGCCGACGGCCCAACAGCTATTTTTCTATCGTCGAAACTGGCAAACGGAGTGAATATTATGGCCAATGGCGAAGTAGTGAAAAACCTTATTGGTCCCATTGCTATTGCTGCGTATTCCTACATGGCATTGGTTCCGGTTATTCAGCCTCCCATTATTAAGTTACTTACCACCAAAAAAGAGCGTTCAATACGCATGCGTCCACCCCGAGCAGTTTCTCGTTTGGAAAAAATAATGTTCCCCATTATTGCCTTGTTAATTACAGCTTACATTGCTCCAACGGCTTTGCCTCTTTTAGGTATGCTTTTCCTTGGAAATCTTTTTAAAGAATGTGGTGTAACCAATCGTTTGGCCGACACGGCAAGTAATGCTTTAATAAACACCATCACCATTTTGTTGGGAATTACCGTGGGTGCATCAACCCAGGCCGATGTATTTTTAACGCCCGATTCCATTATGATTTTTGGATTGGGAGCAGCATCCTTTATGGTAGCCACTGCGGGAGGTGTTATCTTTGCTAAAGTAATGAATCTGTTTTCGAACAAAAGCAACCCAATCAATCCCATGATTGGTGCTGCTGGTGTTTCAGCTGTTCCTGACAGTGCCCGGGTGGTGCAGAATATGGGACTCGCTGAAGATCCCACCAACCACCTGCTGATGCATGCCATGGCACCAAATGTTTCAGGAGTTATTGGTTCTGCTGTAGCAGCAGGTATTTTGCTGAGTTTCTTAATGTAAACAGCTCAAAAGCATATTTTTAAAAGGCAGCCACTTTGGCTGCCTTTTGTTTTTATATAAAATCAATATTTTAATTACTTTTGCTTCGGCAATATCAAATTGCCGTGTGTGCTTATGAGGTATTATTACAAACAATTGTATCAGTTAGGGTTACGTCTGTTTCTGGTGATGTTTTTTTTAACGCTTACCCGACTGGTTTTTTATTTTTTTAACCTTAAACTTTACTCCGGTTTGGGTTTCTTTCAGGTTATCCTTCATTTTATATATGGGCTTCGCTTCGATTTAGCTACTGTAGCACTTTTTAACCTGGTGTTTGTACTCTTGAGTGTGTTACCTGTATCTTTGGTTAGTAGAACATGGTATCAACTTGTGCTTAAAATTCTTTTCCTGGTAGTGAATACTTTTGTATTGGCTTTGAATATGATTGATGTAAAATTTTATGAATTTGAAGGTAAGCGTTTGGGTGCCGATTTTTTTACCAAAGAATGGTTGGGAAACGATTTTATTGCCCTTTTACCCGAGTTTATAAAAGATTACTGGTTCCTGTTCTTGTTTTTTGGTTTGTTTATCTATGTTTTTGCCCGCCTGTATCCAAATCAAAAAGAACAAGCTAAGCCTGAAAAACGTTTCTCGCCATTAAAACAAGGATTACAATTACTAATAGGCTCCGTTGTACTTTTTTTTATGATTATTTTTGGTCGGGGTGGTTTTCAACTTAAGCCTATCGGTGTAATTGCTGCTGTTAAGTACACTTCGCCTGAATATGCCGGATTGGTTTTAAATTCACCCTTTACAGTGGTAAAAACCTGGGGACGAAAAGTTTTACCCAATCCAAATTATTTCGATTCACAACAACTCGATTCCATTTTTAATCCGGAAATTAGACTGAACCACAAGCAAGAATTTAGAAATAAGAATGTAGTAATTATTATTTTAGAAAGTTTTGGCCGTGAATACAGTGGCTTTTTGAATAATAATCAGGGATATACGCCCAACTTTGATTCTATTATGCAGCAAGGGTTAACCTTTACCCATGCCTTTGCCAACGGGAAACGTTCCATCGAAGCTTTGCCATCAATTTTAAGCAGTCTTCCTGCCTTAATGGACAATGCATACGTAACTTCGCTTTACAGTTCGAACCATATTGAAAGTCTGGCTGCAATACTTAAAAGCAAAGGCTATCAAACTTCGTTTTACCATGGAGGAAAAAATGGAACGATGGGTTTTGATAATTTTACAAAGTTGGCTGGCATCGATGCGTATTTTGGAATGAATGAATACCCAAATGATGGGGATTACGACGGAAATTGGGGAATATATGACGAACCTTACCTGCAATATTTTTGCGACCAAATTTCACGGATGAAAGAACCCTTTTTCACTTCGGTTTTTACCCTGAGTTCGCATCATCCGTATAGTATTCCTGAAAAATATGTCGGCAAATTTCCCAAAGGAAACCTGATCAATCTTGAAAGTATTGGCTATGCCGATTTTGCCCTGAAACGTTTTTTTGAAACCGCTGAAAAACAATCCTGGTATAAAAACACGCTTTTTGTATTAACTGCCGATCATACCGCTCAGGCAGAAGCCGATTTTTATAAAAGCAATGTGGGCAAATATGCCGTTCCTTTGGTATTTTTTGCCCCTGGTGATAAAAAACTTACGGGTTTATCGGAAAGAATTTGTCAGCAAACTGATATTTTTCCTTCAGTACTCGATTATTTGCATTATTCTGAACCTTTTGTAGCTTTCGGAACCAGTGTTTTTCGAAATACTCCCGAGGGTTTTGCCGTTGCTTATTCAAACGGCTTGTATCAATTGGTTTTCAACAATTATGCCTTACATTTCAATGGTAGCAAAGTGGTTTCTATCGACACGCTTTTATATCAACCTTTAAACCCATTGCCAACTCCTAATTCACTAATGGTAGAAACCCAAGCAGGTGAACTGTTATTAAAAGGTGTTATTCAACAGTTCAATGTACGAATGGAAGAAAATTTGATGAAATATAATCCGGTTATTAGCTCTAGTATTACTAAGCATGAATAAAAAACGAGTTCTTTTTATTATAAATCCCATATCTGGAACGGGAAAACAAGAAGGTTTTTCAGATGTGTTAAATACTGCAATTGACAGGCAACTGTACGATTTTGATATGGTGTTTAGTGAATACCGCGGGCATGCAACGTTGCTGAGTCAAAATGCGGTAGCCGATTATCAAATGGTTGTGGCAGTTGGCGGCGACGGAACGGTAAACGAAGTTGCCAAAGGGCTGATTAATAGCCCGTGTATCATGGGAATTGTTCCTGTAGGCTCAGGCAATGGATTGGCACGGCACCTGAATATTCCCATGCGGGTTAAAGAAGCCATTGAGCTTATAAATGAACCGCACATCCAGAAAATTGACATGGCATCGCTTAATGGCGAATATTTTGTTAATGTGGCCGGAATAGGTTTCGATGCACATATTGCTCATCTTTTTGCTGCCGCATCAAAACGGGGACCCATACCTTATGCAAAGCTGGCAACAGTTGAATTTCAAAAATACAAACCCGCCGAGTATAAGGTTTATATCGAAGGCCAGGAACATCATTTAAAAGCCTTCTTAATCAGTTTTGCCAATTCGGCTCAATTCGGAAATAACGCTTACATTTCGCCGCATGCTATTATTAACGATGGTTTGTTGGATGTTTGCCTGATGAGTGAATTTCCAAAAGTGGAAGCCGGTCAGTTGGCAATTAAATTATTTAACAAGCGGCTCGATAAATCGAAATACATGAAAATTATCCGGGGAACCCGGGTGAAAATTGTTGCCCGCGAGAATCTTAAAGGGCATCTCGACGGCGAACCCATTAACCTGCCTAATGAACTCGACATCCAGGTAATTCCGAATGCACTGCATGTAATATACAACCCGAAAAAGCCTTTTTTCGAAGTGATTGGAAAAAAAATTAAAGACAGATTACCGAACATTTAATACGATTTTTAAATAAAATGGAGTAACTTTTATCAATTTTTAATTCATTGTTCACGCGATGCAATTATAAAGTTCAATTAAAGTAGAGTTAACAATAATTTAACATTGAGCCCCTTTAAAAGCCATACTTTTGCGGCGTAACCAAAAACTTTAAAATATGGATATATATTTGGTATTAGTGTTCATTCTGTTTGCTCTGGCAATCTCCGACTTGATTGTTGGTGTAAGCAACGACGCAGTAAATTTTCTGAATTCGGCCATCGGCTCAAAAGTGGCACCAAGGTATGTAATTATGATAGTTGCCAGCATTGGTATTCTTATTGGAGCAACCTTTTCGAGCGGAATGATGGAAGTGGCCCGTAAAGGAATTTTTCATCCCCAGCATTTTTATTTTACCGAAATTATGGTGGTTTTTATGGCGGTAATGCTTACCGACATACTACTGCTCGACTTCTTTAACACCATCGGTTTACCTACATCGACCACCGTTTCTATTGTTTTTGAACTATTGGGAGCTTCAGTTGCAGTAGCCCTGGTAAAAGTGGGTTTTAGCGGCGAAACAACCCTGTTGATCGATGGGGTGGAAAGGGCGGCCACTGTTGGCGATTTTATCAATTCCAGCAAAGCACTGGCCATTATATCGGGAATTCTGCTTTCGGTGGTAATCTCCTTTACCGTAGGTTTGCTGGTTCAGGCCATTTCGCGCTTCATCTTTACCTTTAATTATAAAAAGCCCATGAAGTATTTTGGTGCGGTCTGGGGTGGTTTTGCCATTACAGCCATTACTTACTTCATTTTGATTAAAGGAGCTAAAGGGGCTTCATTTATGTCTGACGCCACTAACGATTACATAAAACACAACACCTCACAAATATTATTTGTAAGCTTAATC